>DYGY01000019.1 GCA_020724425.1 Thermaerobacter marianensis
GCCAAGCCCATAGCGGACTTTCACCGCCAAGTTACCGCCCATGCCGGGCGCACACTTAAGGGGCCATAGGGCCCCTTTCTAAATTAAGATATAATTACTTCTAGCGCTCCGGCCATTGCTTTAAAGTGAGCCGGAGTCACTGCATACACTTCTCCATCTGCATATACGTTCAACTCTTGTTCACAGGTAACTACTATCTCTTCAGCAAGGAATTGAGACACCTTCTTATGCTTTACATGACTACCAGAGAAAACCCTAGGTAACAGCAGAAGGGTATCTAACTTGCTTAAGTCTTCTGCTAAAACCACGTGAAACAGACCATCTGACAGAGAAGCTCCCGGACAGATATGCATACCACCTCCGGTATAGGCTGAGTTCCCTGCTGCCACTAAAAAAGTCCTAGGATTTAAGATAATTTCACCTTCTGGTCCTCTAAGTGTGATATTCATGTCCTTATTCATATAAGAGAACAGCATTTGCAGAATACCAAAAACATATGGCACCATACCTGGTACTCGCCCAGGCATGCGTTTCTTGAAGCGATTGGCTGCAGCAGCTACTTCAGCGTCAAAACCAACTCCGCCGATATTGACAAAGTATCGGTCATTAAGCCAACCCAGATCAATCCTTCTAACCCTACCCCTTGATAGAACCTTTGCTGCCTCGGACCAATCAGATGGTATTCCCATCACTCTTGCAAAGTCATTACCTGTACCTGTTGGAATCACCGCCAACTTGACCCCTGTATTAACAATACCGTTAACAACCTCATGGACTGTACCGTCTCCTCCAACAGCAACAACTGTATCATAACCCTGTTCTACAGCATTCTTAGCAATGACAGTACCTTCTGCTGGACTAGCAGTCATACTAACAGCAACATTCATGCCTTGAGTTTCAAGCTGTTCTTTTAATTTAGGCCATATTTTTTCTGTACGCCCACTACCGGCCTGAGGATTAACAATGAAATATGGTTGCATACCCCAACTCCCCCTAAAATAACGCAGTTAGAAAAAATCCCCATCCAAAAGGACTGGGGAATAGTTATTAAAGCCAAGGTGTATCATGCCTTGCCCTCATTCTTTTCTTGTTGCTTTTGTTTTTGAGGATCATAAGTTTCACTCTTACCAATGAAAATTGCTCCATCGGCAATTTGTAAAGTCTTTGCTTTAAGATCTCCATAAAGCTTACCACTACTAACCAAATCTAATCTGCCCTGTATTTCCACATTACCATGTACCTGTCCCGCTATTGTCAGGTTACGAGCTGCAATATTCGCTTTAACGATGGCAGTCTCACCTACAAACACATCACCTTCATAACGTATATCCCCTTCAACCTTACCATCAATACGAATAGAACCTTTACCGGTGATTGTTCCATTTAGCAGGGTCTCTTTACCGACTATAGTGTCAACTCTTTCTGGATTGGATCTACCTGATAACATACCTTGTCCTCTCCCCCAACCTTAATCATCAAGATAGTATATAGGATTTACCGTTTGACCATCACGAACCACTTCATAATGCAAGTGTGGCCCAGTACTTCGCCCGGTACTACCCACATAAGCAATAACATCACCCTTAGTTACTTCTTGTCCAACCTTAACAAGTATTTTAGATGCATGGCCATAGTTAGTTTCAATACCATACCCATGATCTATACTGACATAAAGGCCATAGCTAGAGTACCAGCTAGCATAAGTGACAACACCATTTGCGGTAGCTCTGATAGGAGTCCCATGAGGAGCAGCAATATCTATGCCACTATGAAACTCCCTTGTCCAACCAAAAGGTGACTTACGATAACCGTAAAAAGAGCTGATAATTCCGTTAGTTGGCCAAACATTTGGTGTATGTTCATATAAATCCTGCTCATCAGCTAGTGTACCCTTTAATCGTTCCAAACTTTGATTAAGCACAGCAACCTCGGTTCGTAATGGATCAATCAAAGAGATTAGGTTTTCTGCGTCTTTGCCTGCAGCGGTCAACGCTTCTTCTTCGTCCCCACCTCTATTAGCTGCAGCAACCTGAACACCATCTCTTGGTTCAAGCTGAGCAGCCATAGACCGGGCTGCATCCATCTGCAATAACTCTCGAACTTGTCTATCTAGTTCTGCCAATTCCCTAAGCGCTAGACGTAGATTATCTGTCTCTCCAACTAAGTAATCAATTTGATCTGCCTGTTGGCGGGTGGTAATGCGAAGAGTTTCCAACTCTTCCATATGGGAGCCCATGTTCCTGTAGGAGTCAATGAAGATTAAAGTCCCAATCCAAAAAGCAACTATAAACACTGTTATCAACTGGATAACAGTGATAGGTATCCGGAAACTAAGAACGGATTTTTCCGAATGCGGAACTACAATGAATGTAAAGTGTTTTCGCTTCGGCTTGTTTGCCACTCCTCCAAACCCCTTCCCCCGGCCAAAAGGTCTAATCGCTAGTTCTACCCGTCTTCGCCAAAATCCTCCTAAATCCGAAACTTTTTCTTCCTTGCTTCATCAATTGCCTGTTTTTCTTCCGCTGTTAAGAGATACCTTGATTGGCCTTTTTCGATTGGTTTTGCATAGGTCCTAGCCTCTTCCCTGCCATGCAAACCACTTATAACTACTCCGTTTTCAAAGTCATCTAGCAAGGCAATAGCGAAACTCTGATCACTGCCTGTATCTGCAAAAGCACTGAATCTCACTATTCCTACATTCCCTACTGTCTGCTCTTCTTTTTTTACAAGCCTATCATGCTTAGCCTTTAGTTCCTCATAGTTCTTAGAAAGAGCTTCTAGTTGATCTATCTGGGATAATAACAACTCTTCAAGATTTGTATTTTCACCATTAAGAAGTGCCCTAAAGCGTTTTAAAAGCTTTCTTGTTCGCAACATGCTGGTTATCTGAATCAAAAACAGGAAGATTACCATACCACTTAAAACCAAAAGGAGAACTGCCGGACTTTCGGTTGCAATGTAATTTAACTGTTGAACAAATTCCATAATCATCTCTCCAAACAAATATGCAGACTTAGCAAAACTTATGTGTTAAAATATTCCAATCACCTAAACCATAATTGTATTCCCATTACTATTACAGGTCCAATGAACATGGCCGGTAACAAGTTAGCTACTCTTGCCTTTGTTACCCCTAGCATATTAAGACCAATTAAAGCTATCAGCAAACCGCCAATGGCCTCCATTACAGCCAGAATTTCAGCAGATAAAAGAGCTGCAAAAAATCCTGCTAATAGGGCTATACTCCCTTGATATATAAAAACAGGTATTGCCGATAACATAACACCTATACCCATTGTAGAAGCAAAAACTATAGCTACAATTCCATCAATAAGTGCCTTGGCAAAAAGAATCGAATGATCATTGTTTAATCCACTATCAATGGCACCAACTACAGCCATTGCGCCAATCATGAATACAAGAGTAGCCGTAATAAAACCGGTAGCGACATCACCATACCTGGAATCAGCTCGTTTCTGAAGTTTTTCCCCTAGAGTCTCAATACCTTGCTGAATTTTTAGCGATTCACCTAGCAAACCACCGAAGGCCAAACTAACAATAATGATGAGATACTCTTCAGATTTTAGAGCTTTACTAATCCCTATAAGAATAATTCCAAGAGCAATTCCGTTTAAGACCGTCTTCTGTATTCTCTCACTTAAAGGGGGTATCAAGAAGTACCCTAACAGGCTGCCCATAATAATGGCAAGAGCGTTTACCGCGGTACCGAGCATTACTAACCCCTCGCTCTCCCCTTTAGCAGGTCAACAATTCTTTCAAGGTCATCATGGCCATAGTATTCAACAACGATGCGACCTTTCTTGGGATGATTCTCAATTTTTACGCGGGTACCAAGCACATCCTCAAGAGTTTCTTCAACCGAACGAACATTAGGGTCGGTAACTTCTTGCTTTCTTACCTTACTGGGCATCTGTCGTTCTTTTTCCCGTTCTTTTTTGATAAGGGATTCTATTTCTCGAACAGAAAGAACTCTGGCAACCGCTTCTTGAGCAAGGCGACTTTGCCTTAATTCATTGGAAACACCAAGAAGAGCCCTAGCATGACCCATTGATAGCTGCCTCTTCTCGAGCAACTCTTTAGTTATCGGAGAGAGCTTCAGTAATCTTAAAGTATTGGCTACATGTGAACGGCTCTTACCAACTCTTTCTGCCAATTCTTCCTGGGTGAAACCAAACTCTACAAGGAGTTTCTGATAGGCCTCTGCTTCTTCGATAACATTCAAATCTTCTCTTTGTAGATTTTCAATTAAAGCAATCTCCATCATATCCTGATCTGTAAAATCACGTATAACGGCTGGTATTTCTTCAAGCCCTGCGCTCTTAGCGGCACGCCAACGCCTTTCACCAGCAACCAGTTCAAACCTATCTTCCCTAGCCCGAACAATCACAGGCTGGATTACACCCTTTTCCTTTATGGATTGAGTTAATTCATTCATTTTTTCTTGATCGAAAATACGTCTAGGTTGATAAACGTTAGGAATAATCTTATGAACAGGTATGGAAGATACATCAACTTCTCGTACTTCTACCTGTTCAATCTCCAATAATGCACCCAAACCCCTACCCAATCTTTTCTTGTCTTTGGACACGGTACAACACTTCCTTGGCTAAATCGTTATATACTTCTGCTCCTCGCGACTTGGCATCATATAAAGTAATTGGCAGACCATGGCTTGGCGCCTCGCTCAATCTCACGTTTCGCGGGATGATTGTCTGGTAAACCTTGTCACGAAAATGTTTTTTCACCTCATCGGCAACCTGAATGCTTAGATTTGTGCGCCCATCAAACATTGTTAGCAAAACCCCTTCTAGTTGCAGTTCAGTGTTCAACTTGTGTTGCACTAGTTTGATTGTGTTTAATAGTTGAGTCAAGCCCTCCAATGCATAATACTCACATTGAATCGGAATCAACACTCCATCAGCAGCAGTCAAGGCATTGACTGTAAGAAGCCCTAAGGAAGGCGGGCAATCAACAAGAATAATATCGTAATCGTTTCTGTCATGAAGCAAGGTTTCTCTTAATCTCTTTTCACGGGATATAACCGATACCAGCTCAATTTCAGCTCCTGCCAGATCTATAGTTGAAGGTGCTACCGACAACCCCGAAATCCCGGTTGGCAAAACAATCTCACTGAAGCTCGCCTCTTCTATCAAAACATCATAAAGACTCTTTCTTATCCGTTGTTTGTTCAAACCCAAACCACTAGTGGCATTCCCCTGAGGATCTATATCTATGACAAGCACCCTCTGCCCCTTCTCTGCTAGACTTGCCGCCAGGTTGACGGTAGTCGTCGTCTTTCCTACCCCACCCTTTTGATTGGCAACTGCGATCACACGACCCATATTCTCACCCCCGCTTCGATTGTTTCACGTGAAACATTATTTCTGTACCTGATTCTTTGGAATCCGCACCTCAACAGTAATCCATTCTTCATCTTCGCGTTGTTCCATTTCAGCCTCTATGCCCATTTGCTTCAATGTTTTAACTGCCTGTTTGAATGAGTTTAGAAAAATGCGAACATCTCTAATTACACGAACAACTTTCCCTTTTTCATCGCTCTTGCCTTGAATGGTTAAAGCCTCAAGGCGCTGTTCCACAGCCTCCTCAGCTTCCCTTACATTCATCTTCTCCCTCACAAACTTGTTTACCAATCGTCTCTGTTCTTCCTGGTTTGGTAGTCTAAGAAGAGCTCTGGCGTGCCTTTCGCTTAAACCTTCAGCTCTAGCGGTTTCTCGAATGTCTGTCTCAAGTTTGAGTAGTCTCAACTTGTTGGCAATCGTAGATTGACTCTTGCCCATTTGTCTGGCAAGTTCCTCCTGTGTTAAACCAAACTCCTCAATGATTAACTGAAAAGCCTCTGCTTCTTCAAAATGATCTAAATCTTCTCTCTGCAGGTTCTCAATCAAAGCAAAAACAGCTGTTTCCCTATCATCCAATCTGCGAATAATAGCAGGGATAGTTGTTAAACCGGCCATTCTGCTGGCCCGCAACCTGCGTTCACCCACAACTAGCTCAAACAAATTGCCTCGTTCTCTAACAATAACTGGTTGCATAACACCCATCTCTTTAATAGATTCAGCTAGTTCTTCAAGTTCCCCACGAGAAAACGCCTTTCGAGGCTGATACGGATTAACAATAATGTCATCAAGGGCTATGTTTTGTACCTGATACTCTCCTGAGACTTCCTCAGGTGCTTGAGTAGCAGCCTGTTCAGCATCTTCAGACCTTCTCCACCAATTGTTTTTCAATCTTAGCACCGCCCTTTGTGGCCAATACTTAATTAGTCATTAAAATAAATTCTGCGCATATTTGAGCATTCCTGTTAGGTCAGCTCTTTTCTTTCTCCTAAAGGGGTTTCTTCTGAGGTATACCAGCCTTGCGAGGATACTGTTGCGGTGTATCTAAAACCTTTAGGAAGTCCATCAAGACTACACTTCTCTCAGTACGAGGAAACTCAACTTGTCTGGTCTCAACTAGTTCAAGTCCCATAATGCTCATGGCTGTAGCCGCTTCCTTCAATTCTTCCTGATATGAGGGGCCTTTATAAGCTATAAAATGCCCTCCTGGTCGCACAAAAGCACCTGCAAGTTCAAAAAGAACAGCTAAAGATGCTACTGCCCTTGCCGTAACAAGATCAAACTGGGCACGATAAGATGACATATGAGCATAATCTTCTGCTCTACCCCATTGAACATCGACACTCTCAGCTGCTAGTTTTTCTCTCAGTTCGACAAGGAAATCCGACTTCTTTTTTACCGTCTCTAAAAGGGTTACTGACAAGTCTGTATTGCAAACTGCCAGAACCATGCCAGGGAATCCGGCCCCACTTCCTATATCAAGAACCTTGCCCTTGCCCTTCCAAAGCAAAAAAAGAGCAACCGAGTCAAGAAAGTGTTTCTCGGCAGCCTCCTGTTCTTCAGTAATCCTGGTTAGGTTAAGTTTTTTATTGGCTTCAACCATACATAAGTAATGTTGCCAAACTAAATCATGGTTCTGACATTCAAGCCCTAACCTTTCTAATCCTTCTTGCCAGGTTTTCCTAAACAGTCTCTCGTTGTACAGAATAGCACTCTCCTCCTACTGTTCAGTTACTTGTCTTCTCCTGTTCTCTAAGTAGATAAGCAATACATTAATATCTGCTGGAGACACTCCGGATATCCTCATAGCTCTTCCTATCGAGTCTGGTCTGATTGAGCTGAGTTTTTGCTGTGCCTCAATTGAAAGCCCTCTAATACTTCCATAATCAAGATCAGTAGGTATCAGCTTTCTCTCCATCTTCTTAAATCTCTCAATTTGTGATTGTTGCTTATCAATATACCCACCATACTTTAGCTGAATCTCTACCTGTCGCCATACATCCTCAGTAAGATTTGGTCTCTCAGTATCCAATTGTGCTAGTTTAGCATAACTGAGTTCTGGTCTTCTAATCAAATCAGCTACATATGCTGGCTCCTTAAGAGGTACGCTTTCCATCGTCTGCAGAACCTCCTGAACCTCACTCTTTGGCAACACTCTCACTGATCTCAATCGCTGTTTCTCTGTTTCAATTTCCTCTCTCTTTTGTGTAAAGAGGGCATAACGCTCATTGGATATAAGACCCACTTCATATCCAATCTCTGTTAGTCTAAGATCAGCATTATCCTGACGCAAAATTAACCGATACTCGGCTCGAGATGTTAGAATACGATAAGGCTCATTAGTTCCTTTAGTAACCAAATCATCGATTAAGACTCCAATATATGCCTGTGACCGATCAAAAACAACTGGCTCCAAGTGATTCAAAGACCTTGCCGCATTAATTCCTGCCACTAATCCTTGAGCCGCAGCCTCTTCGTAACCAGATGTCCCATTAATCTGTCCTGCCGTATACAATCCATGAATCAATTTGGTCTCCAAGGACAACTTTAACTGCGTCGGAATCAAATAGTCATACTCAATGGCATAGCCGGGGCGAATTATCTCAGCCTTTTCCAAACCAGGAATACTTCTTACCATTTCCCACTGAACATCTTCAGGCAAACTTGTAGATAATCCTAAAATGTAGTACTCATTTGTATCTCTACCCTCAGGTTCAAGAAAAATCTGATGGCTTCCCTTGTCTGCAAACTTAACAATCTTATCCTCCACAGACGGGCAGTACCTCGGCCCAGTACCTTCGATTATACCAGTATATAAAGGTGCTCTACTTAGATTCTTGCGGATGATCTCATGAGTATCCTCTGTGGTATATGTAAGCCAACAAGGCAACTGTTTTCTTTCTTTAACATCGGAAGCAAAAGAAAAATTATGCACTTCACTATCCCCATCTTGCCTAACCATTACCTTAAAGTTAACAGTTCTACCATCAACTCGAGGAGATGTCCCTGTCTTAAATCTACCCAACTCAAAACCAAGATTTCTTAATGATCTGCTCAGTCCACGTGCAGGCAAAAGTCCGTTCGGACCGGCTTCAGATACAGCGTCCCCGGTTATGACCTTTGAATCCATAAAAACACCAGTAGCAAGGATAACCCTTTTCGCCCCATAACGAACACCTGTGCTCATTTCAATGCCTTTAACTTTTCCCTCCGCCACCAGAAGCCTGGTAACCATCGCCTGTTTAACAACTAACTTGTCCTGCTGTTCAACTACCTGCCGCATTAACCGGCTATATTGTTTCTTATCTGACTGCGCTCTTAAAGATTGTACTGCTGGTCCTTTACCAGTATTAAGCATTCGCATTTGTAGAGCAGTATTATCAACGGCAAGCGCCATTTGTCCACCTAAGGCATCAATCTCGCGAACTAGTTGAGCTTTACCGGGTCCACCTACAGATGGATTACATGGCATACTACCTATACTCTCAAGATTAGTAACAAGCATAAGTGTTTTTGCTCCTAGACGAGCAGCGGCCAGTGCAGCCTCAATACCGGCATGCCCTCCACCTACCACTACGATATCATAGCTATCAATATATCGCCCCACTTTAGGTCCCCCCTACTTTCCAATGCAAAAACGGGCAAAAATCTCATCAAGAACATCCTCACTGGCCGTTTCCCCAGTAATCTCACCAAGAGTACTAAATGCTCCTCTAATATCTATGACCACCAAATCCTGGGGAAATCCGGCTATCGATGTTTGTAAAGCCGCAGCTAACTGCTCCTCGGCCTTCTTTAACAAATCTCTATGTCTAAGATTGCTCACCAGAGCTTCTTTATCAGGCTCAGTCCCTATAGCCAATTCAAAGATTTTTTCTTCCAGACTATCAATACCTTTTTTCTCTACGGCCGAAATGTAAACTATGTCATTTTCATCTATACCGAGTTCTTGCATCTCAGAGACTATAGTTCCCTGAGTTTTATCAATCTTATTGATAATTTTTATACTGCTAACCCCAGAATCTCTAAGAATATTTAATACCGTAATATCATCTTCAGTCAAACTGTCACTACCGTCAAAAACGGCAATTAAAAGATCTGCTTCTTCAGCGACTCCCCTGCTTCTTTTGACACCTATCTGTTCAATCTCATCACTTGTATCTCTAATTCCAGCCGTATCCATAATTTTAACCGGTATGCCTTTAACATTGATATACTCTTCAATAACATCTCTAGTCGTTCCTGGAATTTGACTAACTATGACTCTTTCCTCACGCACCAGCGCATTTAACAAAGATGATTTCCCCACATTAGGCCTGCCAAGAATAACCGTTTTTAGGCCATCCCGAAATATCTTTCCCTTTTGAGCATTCGCAAGAGTCTCCTCAATCAAGTCCTGCCACTGCTGTATAAGCTCAATCATGTAGTGTTCATCAACATCAGGAACTTCATGTTCAGAAAAATCAATACTTGCCTCAATCTCGGCAATTAGCTGAAATATCTCTTGTCTCATAGCCCCTATCTTTGCAGACAATCCACCTTCAAGCTGGGCTAGTGCTACATCTTGAGCCTTATCTGTTTTTGCTCTTATAATATCCATAATGGCTTCAGCCTGAACCAGATCAAGACGGCCATTCAAAAAAGCTCTCTTAGTAAATTCACCTGGTTCAGCTAACCTAGCGCCGGCACCGAGAATGTTCTCCAACACTCTTTGAACTACTAAGAAACCTCCATGACAATGAACTTCTACTACATCTTCAGCGGTATATGAATGGGGTTGCCGGAACACAAGGGCTAACCCCTCATCAATTACTACACCATCAGGGAATGAAACAACATGTCCATAATGAACCGTAAATCCTAAGGCCCCTGCTAAGCTACCCTTCTTCTTGCGGAAAATACGTTCTGCAATTTCAACTGCTTTCGAACCAGAAATCCGAATGACTCCTATTCCACCCTCACCCGGAGGAGTGCTTAAAGCTGCAATAGTATCGAATTCAGACAAAGTTGTTCCTCCCCTCAAAAAGAGCCCGACAGGGCATAGCAACGCCAGTCGGGCTCTAATACAATCAAAATATCTTCATCGCATTGGAGCAATAACTACTTTACGGTATGGTTCCTCTCCTTTGCTGGAAGTCTCCACATAGATATCATTCTGTAACGCTACATGGATAATTCGCCTTTCCTGAGCTGACATAGGTTCTAAGGAGATAGCCCTTCCATACCTTCTAACCTTCTCCGCTGTCTTCCTTGCAAGCCGTGCTAAGGCCTCTTCTCTGCGTTGTCGATAACCCTCAGCATCAAGCACAATTGGTTTGTAGTCTCTATCCTGCTTACTAGCTACCACATTAACTAGATATTGTAAAGCATTTAATGTTTCGCCATGATAGCCAATGAGCAACCCAATATTGTCTCCAAGAAAATCAATATTAATCTGTCTCTCTGCTTCGGTTACTCTAATATCAGTTTCGATTCCCAGCCTCTTAACTAATCCCTCTAAGAACTCAACTGCCAAATCTATTCTGTTTGGAATCACTGAGACTCTCACACGAGCTTCCTTTTGACCCAAAAATCCAAGAAAACCCTTATTGCCTTCATCGAGTACCTCATATTGAATATCATCGAGCTCAACACCGAACTCATCAAATGCTTCAGCAAGAGCTGCCTCAATTGTTTTTCCAACAAAGATTTTTTCTTGCATTATGCAGTCTCTCCTCGCTCACCATACATAATACCATATTGCTGGGCTATACTGAAAAGATTACTAGTTACCCAGTAAAGCGATAAACCAGCCGGAAACTGAGTACTAATCCAGGCAATGAAAACAGGCATAAGATATACCATCCACTGTTGGGAACTATCTGCGCTAGAGCTAGTAGTCATCTTAGTCTGCCAGTACGTAGTTAATCCAGCTAAAATGGGGAGAAGATACAGTGGATCAGCTAAAGAAAGATCCTGTATCCAAAGAAAATTTGCTGCACCGATAAAGTCAAACTCACGCAGTGCTATAAAGAATGCCCATAATACAGGAAGCTGCACCAGAAAAGGTAAACATCCTGCAGCCGGGTTCACATTATTTTCCTTCCACAACTTCATTGTCTCTTCATTTATTTTCTGCTTGTCATTCTTGTACTTCTCTTGCAGCTTTTTAATTTCTGGTTGCAACAGCTGCATCTTTCGCATTGATTTTGATTGCGACCAGGTTAAAGGTAGAAGTATTAACCTGATGGCCACCGTAACTAAGATAATGGCCATTCCGTAATTGCCAGACAAGTTATAGAAAAAATTAATACTGTTAGCTAGCAAGTCAATTAATCCCTGCCACAAACTAGGCCCCTCCTCTATCCTTGGCAGCCAAAGCTACCCTTATTATTTCTTCATCTTCAACCAATATACCACACTTTTCCGTGCATTGTCTTTCTTCTGAAACTCCGGAACTGGGTCATAACCACCAGGATTTAAGGGGTGACAACGCAGAACACGAGTAATTGCCAGATAGCTACCCTTAAAAAACCCATGTTTTTCATACGCTTCTAGAGCATAAGCTGAACATGTAGGGTGAAATCGACAGGTCGGAGGCTTATGAGGTGAAATGTAGTTCCTATAAAAGCGAATCAACCACATCATTAACTGCTTCACCTTTTAATCCTCTCCTTGCAAAATGTCAGCTTTCTTAAAAAGCAGACCTATATAATCCTTAATCTCAAAAAAACTCATTCTTTCAATACCCTTTCGAGCTATCACAATCAGATAAACGTTCGGGTTCAGTTCTTGCCTGTAACCTCTGTATACCTCTTTCATGATTCGCCGAACTCGATTACGGGCTACCGCATTTCCCACACGTTTGCTAACCGAAAATCCAGCTTTCCTACCAACCACATCCTGATATACATAGAGGACAGCCGCCTTATTGGCATAGGACTGTCCTTGTTCAAATACCAAATTGAATTCACTCTTTGCTCTAAGGCGTTCTTCATTCATTAACGCCCGCTCCCTTCATCTGGGAACCTAGCGAATGGCTACTCTCTTTCTGCCACGTGCCCTTCTAGCAGACAGAACACGACGTCCACCAGGTGTTCTCATACGACGACGAAAACCATGAACTCTCTTACGCTTTCTTGTGTTAGGCTGAAAAGTCCTCTTCATTTCTACTACCCCCCCACACTTCTATTCAAAAAATACCCTAAAAAAGGGCACAATAACCCCTGTCATAGACAAGAACATTTTAACTGACATCTCCCTTCCGGTCAAGCAAAGTTCTCAAGAGAAACAAAATCTACTCCTTTATCCCTTAACAACCTATAGGTTTCATCTATGCCATCTTTAGAAACACCTCTGCTAGCATCCTCTAAGAAATAGACAACAAACCCTTCCTCAAGTGCATCCAGAATAGTCTCCTTAACACAAACATCTGTTGCCAACCCACCAACAAACAGTCTTTTGACGCTTCGACTTTTTAGATCACTGCTTAAAGAGGTACCCTGAAAAGCACTGTAAGCCTCCGTATCAGCATCAACACCCTTAGAGACAACAGTAAATAAATCAGGCAGTATTAAGTCCTCATGAAACTCAGCACCCTTTGAATTGGCTATACAATGTTTCGGCCAAGGACCATTCTGCTCTAAGAAGGATACATGATTTTCAGGATGCCAATCTCTCGATAAGTATATATGTCCCTTAGCTGTACTGACTCTCCTAATATATTCATTTAGAAGCGGTACAATCATATCACCCTCAGAAACTTCAAGGCTACCTCCCTGACAAAAATCCTTCTGCACATCCACTATCAACAAAACATCTTCATTGGTTATTTTCATTATATGTCGAGCAAAAGACTCCTGGGAGCAGGAGAAATTGCTCTACCTCCCTCCTTAATAACCTTATCAAACTAAGTTTTCGTATTGCCACCCCATATTCCTTCTGATATTATGTAGATACGTCCAAAGATATCCACAAGACAACCGAACAAGCTATCTTATGCACAACCTGTGGATAACGTTGTGCATAATTTGTTAATAGCCTATAAAGTAACATAATGCTAGATGTAACTTAAGTCAATGCTACGGAAAACCGGATTTTACTTATCTTTTTTGCGAAAAACATAATTCTTGCAACACAAATTTAAGTATTATGTTAACGCGCTACCATTTCCCTCCATCGCTTCAAATCCAGCAAAAAGTAGGGTTGAGTTTTTTGGCTGTGGATAACCTGTGTATAAAGTTGTGGTTTTCTTGTTAATTCTCTGTTTGTACTTGGAGGTATATGATTGTGAAATCTGAACTAAATGAACTGTGGAACCAATCACTAGCTATCCTACAACAGGACCTTTCAAGACCTGTTTTTGAAACACTAATTAAAAATACCCGTCCTCTTGCATACTACGAAGACTCAATAATAGTGGCTGTGCAAAATCATTTTGCCCGTGAATGGATCAGTGAAAAATATTCGGGCTTAATGCAAAAAACACTTGAAGAGGTAACAGGAAAAGAGATTAAATTACATCTTATCGTGCCAGAACCAGATGAAGAGCAAGCTGTAAAAACTGAAGATTTCACTCGTGTGACTCAAGAGGAACTAGCCTTAACTGTTCCTGCTACTAAGATAACCAACGAACGAAATACCTACACGAGTCAACCACTAAATCCTAAATACGTTTTTGAAACCTTTGTTATTGGTAACAGCAATCGACTAGCTCATGCTGCTGCTTTAGCTGTCGCAGAGGCACCCGCTAGGGCGTATAACCCTCTGTTCATCTACGGAGGGGTAGGGTTAGGTAAAACACACTTGATGCAAGCCATTGCTCATCAAATGCTGAGAAAAAATCCTCATGCCCGGGTAGTTTACGTATCATCAGAAACATTTACAAACGAACTCATCAACTCTATTAGAGATAGCAAAACTATTGAGTTTCGGAATCGTTATCGGACTGTGGATATTCTTCTTGTTGATGATATTCAGTTCCTAGCTGGTAAGGAAGGGACTCAAGAAGAGTTTTTCCATACATTCAATGCTTTACATGAAGCAAATAAGCAAATTGTTATCTCAAGTGATCGGCCACCAAAGGAAATACCTACTCTAGAAGATCGTCTAAGATCGCGATTTGAATGGGGATTAATCTCAGACATTAAACCACCCGACCTAGAAACAAGAAACGCTATCTTACGAAAAAAAGCACAACTAGAAGATTTAGATGTTGCCGATGACATCATACGCTTTATCGCTGAAAGAATTGACACTAACATTAGAGAACTAGAGGGTGCTCTAATTCGCCTAGTAGCTCAAGCATCTCTTACAGGTACAGAGCTCTCTGTCGATTTTGCAAAAGAAACACTGAAAGATATATTACCTGCAGCTAAAAATAGCAAAATTTCCATAAATACCATTCAAGAAGTTGTTGCCGAGTATTACGATCTAAAAGTTAAGGATATGAAAATACGCAAACGAACCAGATCTGTGGCTTTTCCTCGACAGATAGCCATGTATCTATGTCGAGAACTTACAGATGCCTCCTTGCCAAAAATCGGTGAAGAGTTCGGAGGACGTGACCATACAACAGTAATGCATGCTTGTGATAAAATTAGAGAAGATATGGAAAGAAATCCAGATATAGAAGAGACGATTAGAGTCCTAACTGAAAAAATAAAGAACAAATAACAATCGTCACAAAGGCCCTGAGAATATTAAGCTTGATCAAAAAATAGCAGGGTCTTTTTTTGAAACAAAGCCTGTGGATAAGTCCTAGATTATTATGTGATTTACCTGTGTGCAAGAGAAACCTGTTGAAAACCTGTGGGAAATGTGCATAACTTTTGCAGGTTTATACACAAAGTATTAACAGGCAGGAATACTTATAAAATCAGGGTTTAGAAGGGTTATCAACATATCCCCAACCCCTACTACTATTACTACTTATGTTATATAAATCAGTAATCTTTAGTATATATTTGTCGATAACTGTTGAGTCCTATACGCATGAAAGGAGATATAGAGCAATGATTTTTAATATTTCACAGGAAAACTTTATCTATGGTTTGCAAACTGTATCTCGTTCTATTTCAACAAGAACAACTTTACCAATTCTCACAGGTATCTTACTTGAAGCCCACAAAGATGAACTTAGACTAACAGCAACCGACTTAGAAATTGGAATTGAGATGACGGTACCGGCTAAAGTAAAAGAACCAGGTGCTATTGTATTGCCAGCACGTCAACTATTAGAAATAGTTCGACGAATTCCAGGAGGAGATATAGAGCTTCAAACTGAAAATCTAAAGGCAGTAATAACCTGGGGAGAATCTATTTTTAAACTTAATGGAAATGATCCATTAGAGTACCCTGGAATACCTGAAATGAGTAATAGTCAGATTAATATTGAATTCAACCAAACACTCTTGCGAGAGTTAATTAACCAGATTATATTTGCTGTATCTCACGATGATACAAGACCCATATTAACAGGAGTAAATTTCTCTGTTTCCAATAATGCGCTTACAGCTATCGCCACTGATGGATCTAGAATTGCTACAAAGACTGTTTCTGTAATAACAAATGTGACTGAAAAAACGTCCTTTGTTATCCCAGCAAAATCATTACAAGAAGTTCAGCGTATTTTGGTTCCTGATACTAACTCCATAATTCTTAAGCTAGATAAAAATCAGGTTCAATTTTCTTTAAGTAACATTACTGTTTTCACTAGATTACTAGAAGGACAATATCCAGAAGTGCTACGATTGCTACCAACTGAATACTTAACAAAAACCGTATTATCAACTACTGATTTCCAAAGCGCTTGTGAACGAGCTTCATTGCTAGCAGATTCCAGACAAACTTTTAGACTATTAAAGTTAAATATAGCTAAAAATAATGTTACTGTTATCGCCAATGATCCAGAAATGGGGAGTGCAGAAGAAAAACTGAGTGCTACAGTTGAAGGAGAAGAGATTACCATTGGCTTTAACGCTAAATACTTAATTGATGGTCTAAAAAATCTTGCCGATGAAGAAGTTGTTTTTGAAACAATTGATGGATCTAGTCCTGCTAGATTAAAATCTGCTAATGTTTCTAACTTCTTTTATGTAGTCTTACCCGTAAGATTAAGCTAACTACTGGAAGGAATGAGTTTTTTTGAATGAGCAACATGTAACAATCAATACTTCAACTATAAAACTTGATAGCTTTCTTAAATGGGCAGGTCTTGTGTCTACAGGAGGACAGGCTAAATGGCTAATATCTGAAAAAAAAGTGTTGGTTAATGGTCAGTTAGAAGACAAAAGAACACGAAAATTAGTGCCAGGTGACATTGTAAGTATTAAGGGAATCGGTGATTTTAAACTTGATCATGAAAGCAGTTGATTTTCTTGTTTATTTCTAAACTTCTACTCAGTAATTTTAGAAACTATGAAAAAACAACTATCTCATTTAGTTCAAACATAAATGTTCTCTATGGCAGAAATGGATCTGGTAAAACAAACGTATTAGAAGCTATTAATATTTTATCAAGAGGTAAGTCTCAAAGGATTACAAAAGATAACGAACTTATAATGCTTGATAAAGATGCATTTTTGATAAAAGGACTATTAAATAGTAATGGTTATGAATCCACAGTTCAGTGTTCCTATAACCAAGGCAAAGGTAAAAAGCTTTTATACAACGGACAAAGCATAACAAATAGCAAGGAGTTATTTTCGCAATTACCCACAGTATCATTTTTACCTGAAAATTTAGATTTAATAAAAGGTGGTCCTGAACAAAGAAGACTATTTTTGGATGATATCTTAGTTGTTATAAGTGTTCAGTATAAAGATTACCTCAATCGGTATTCCAAGGTTCTTTATCAACGCAATCAATTACTAAAAGACATTCGAAAAAAGGGACTAACAAAGGATGCCCTTGATTCTTGGGATAATCAACTAATATACTATGGTGACCGTATTATAAAGTATCGCTACAAATTACTTTATGAAATTAGGCCTTTCTTACAGAAAAATTATGTTAAACTAGCAGACAGCGAGGAAACTGTCACTTTTCAGTATACAAATACCCTTGCTGAACAAGGCGAGGACCAATATGATAAACTCCTATTGAAAAAGAGAGAAGAAGATATTGCTAGGGGTTATACTAGTGTTGGACCCCATCGAGATGATCTTTTGTTGCTAATTAATCAGCAAAAAGCTAGAAGTTTTGCTAGTCAAGGTCAACAGAGATCTATTGTACTAGCACTAAAACTTGCTGAGGTAGAGTACTTAGCCAAGATACTTGGTAGATGGCCAATATTATTACTTGATGATGTTATGTCTGAGCTTGATGTGCAAAGAAGAATGGGGTTAGTTTCACTAGCAAAACTGACCGGGCAAGTTTTTCTTACCACTACAGAAAAAGATCATGTTCCAGAAGAACTGGGTAGTGCAACTTATTTTTTTATTGACAATGGCTCTATCCAGAGAAAGGATTGACTTTTATGGCTAGAAAAAGAAGTCCTAAAAAACTGGCCGATATAGTCAATCTATATGTTAAAAAGAAGGGTTACGAAAAACGATTAAAAGAGGAGAAAATTTTAACGACTTGGAGCGAAGTTACAGGTGCTACGATTTCCGCCAATACACAGGCGGTTCGTTTTCATGATGGAACTCTTTTTGTTAGTACGAAAACTCCTTCATGGTCTCATGAGTTAACCCTTATAGAAAGAGACCTTGTTTCTAAGATTAATAAGGCGTTAGGACAAAAGGTAGTTGCCCAGTGTCGTTTTTCTGTAGGTACTCTTAAGAAAAAAAATGTGATTATTCATGAAGAAGAGAAGATAGAGATTGTTCCGGTTAAGATAGAGATGAGTGATCTACAATTCATTCAAGATAAAGATCTTAGAGAACACTTCTTAATATTTATTCAAAATCAGAAAGGTTTAACTTTAGGGAAGAAAAAGGCGGGGTGGGTTGAATGCCCTTTATGTGGTAACCCTTTTAAGCCTCGTGAGAATAGAGAGTTTTGCTCAGTTTGTACTCAAGATAGTCAATATGATCTTGTAGTTAAGGTAAAGGAGTTGCTATCTAGTTATCCCTGGCTAAACTATACACAGGTTTATGCAGGTGTATTAGGTGTCAGTGAGAATAGTTACTGGCAGGCAAGAAAAGAACTCCTTTATATCTGGCATAAAGAAATCAATGAGTTAACCAAACAGTATCTTGATAATCCGGTTGATTTTGATGTCAATTATTTTTTTGGCTTAATTGATAAATATGTGATGTTAAATAGGCAATTAACTCCTGATCAGTTGT
This sequence comes from Thermaerobacter marianensis, assembly GCA_020724425.1. GTDB lineage: Bacteria > Bacillota > Sulfobacillia > DVGY01 > DVGY01 > DVGY01. Next base: position 18,650 of record DYGY01000019.1, read on the forward strand.
CTTTGGAGGTTATTCAAAAGAACTTATCGGAATCAACTAAGGGCCTGTATACCCTATTATCTTTATCTGGGGAGTGAGTATTTTGAGTGTACACATCGGCAACAATGTCACTATCGGTTCTTCTGAACTCATAGCTGTCTTAGATATTAATACTTTGAAAAAAAACAGGAACAATCACATGCTCTACAGTCTTCTAGGTACTACAGTTAATGATGTCAAGCTTGAAGATGCTAAATCAGTCATTGTTACAAGCACAGGAGTCTATCTGGCATCTCTTTCTGCAAGTACTTTGCGTAAAAGAATGAGTCCTTTTAACCAAGAAGATTACAAAAGTGTAGGATAAGGAGGTCCCTTGATGCCAATCGATGAAAGATATGATGAATCACAAATTCAAGTCCTTGAAGGCCTTGAGGCAGTACGTCGACGCCCTGGTATGTATATTGGTAGTACAAGCACTAAGGGGTTACACCATCTGATTTATGAGGTGGTTGATAATAGTATTGATGAGGCTCTCGCCGGTGTCTGTAATCTTATCAAAGTTACATTACACCAGGATGGAAGTGTCTCAGTTATTGATAACGGTCGAGGTATTCCAGTTAAGATTCATCCGACTGTGGGTAAACCTACGCTGGAAGTAGCCTTAACCATACTCCATGCTGGTGGAAAATTTGATGGTAAAGGTTATAAGGTGACTGGTGGACTTCATGGTGTTGGTGTATCTGTTGTTAATGCTTTGTCTGAATGGTTAATCGCTGAAGTTAAAAGAGATGGAGGATTATATAGACAGGAGTATAGCCGTGGCTTGCCCACAACTGATGTTGTTAAAATAAGAGATATTGACCCTGATGATACGGGAACCACTATCAGTTTCTTACCAGATAAGGAAATTTTTGAGGATACTAATTTTAAATATGAAGTTGTAGCGCAAAGATTAAGAGAATTAGCCTTCTTAAACAAGGGAGTAAATATTGAACTTGAGGAAGAAAAAACGGGTCTTCGGAATGTCTTTCATTTTGAAGGTGGCATTATCTCTTTTGTTAAGCATCTCAATAGAAATAAGGATGTTGTGCATTCTGAACCCATATATGGACAAGGCGTAAAAGATGATGTTGATGTGGAATTTGCCATGCAATACAACGATAGTTATGTGGAAAACCTATACTCTTTTGCTAATACCATTCATACCCATGAAGGTGGAGTTCATGAGACAGGTTTTAAGAGTGCATTAACCAGAGTATTCAATGATTATGCCCGTAAAGTTGGTATGATTAAGGATGGTAAAGAGAGTCTTAGTGGTGATGACATTAGAGAAGGTATGACTGCTATCTTAAGTGTTAAGTTAAGTAATCCTCAATTTGAAGGACAGACTAAGACCAAATTAGGGAATAGTCATGTTCGAGGAATTGCGGAATCTATTGTTGCTGATAGCTTGAGCACATATCTTGAAGAGAATCCTTCCCACGCAAAACGGATTTTAGATAAGGCTCTAGTTGCTTCAAGAGCCAGAGAAGCGGCTAGAAAGGCTAAGGAGCTTACAAGACGGAAGAGTGCTTTAGAAATAACCTCTTTACCAGGGAAACTTACCGACTGTACCGTAAAGGACCCTGCCATGTCAGAGCTATTTTTGGTTGAGGGTGATTCTGCTGGTGGTAATGCCAAGCAGGGTAGGGATAGGCGCTTTCAAGCTATCCTGCCGTTGAAGGGTAAAATTCTGAATGTGGAAAAAGCAAGATTAGACAAAATTTTAACTCATACAGAAATACGAAGCATTATTACAGCTTTAGGAACCGGTATCGGTGATGATTTTGATATCAGTAAGGCACGTTATCACAAGGTAGTTATCATGACCGATGCTGATGTTGATGGTAGTCATATTAGAACACTACTCTTAACATTCTTCTATCGCTTTATGCCTGATTTGATTAAGGCAGGGTATGTGTATATTGCTCAACCACCCCTATATATGGTTACAAAAAACAAGAAGATGCATTATGCCTATACTGAAGCTCAAATGGAACAGCTGCTTGACCAAATCGGGCGGGGTAACAACGAAGTTCAGAGATTTAAAGGTCTTGGTGAAATGGATGAAGAACAGCTTTGGGATACAACTATGGATCCAGAAAGAAGAACGCTTCTTCAGGTTTCTATTGAGGATGCCATGCTGGCCGATGAGATATTTTCTATTCTAATGGGAACAAAGGTGGAACCGAGACGAGATTTCATACAAGCTCATGCAAAAGAAGTTCGTAATCTAGATACTATTGGTTAGTGGCTTGAGCGAAAGGATGAAAGAAGATGACTGAATATACTTCAGGAAAAATAATGGACATAAATTTGGTTGATGAAATGAAACAATCATACATTGATTATGCTATGAGCGTTATTGTTAACCGAGCATTACCCGATGTACGAGATGGTCTAAAACCAGTTCATCGCCGTATTCTATATTCAATGCGAGAACTAGGAATGACTCCAGATAAAGGACATAAGAAGTCTGCGCGAGTAGTTGGTGATGTTATTGCCAAATATCACCCTCATAGTGATACATCGGTGTATGATGCAGTTGTAAGGATGGCTCAAGGTTTTTCCATGCGCTATCGACTTGTTGATGGTCATGGAAACTTTGGTTCGATTGATGGTGACCCTGCAGCCGCTATGAGATATACTGAGGCACGTTTAACATCTCTGTCCATGGAGCTCTTAAGAGATCTGGAGAAAAACACCATAGATTATCAACCTAACTTTGATGACAGTTTGGAGGAGCCTAGTGTTCTGCCAGCAAGGTTTCCTAATATTCTGGTTAATGGCTCTAGTGGGATTGCGGTTGGTATGGCTACCAATATTCCACCACATAACCTTACCGAGGTTATCAATGCTACCGTTGCTTTAATTGATAAGCCATTGCTTTCAGATGATGAATTGTTAAAGATTGTAACAGGACCTGATTTTCCAACAGGTGGTATTATTGTTGGTCGGGAGGGTATCCGACAGGCTTATAAGACTGGTCGTGGAGTAATTACCATTAGATCTGTAGCGAGAATTGAGACCATGTCTAATGGCAAGAACCGTATTCTGATAACTGAATTACCCTATCAAGTTAACAAGGCTAGACTGATTGAAAAGATTGCTCAACTTGTGCATGAGAAGCAAGTTGAGGGTATAACTGATCTTCGCGATGAATCAGATCGTACCGGACTCAGGGTGGTTGTTGAGTTAAGCAAGAATGCCAATGCCAATGTGGTTTTAAATAAATTATATAAGCATACGCAAATGCAGGTTACTTTTGGAATCATTATGCTTGCTCTTGTAAATAGAGAACCTAGGACATTGTCTCTAAAGCAAGTTATAAAGCACTATCTAGATCATCAACAAGAGGTTATTACCAGAAGGACTCAATTTGATCTGGCTAAAGCTGAAGCTAGAGCCCATATTCTTGAGGGGCTTCGTATTGCTTTAGATTACATTGACGAAGTTATCGCTTTAATTCGTGCCTCAAAGACAACAGAGGAAGCCCGGACTGGTTTGATGGAGAAATTTGCTCTGTCTGAAAAGCAGGCTCAGGCAATCCTTGATATGCGCTTACAGAGGCTAACTGGATTAGAAAGAACTAAGATTGAAGATGAGTATCAAGCCCTTCTTAAAGATATTGAATACTATAGGGCTGTTTTAGGTAGCGAGGAAATGCTAATGGCTATAGTTAAACAGGAATTAGAAGAAGTCAGAGACCGCTTTGGTGATGAAAGAAGAACCAAAATCGTCAATGAAGAGGGTCAGATGAATGAAGAAGACCTGATTGCTGAAGAAGATGTGGTTATTACACTAACACATCAGGGATATATTAAGAGACTTCCGGTTGATACCTATAGAACTCAAAAAAGAGGTGGAAAAGGTATAATTGGTATGAGTACCAAGGAAGAGGATTTTGTTGAACAACTATTTATCACCAGTACACATCACTACCTCCTCTTCTTTACCAACCGGGGTAGAGCATACAGAGTTAAGGTGCATGAGATACCTGAAGCTAGTAGACAGGCTAAGGGTACAGCTGTGGTTAATCTAATTCCTGTTGAACCAGGCGAATTAGTGAACGCAGTTATATCCGTTAAGGAATTTGATGAGAATAAATTCCTGGTCATGGCTACAAGAAAGGGTATGGTTAAGAGACTGGTTCTAAATGAACTGGCCAATATGCGAAAAACTGGCCTTATTGCTCTTAGTCTTGGTGAAGATGACGAACTAATTCGTGTGCATATGACAGAGGGAAATCAGGAAGTTATGTTGATAACCCAAAAGGGTAAAGCTATTCGATTCCCTGAATCAGAAATAAGAGTTATGGGTCGAACTGCTAGGGGAGTTATGGGTATTAAGCTTTCCAAAGGTGATGCAGTTGTAGCTTTGAATGTTGTAGATCCGGAAGCAAGCTTAATGGTAATGACTAAGAAAGGGTTTGGCAAAAAGACTCCCTTATCCATGTATAGAGCTCAATCTCGAGCAGGTAAAGGTATCATAACTGCTACAATTACTGATAGAAATGGTCCTCTGGTAGGGGCTATGGTCGTTAGAGATGATCATGAAGTCATGTTGATTTCTGATAGAGGTATTGTAATTCGTTGTCGAGTTGCTGATGTTAGCATGACCGGAAGATCTGCTCAAGGAGTGTCCTTAATGCGTGTGGGTGACAATGATGAATTAAGCGCTTTTGCTCCATTGGTTCAACGTTCAGAGGAGAGTGGAGAATAGAAATGTTAGCTTCTCAATTCGTGAACCGGGGGAGGAATCGTTGGGAATATCCTAGGGAAGGAAGAATGCAGGTTCCTGTTAGATTGTATCTACCTGATCATTGGTTAGAAACTGTTGATGATGAAAGTATTCAGCAGTTACTTGATGCAGCAGAACTAGCAGGTACCACTGAAGTATTTGGTCTTCCTGATATCCATTCAGGTTATGGTCTTCCCATAGGTGGAGTTCTTGCTACGGAAGCTCCTTTGGGCGTAATTTCTGCAGGAGCTGTAGGTATGGATATAAATTGTGGTGTTAGGCTTCTACGAAGTAATATGGTGGTTAGTGAGTTAAACAAGGAATCTTTGAGGACCATATTAGGGACTATTGAACAGAGAATACCCGCTGGTATTGGGAAGGACACTATCCATAAAGAGCTACAAGGTAAGATTGCTAAAAATGTTGTTGAACAGGGAGTACAGGCACTGAGCGAACTAGATATGCTCTGGGATTTTGATCTGCCAAGGATTGAAGACCAGGGCTGCTTTCCTGGTGGAAGCCTTGATGCAGTGAGTAAGAAAGCCAAAGAAAGATTTAATCAGTTAGGAACTATTGGTGGTGGTAATCACTTCATTGAACTTCAGGAGGTAGTGGAGGTTCATGATACAAAGGCAGCTGATGTCTTTGGTCTGTTTCTAGGCCAGTTAGTGGTCATGTTACATTCGGGTAGCAGGGGCTTTGGTCAGCAGGTGTGTACCGACTATTCTAGATTGATGTTAGAAGCTCAGAAGAAGTATGGGCTGGAAATTGGCAATAAGGGGTTGGCTGCAGTTCCATTGTTTTCAGAAGAAGGGCAGCGATATTGGCAGGCTATGGCAGCCGCCGCAAACTATGCTTATGCCAATCGTCAGGTAATGACTTATGACATAAGAACTTCAATAGAGCAAGTTATGGGAAAGTCAGCTAAAGAGCTAGGACTCTCGCTGGTTTTTGATGTGGCTCATAATCTTGCAAGAATGGAAGAGCATGAAGGTAAGGAATTAATTGTACATCGTAAAGGTTCGATTAGAGCTTTGCCTCCAGAACACCAAAGCAATCCTGATATATATCGAAAGACAGGGCACCCTGTTTTTGTTCCTGGCAGTATGGGGACATCATCTTATGTACTAACAGGTCTTCCTTCCAACAAGGAGACCCTTCATTCTATCAATCATGGTGCGGGTAGGATAATGTCCCGCACTCAGGCAAGAAAGGGAATTTCTAGCAAGCAACTAAAAGATAGTATGAAAGGAATAGTTTCTTCTAAGCATGCTTTGAAATCTCTAGATGAAGCTCCGGCTGCATATAAGGATATTGATGCCGTGATAGAGACATTGGTAGAGATAGGTTTCACTAGACATGTTGCCAAACTACGTCCAATAGGTGTTATTAAAGGCTAGGGAGGTGAAGACCTGTTATCTACAGGTCACGCTTTTGAGAAAACGAACAGGCTTTGCTTACACGATTGCTCTGACGGGTCTAGCTTCTGTGTTTGTGTTCTTAGCTACCTATTTTCTCAAAATACCTTGGGGTATAAATAGCTATTTTCATCTAGGGGATGCCTTTATTTTTGTCATCGCCATACTTTTGGGTCCCTGGGTTGGAGCTGTAGCAGGTAGTGTTGGTTCTGCTTTAGCCGATATGGTGGGGGGATATGCTATTTGGGCTCCCTTTACTTTTATCATTAAAGGCATTGAAGGATATATTGTTGGACGATTAGCTAATCCTAACGGAAAACAGAGAAATCTTATTGCTATGTTAGCAGGTTCTATCTGGTTTATTCTTGCCTATGTTCTTGTTGCCTATCTGCTCTTTGGTTATGGATATGCTGTAGTAGAGTTGGTAGGAAATATATTTCAGGCAATCGGAGCAGTGATACTAGCCCTATTTGCCTATCGTAATCTTCATCGAGGTATACCCATCCTAAGAACGGTTAGAGAAACATATACTAGGAGGGATTAACAGTGAAAGCAGGTAAACTTCCCCCACATCTCTTAAGAGATGTGATTTTAAATAAACATGGACAAAAAAGAACAGAGGTTATTGTACCTGCTGCTCTTGGAGAGGATAGTGCTGTAGTTGATTTACAAGGGGACTATCTTGTTATATCTTCTGACCCTATAACAGGAGCAGCCAATGACATAGGTTGGTTTGGTGTACATATTTCCTGTAATGATATTGCTGCTGGTGGCGGAGAACCTTTGGGTATCCTTTTAACCATATTGCTACCGCTTACAGCTAGTGAAGCAGATCTTGATAAGCTTATGACTGATGCCCATAGAGCAGCAAAAGAAGTAGGTATTGAGATTATAGGTGGACATACTGAAGTTACCCCAGGAATTAACCAGACTATTCTTATGACTACAGCAATAGGACGGGCTAAGAAAGAAAAGGATATTGTCTCTTCTGCAGGTCTACAACCAGGGGACTTCCTGCTACTTACTAAAGGTGCAGGATTAGAAGGTACAGCTATTTTGGCAAGTGAATATGAAGATGAACTCAAAGACCTAGTTAATCTAGATGTCATATTAAGAGCAAAGGCATTTAGCAAAGAGATCAGCATTGTGCCTGAAGCTCGCCTAGCCATTAGAGCAGGTGCAAAAGCTCTTCATGATGTAACAGAGGGAGGAGTTTTAGGAGCTTTATATGAAATGGCTGAAGCAAGTTCTGTAGGGTTAGCCATTGAGGAAGAAAAGATCATGATTCGTAAGGAGACAAAGTTGATTTGCTCAAGTTTGGATATTAGTCCTCTTAAGCTTATTTCTAGCGGTGCTTTGCTTATTGGTATAGCCAAAGAGAATTTATCTATTCTTGAGAATCTGTTTGATGAAAATGATATTCCCTATAGTATTATTGGACAGGCTATGCCTCGTCAGAAAGGATTAAATCTCATTAGAGGTTACAGTATTTCAGAAATTGATGAGCCAGAAAGTGATGAATTGTGGCGTCTTAAGGAGCGTTTTGGCTTATGACAGGTCTGGAACGGGGATATATACAGGTATATACCGGTGATGGCAAAGGAAAGACAACAGCTGCACTAGGATTAGCATTACGAGCCTATGGAAGAGGTTACAAAACGTTAATACTACAATTCATGAAAAGCAAAGGCTACGGTGAACATGAAAGTCTTAAGAATTTTGCTTCTGATATAGAGATTAGGACCTTGGGCAAACCTTTTTTCATTGCTCATGAAGGTGAAATCGATAAAGAGACTTTGGCACAGATAAAGGATGAAGTGGCTATTTTTCCACCAGGTAATCCCCCTTATGAGTTAGTAGAGGTAGTTAAAGAAGGACTAGAGTTAGCCAGACAGGAAATGTTATCTGGTTTATGGGATATAGTTGTTCTTGATGAGATAAATGTTTGTGTTTATTTTGATTTAATACCAGTCGAGCTAGTTGTTTCATTGTTAGAGGATAAGCCAGAGAATGTAGAGTTAGTTCTTACAGGAAGAAAGGCCCACCCAGAGATAATTACTAGAGCAGACCTTGTTACCGAAATGAAAGAAGTTAAACATTATTATCAGCAGAATGTTCTGGCTAGACCAGGCATTGAAAGTTAGTCCTTGCCAAAATTGATTAGTCTTTGCGCCCAGGTTGATAGTTGCTGATCGACTCGGCCATGAAGGGAATTGTTTTGATATTGACCTTGGATTTTTTCTCCAGCAGGTATATCTGTAAGGATTTCTAAACCTTCATCCACGGTACTTATGGCCCAGACACTAAACCTGTTTCTTTTTATGTCTTCAGCGATATCTTCTCTAAGCATTAGATTTATAACGTTTTGTTTTGGTATAATGACTCCCTGTTCTCCGGTTAACCCTTTAACTTTGCAAATGTCATAGAATCCTTCGATTTTGGCATTTACTCCACCGATAGGTTGAATTTCTCCATTTTGATTGATTGATCCGGTTACGGCTATACCTTGTCTTAGGGGTACCCCTGATAGGCTTGATAACAGGGCGAATAGTTCTGCACTTGAAGCGCTATCACCATCAATGCCACTGTAAAGTTGTTCAAAGGTTAAGCTTGCATGAAGACTAAGAGGTTTGTCATAAGCATATTTCTGACCCAAGTATCCAGTTAGAGTTAATATTCCTTTGTCATGAGTACTACCACTCATTTTTGCTTCTCTTTCAATATTGATAATTCCCTTTGTACCCATGAATGTACGGGCTGTAATGCGATGAGGCCTACCAAAAAGGTGGTCTCCTAGATCATAAACAGACAAGCCATTTACCTGACCGATTTTAGTACCGTGGACATCAATCAGAATCTGTTCACGTTCAATCATCTCTCGGATTCTTTCTTCGATTGCACCATTGAGATAGGCTTTATTCCTGATTGCAGTGATAACATCTTCTGCTAACACTATTTGGCGTCCCTTTTGTCTGGCCCAGACATTTGCTTCATAAACAATTTCCACTACTTCATTAAACCTTGTGGACAGTTTTTTCTGGTCTTCGCTGAGTTTAGAGCTATGTTCCACAACCTTGGCCACGGCACTTCGATCAAAATGCAATAATCCATCTTTTTGGCAAACGGAGCTAATGAAACGCGCATAATCTTCAAGGTGTTCTCTGTTTCTAGGCATTTCAGTGTCAAAGTCTGCTCTAATCTTAAAGAGTTTCTTAAATTCATCGTCATATTGGTAGAGGAGGTGATAGTACATCCGATTGCCTATCAACAGTACCTTTAACGAAATAGGAATAGGTTGAGGTTTTAATCCGGCAGTAGCAACAATCTGATATTGCTCCCCTAGGGATTCAATTCTCACTTCTCCAGTCCTTATAGTTCGTTTCAGGGTCTGATAAGTGGAAGGATTGGCTAGAATGTCATTTATGTTAAGAACTAGATAGCCACCGATTGCCCTATGAATTGCACCGGCTTTAATCATCGTAAAGTCGGTAACCATTGTGCCTAACTGGTTTTTGTATTCACTCTTCCCAAAAAGATTATAGTAGGTGGGGTTTGATTCAAGGATTACAGGAGCTCCGCTTGTCTCGGAGTTATCGACAATGAGATTGACCGAATATCTCTTTAGTGTTTCGTGAGGATCCTGACGGAGAAACCAGGGCAGGTCGTTATCGAGACTCTCTTCGTTAACATTTCTAAAATATTCAAGATGATCAACTACATCTTCTCGCACATTGTTTAGGTAGTATATTACATCAGGTTGATCTTGGTAGTCCTCTGTTAGTTCATCAATTAGATAGCCTACTGCAAAGAGGCCAATTTTGCGATCTAAGTCTTTGATTTCTGTTCGGCCTCTACGTTGCAATTCACTGATTTCTCTAGTAGCCTCGTTAATGTCTACTTGCATATTTCTTGAAGACTCTGTTAGCGTCTGTTGCTTACGTTCCGATAATTGGTTGAATTCTTCTGCGCTCATCGAAGAACCATCGTCTTTTAACGGTACCGTAACAAATCCAGAGGAACCACGCTTAATTGCAAAGCCCTGTTCTCTAGCTTTAGCTTCTAGTTGGGATATAACCTGTTCAATGGATTTTTGGTATCGGTGAACAACCTCGTGTTTTTGGTTTTCATATTCTTCACTATCAAAAGCTTTTGGAAGTTCTGTTAGCAGGTTTTCTACGAGTTCTTTCATATCTGCAACAAACTTCTTTCCTAGACCTGCTGGTAAGGAAAAAGCTCTAGGGTGTTCTGGTTCAGCAAAGTTGTATACATATACCCAATCTGGAGGTACAGGTTTTTCTTTAGCTGCCTCTTTTGTGGCAGTTAAGGCATAGGTTGTCTTGCCTGTACCGGTTTGTCCGGCAAGGTAAATATTGTAGCCAGTACTGTCAATGGAAAGACCAAAATCAACAGCTTTCATTGCTCGTTCTTGACCGACTATTCCTTCTAGTGGAGTCAGTTCTGCTGTGGTTTGAAAAGAAAATTCTTTTTCCATACAGGTGTTTCTAAGATCTTTAATTGAAACCTTAAGGTCAGAGCGGGTCATGTTTATCACCTCTTCATATGAGGATATATCTTTTTTTGACTTTTAAGTGCAAAATCCTTTCTTAGTGAGTTGCATTTCCTTGCCATATTCCGATATAATAGGGCCAAAATAATCTATGTTATTATTCTATGACTGGGAATAGTAAGTTAAGGACTCTCTAGCAGAGAGCCGGGTTAGGTGGAAGCCGGTGTGAGTCTCACTCTGAATCCACCCAGGAGAATCGCTGTTCTGAGATCAAATCAGGGTGGTACCGCGGAAAGTAGCTTTTCGCCCCTGGAAGGGTGAGAGGCTTTTTTATTGCAAAAGTATGTATTTACAGGAGGTAATTTGGACAATGAATGGTGCACTGCGGGCTGAACTAGCCAAGCATGCGGAACAAATTTGTAAGGTTGGAAAGAGGATATATGATCGTGGTCTAGTCAGTGCTTTTGGTGGAAACATCAGTACCAGAGTAGGAGATGCTGTTTTGATTACCGCTACTGGCTCTATTCTTGGGGAACTCACCATGCAAGATATAGTGGAGGTCTCCATGGATGGTGAAATTATGAGCAAGGGTAAAAAGCCATCTTCAGAGTTGTTAATGCATCTGGAGGTTTATCGAACTCGCAAGGATGCCAGAGCGGTGGTACACACGCATTCTCCTGTCGCAGTTTCTTACGCAGTGGTTGGCAAAGAGATAGAGCCATTAACACCAGAAGCAAAGATGGCTTTAGGTAGTGTACCTTTAATTAAATATTATCCTTCGGGTAGTCAGGAATTAGCTAATGCAACTGCACAATCATTGGAAAAATACAAAGACAGAAACTCTTTTCTGCTAGGTAAGCATGGAGTCCTTGCTGTTGGAGAGGACCTGGTGGAGGCCTTTCACAGAGCTGAGTTAGTTGAAGAGCTAGCTAAAGTAAATTTCTATGTAGAGACTTTAAATCACGGCCTAGGGAGGTAATATTGTGATAAAGCCTGTATGGTTAGATGGTGATAAAGTTATTTTTGTGGATCAACTAAGATTACCGGTTGAGGAGAGTTTAGTTGAGTGTAGAGATTATCAAAGTGTAGCGACTGCTATCAAGACGATGGTTGTAAGAGGTGCTCCAGCTATTGGAATCTCTGCCGCTTATGGCTTATATCTAGCAAGTAAGGAAGCTGCAGAGCTAAGTAAAGATCATGATGATTTTAGACGCTTTATGGATGAAGCTGCAGATCATTTAGCTAAGAGTCGTCCAACAGCAGTCAATCTCTTCTGGGCAATTAAGAGAATGTTAGCAAAGTATGAGGAAGTAGCTAGTCAAGATTTTGCCACCATCGTTTCAGTGCTGCAGAAAGAGGCTTTAGATATTGCTGCTGAAGATGAAAAGATGAACTATAGTATAGGTGAGTTTGGCCATGACCTAATCTTACCCGGCTCAGGAGTATTGACACATTGTAATGCCGGTGCCTTAGCTACTGGGGGATATGGTACTGCATTAGGAGTTATCCGTGCAGCATATGAGAAAAATAAGGATATTCACGTTTTTGTTGATGAAACTAGACCGTTTCTACAGGGAGCCCGTTTGACGGCTTGGGAACTTAAGCAGGATAACATTCCCTTTACATTAATCACTGATAATATGGCCGGATATTTTATGAAACAGGGTAGGATTCAGGCTGTTGTTGTCGGAGCTGACCGAATTGCAGCCAATGGGGATGTTGCTAATAAGATTGGCACCTATAGCGTAGCGATTCTTGCTAAAGAACATGGAATACCCTTTTATGTAGCTGCACCAGTTTCAACACTAGACCTTAGTATTGCCAGTGGTGATGAGATTGTAATTGAAGAAAGAGATGCCGCTGAAGTAACTAGTTGGGCTGGAATACCTACTGCACCTGAAGGAACTCAGGCTGCTCATCCCGCCTTTGATGTTACACCTAATCGCTATATTACAGCGATAGTAACTGATAGAGGGGTAATTCACCCACCATATCAAACAGGACTTCAACGAATAGTTAAGGAGGATGCCTGATGCTAGATCTTAAAAAGATCCGTATGGAGCCTGATAGGATTAAGGAACTCATAACTCGCAAGGGATTTCCCGCTGAGGAAATTGACCGCTTATTGATGCTCGATGAGAAGTGGAGAGAAGGTCTTTATGAAGTAGAACAGCTTAAACAATATCGTAATCAGGTCTCAGAAGACATTGCTGCAAAAAAGAGCAGAGGTGAGGACGCCACTGAAACAATCAAACAGATGAAGGATACCTCTGCAAAAATAAAGGAATTAGATGAAAGTGTCCGTGATCTTGACAATCAGATTAAAGATTTGCTCTTGTATATACCTAATACTCCCAATTCGGATGTAATAATTGGTGATTCTGAGGAAGATAATAAGGAGATTAGAAGATGGGGACAACCAAGAGAGTTTGATTTCCCAGTTAAGGCACACTGGGAAATAGGTAGTGATTTTGATATCCTTGATTTTGAAAGAGCTGCAAAGATTTCTGGTTCTCGATTCACGGTTTTTAAGAACCAAGGGGCAAAATTAACTCGAGCTCTGATTTCTTTCATGATTGATGTGCATACAGAAGAACACGGATATATTGAGGTGTTGCCACCATACCTGGTTAACAGTCGTAGTATGTATGGTACGGGTAATCTTCCTAAGTTTGGTGAGGATGCCTTTCACCTAAAAGAGCATGATCTCTGGCTAGTACCAACTGCTGAGGTTCCAGTCACTAATTTCTATCGTGATGAAATATTATCAACAGAGCAAATGCCAATCAAACATGTAGCATATACAGCCTGTTTCAGGTCAGAAGCAGGTTCAGCTGGTAGAGATACAAGGGGATTGATTAGACAGCATCAGTTTGATAAAGTTGAATTAGTGAAATTTGTGAAACCAGAAGATTCATATGCTGAATTAGAGAAACTTACAGATGATGCTGAAAGAATCTTGCAGCTCCTAGAACTGCCATATCGTGTGGTAGAGATTAGTACTGGAGATCTAGGATTTACTGCAGCGAAAAAATATGATCTTGAAGTTTGGTTACCATCATATAATCGTTACGTTGAGATTTCTTCGTGTAGCAACTTTGAGGATTACCAGGCAAGAAGAGCTAACATCCGTTATCGTCCTGAGGCCGGAGCAAAACTAGATTTTGTTCACACTTTGAATGGCTCCGGTTTAGCAGTGGGAAGAACTGTTGCAGCTTTATTAGAGAATTACCAGCAGGCGGATGGAACAATACAACTACCCGAAATCTTGAAACCATATATGGGTAATTTAAGCATAGATTAAGACAAAGGCTAGTTTGACAAAGCACCTATTATGCTAGTATACTTGTTTAGGTAAAATATGTGGAGGGGTAGCATAATGGTAATGCAGTGGTCTTGAAAACCACCGCCCTTTGGGCTTGCAGGTTCGAGTCCTGTCCCCTCCGCCACTCATTTTTATAGTTTGAGAGTGGCAAAGATTATGCAACAGGCACCAAAGAGAATAACTACTAATTTGGTAAGGGATACTTGCCCGGCAAGTCCTACTAAACCAACTGTAGTGACACCAAGCATGATGAGTGGGCCGATTAAAGCTAATATACTGTTAATTTGTAAAGAGGTTTCTATTCGGTTAAGATATATCATTAAGAATGCAGCCATAACCTCAATGGATCCTGCAAAGATTCTGAGAAAAGCCATTTGCAGAACATAGGGATCCTTGAGATCAAACATATAGATTCCTCCTTATACCCTGTATAGGAATCTATATGTAGTCAAATTCTGATAGAGAACACAATAAATATCCTATTGTCTTTGTATTTTTACTATGATATTATAATTAAGCATTTAGCTGGAGGGATACCCAAGTCGGCTGAAGGGGCGGGTTTGCTAAACCTGTAGTAGGATCAGTCCTAGCGAGGGTTCGAATCCCTCTCCCTCCGCACAATGCGCCCTTAGCTCAGCGGATTAGAGCGACTGACTACGGATCAGTAGGTCGGGGGTTCAAATCCTCCAGGGCGCACAAAATAGCCTGCACAACTGTGCAGGCTATTATTATGTTTTAAAGTAGCTAGTATTATTGGAGAATTTATTAGATGTTTTAGATAGAACTGAGGATATTTCTTCGACAACCTTGATTTGCTCACTAATTTCCTGAGATAGTTTGAGATTTGTATCTGCTTTTATCTTATTATCGTTTGCAATAGAACCTAGCGTCTTAGTTATCTCGGCAATCTCGGCTGTACTAGCAGTCATTTCTTCAGCAGAGGCACTGTTTTCTTCTGCTGTTGCTGCTAAAGACTCAATTGCAGATAAGACTTGTTCATTTTCTCTTGCTGTACTAGCAGCATCTTTACTAAACTGCTCAAACTGATTCTGCAAGTTTTGTAATGTTGCTACCATTGATGTAAATGATTCTTGTGCTGTGGTTGCAGAATTTGATGTTTCAAGGGCATCACGACTAGATGATTCAGTTACCGTTTTTACCACAGAAGACTTTTGATTGATTTCTATAACTAGAGCATCAATTTCGCGTAATGATTGAGCTACCTTGCCAGCTAATTTCCTGACTTCCTCTGCTACGACTGCAAAGCCACGTCCGTTTTCACCGGCTCTAGCAGCTTCAATTGCTGCATTTAGAGCCAATAGGTTTGTTTGAGCTGCAATGTCATCAATAAAGGCAGTTACTTCACCGATTTTGGCTAAAGCCTGATCTAATTCATTAACTCTCTCTTCAGCCTCTTTAGAAGAGATAGATATGCGATTTGCGGCTTCGAGTGCTTCAGTAGAAGCGTCTTTACCTTTAGTGGCAATTGCTAAAGCATTATTAGCTTCAGTTTGAGATAGTGATGCTTTTTCGTCCATGGCTTGTCCAAGTCTTGTTAACGCATCCACAATTTCTAGAACGCGAGAAACTTCTACTGCTTGGGTTTCTGCTGCCGAAGCGACTTGGCGATTAACTTCTGTTAGTTCAGTAAGGTTGCTACTTACCGTGTTAGTGTCACTCAGCTGGTGATTAGAAGAATCACTCGAAGAGATGGCATTTTCTTTCATAATCACACTTGAAGATGTCAAGTCTGATGATATTCGTCTCAGGTTATTACTTTGCGCCAGAAGCTCATTAGTTTCCTTTTTAAGGTCTTCAATTACATCGGCTAAGAAAAAAATTAACTTATTAAAACTCTTCCCCAGTTGCACTATCTCTTTTGGACCTTTTTCTTCAACTCTAACGGTCAAATCTCCCCCTGCCGCTATTTCACTTGTCCTAGCGAGATTACTAATTGGTTGAATAAGCTTTGGAGATATGAAGAATCTCCAGGTTAATACGAGGAATGTCAGCATTAACACCATGAGTATAGCCATAATTGTAATAGTTTGACTAACAGCTTGTTCACGTTCCTTTGCAATTTCGGCTACCAAAACATTGATCTTTGTAATTAGTTCGTCATTAGCAGCCAAGAGTGACTCAGCATTTGATGAGGAGGCTATCTGTTTTTTATATTCCTCCCAGTCTTTTTGAATTTCCATAAGCAACATGCGGTTTTCTTCAACATATAGTGGGTTTATGCCCATTTCTTCATCGCCATAAAGTAGTGCGTTAATAATTTGGTCTACTTCCTTCATGTCAGCTTCAATAGCAGCATGGTTGGTGTCAGTTATGGCATGGGTTGTAACTCTTTGTACTAAGATTCGCTGTTTGCCTGCCACATTGACAAGATCAAAAGCACCTAAGAGACTGGACATGCTCTGTTCAGACATTACTGTTATTGTAAAGTTGAATAAAAGAATAAGAATAAAGAGCAAGGCCATGTACTGCTTAAGGCCAAAGGAAAATTTCGTCAAGACTTATCCCTCCTTATAAGATTATATACTTATATAGTATATCGATAAGAAGGGAGTAAAATTTAGCTATCTTCTTGCAGAAACAGGTATGCTGCTTAAGATCTGTCTATTATCATCATAGAGCCAGAGACGGTCAAAGAGGTTAGCTACGGTACAGGCATGATTAGGTATAATCTCAAGAGTATCACCAAACTTGATGGGACTGTCTCTAGGGACTTTTAAGACAGCCAATTCTTCAGACAGTCTTTCTATAACTATATCTGGGTGCCCCACAACTCTACCGAATCCGGGAAGAGAGTTCTGGGTATGGGCTCCTTTATCTAGTCCTAAGCTTTTTGTACCTGCGTCAATTACAGCTATATCACTGGTTGGTCGGCTTAGAACCGTTGTCAGTATACGTAAGCTACACTGGTCCTCTGTAGCGATACCGAGATTAACCTGATTGAGATCATGGAAGACGTAATTTCCAGGACGTATTTCGGTGATTTCAGAGATATCTGTTTCTTCAAGGACGTATGAAGTTGGTGTGGTTCCAATTGCCACGGTATCAAGGTTATAGTCATGATTACGGAGTATTTTTGCTGCAAGGGCAACACTATCTATTTCCTGTTTTGCTGCCTCAATGACTTGTTGTTTGTTTTGAGCTGCATAGACATAACCACCATGGGTAGCTACACCCTTTAACCTAAGATGTTTGCTTTTAGATATTGATTCGGCTATTGGGATCACTTGATTCGGTAGAACACCTAACCTCTTTAGGCCACTATCTATAATTATCAGGGTATCAACCATACCCATGAAGTTTAGTTCATTTAAGGAGGAATCAAGTTTCTCTACCTGGTCAATGGCATCTACACTCAAGGTTACTCTTATCGTTTGAGCATAATGGATTAGAGAAGCTAAGGTTACGCTATTTGGAATGACTGGATATGCTAGGGTAATATCTTTAATCCCTGCTGCCGCCATTACCTTAGCCTCATAGGGGGTAGCAACCAGGATGCCGATGGCTCCCTGTTCTATTTGTTTTTTTGCGATATCAATACTTTTATGAGTTTTAATCATTGGTCTAAGATTAAGACCTAGGGTTTTAGCTATACTATTCATGAGTATTATGTTATCATCAAGTTGTGATTTTTTGATAATTACTGCCGGTGTTTGTAAGTCTGATATATTTGGCATATTATCACCTCTTTGGTTATGATATTCTCTTTTGCTGATTAAAAAACCTGTTAATGGTTTCTTGTCAATTGGCGGTTTTATGTGTTAATATTATTGTTGCTAAAGTGCATGCGCCCGTAGCTCAGGCGGATAGAGCAGCGGTTTCCTAAACCGCGTGCCGGTGGTTCGAGTCCTCCCGGGCGCACCATTAAGGAGTCAGAGATCAGCTTGCTGATTTCTGACTCTTAGAACATTAAGGATGAATTATGGAAAAAACATTGGGCCATGAACATTTTATGAAAGCAGCACTTGAGGAAGCTAGGAAAGCTTTTGCGAAGGATGAAGTTCCTATTGGTGCTGTTGTGGTTTACAAAGATGAAATAATTGGTAGAGGGCATAATCTTAGAGAGACTTTGGCTGATCCTACTGCCCATGCTGAGATATTGGCATTGAGAGAGGCTGGTAAACATTTAGGAGACTGGAGATTAGAGGATTGTCTTCTTTATGTAACTATTGAACCATGTCCTATGTGTGCAGGAGCTATTCAACAGGCGAGAGTTAGTACTGTTGTTTATGGTGCTAAAGATGCAAAGGCCGGGGCAATTGACAGTTTGATTGATATTGTTAGGGATGGAAGATTTAATCATCAGGTAAAAGTTGTTGGAAATGTTATGGCTAATGAAGCAGCACAAATTATGAAAGATTTTTTTAAGCGCTTGAGATGAGTTTGGAGGGGTGTCCGAGTGGCTTATGGTGCGGCTCTCGAAAAGCCGTGTTCTGAGAGGAACCGTGGGTTCAAATCCCACCCCCTCCGCAGGATATTAATCTTGCAAAATTAATGATGATTTGATATGATGTCATTTGCAGCAGTAATTATATAGCTATTTTTTGGAGGAAGGGTGCAGGAGTGGTTTATCTGGCACGCCTGGAGAGCGTGTGTAGGTTAACGCCTACCGTGGGTTCGAATCCCACCCCTTCCGCCATTTATTATTGACCGTGCTAGACGGGGAGGTAGCGGTGCCCTGAACCCGCAATCCGCTATAGCGGGGTTGATGCTTACTCGAGGCAGCATCTTGTGGAGTTAGGTCTTGACGGGCAGTGTTGAGGACTGGGTCCCACGCAACGGAAGCTTGTGAACCCCGTCAGGTCCGGGAGGAAGCAGCGGTAAGCGAATCCTTTCGTGTGCCGTGGGTTAGCCGAGTCTGAGCCAGCCATCAAGGAGCCGTTCGGAAGGTGTGAGTCGACAGTAAGTGCACGGTCATAAGTATATAAGACGTCTTTTAGGCGTCTTTTTTTTGTTTGACAGGAATGCGTAGATGGTATAGAGAATCAGTATAACAAGCATTGTTGAAGAGGTGGTTTAATGGCGTATCGAGCCCTATATAGAACCTGGCGTCCTCAATCGTTTACGGATGTAGTAGGACAACAACATATAGTAAAAACATTAAAGAATGCACTTCAACAGGAGAGGTTAACCCATGCCTATCTTTTTACTGGACCTCGGGGAACAGGTAAAACAAGCATAGCAAAGATTCTTGCTAAGGCTGTTAACTGTCAGAATGGTAGCGGTGAACCATGTAATCAATGTCATACCTGTATTAGTATTCAAGAAGGGCATTCTATGGATGTTATTGAAATAGATGCTGCTTCAAACCGAGGTATTGATGAAATGCGGGAGTTAAGGGATAAGGTGAGATATGCTCCAGCGGAGAATCGCTATAGGGCATATATTATAGATGAGGTTCATATGTTAACTGAGCCAGCTTTTAATGCTTTGTTAAAAACGCTTGAGGAACCACCCGGGCATACACTATTTATTTTGGCTACTACTGAGCCACAGAAAATACCTGTAACTATTTTGTCCAGATGTCAGAGGTTTGATTTTCACCGTTTGACTAACCAGGAGATTGTTGAGAGGTTAAGAGAAATAGCAACAGATGGTGATATAGATGTAACTGAATCTGTATTGCATTATATTGCTAAATATGCAGATGGAGGATTAAGAGACGCTTTAAGTTTGTTTGATCAGTGTTTAGCCTATGCAGGTAAGATCATTACTGAAAAGGATGTTCTAGATATCCTAGGCAAATCAAGTAAGGATCAGTACTCTAGTTTGACTAGTATGGTATTAGAGGGAAAGATTGTTGATGCTCTAATCGTACTAGATAAAACCCTGGAAAGTGGTAAGGATGTTCATCAGTTCTTAACGGGTTGGCTCTCATACTGGCGAGAAATCCTTTTGGTTAAGTTAGGTGCAAGCCATCTTGTGATAGATGACATTCTTAAAGAACAAGCCAGTTCTCTTAGCAAAGATGAATTGATAAGTGTAATAGATTTGCTTTCTGATATAGGGAAGAATATAAAATGGAGTACAGAACCACGACTTATACTTGAGATAGCAGTGATAAAACTGGTAAACTTGGTAGGTAAGGAAATGTTAGATGTTCAAGTAGCTGAGAAAAAACCAAGCAAAGCTCCGGTGAAAAAGGAAGAAGACAAAGAAAAAACTGCTATAATTGAGCAAATCAAGAAAGATTGGAAGAATATCGTTTCTTTAGTGGGTAAAAAGAGCGTTAAAGCCCAAGCCTTATTAGTGGAGGCTGTTCCTGTTGACGGTAGGCCGGGTACACTTACTCTATTGTTTAATCATTCTTTTCATAAAGAGAGTTTTGAAGGCAGTCAGGGTAAGAATCGTCTACTCTTAGAGCAAATTATTAGCCAGAAGTATGGAGAAGACATAAAGATAATATGTATTCTCAAAGGTGAAAAAGTGGCAGAAGCAAAAGAAGATCCTTTAGTTGATTCTGCTAAAGAGTTGTTTGGCGCTGAAGTTGTTCAGGTCAAAGATAAAAATCCGTTTGATAAATAGGAGGAACTGAATATGAATATGAACAAGATTATGAAGGATTTACAGAAGATGCAACAACAGGTTGATAGGATGCAGGAAGAACTAGCTGAGCGTACTGTTGAAGCAACTGCGGGTGGAGGTATGGTTAGAGTCGTTTGTAATGGTCGTCAGGAGATTATTAGTATAGATATTGACAAAGAGGTTGTTGATCCTGATGATGTTGAAATGCTACAGGATCTCGTGTTAGCGGCTGTTAATGAGGCTTTACGTACTTCTCAAGAGATGGTTGCTGATGAAATGGCCAAGATTACTAAGGGTGTTAATATGCCTGGCCTCCCAGGGTTTTAACCAAGAATGTATGCACGATCAATTGCTCAATTAATTGAAGAACTTGGTAAGTTGCCTGGAATTGGACCAAAGTCTGCCCAGAGGCTTGCTTTTCATTTGCTATTTCAGTCTAAGGAAGAAGTTAAGGCTTTGATTGAAGCAATTGTTAAGGCCAAAGAAGAGGTAAAATATTGCTCACAATGTCAGAATCTCACCGATATCAACCCCTGTCCAATCTGCAGCGACTTAAATCGAGAAAAATGGCTGCTTTGTGTGGTTGAGAATCCTCAGGATGTTGCCGCAATGGAGAGGATCAGGGAATACCGTGGTCAGTATCATGTTCTACATGGAGTTATTTCACCGATGGATGGTGTTGGGCCTGAAGATTTAAAGATTCGCGAACTTTTGCAGCGCTTAAGTAATCAGGATATAAAAGAGATAATTATTGCAACAAACCCGACTGTTGAGGGTGAGGCTACAGCAATGTACCTTGCTAAGTTGATTAAACCTTTAGGAATTAAGCTTACTAGGATAGCTAGGGGTCTTCCAGAGGGTGGAGACATAGATTATGTAGATCAATTAACTCTAGTACGTGCATTAGAGGGTCGAAGAGAGATAGATAATTAGGCATAGCTAATAGTGTGAACCTCCCCCACAAACATGACATGTTTGTGGGGGCTTCCGGCTAGCCAAGACGTATAGATCATTGGACTCTTGAGTTCAAGCTTTCGCTCCTAATAGGTATGAATCCATCAGTTCGGTAAGGGCTACAACAGTATGCCGTTTAGGCTACTGGCTAGGCCATTAGCGTCTACTACTTCTTGCTTTAGGCGATTGGTAGATATAAACAGGGATGTCTCTGAACTCACCATATTTTATGATTGCTTAAGATGTTTTTGGCTTCGTGAACATCCCTGTGTGCTTAATGACCACATCGACCAAAATTTCTGAAATAGCCGTTCTATATTACTTCGCGATGCACGGAATTTCGTTTTCATAACGCGAATGACTCTCCCGATTTCAACACAAGAATATGAGCATGGATCCATCTCGCCAAAACCTGTATAAATGCTGGGCTATATGGCAATCCTATCTATACACCTATATCAGAATACAACATATGCTGATAGATGAGGGGGTATCTTGAATGGGATTGCTTAATAGTATTTGGGATAGTATGGCTGATAGAATCATTCCTGAAGAAACTTATGGTTTAACGAGTCTAACTAGTGTAGATATGAGAATGGCTATTGAAGATGCCAGGCGTGATTGGCAGGCTGCCCAGAGCTACTTTTCTCAGGTATCTGAGCCTGATCTTGTTGACCATGCTATTCACTGGCTTGCTGCTTCAGAGAAACGCTATATGTACTTGCTCAAGAAAGCAAAAGAAGAAGGTTTGACTATGTAGGCATGTTTTCCCTACCATTGCTCATATGATGAGACTGGGAGGGGATTTGATGGATTATCTAACACTGGCGATTTACTTTCTGGCTCTTGCTGCTTTGTATCTAGTAGTTAAGTTCTTCTGGCTGCCAATACGAATCTTCTGGATATTGCTTTCTAACGCTATCTTAGGTGGTCTGGTTATTCTATTATTTAACTGGGTAGGAGCATATGTGAATTTACAATTACCAATAAACCCCTTTACTGCTTTAGTTGTAGGTTTTCTGGGAATTCCAGGGGTAATATTGCTGATAATACTGCATATTTTGTATGTATGAGCCTGTTATACTATCTAACCAGGCTTTTCTTGCTGTTAGATTCGTATAATTCTTGACGGCAGGTAGGTGAAGTGTTAGACTGACAATGAAAACAACCCATTGTGGCGATTTTACAGTCATACTAAAATCTTTTTTGATTGGGAATAAAGTGACGGTAACGTTTTCAAACAGGTA
Source organism: Thermaerobacter marianensis (assembly GCA_020724425.1). Lineage (GTDB taxonomy): Bacteria > Bacillota > Sulfobacillia > DVGY01 > DVGY01 > DVGY01. The sequence continues at coordinate 41,402 of DYGY01000019.1, forward strand.
TGGACACTAGGCGGTCAGCGAGTGCCCGCCTTTTTCTATGTCCTGTCAGTTTAAATTACTGTAGGCAGGGGAGGAACATAATGGCTAGAATAACTGAAATCCGCTGGCACGGCCGAGGTGGACAGGGAGCCAAAACAGCTGCTCTACTATTGGCGGAGGCTGCAGCGATTGCGGGTAAGTATGTACAAGGATTTCCCGAATACGGCCCAGAACGTATGGGAGCACCTGTAACTTCTTTTAACCGCATAAGTGACCAACCAATTAGTGTACACAGTAGTGTATCTAAACCCAATATAGTTGTTGTTTTGGATCCAACTCTATTGAGTCGACCAGATGTAGTTGATGGTTTGGAAGCAGGTGCAGCAATTATTGTTAATAGTGAGCAAAGTGTAGAGGAAATTCGTGTCAAACTCAATTTAGAAAATGAGGATATTAGGCTTTACACTGTTGATGCTAGCAAAATTGCTAAAGAAACAATCGGTAGGAATATTCCCAATACACCACTAATGGGTGCTTTAATTCGTGTAACAGAAATACTTCCTTATGAGGAATTTATGACTCAGATGAAGGAACAGTTGGAGAGCAAGTTCCGCCATAAGCCGGAAGTGATTGAAGGTAATCTAGCAGCTATTGAGCGAGCTTATCGGGAGGTGCTAGACTGATGAGTAAACAGAAGCCAGGCTGGCGCGATATTCCAGAAGGTGGGTTAATTATTAACCCAGGTAGTGCTGAAGAATATAAGACTGGAGACTGGAGAAACAAGAGGCCAGTTTTTGATGCTGATAAATGTATTCAGTGTATGCTCTGCTGGATTTATTGCCCAGATAATGCAATTAATCTTGATGAAGGTAAAGTTATTGGGATTGATTATGATCATTGTAAGGGTTGTGGAATCTGTGTGGTTGAATGTCCTGACCGTGCAGCAGCTTTAAGTTTAGAAGATGAGCACAAAAAAAATGAGGAGACAGAGTGAGGAGGCTAGCAAGATGGCTATAGCTGATAATCTCCGTGGTCAAAAAAGAGCAGCCATGACGGGAAATGAAGCAGTGGCATATGGTATGAAGCAGATTGAACCTGATGTTGTTGCCGCATATCCCATTACTCCTCAAACAGATATTGTTGAGAAGTTTTCAAGTTATGTGGCCGATGGAGAAGTTGATACAGAGTTTGTTACAGTTGAGAGTGAGCATAGTGCTATGAGCGCTACTGTTGGTGCGGCAGCAGCTGGTGTACGTGCCATGACAGCAACATCTTCAAATGGATTGGCTTTTATGTGGGAAGTTGTATACATTGCTTCAGGCAGTCGCTTACCCATTGTTATGCCAGTTGTAAATAGAGCACTTAGTGGTCCCATTAATATTCATTGTGATCATAGTGATACCATGGGGACTAGAGATTCAGGCTGGATTCAATTATATTCCGAGAGTGCTCAGGAAGCATATGATAACTTGATTCAGGCTGTTAGGATTGCAGAACACCCTGATGTAAGGCTTCCTGTTATGGTTATGCAGGATGGATTCATTACCAGTCATGGTATGGAGAACTTGAATGTCTTAGAAGATGACCTGGTTAAGAAGTTTATTGGTACATTTAAGTCTGAAAATCCATTGTTACAGGTTAACAAACCAACTACTTTTGGACCTTTAGATCTTCAAGACTTCTATTTTGAGCATAAGAGACAGCAGGTTGAGGGTATGGAACATGCTAAGAAAGTCATCGTTGATATTGCTAAAGAGTATGAAGAACTAACCGGTCGTCAGTACAGCTATTTTGAATCATACAGATTAGATGATGCAGAAGTAGCGATAGTTGTTTTGAGTTCAACGGCTGGTACTACTAAGGTAGTTGTGGATGAGTTGAGAGAACAGGGCCTCAAAGTTGGTTTGCTAAAACCAAGAGTATTAAGACCTTTCCCTGCTGAGGAATATGCAGACGCTCTTAAGCATCTTAAGGCCGTTGCTGTTATGGATAGATCTGAAACCTTCTCTACAAATGGTGGTCCTGTTTTTAGTGAATTGAGATCAGCTATGTTTGAACTAGAAGAAAGACCACTTATGACCAATTATATCTTTGGTTTGGGTGGACGTGACATTTGGACTAAGGATATTAAAGGCGTATATGAGGATCTGTTTGAGATTGCTAAGACAGGGCAGGTTAAGAATAAAGTAAATTATCTGGGTGTCAGAGACTGAGAAGAGGAGGACTGAATCATGGCCAATTTAAAGGAAATGGCCACTAGGGAAAGTAGATTGACTGGCGGTCACCGCTTGTGTTCAGGGTGCGGTGCACCAGTTGTCGTTAAGCAGATCCTGGCAGGAACCAAGAAGCCTGTTGTTGTTGGTGCTGCTACAGGATGTCTAGAAGTTGGTACAACAATCTATCCCTATACGGCCTGGAAGACTCCTTTTATCCATAGTGCATTTGAAAATTCTGCCGCTACTATGAGTGGTGTTGAAACTGCATATAGAGCAATGAAGAAAAAAGGTGCTATTGAAGAGGATGTAAAGTTTGTGGTTTTTGCAGGTGATGGTGGTAGCTATGATATTGGTTTCCAATCATTATCTGGTGCTATGGAAAGAGGACACAATCTGGTCTATGTTGTTTATGATAATGAAGCATACATGAATACAGGTGTACAAAGATCTAGTTCTACACCTTTAGGTGCGGCAACAACCACATCTCCGGCAGGAAAGAAGATGGCTGCCAAGTCAAGACCTAAGAAGGATTTGACTTCAATTATGGTAGCCCATAACATTCCTTATGTGGCACAGGTTTCACCAAGTCACTGGAGTGATACTGTTAGAAAGGCCGAAAAGGCTTTTGAGCAGGATGGACCCGCTTTTATTAACGCAATGTCACCTTGTCCGCTCGGTTGGCCACATGAAGCTGATCAAACTATTGAGCTTGCGAAACTAGCAGTTGATACCTGCTATTGGCCACTCTTTGAGGTTGAAAACGGTGAATGGCGTTTAACCTATAAGCCAAAGAAGAAGAGACCTCTTACTGATTGGTTAGAATTACAGGGTAGATTTAAGCATCTGTTCAAACCAGAAAACAAGCATATTATTGATCAGTTACAGGCCTCTGTTGACCAGAAGTGGGAAGCTCTATTAGATAAGACTGGTAGGAAATAAGTGGTGCCCGGAACCTTTTAGGTTCCGGGTTTTCTTAAGATATATCATTGATTACTATGCTAGTCCGTGTAGTATAATAAGGTAAGCAATCAGGTTAACGGGGGGAAAACACATGGTGGAGATATCTGAGAAGGTTCGGGTGAGATTTGCTCCAAGTCCGACTGGTGAATTACATATTGGAGGAGCAAGAACCGCTCTATTTAACTGGCTATTTGCAAAACGGCATGGTGGAACTTTTGTTTTACGTGTTGAGGATACGGATCAGGCTCGTTCTACTGAGAAATCTGTCAAAGGAATCCTAGACTCAATGAAATGGCTGGGACTAGATTGGGATGAAGGCCCAGAAATAGAAGGAGAGTTTGGTCCATATTTTCAGTCAGAGAGAAAGGGTTTATATCTTAAGGAAGTAAATCGCTTATTGGAAGAAGGCAAGGCATATCGTTGTTACTGCACAAAGGAAGAGTTGGATGCACAACGTGAGAAGGCTAGAGAGGAACATAGAGCATTCTTATACAATGGGCATTGCCGTAAGCTTACAGTGGAACAAGAGACAGCTTTTCAAAAAGAAGGTCGTTCCTATGTAATTCGCATAAAAACAGCAGACGACGGCAAAACGGTGGTACATGATTTGATCAGAGGAGACGTCGAGTTTGATAATAGTGTCATCGATGACTTTATTATTTTGAAGTCAGATGGTATGCCAACCTACAACTTCGCCTGTGTAATTGATGATGCTAGCATGAAAATCAACTATATACTAAGAGCTGAGGAACATTTATCAAACACTCCAAAACAGATTGCTGTATACAAGGCTCTTGGGTATGAGTTACCTAATTTTGCACATGTACCAATGATTCTAGCACCTGATCGTTCAAAACTGTCTAAGCGGCACGGAGCAACTTCCGTTGAAGAGTTTAAGGATCAGGGGTATCTCCCTGAGGGAATCATCAACTATATTGCTCTTCTTGGCTGGTCTCCGGGAGATGACCGTGAGATTATGAGCATAGAGGAAATAATCAGTGAGTTTAAGCTGGAGCGGATTGGTAAGAATGCTTCAATCTATGATGTCAACAAAATGACCTGGATTAATGGTCACTACTTAAGGGAAATGCCTTATCAACGACTAGCTGAGATTGCAAAGTCATGGTTTGTTAAAAAGGGCTATCTTGTAGAGGAGCTTTCTCCTGAAAGACAGGTCTGGTATGAGCAGATGATTAAGGCTCTTCAGGACAGAGCCAAGACCCTTGTTGAATTAGTAGATGCTGCCGAGTATTTCTTTGTAGATGTAACAGATTATGAAGAAAAAGGTGTCAAGAAGCATTTTAATGAGTCAGCTATTGGTTTGCTAAATAAATGTATTGCTGAATTGGAGAAGCTACCTGAGTTTACAGTAGAGGCAACAGAAAAAGCCTATAGAGCTATTGCTGAAGATTTAGGTGTCTCTGCAGGTAAGATTATTCATCCAACAAGATTATCGATAACAGGAAGAACGATGGGACCAGGATTATTCGATATCATGGCTCTATTGGGTAAAGATACTGTTCTTAAGAGAATGAAAGAAGCAATTAAGTGGATAGAGGATAATCAATAAAGGGAATCCCCCTGAGCTGTCAGGGGGATTTATTTTATGTTCTATATACACAGAATTCAATTTTCAACGATAGCTAAAATGTCACCTCTAGTAAGGATTAGATATTCTTCATCATCAATTCTGACTTCTTGTCCTGCATATTTGGAAAAAAGTACGTGATCACCTGCTTTGATATACTGTTGAAGATCTTCGTCTGTCCCAACGGCGATAACTTCGCCTTTTTGGGGCTTTTCCTTGGCGGAGTCTGGAATGATAATACCACCCTTTGTTTGTTCTTTTTCTTCAGTAAGTTTGATGAGTAAACGATCATCCATTGGCTTAAGCTTCATTATATAGTTCCTCCTTTAGTTTCTAACCTCTGATTCCTAGAGATTGATTAATCTTTGCTTTGTCAAACCCTATTATGACTTTTCCATTGATATCTAGTACTGGTACACCCATCTGTCCGGATTTACGGACCATTTCTCTAGCGGCACTAGGATTCTTAGATACATCAAGTTCTCGAAATGGAATTCCCCGTTCTCTTAAATAACTCTTGGCCTTACTACAATATTGACACGTTGGCGTTGTGTATATTAGGACAGCCATTGATCTTACCTGGCTGAAACAGAGGTGTCTTGTATTAGACAGTCCCAAACCAGGCTTGTCACCTCCCTCTTCAATATATACCCCATAGGGTATCTAACAATCTCATTATATGAGTGTAAAAAAGAATGTGTCAAGATATGAATCTACATTAAGTATGTACAAACAGTATTGCATGGTTTGCATATTGTTAATCTAACAAGGTTATCCTGTTAAGAGACAAAAACCCTGAAAACTAATATTGATTTCTCTCATGTGTGATGCTATAATTACTTTTGCGACAAATTGAAAACTTAATTGGGGGATCGGGTAACGGTAGCCCGCGAGACTCTGGATTTCGTAGTGGAGGTTCGAATCCTCCTCCCCCAGCCAGGCCCCGTTCGTCTAGTGGCCTAGGACGCCGCCCTCTCACGGCGGTAACGCGGGTTCGACTCCCGCACGGGGTACAAAATTGAGAAGTCAGTTGACTTCTCAATCTTTCACCTTAAGAGGAAAAAACATTAAGAAAATACTCTTGACAGGATGGGCTGGCGTTGATAAAATATGCAACGTTGCACCATAAAAGTCTGACGAGTTACGAACTGTTCGAGTCGGATAAAAAAGAGTCTTGACAAGAGTGAAAAGCACTGCTAAGATAAGTAACTGTGACGCAACAAAATTGGTCTTTGAAAACATAACAGCGTGAGAGGAACACAAGTGTTTTA
>DYGY01000044.1 GCA_020724425.1 Thermaerobacter marianensis
AATTCAACTGGTAATGTTTCAAATTAACTTGATAACACTATTATACGAGGAGGTTGCTTATGAGCAGGCTCTATAGATTAAAGGAAGACAAGACGGTTGCTGGGGTATGTAGTGGTTTAGCTCACTATTTTGATCTAGATGTTACTCTGGTAAGAGTATTAACTCTGGTAGGTCTCTTTGCTCTTGACTCTGGTGTTATTCTGGTGGGCTACTTTATCTTAGCTCTGATTATGCCAGAGGTAAGTGTCGAAGAGATAGATAAGGAAGAGGCTAGGGAGGACAGGGATAAGCGATTAAAGGATATTGGTCTTGTTCTAGTAATTCTGGGAGGCTTGCTTTTGTTTGAAATGTTTATACCTATTTCAATGCACAATGGTTTTTGGGCGGTAGGTTTGATCATCTTAGGTGTCTATCTTGTTTATGATGGTGCAAGGAGGAAGAAAAATGAATAGCCATAGTGTTGTTAAGGGCCTGGTTCTCATCATTGCTGGTATATTGATTCTGATGAGTAATCAGGGGATGGTGAGGATTAGCTGGTCATATTTCTTTAATCTCCTTAATTATTGGCCCATACTCCTTATTGCTCTTGGTATAGCTTTGCTTTTGGGTAAACGGATTACTGCCCGCCATGTTCTTACAGGTGTTTTGGTTTTGTTCCTAATCTTTTTGCTCTGGACAGCAGCAGCATCACAGTGGTATCTTGATGGACCTCTTGAACGAATCTCTGGTGATTGGCAATATTATGGTAATCCTAGTGAAGAAGATCCCATTGGAACAGTGAAGCTTAAGTTTCCTGCAGGGAAGCTAGAGCTAAATGCTGTGAGTGATTCCTCTGATAGTCTGGTTAGGACCAGGTTTAGTGGCTATCATGAAGAACCCCGTTTGACTTTTAAAGAGGGTGATAAATGGTTTTCTTTAGACATTCGGGGGAATGGGAATAATGAGACTGGTTATCAGGTGAACTTTGGCAGGATATCTGAAGGTACTGAGGTCTGGCAATTAGAGTTTAAAGAAGGCATACCCATTGAGATTGACTTGGATATGGGTGCAGGTGATGTGGATCTAGACTTTACTAATCTTGATCTACGTTCTTTAGAGGCTAATCTTGGTGCAGGCAATGTCAATATCTTCTTAGGTGATCTTATTGGTGAAGCACAGATGCAAATTAACTTAGCAGCAGGGAATGTGACCATTTGGGTTCCTGAGGACGTGGGTATCTATATGACAGTTAATGATCTAATAGGGAATGTAAATTATCCTGACGATATGTTAATAAAGAATGGCAATATCTATCAAACACCTGATTATGTTTCTAAGAAGGGTTATTACCTAATAAATATTGATCTTGCTGCAGGAAATGTGATAGTTAAAGAGAGGTAGCTGGTGACATTCACCAGCTTCTTTGTTATACTATAATTGACTATATGACAATATGTTCATATAAGAAAGAGGGATTGTGTTGAAGATACATGACTGGCAGGCGGATATGTTCAGGGCTTTGGGCCATCCGGTAAGGGTGGAGATTCTAAAGATGCTTAGCAACGAAGAGATTTGTGTCTGTGAGATGTTACCAAGACTAGAAATTGAGCAATCAACCCTATCCAAACATCTTTCGGTCCTAAGGAAGGCTGATTTGGTGGTATCTCGTCGGGAAGGAACGACGGTAGTGTATAGATTGGCAAGTCCTTTGATAAAGGAGTTATTAAAGGTTTCTGAAGAGATGATTGTTGAACAGGTACGGGGGATGCATAAGAGTCTTGAGGAGATGACTGCTGGTGAGTAGTCTTTTGAATGCTGGTTGGTTGGAGTTATTAGATTATCTTTCTGCTCATGTTCTTACCTGTTTGGTTCCGGCCTTCTTTATCGCTGGAGCTATTGCTGTTTTTGTTTCTGGCCCTAATGTCTTAAAGTATTTTGGTGCAGGTACAAATAGGTTGGTTTCATACAGTGTGGCTTCAGTATCAGGAATCATTCTTTCTGTATGTTCCTGTACGGTTTTGCCTTTGTTTGCCGGGATTTACCGCAAGGGAGCTGGTCTTGGACCAGCAGTTACTTTTCTTTATTCAGCTCCGGCAATTAATCTTTTAGCTATTACCCTGACAGGACAAAAGCTTGGCTGGGAATTAGGGTTTGCCAGAGCTCTTGGAGCCATTATTTTTGCCATAGTTATTGGTATCATTATGGCTTTTCTCTTTAAGGGAGAGCAAAAAGAACGTTCAGCAGAGGAAGTAGCTATGTTTTCAGGGAGTACTGAAGAGCAAAAACCTGCCTGGGTTTTACTTCTATATTTCTCTATTCTGGTACTTATATTGATTGTGGGTAGTCTTAATCAACCACTGTCACTAAAATTATCGGTATGGGGTCTTCTGATCGCCTTTCTCATGTATGTACTTTATCGTTGGTTTGATGGTGAGGAGGTTAAACTCTGGTTATCTGAGACCTATAAGTTAGCTAAGCTGATAACCCCTATTCTGCTTGTGGGTGTTTTCTTTGCTGGTGTCTTAAGAGAGATCTTGCCTCCAGAATGGATAGCTACTTATGTAGGGGATAACGGCTGGGGCTCCACCTTTACTGCTTCACTGATTGGAGCCATGATGTATTTTTCGACTATGACTGAGGTTCCAATTGTTAGAGCCCTAATGGATCTTGGTATGAGCAAGGGAGCTGCTTTAGCACTATTATTAGCTGGCCCTGCTCTTAGTTTGCCTAATATGTTAGTAATCGGCAGGGTGATGGGGGTAAAGAAGACGGCTGTATATATTTCTTTAGTGGTTGTTTTAGCAACCTTAACAGGGTGGCTTTTTGGCAATATATTCTAGGAAGGAATGGTAGGGATGCAAATCAAGGTTGTTGGTCCTGGTTGTGCCAGGTGTAAGTCAGTAGAGGCTAAGGTGAAACATGTATTGGCAGAACTAGATATCTCTGCAGAGGTACAGAAGGTCTCTGATTACATGGAGATAATGGAGACAGGGATTCTAGCCACACCCGGACTAATTATTAATGGTCAAGTGAAGTGTACTGGTAGAGTGCCTAAAGAAGAAGAGATTATGAATTGGATTAAGGAAGTAAAGTAATTTTGAGCCCCCACTCTCTAGGTGGGGGCTGTGTTATTTGAAGATATTAAGAATATCTCTATCTATTCTCTCGATTTCTTTAAGGCTATCAATAGGTAGGAGAAGCCAAGTTACTGATTCATCAGGGTGAAGAAGAGATATTATAGAGGCATTGGTATTGCCAAGGTGTTTGTAGATACCAATAACCTCAAAAGAATACTCAACATAGTCATAAGCTACAGTTAATGTTTGAGCCTCATTATATGAGATTACTAGGGTCTGATCTACTAGGAGATCATGCTTATCTAACTCTATTCCCAATTCAGGTGTTGGTTGTAGAGCTAACAATTCTGCTAAGGTGTTCATGACTTTTTCTTTTTCTGTAGTAGTTATCAGGGTGTCATTATGGTATAACCCTATTTGATCAGGAAGATCTGTATTAGTGCAACCACTTAGAAGAATTAATAGGAGTAGGATTAGGGGGAGTATTCTTTTCATTTTTGAATCACTCCTTCTGCTCTAATAGGGTTAGGAGGTTATTATCTAGTTCTTGAATATCATTGAATATTAGGGCTGAAAATTCTGTGACTTCAGGATATAGAAAAAAGATGTAATTGCTGTAGGGCTCTGAGTCTATAGGCTTAATTAATCGCTTGATCTCATAGGTGGCTTTCACATATTCACTATGCTTAATTGTATACCGTACTGGTTCAGTATATATGACTTCTATCACTACATTGTTTCTTTTAATGGTGTTTATTTGGTCTGTGTCAAGATTCACTTGGGCAGGGCTTGGTTGGATTTCTAGCATTTGTTCTATGACTCCCATAATTTTTTCATCTGTAATAATTTCGGTGGCACCATTGTTGTGTAAGAGAATTTGATAATCATTAGTTTCACTGCAACCGGTTATTAACAGAGTTAGAAAAACAATGGTGAGGAGCAAAGTTTTTTGCATGAATACATTCCTCCAGTCTCGCAAAAGATAGGGGTGATTAACCTCTCATCTGAATTCTTTACAATGAAATCCGGAAGAAAAGTTAAGGAGCGATTAGTTAATCATGTTTATGTCTTATGTAGCTAAATATTTATGTGAAATCGTTAGCAAACTTGAGAGACTCGAATTTTGAGTTATGAGGATATCGCTGATGTGATACAAGAATATATCGCATCAGCGATATCAAAAGATACAAGATTAAACGTCTCAGCTAGATCTGATTTTGAAACTTAGTTACTTAAGGAAAAGCTAACCAATTAATTATTATTAATATGTGTCTCTTAGATAAGCTTTTCTTACAGATCCTTCTGTTGTATAACCGATACTGGCAAAACCTTTGCCTATGGAGAATGTCCAATTAGCTGGTGCTCCATACACGTCTGCGAATTCTTGAAACATTGCTCCGTGAGCGTTAGCAAAGCCATCTCTTGGAATTAGAAAGGCATAAAAATGTCCCTGATATAAGGTCGGAGGCACTTCAAATCCTTGACCACTGATGGAACCAGTCTTATATATTAGTGAACTTGTATATGATGTGGATTCTACATAAGCTCCAGTATCATCCCATGATACTGCCCAAGCATCATTATATATTCGCCCAAAACCCTCTAAATTAAAAGAGTAACTAAGAACTACACGTGAATCTCCAAAGCTTCCTCCACCTTGGATATAGCTAGAACTAGAGAGAGTAATCCATGAATATTTGCTACCGGTACTTGCATCCATAATACTTATTTCATCATCAATAATTTGCATGGCATCTTTATCATATAGCAAAATTTGATTATCTTCAAACAAAATCTTACGTCCAGTTGCGATAAATCCTTCATCTACAGACATAAATTCTACGTATTCTGTTTTTGTGGAAATTAAACTAAAACCTAGAGCCTGCATTTCCAGTTCCGGGTTATCTGCATCGAGAGCTATACCAACCGCCTCTATTAGTTGCTTTGAGTCTTCATCAAGAGGTTGATATGACCTAGTAGTATATCCTTCCAGTACTGAGATTGAGTTAATTTGGGCTCCTGCAGAGTTAGCAAAAGTCATTATTGTCACTAACAGGATAGCAATCATAGTGGTACTAAGTATTTTTTTCAATGTTCATCTCACCTTTCTAGACATTTTATAAATACATTAAAACTATTATTATATATTATTCGTATCATTTAGGAAATACAAATATTGTCTTAGTGGTAGTATAATAACTAGAAAGAATTTTAACTTGTCTCTAACTCCTAATGTAATTTGATAAAATAATTATTGGATTGGTTTTAAAGCCTAAGCCTCCTTTTAATTAATTTTATTAATTATAGCAAAATATAGAATAAATGTCAATTAAGTCTTTGGCTCTCTTTTTTTACCGTGAGATCCCCTGTTTCCAAGGGTTTCCAGCTTTTTCTCTTCTTCAATTTATATTGATCTTGCTGCTGGGAATGTGATAATTAAAGAGAAATAGTTGGTGACATCCACCAGCTTTTTTGAAGTGTACTGGTAGAGTGCCTAAAGAAGAAATTATGAGTTGGATTGAGGAAGCAAAGTAATTTTGAGACCCCACTCTCTAGGTGAGGGCTGTGTTATTTGAAGGTAATAAGAATATCTCTATCTATTCTCTCGATTTCTTTGATGCTATCAATAGGCAGGAGAAGCCAAGTTACTGATTCATCAGGATGAAGAAGAGATATTATAGAGGCATTGGTATTGCCAAGGTGTTTGTAGATACCAATAACCTCAAAAGAATACTCAACATAGTCATAAGCTACAGTTAATGTTTGAGCCTCATTATATGAGATTACTAGGGTCTGATCTACTAGGAGATCATGCTTATCTAACTCTATTCCCAATTCAGGTGTTGGTTGTAGAGCTAACAATTCTGCTAAGGTGTTCATGACTTTTTCTTTTTCTGTAGTAGTTATCAGGGTGTCATTATGGTATAACCCTATTTGATCAGGAAGATCTGTATTAGTGCAACCACTTAGAAGAATTAATAAGAGTAGGATTAGGGGGAGTATTCTTTTCATTTTGGAATCACTCCCTTCTGTTCTAATAGGGTTAGGATGTTATCATCTAGTTCTTGAATATCATTGAATACTAGGGCTGAAAATTCTGTAACATCAGGATATAGAAAGAAAATGTAATTGTTGTAGGGCTCTGAATCTATAGGCTTAATTATTCGCTTAATCTCATAGGTGGCTTTCACATATTCACTATGCTCAATTGTATACTGTACTGGCTCAGTATATATGACTTCTATCACTATATTATTTTTTTTAATGGTGTTTATTTGGTCTGAATCAAGATTAACTTGGGCAGGGCTTGGTTGGGTTTCTAGCATTTGTTCTATGACTCCCATAATCTTTTCATCTGTAATAATTTCGGTGGTACCATTGCTATATAAGAGAATTTCATAGTTGTTGGTGGGAGTACAAGCAGTTGTAATGAAAGCTAAAGCAATAATGGTGATTAAAAGGATTCTTCGCATAGAGATTCCTCCTATTTATTTCTATGAAGAGATCTAGAAGATATCTATGTAGTTAATATCTCTTTGGAGCATGGGGTCACCTCAATGAGATGTATATTTCCAACCATTTTAAGGTCTTGTTTTTTCTGGGTTGCGTTGCAGTGTCTGAACCTGTCGAGGGAGTATTTCTTCACGACATCAACTCCTTTGTGGACATTATACTGTTTTCTCCTAAACTTGTCTAATTTTTCTATAATGAGTACTGGGCGT
>DYGY01000020.1:0-2551 GCA_020724425.1 Thermaerobacter marianensis
TAAGGTCTGTTCACCCGCCTTCTTGCAAGGTGGGTTTTATTTTACGCTTACAAATCTATTAAGCATCCTAAGTCGCTCCCCGTGCGGGAGCGTGGATTGAAACCATATTTTGAGAGATAGCATTGTTTTTTAGTTTTCGTCGCTCCCCGTGCGGGAGCGTGGATTGAAACTTTTATTCTATCGGATAAGTTGTCAAACCATTTGTCGCTCCCCGTGCGGGAGCGTGGATTGAAACCAAGTACGGGATATTATCAACTGATATGATCTCGTCGCTCCCCGTGCGGGAGCGTGGATTGAAACAAGCGCATAGTTTATAAACTCCTTGGCCGCCAGGTCGCTCCCCGTGCGGGAGCGTGGATTGAAACCGGTCTAGGTATGTACTATGTACTTGATCCTGATGTCGCTCCCCGTGCGGGAGCGTGGATTGAAACTACTTAGCAAGTGGCGTATTAAACATAACAAAGGTCGCTCCCCGTGCGGGAGCGTGGATTGAAACCGGAGGTACGTCTAAATAAGTAGAGTGATGCACCGTCGCTCCCCGTGCGGGAGCGTGGATTGAAACAAATCCACCAAGTACTCATCAACAAAGGCTTGCTGTTGTCGCTCCCCGTGCGGGAGCGTGGATTGAAACCAAACTTGCAGAGTAATGGAGGTGAATTAATTGGAGTCGCTCCCCGTGCGGGAGCGTGGATTGAAACGTGATGCTTTTGCCGATGGTCTTGTACTCGGTGCGTCGCTCCCCGTGCGGGAGCGTGGATTGAAACTAGATTAGAGCCGTTTATGTGTGCATAATTCAAACGTCGCTCCCCGTGCGGGAGCGTGGATTGAAACTCCTAGAGTCGATGAACAACTATTTTGCGAACAGTCGCTCCCCGTGCGGGAGCGTGGATTGAAACTTTTTAGCTACTTTGCAGAAGTTCTGTTCAACGAGTCGCTCCCCGTGCGGGAGCGTGGATTGAAACTAGCAATATCATCATCTGCAGAAGGAGCTGCTACTGTCGCTCCCCGTGCGGGAGCGTGGATTGAAACCTTTTGCGACGAACATGCTGCCACCAGTTCCAGGTCGCTCCCCGTGCGGGAGCGTGGATTGAAACCCTGATAACATGGTAGTAGTCCCGACCTGTAGAGCGTCGCTCCCCGTGCGGGAGCGTGGATTGAAACTGCAAAATAAGATCTTTGAAAACTTTAATGCTAGGTCGCTCCCCGTGCGGGAGCGTGGATTGAAACTGGTAAAAGCCCTCTCTTATAATAAACCGATACCGTCGCTCCCCGTGCGGGAGCGTGGATTGAAACAGTCTTTGTACGCAGCAGAGAACAATCCGACACCGTCGCTCCCCGTGCGGGAGCGTGGATTGAAACCTAGACACCACAGTCACTTGGTCGAAGCCAATAGTCGCTCCCCGTGCGGGAGCGTGGATTGAAACTTGGATCAGTATGCACTATATCTGGCAGACAACGGTCGCTCCCCGTGCGGGAGCGTGGATTGAAACTAGTTACTCCACCGATTACTATTGCACCACTTCGTCGCTCCCCGTGCGGGAGCGTGGATTGAAACGTCCAAATCTGCTATGTATATGTCGATGATTTCTCGTCGCTCCCCGTGCGGGAGCGTGGATTGAAACATCTTTAACATCATAACCAACTTCCTTTTTTTGCGTCGCTCCCCGTGCGGGAGCGTGGATTGAAACAAGCAATTCAGCGAGTTTCTTTCCTTGTGTATTGTCGCTCCCCGTGCGGGAGCGTGGATTGAAACCCAATATACATCAGCCCCTATGCCTAAGGCCTTAGTCGCTCCCCGTGCGGGAGCGTGGATTGAAACACAAACTATTGAGGAGCTAGTTGAGCTATTTGAGTCGCTCCCCGTGCGGGAGCGTGGATTGAAACATAAGCTGATATAGCATAAACCAGCTTTTGCCCGTCGTCGCTCCCCGTGCGGGAGCGTGGATTGAAACTCTTTTCCCAGCGTGTCGCTCCCCGTGCGGGAGCGTGGATTGAAACCCTAAATAGTTAGATGTGGCTGATGTCTGCATAGGTCGCTCCCCGTGCGGGAGCGTGGATTGAAACGTTAAGTATTTTTCATATTGTTTAGGGGGTTTAGTCGCTCCCCGTGCGGGAGCGTGGATTGAAACTACAGAGCTACTAGAAATAGGGGTATGGGATATATCGTCGCTCCCCGTGCGGGAGCGTGGATTGAAACTCTGACCCTAGGAGCCCAGGGAAAACACCCATCGGGTCGCTCCCCGTGCGGGAGCGTGGATTGAAACTCGCAATCCGTGTGCATCAATAGTGACACTACCACGTCGCTCCCCGTGCGGGAGCGTGGATTGAAACCTGGCGTATTCGGGGTAATTGAATGAAAAACCTCGTCGCTCCCCGTGCGGGAGCGTGGATTGAAACTATTCCTGTGCCAAACTTGTTTAGTTCTGCTGCGGTCGCTCCCCGTGCGGGAGCGTGGATTGAAACGTTAAGCAATTCTGCCAATTGTTTCCCTGGCGTGTCGCTCCCCGTGCGGGAGCGTGGATTGAAACTTACACGTTGTCGGAACAGGATA
>DYGY01000020.1:2651-44541 GCA_020724425.1 Thermaerobacter marianensis
AATATCCAATAGTTCCTTGTCATGTCGCTCCCCGTGCGGGAGCGTGGATTGAAACTCAGAACAACACGACAAAGTTAAGGAAGCAATAGACGTCGCTCCCCGTGCGGGAGCGTGGATTGAAACCAACGTAGCATGGAATGGAGCTAATAACTCAGGTCGCTCCCCGTGCGGGAGCGTGGATTGAAACTTACACGTTGTCGGAACAGGATAGACGCTCTAGACGTCGCTCCCCGTGCGGGAGCGTGGATTGAAACCACGCAAGGAATATCCAATAGTTCCTTGTCATGTCGCTCCCCGTGCGGGAGCGTGGATTGAAACCAACGTAGCATGGAATGGAGCTAATAACTCAGGTCGCTCCCCGTGCGGGAGCGTGGATTGAAACTTACTAGCCTGCATTGGCTAGTATTCCACCCTCCTGTCGCTCCCCGTGCGGGAGCGTGGATTGAAACCCTAATACATAGCCCAATAAATGGGCAGAACATGTCGCTCCCCGTGCGGGAGCGTGGATTGAAACGGGAGAGTAGTCCAAACGGGCACAACCATTCAGGCGTCGCTCCCCGTGCGGGAGCGTGGATTGAAACGTCTTTGCTGGAGCAGCAGCAGCTATTACTCCAGTCGCTCCCCGTGCGGGAGCGTGGATTGAAACCTAACGAAAGGGTGATGCATAATGTATGTTGTGCGTCGCTCCCCGTGCGGGAGCGTGGATTGAAACTAATGCTTCGGCTAAAAGGGCTAATGTGCGGATGTCGCTCCCCGTGCGGGAGCGTGGATTGAAACCCCAAGCAACATACTTTATCTGACCATCAGAGACGTCGCTCCCCGTGCGGGAGCGTGGATTGAAACAGTGTTATCCGCAAAGCAACAAATCTCATGGACGGTCGCTCCCCGTGCGGGAGCGTGGATTGAAACAGGGGATGGGCGAGAGTCCCCCGATGGATGGTTAGTCGCTCCCCGTGCGGGAGCGTGGATTGAAACTTTTGCTGGAGCTGATGATGCTTTAGATCAGCAGTCGCTCCCCGTGCGGGAGCGTGGATTGAAACATGAACATTGTCGTTACTATTGTCATTACCTTTGGTCGCTCCCCGTGCGGGAGCGTGGATTGAAACCCACTGCTCTAAGCTTATCCATTTATCTCGCCTCGTCGCTCCCCGTGCGGGAGCGTGGATTGAAACTATGATATATGGAGTGATGAGCTGGAGGAACAGGGTCGCTCCCCGTGCGGGAGCGTGGATTGAAACCATTTCCCAGTTATACTTGTTACCATTGATGCCGTCGCTCCCCGTGCGGGAGCGTGGATTGAAACATGGCAATAGAATTGACGAGGTTAGACCCCAACGTCGCTCCCCGTGCGGGAGCGTGGATTGAAACTTATAATCGCCCGTAGGTACTGTAGCCCCTACCTCGTCGCTCCCCGTGCGGGAGCGTGGATTGAAACAATAGATAATTCTCATTTTCATTTCTTTTTTGAGAGTCGCTCCCCGTGCGGGAGCGTGGATTGAAACATTCTCATCTAAGCTTGTCCAAATGATACCCTCGTCGCTCCCCGTGCGGGAGCGTGGATTGAAACTCTACCCACCCTAAACCATTATATCTCAATTTAAGTCGCTCCCCGTGCGGGAGCGTGGATTGAAACCAGAATATGGAGATGGAATGACAAGTATTGATTGTCGCTCCCCGTGCGGGAGCGTGGATTGAAACTCATGAGGGCGAAGTGGACCGAGGCTTTGCAGGTGTCGCTCCCCGTGCGGGAGCGTGGATTGAAACATCCTTCCCCAATCATCAAACGCCGTAAGAAACGTCGCTCCCCGTGCGGGAGCGTGGATTGAAACTATTGCTTCGATAGCTATATGAGATACTCCGTCGTCGCTCCCCGTGCGGGAGCGTGGATTGAAACTTTATACTGGTCAGTGCCAGTTTCGGGTTCTTCGTCGCTCCCCGTGCGGGAGCGTGGATTGAAACTGTATAAACAGGATAGGGTAGTAGTAGTTATCGGTCGCTCCCCGTGCGGGAGCGTGGATTGAAACTAACTACTCTATAAAAGTTCATTAGGTTACTATCGTCGCTCCCCGTGCGGGAGCGTGGATTGAAACTGTCTGCATCTTTTGTGATATCTACTGCACTTGTGTCGCTCCCCGTGCGGGAGCGTGGATTGAAACACAAGGTGGTGGTTATCCCGTAGGGGACATGGCGTCGCTCCCCGTGCGGGAGCGTGGATTGAAACTAGGTGGTTAACAAATACTGTGATAGGCTTATTAGTCGCTCCCCGTGCGGGAGCGTGGATTGAAACAAACTCCATGTGGAGGCACATTAGAGATACAGAGCGTCGCTCCCCGTGCGGGAGCGTGGATTGAAACTTTTACATGCTCCAAAGAGAAGTGACTACGAATGGTCGCTCCCCGTGCGGGAGCGTGGATTGAAACCAGCAGATCAGCTTCAACCTCACGGAGCTTCTTAGTCGCTCCCCGTGCGGGAGCGTGGATTGAAACACATAGCTTAGTTGCTTATAGGGGCTAGCAAACAGTCGCTCCCCGTGCGGGAGCGTGGATTGAAACTTTGGAAAAGGAGGAATAATTTAGCTTGGGGAGTCGCTCCCCGTGCGGGAGCGTGGATTGAAACTCTTTATGCGCCACACTCATAAACCCGGCTGCAGTCGCTCCCCGTGCGGGAGCGTGGATCGAAACCAACATACGCATACCGTTAGAGTTTTGGAGTTAGTCGCTCCCCGTGCGGGAGCGTGGATTGAAACAGTTTATACCGGATTAGACCGGATAGAAGTGTAGTCGCTCCCCGTGCGGGAGCGTGGATTGAAACATATGACGTTACCAATATTGAAAACTTAGACTTTGTCGCTCCCCGTGCGGGAGCGTGGATTGAAACGTTGATATGCCAGAGGTAGATATGGTAGAACGTGTCGCTCCCCGTGCGGGAGCGTGGATTGAAACCAAAAGGATGAATTCATGCTTAGTGAAAAGGGCAGTCGCTCCCCGTGCGGGAGCGTGGATTGAAACTTCCAATCGCGAGCACCAAACCAGGTACCCGCTGTCGCTCCCCGTGCGGGAGCGTGGATTGAAACCAAGGTACCACAGTCACCTGGTTGAGGCTAATGTCGTCGCTCCCCGTGCGGGAGCGTGGATTGAAACTTACTCTCCTTCTGGCTATTAGCTCTGCCTGAGGTCGCTCCCCGTGCGGGAGCGTGGATTGAAACTAAAAAGTATCCAAAAGTTCAATGCTATTGTCGCTCCCCGTGCGGGAGCGTGGATTGAAACCTAGCATTACTCCAAAGATAATACCTCCTATGAATGTCGCTCCCCGTGCGGGAGCGTGGATTGAAACCTCTTGGCATGGAACAGATATAGTCAGGAATAGTCGCTCCCCGTGCGGGAGCGTGGATTGAAACTTGTAGAGCATACATTCGCTCCTGCGTTGTATAAGCGTCGTTCCCCGTGCGGGAGCGTGGATTGAAACGTGTCAACATCATAAATAAATTGATTGCTGTTCAAGTCGCTCCCAGTGCGGGAGCGTGGATTGAAACATCCTAGAGAAGTTTTCAAGCCTGCCATTCTCAGCGTCGCTCCCCGTGCGGGAGCGTGGATTGAAACCGCGTAAAAAGGGCTAGATTGAAGTTAGAAGGGGGTCGCTCCCCGTGCGGGAGCGTGGATTGAAACGGGCTACGCAGAATTTGTCACTAGTAATAATGGCGTCGCTCCCCGTGCGGGAGCGTGGATTGAAACCATAATGGGGAAGAAGATTGGATATTACCAAAGGGTCGCTCCCCGTATGGGAGCGTGGATTGAAACAGTCCCCTATAAGTCGGATCAATGAGTGTAACCTTGGTCGCTCCCCGAGGGGGAACGTGGATTGAACCCATTGCAAATCACTTCCTTGCACTAGTTTCAAACTGCGTCGTCCCCATGCGTGAGCGTGAATTGAAAACTGACTATATGAATCATCAAAATCTCATCAAGGGAGTCGCTCCCCGTGTGGGAGCGTGGATTGAAACCGTGCAGAAATGGTTTATCTGTTGATCCAATATAGTCGCTCCCCTTGCGGAAGCGAGGGGAGCGTGGGTGATTCAGCCCTATGGTCTTTGAAAAATAGGGCTGATTTACTTATTCGCAAACATAGTTACTATCTACTTATAGCTGAATAATCTGGACTTTTTCTGCAAGGTTATAATATTTAAGTCTATCCCTAGTCTAGCTAAGAGAATGAACCCCACGCCAGCAAGACTCAAGATACTACCGATGATATATAGCTCTGGTAACAGGTAGTTCAGGTTATCTCCATGTGATGGCCCGGCGTATAAAGGAGTGCTTAAGAGTCCTAAGCCTGCTGCCAAGAGTGCCATACCTGTAGGTGTTCCATAGGAACGGAATTTACCCATGGGTCTATTAAGATCAACTTTTAAGAGTTTAATGAAGACAAGGAAAAGAATAGTTAGTATTGCTAGATATACTCTGACTGCTGCTGGCATGGTGCTGCCCCTTAACATGTTTGAATACCACATGTGGACTGCTCCTGAAGCTATAGCTATTAGCATAGTTATGATAGCTGTATTGAAGGCCCACTTTTCACCCTTGAGGAAACCATAGGTGACTATTGAGGCTGCAAATCCTGCCATTAAGGTGATAATTGTAATTACTTGATAGATTGTTGAGTATTCTGCGTAGTGTTCAAAGCCTTCCCAGTTTTCTGCTCCCCAGGCTACACATACTGTCCCTACCCCAGAGGTTATTAGCATTGCTGCTGTGCCTGCTAAAAGTATAGCTGCTGTTCCTTTCATCCAGTCTGTTCTATCCCATTTTTTCATAGGCTTTCCTCCTTATGTTCAAAAGAGAACATACTCACATGTGGATTGTATCATATTTTCTGTAGGTATGGTTTGGTAGTATGTAATTTGCGGACGTAGATGTCTACGTCCGAGAAGCTTCATTGCATAGCTGACTTAGCCACAATAACATACTCAATGCATTCTGCTTGCATTAGGAATGCTCTCCCATCCATGCTATGGTTTGTGAATACTGTGGCCAGATCCTCTAGCATGGGTAGTAGCTGTGGGGGGAGAGGCTTGGTAAGGTTAACCCAGTTAATACTCTTTAGGTTTGCTTTTTGTAATAGGCTGTTGAGCTGGGTAGCAGAGTAGCCGTTCTCAGAGGGAATGGTTTCGCGACAGTAGTCTAGAAGATGGGGGAAGTATAGGGGGTTAGTTGTACGAAGAATTAGGACTCCTGAGGGTGAGAGGAGTTTTTTTAATGAGTTTAGGGTATGGACAGGGTTCTTGAGAGTTGAGAAACGATTTAGGAAGAGGATTACATCAAAGTATCCGGGGAGGTAGGGGATGATGAGTTGTTCGATATGGCCGATAAGAACTTTATCAAGAACAAGGGAAGCAAGGTTTGCTAGGAAGGGATCTGGTTCAACCCCCACCACTTCTAGGTGTTTGTGTTTGAGTTCTAGACTGTATTGACCGATTGAGCAGTTGATATCAAGGATTGTTTTGGCTTCTGTTGGTAGTAGTGAGAGTATATCTGGATTGTAGTGGGGGCCGTAGTGTTGGATGCCATATTTCTTTTCTAAAAGGTACTTGTTTTGGGTTAGGAGTGTTCTCATTTCTTCGGAGCTAAAGGAGATACTGCCAAAGTGATGGACAAAGACATCTCCGGCGATATATAGATGGTAGCCGGCTAGGGTGGTTCTAATACAGTAGTCATCATCTTCGTAGTTACCAGTACCGAATTGTTCATCAAGCATGCCGATGGTTTCTAGGAGTGTTCTCTTTATTATGAAGCAGAACCCGACAAGGCGGAGGGTTCTGCGCCAAAGGGTTGGGTTCTGCTTGTTATGTTCTTTGGCGAATTGGTACATCTCCTCTATGGTTTTATAGGGCCCAGTGACTTTTTGGGGTCCAGAGACAAAGTTTGATACAGGACCAACCATGCCAATTTCCGGTTTGTGATAAAGACAGGTCAGAAGGTTTGTAAGCCAGTTTTGGGTGACTATAACATCGTTGCTTAAAAGAACGATGTTATCACCGGTGGCAGCTGCCATACCCTGGTTACAGGCTTTAGGAAAGCCTTGGTTCTTCTGGTTAACAATTAGTTTTAGGTCTGGATAGTTTTTCTTGAGGTATTGTAGGGAATCATCGGTAGAGCCATTGATGATGACGATGATTTCGTGTTCCTCAGAGGTAAATCTATGGACGCTTTCCAAACAGAGCTTGGTAAATTCAAGTTTGTTGAATGTGGGGATGATTATGCTAGTTTTCATGTCTATACCTCCAGTGCTGTATCTTATGTTGGCTAAGTCAGAGGTGGCACTGGTTGCATACAATATAAGGGAACTTGTGTGGAGGTTATACTCATGAAGACAGTTGTTCTAGCCGGTGGTTTTGGCAGCAGATTAGCAGAAGAAACCGGTACTAAGCCAAAGCCCATGGTAGAGATAGGGGCAAAACCGATTCTCTGGCATATACTTAAGATCTATGAGGCTAATGGTTTTAGGGAATTTGTTATTGCTTTGGGGTATAAGGGTGAGGAGATTAAGAAGTATTTCCTCAACTACTTCTATTTAAGCAGTGACCTTAGTATTAATACTCTTTCTGGTTCCACAGATGTTCATGATGGTACGCCTACAGACTGGGTGCTACATTTGGTTGATACCGGAATCAAAACGCAAACAGGTGGACGTATTAAGAGGTTGGCAGGCTGGTTGAATAGTGAGAGGTTTATGCTAACTTATGGTGATGGTTTGGCCAATGTGAATTTAAGAAAACTAGTTCAGTATCATGAAAAGACAGGGAAACTAGCAACTCTGACGGCTGTTAGGCCTCCAGCACGTTTTGGTAATCTGGAATTGTCAGGAGACCTTGTTAGTTCTTTTGCAGAGAAACCTCAGACAGGTGAAGGATGGATTAATGGGGGTTTTTTTG
This sequence comes from Thermaerobacter marianensis, assembly GCA_020724425.1. Classification (GTDB taxonomy): domain Bacteria; phylum Bacillota; class Sulfobacillia; order DVGY01; family DVGY01; genus DVGY01. The sequence continues at coordinate 9,580 of DYGY01000020.1, forward strand.
TTATGGAACCAGAGGTCTTTCATTATCTTGAGGGTGATGAGTGTGTGCTCGAACGGGAACCCTTGGAGAGATTGGCAAGGGCAGGGCAGTTAGCTGCTTACAGGCATCAGGGATTCTGGTTGCCTATGGATACTTTAAGGGATAAACGGTTGTTAGAAGAACTCTGGGCAAGTGGCAAGGCTCCATGGAAGGTATGGTAGTATGAACTGGAAAAGAAAGAGAGTCTTCATTACTGGTGCAAGTGGTTTTCTGGGATCATGGCTTACACAAGACTTAATCGAAAAAGGTGCCTATGTGGTTGCTTTGATTAGAGATGGAAATCCTCAGAGCATGTTAGTTAGGAGTGGCTTGATTAAGGAAATAGCGGTGGTTCAAGGGACTCTAGAGGATTTTCTTACGGTGGAAAGAGCAGTTGCAGAGTATCAGGTTGATACGGTATTCCATCTAGGTGCTCAAGCTATTGTGGGAGTTGCTCAGGTACTACCTTTACAGACCTTTGAGAGTAATATTCGGGGAAGTTATCACCTGTTAGAGGCCTGTAAGCGGCACGAGGTAGAACGGGTAGTTGTTGCATCTAGTGACAAGGCCTATGGAGAAAGTGTGGTCTTACCATATACTGAGGATATGCCCTTAAGGGGAAGGTATCCCTATGATGTATCAAAAAGCTGTACTGATCTTCTAGCGCAAGCATATTATCATACCTATGGGCTACCTGTTGGTATTGCTCGTTGTGGCAATATCTATGGGGGTGGTGATCTCAATTTTAGTAGACTTATTCCTGGGAGTATCTTAAGTCTTTATGAGAATCAGCGTCCTGTTGTTCGCAGTGATGGTCTGTATACCCGGGACTACATTTATGTGAAAGATGTGGTTTTGGCATATTTGCTTTTGGCTGAAGGGTTAGGGGAGAGGGGTGGTCAGGCATTCAATTTTGCTCCGGAAAGACCCTATACAGTGTTAGAAGTACTGACTGAGATTAAGAGGTTAATGGCTAAAGAAATTGAGCCTGTGATTTTGAATAAAGCCAAGGGGGAAATCATACAGCAGAATCTTGATGCAACAAAGGCTAGGGAGTTCTTAGGCTGGAAACCTCTATACTCACTAGAAAAAGGACTTGAAGAAACTATCCAGTGGTATCAAGAGTTCTTAGGAGGCATGAGATGATTGATGGGGTACTCATTACACCACTAAAGATAATTCCTGATGAACGCGGGCAGATTATGCATATGTTACGTAGAGATGATCCTGCCTTTCAAGAGTTTGGTGAGATCTATTTTTCCATGGTTTATCCAGGGGTAGTTAAGGGTTGGCATCTCCATCGGGAGATGACTCTAAACTATGCTGTTCCTATAGGGATGATTAAGCTGGTTCTTTTTGATGAGAGAGAAGACTCCCCTACTAAAGGTGAACTGATGGAGCTATTTATCGGGGAGGCAAACTATCTCCTAGTTACTATCCCTAAGGGAGTATGGAATGGATTTAAGGGGGTTGGTAGAGGGATTGCTTTAGTTGCAAATTGTGCGACAAGAGTACATGACTCTGAAGAGATACAGAGACTAGATCCCTTTAGTAATCATATTCCCTATGATTGGAGTTTGAAGCAGAGATGAAGGAACTAGTTATTGGTGCTTCAGGCCTGCTTGGTAGCTATCTGTTTAGAGAAGGAAGGATGTTTGGAACCTATACTCATAATCAGTTACCCTGTTTAATCAGATGTGATGCAACTGATCTGGTAGCTTTAGAGAGATTGATTGAGAGGATTAAACCAGATATCATCTATTTCCCAGCAGCAAATCCTCATGTGGACTGGGTTGAGGTGCATCCAGAGGAAGCAAAGGTTATAAATGTTGATGCTCCTTTAGGGCTTATCAGAGTTATTAGGGGTAGGGGTATAAAGCTTGTGTATTTCTCTTCAGATTATGTGTTTGCTGGTAGCTCTGGACCATATGGTGAGGAAGATTCACCTAGTCCTCTTAATGAATATGGGAAACAGAAATATTTTGTGGAACAGCAAATTGACCAATATCTTAAGAACTACCTTATCTTCCGAATTACTAATCTCTATGGCTTTGAAAAAAGAGGAAAGAATTTTGCACAGAATCTAATCTGTCAACTAAGGGTGAAAAAGAGTGTTAGGGTAGCTAAAGATCAAGTATCTACCCCTACTTATGTTCCGGATCTTGCTAGAGCTATAAGAGAGATAGCTGTTAGAGACTATACAGGTGTTTTTCATCTTGCTGCTAGTGACTATCTGTCTAGATATGAGTTTGCTTTGGGTATAGCGGATATCTTTGGGTTAGAAAGAGAACTTATCGTTGGGGTAAGTACTTCTGAGCTAGAACAGCAGGCAGCAAGGCCATTACAGGGAGGTTTGATTTCTTTTAAGGCAGAGAAGCTTCTAAATAGGAGTCTTTTGGGTGTTAATGAGGGCTTAAGTGAAATGCTATTGGAGGAAAAACGCTATGGCAGGATCTGCTAGGGAACTTAGAGAGAAGATTCTGGAACTGACCGGTCAGTATTATGAAGCTAATTGGCCTGACAGGGTATTTCGTCCGGGATTAGATTATGTTCCTGTTAGTGGGAAGGTTTTTAATCAGGCTGAGCTCATTAGTCTGGTTGATGCATCTTTGGATTTCTGGTTAACAGCTGGCCGGTTTGCTCATAAGTTTGAGGAAGAGTTTGCTAAGATTATGGGTACTCGTTTTGCTTTGTTAACGAATTCGGGTTCTAGTGCTAATCTTCTGGCCATATCTTCCTTGATGTCACCTCTTTTAGGGGATGGGCGTCTGCAAAGGGGAGATCAGGTAATTACTGTGGCTACGGGGTTCCCCACTACAGTCAACCCTATTATCCAGAATGGTTTGGTACCTGTCTTTTTGGATATAGATATCCCTACCTACAACATTGATACAAAGCTACTAGAAGAGGCAGTTACTGAGAGAACTAAGGCGATTGTTCTTGCGCATACATTGGGTAATCCCTTTAATGTTGATGAGGTAGCTGGTATAGCGAAGAAATATGATCTTTGGCTAATTGAGGATGTTTGTGATGCGGTCGGGGCAGAATACCGCGGGCAGAAGGTTGGTACTTTTGGAGATTTAGCAACTATTAGTTTTTATCCTGCCCATCATCTCACCATGGGTGAGGGTGGAGCAGTTTTGACATCTGATCTAATGCTTAAGAGGATTGTTGAGTCTTTTAGGGATTGGGGGAGGGATTGCTGGTGTGATCCAGGTAGGGATAATACCTGTAACAGGCGTTTTGATTGGAAACTAGGTGATCTTCCTTTTGGTTATGATCATAAGTATGTCTATACTCATATTGGCTATAACCTGAAGGTGACTGAGATGCAAGCTGCTATTGGATTGGCACAGCTAGAGAAGCTACCGGAGTTTATATCAAAACGCAGGGAAAACTTTGCCTTTCTCTTGGAGGCATTAGCTGATCTGACGAATGTCCTTATTTTGCCTGAGGAGACTGCAAATAGTTGGCCTAGCTGGTTTGGCTTCCCAATTACGCTTTCTAAGAATGCTTCGGTAAATAGGAATGAGCTTTGTAAAGCTTTGGAAGAAAGAAAGATTCAGACGCGTTTGCTTTTTGGTGGTAACCTTATTCATCAGCCTATGTATCATGGGGTTGATTATGTGGTTGTTGGAGATTTGGTTAATTCTAATCGGGTTATGCATGATAGCTTCTGGATAGGGGTCTATCCGGGATTGAGTCGGGAAATGTTAGAGTATGTGGTGCAAGTACTGCATCAACTTTTGGTAAAATGAAAAACCCAGACTCGGTTGAGTCTGGGTTTGTTTGTAATATTTAAGATGATACCTGTTGGGTATTTGTAGTTGTAGTAGTTTCATCAGACCAGATCTTTTCTTTCCAGATTAGTAAGGCTAGGAGTATAAAGACTGAAAGGATTGGGGCAAAGAAGAACATGGACATCTTTTCTCCGCCTTTATCTACAAAGGTATCGATCCAGGCTACTGGTGTACCGGCGATGATAGAAACAATTGATGCTGTTAGACCAATTGGGAGTATCCAGTCACGACGGAAGATGAGGGCGATACAGATGACTAGGAACGCCAAGGCTACTAACCAAAGAGCTCTCTGGATGGATTCGAAAATCAGACCAGGGTTACCTGTCATCATCTTGGTTATGGCTACGTGAGCTGCTTCAGGGTTGCGAGCTGTTAGTTGTAGTTCACTGCCAATCCATTTATTCAGAGCTGCATTACCATTCATGAAGTTCATGGTAAAGGCGATACCGGCAAGGAAGCTTGCAGCTACAATCTTTGGGCTCTGTGGTTTTACATAGAGAGTTAGGACAAAGAATACGATTGCGTTAGTCATGAATGTGAGCATGTGTTTCATTGGTAGCAGGACCATCAGTGGGAACATGGAGAGCATCCAGCCACCAAAGATACCGAGGATACTGGCTACAAAGCCTAACATCCAGGCCCAGTCTCTTTTTGTGAAGAATCCATATGAAGCTACTATTAGCATAACACCACTGATTACGAGGAGCTGAGCAAACATGGGTTGCTCTATTGATTGAAGCACTACTCCAGGAAGCTTGCCTGCGGCCTGGAATCCCTTAAGGATAGTAACGTATTCAGAGAAAAGAAAGATGATTGCTGCCAAAGCAGTTACTAGTCCACCGACGAAAGTGACGATTCCACCGACAATGTGTCTGCTGTTTGCACTTGCTTCTTTGACCATTAAAGAACCTCCTTTAGTTCTAGTAAGTAGGCGTGTATTTGTTTGCACGCTTTAGTGGTTCTACATTCGTTGTCTTCTCCCACCTTTCGTGAATGTAGATCCTTATCTTTACCGTTAGAAACGGTAAAAGGTTTAACCTTAGGTCGTAGATAACAAGCTAATTTGTATATGTATATTAGTGTTAGGAAGAAATAATTTCTAAATTAGTTTAGTTATTCTGTTCACATAGATTGTAGCATTTATATTTGTGCTTAGATTTGCTTTGACGCAAAAGCAAATAGATTGTTTTTGGAAATAAAAGAGCCCGGAGAGGTTTCCGGGCTCATCTTTATACAAAGTATTGTACTCTCTCTTTTTTATACTCTACCGTACTTACTAGATAGGTGTAGTTGGTTAGGCCTGTTTCTTCTGACATGGTTTTTAGTATTTCTTGGGCCTCTTCGAGGGTCTTGGCATGAACCATGGTGAAGAGGTTATAGGGCCAGTTGGGATAGCTTGGTCTTTGGTAGCAGTGGGATACTGCTTTGAATGAAGCCATCTGTTGACCAAGTTCATCTATCTTTTCTTCAGGGGCCTGCCAGACTCCCATGGCGTTGGCAGTAAAGCCTGCTTTTCGGTGACGGAGTACTGCAGCAAATCTACGCATGATGCCTTTGTCTTGGAAGTCCTTTGCGATATTTAGCAGTTCTTCTTCGGTAATGTTTAATGTTTCTGCTGCAGGGAGGAAGGGCCTTCCGGTAATGGGGAGATCCTTTTGTAGTTCCCGAACAACAGCTATTTCAGCATCTGTTAGCGGTTCGATGTTTTTTCTGTGTTTGTGGCCATGGGTTTTCTTTTCTTTAGCTGTTGCTTCTTCCTTGCCGGTGACATCAAACTTGACACCAATCTTAAACATCTTTATGGTTGGCAGAATCAGAGTGTCTTCTGCTGAGACCTTTTCTGCTAGGGTATTTACGTGTTCCTCTATGGTTTCCCCTGGAGGAACAGCTATTGTAAACCAGAGATTATATTCATGGTCTCTTTTGTAGTTATGGGATACCCCTGGATGCTCATTAATTATTGCTGCTTTAGCATCTATTTCTGCTTCTGGGATTTTCATGGCAACAAGGCTTGATTTGTAACCTAGGGACTTAGTGTCAAAGATGGCACTGAGTTGACGAATGAGTCCTGAGTCTTTCATTGCTTTGGTTCTTTCAAGGATTTCCTCTTCACTGGTGTTTAGCTGTTCAGCTAGTTCTTTGAATGGTTCTGAATCTAAAGGGAAATCTGTTTGTAGTATGTTAAGGAGTTCCTTATCTAGTTCATTTAGGTGTTCCATCTGGTTACCTCCTAGTTATGTGATAACCTTTATTCTAACCTAGTTGAATTGCTGGTGCAATGAAAGCGGACATTGAGAAAAAAATTTAAAAGTGATTGAATATTATTTTAAGGAATGGAGAGTATAGTTAGTGAGGTCTACAGCAGCCGAGCGCAGATCGTTATGGGTTCCCACCCGGGGATTCATAACGGTCGGGCAAAGGTTATTATAGGCTCACTAAAGTGGGTCTATAGTAGCCGGAGCGAAGATCATCATGTGTCTTCGCGGGGTCAGCCATAGTCTGAAGGGATTATGGTTGGCTCCAAAGGGGATGCATGATGGTCGAGCTAAGATCATTATGGGTTCCGCAGGTCAGTGAGGATAATATTGCGGTCTGGTACTGACTGGAGATCAGTAATGGTCGAGAGATCATTATTGGTTTCTAAGGTACTCATAATGGTCGAGAAAAGGTTAGCATGGGTTGCGTAAGGGTTTATCGTAGCCGAAAGGTTGCGGTGAGTTCTGTAGGGATTCATGTTAGCCGGACGAAGGTTGCTGTAGGCTTCACTTTGTTATAATGATAAAGGGCAGCTTGGGCTGCCCTTTTCCTAGTTTACTGGGTTTTCTATCAAGTATTTCTCAACATCTAGTGCTGCTTTGGCACCTTCAGCAGCAGCGGTGATGGCTTGGCGATAACGTTGATCGCGTACATCTCCGGCTACAAAGACTCCCGGGATGCTTGTTTGGGTATGTTCCTTGGGAATGATGTAGCCTGTCTCATCCATTTCTAGCTGACCTTTAAAGAGCTCGGTGTTGGGATGATGGCCTATGGCGATAAAGACACCGGCTATGGGGAGTTCTGTTAGTTCTCCTGTTTGAGTGTTTTTCAAACGGACTCCTTCGACTACGTTGGAACCAAGGATTTCATCGACTGTGTGGTTATACATTACCTTTATCTTTTCATGGCTTAGAACTCTATCTTGCATAACTTTGCTGGCTCTAAATTCTTCTCTTCTGTGTACTACAGTTACAGAGGAAGCAAGGTTTGCTAGAAAGAGCGCTTCTTCCATGGCGGTATCCCCCCCACCGACTATTACTAGATCTTTCCCTTTAAAGAAGTAGCCGTCACAGGTTGCACAGCTTGATACACCTCTGCCTCTTAGTTTGGTTTCTGAGGGGATGTTTAGCCATTTGGCTGAGGCTCCTGTGGCTATGATGACGCTTTGTGCTTCTAAGACTTCACCGGAATCGTTAGTGACTTTGAATGGGCGTTGGGAGAAGTCGACGGTGGTTGCGTTTTCATCAACTATTTTGGCACCAAATTTTTCTGCTTGTTTACGCATGTTGGCCATTAGGTCTGGACCGGCGATGCCGTTTGGAAAGCCGGGGAAGTTCTCTATTTCGGTGGTTAACATGAGCTGACCACCGGATTCCCAGCCTGCTAATACTATGGGGTTCAGGTTGGCTCTGGCTGTATACAAGGCTGCTGTCAGACCAGCTGGACCTGAACCGATAATGATGACATTATGCATTTTCTTCACCATCCTATAAGAATTTTTCGCAAATGGATAAAAAATATCCACCCCAATGTGTTTTCAGTCTAACAAGATTGAGTTTTGTTAGCAAGTGTTGGCACTCTTGATAAGTATTGCAGAGTCTTGTTTTAATTACCGTGAGCAAAATCACTTTTGGGAAAAGGAAAAAGGGAGTGTGTGGTTAATTTAGAGGGAGTATTATGTGGAGAGAGGAAGGTTTGGATGGAGATTTCAAGGAGGACAAGACAAGCTTCACTTTGGTGGCTTGTTCTAGTTTTATTGCTTTTTTTGGCTGCAGGGGCTTACCTTTTAATCACCTATTTGCCTAATTGGCAGATGGTTGAGGTGAGGGATAAGAAGCAGTTAATTATTGGTGAAGAGATAAAGACAGTACCTTCCTTTCATGCTGAGGATGGGCAGATTTGGTTACCATATTCAGTGGTACATGAGTATTTGGATCCCCATCTTTTCTGGGACAAAGAGAGAGACTTGGTTATTATGAGTACTGAAGATAAGGTTATTAGGATGACTACGGATGCATTGACTGCTAAGGTTAATAGGGAGCCCTTTGATTTGAATGTACCTGTTATCAAGGTTGAGGGTGAACCATATATTCCGGCAGATCTTTTAATGAAACTTTATCCGGTTAAGATTGAACAGGTTGGTGAGAACAGAGTTATTATGGATCTTTTGGAGCAACCTAAGATTAAGGCTACAGTAACTAGGGAAAAGGGTGGGACCTTAAGGATTAGTCCGGATATTAAGGCTCCGATTGTTGGCATTGAAGATGTGGGGTCAGAATTAGTTATCTTTGGTGAAAGGGATAACTGGTTTAAGGTTAGAACCAGTAGTGGGGATTTTGGTTACATTCATGAGAGTGAAGTGAAATTGACTGGGATTGTGAGCAAGGCTAGGCAGGAAGAGATTAGGATTGTTAGAGGGAGACAACCGGGAGAAAAAATTAACCTTACCTGGGAGTATGTGGGGAGGGTTGGTCAGGCTAGACCTGATTTTGCTTCTTTGACTGGTGTAAATGTTATTTCACCGACCTGGTTTACTCTGGCTGATGATACTGGTTTTATTGAGTCTAGAGCTGATTTGGGTTGGGTTAGAGAGGCTCATGAGCATGGGATTCAGGTTTGGGCCTTGGTTGAGAATGGCTTTGATCCTGATAGGACTAAGACTGTATTGAGAGATAGTGAAAAAAGAGAATATGTTATCGATCAGCTTTTGGTTTTTGCAGCCATGTATGAGCTTGATGGTATTAACATTGATTTTGAGAATGTCTATTATGAGGATAGGGATTATCTGACTCAGTTTGTCCGTGAGTTTACTCCTTTGGCTCATGAACAGGGTCTTGTGGTCTCTATTGATGTAACTATTAAGTCTAGTAGTCCTAACTGGTCGATGGTCTATGATAGAAAGGCCTATGCTGAGATTGTCGATTATGTGGCTTTGATGACTTATGATGAGCACTGGGCTAGTTCACCGAAGGCAGGGTCTGTTGCTTCTTTGCCATGGGTAGAGAGAGGGTTACAGGGTGTACTAGAGGAGGTGCCTGCTGAGAAGTTGCTTTTGGGTGTTCCTTTCTATACAAGGATCTGGCAGGAAGAAACTACTGCCAATGGGCAAGTTAAGGTTAGCAGTATTGCTGTTGGTATGGGATATCTTCAGAGGTGGTTAGAGGAAAGGAATTTAGAGCCTATCTGGGATGAGAAGACTGGGCAGTATTATGCTGAGTATACTGAAGAGAATATCAGGTATAGGGTTTGGATTGAGGAAGAGACTTCGATGGCAGCAAGGGTTGATCTGGTAAGGAAGTATGGGTTAGCTGGTGTTGCTAGTTGGCGAAGGGGTTTTGAAAAGCCGGTTATCTGGGATGTAATTGATGAGAGATTAAGAATGGGTCCAATGTAGGCAAAGAGAGCTTTAGGCTCTCTTTGCTGTTCTGAGGATTATCTTGCACCTCTTCTAGCAGTACCTTTACCGGTGTAGCTTCTTTCCTGTGGCCCTATGGGTTCACAGGTGCCAGGAGATACTTTCTCTAAGGCTGCCTTGGTTTTTATGGCTGCCTGGGAGTTTAGCAGGATTGCCTGGTCTTGAGTGATTTTGCCTTGTAAGAGCAGGTTATCAATGTATTGTGTTCTTTGTTCTAGGGCGGCATTAAAGAATTCTTCTTGATCTATACCCTGTTCTGTGGCGATATCGTTTAGTGATTTACCTTCCTGACGTTCGAGTTGTAGTGTTTGCATATCGATGCCAAGGAATTTTGCATACCATTCTTGGAAGACACCACGGAAGTATTCTCCCATTCTTAGGTATGATCCGTTGTTCTCACCGTTAGCAGCAAAGGCGATGCTACCAAAGACAAGAACTAGAATCAAGGTAGCGATAAGGGTAATCCGGAAGCGTTTCATTGGTGTTCACCTCCTTCTATCTATGCCTCCAGATTCAGCTTAACCAATCTCTGTGAAGAACTTCTCAAGTAATTCTTAAGATTTTATCAAGATTTATAGATTTCGGGGCTGATGAAAGTGGCTAGGGCATATCTTATGGCTATTTCCCAGCCTTCTTCTCTGTGTACCAGTTGTTTGGTGAGATAGTCGACCATACCCTGATGGTTTTGAAAGTGTTCTTGGATGTTTTTAGGGGTAAGGTCTGGGTTTTCCTTTAAGGCTTTGGCTATGGTTTTAGGGAGAAGCAGTGCTGGTGGTTGGGATAGTCCCTGAATGTTGTTTTTGTCAGTGATTACACACCAGCCAATCATGAAGGTGCCTGGGGGTGTGAAATTTAAACCATTTTCTAGTCCGATGGCTAAATCGGGAGTTAGGGTGTTTAGGGTATGAGTGGCTCTGTTAAGAGCACCTTGTAGTGTTTCTTCTAAGGAGCGTGGTTGTTCACTTACCCCGGAGTTGGCAGGGAAGGGTAGTATTTGGGCATCTGGGTAGATTGCTTGTATTGCCTTCTTTACCGCATTTATTTTTGTGGGGTTTTCTGAGCCTATGGCTATTTTCACGTTTTTTCACCTCATATATATTTTGACAGAAAATGTGGGGGAATAAAACAGGGAAATTGGTTAGGATAGCGAATTAACTCTTGATAATTAGTTGGGAGGGAAAGTCGTGAAGAATGTTGCTGAAACTGGTAGGGAAATAAAAGAAAATATTAGCAAACTTATTGTGGGAAAAGAGGAAACCATTGATCTTTTGCTAGTGGGTTTATTAGCTAAGGGACATGTGCTTTTGGAGGATGTTCCTGGTGTGGGTAAGACGATGTTGGCAAGGGGTCTTGCTGCCTCTATTGCTGGGGAGTTTTATAGGATTCAGTTTACTCCTGATCTCCTACCTTCCGATATTACGGGTATCAATTTCTATAATCAGAAGGAGGGTCAGTTTGAGTTTAGGGAGGGTCCTCTGTTTGGCAATATTGTGTTAGCTGATGAGATTAACCGTGCTACTCCGAGAACTCAATCTGCCTTGTTAGAGGCCATGCAGGAGGGTCAGGTTAGTGTTGATGGGGTTACTAGAGGGTTACCTAAGCCTTTTTTAGTTATGGCTACTCAGAACCCTGTGGAGATGTCAGGTACTTTTCCTTTGCCTGAGGCTCAGTTAGATAGATTCCTTTTAAGGCTACCTATGGGGTATCCAACTCTTGAAGAAGAGATGGAGATAACTAGAAGGTTTCAGAAGGCTGATCCTTTGAGTTCGTTTGAGGCTGTTGTTAGTGTGGAGGATATAGCTGAACTGCAGAAGCTTGTCAAAGAGGTTGAGGTTTCTGAGGATGTAAGGGAATATTTAGCTAATGTGGTAAGAAAGACAAGGGAACATCAGGCAGTGGAGTTAGGGGCAAGTCCTAGAGCCTCCCTTGCTTTGATGAGCAGTGCTCAGGCTTTGGCTGCCTTGCAGGGTAGGGATTTTGTCACTCCTGATGATATTAAGTATTTGGCAGAGTATGTGTTAGCCCATAGGTTGGTTTTAGGTGCTAAAGCTCGTTTAGAGGGGGGCACAGCTGCTGAGATAATTAATGATATTGTGGGCGAGATTCCGGTGCCGGTAGAGTAGGGGTGAGGAGTATGAGTAAGGCTCATCCTAAGCGAGGTATTCAGGTTGCCATTGGTCTTTTTGCTGTGGGTGTCTGGATGGAGAACGGCGTTTTGATTTTCGCTAGTATGATTGGTCTAGGTATCTATCTTTTCATCTGGTACTGGGGTAAGAGTGTTTTAAGGGATGTAACCTATGAGCGCCGATTGAAGCCTAGAAATGTTATGGTTGGTGAAGAAGCAGAACTCACTATTCAGGTGGAAAACAGGAAGATTTGGCCTGTATTGTCTTTTAACACTAGAGACTTGGTGACTAGAGGTCTTGAGTTTTCTCTGGTGGAGTTAGAGAGGTCTCATCTGCCTAAAAAGATGATTCTTGAACAGAAGTGGTCTTTAGGGTCGTTTAAGAGGTTAACTAGAAGATATATGGTTAAGGCGGAACAAAGGGGTCTATATAGTTTAGGGCCATTAACCATAGAGGGTAGTGAACCTTTAGGGCTATTTAGAGATAAGAAGAGTTTTGAAGAGCAGCGTGATAGGCTGGTTGTCTATCCTAAGATTTTGCCCTTAAGGAATCAGGATGATGATAGGTACAGACCTTTTGGTGATCTTGGGAAGGAAAGCTGGTTATTTAGTGATCCAACCATGATCAGGGGAGTCAGGGATTATCAGTCTGGTGATGCCTTTAACCTTATTAACTGGAAAGCTACTGCTAGAACAGGGAGTCTTAAGGTCAATGAGCTTGAGTCTTCCTTTGAAGAGACTGTTGCTTTGTTTGTTAATGTTAATGTCTCTAAGGAGGTCTGGCAGGGTATTGATCCTGAAAGGCTAGAACTCCTTGTTTTAGTAGCTGCAGCTATTGTAAACCATTACTTTGTTAGGGGTTTAGAACCTGAGATGCATATTAATCAGGTTGGAGTTATAAGGGATAAGGCGATGTTGACTTATGCTTTAGAGTCTTTGGCTGTGATTGATGGCAGGGGTAATCGGGATTTTGCAAGGTTCTTGCAGGATGATATCAGGAAGGTTCCTTTAGGTCATACCATTCATGTCGTGACTGCTTATGTTGATGAGGATCTTGAAGCGGTATTGCAAAAGTTTAGGGATGAGGGAAGGACTCTTAGGGTTACCTGTCTGGCTAATGGTATTGAACTTGGTAGGCAGAGGAGTCTAAGTAGGGGTATTCCTTTGACTCTGGTTGATGAGGGGGTGCCGTGGAATGAACGGGACGAGATTGTTCTCCGTAGTGTCTAATTTTATTCTAAGATTAGGCTGGCTTTTAATGGAGACTACCTGGATATATTTCCTGGCAGCCTTTGTATCTTTGGTCAGGTGGCTTTCTGATTTACAGTATACGGTTGAGAGTGTTCTCATGCCCCCATATTTGCTTCTTGTTGGTTTCTTGGGTGCTGCTCAGCTAATTAGCAGATATGTAAGGGATAGGTATGAGGGAGAGAAACAGGAGAGGTTAAGGACCCTTGTAATTGTTCTTGGAGTGCTTGTGGCTGGTGGGTTCAGTTTGCTAGCTAGTATCTATGCGGAACCGGGTTTTCTAGCTAGTGTTTGGTGGCATGAGTTCTTGAGTGCTACCAAATCTACTGTTGCCTATCTCCTTGGTTTTGGGTTATGGTGGTTAGGCATTAATCAGGGCTTTCGGGCTTCTGAAGGGGAATATCATGATACCAAGGCTGTTTTTAAGAGAGCCTTAATCTACTCGGTACTCTTTTTGGTGTTGATTGTGGTTCTTGGTTTCTATTCACCTAATGGAGAGATCTGGCTTTCGGTTGCTGATACAGGAATGCGGATGGTTGTATTTGTATTCTTGGTGGTGACCTTGGTATCACTAACTCTGGCCAATGAGGGTAGGGAAGAGGGGAAGAAGCCTGTATTGGGTTTTCTTCTGGGTCTTGGTCTTTTTGTAGCGGTTTTTGCTAAAGTGATTGACTTTCTCTTTGCTACTCGGGGTGATGCGATAGCTCAGGCAACCTTAAATGGCTTAAAGAGTTTTGGTGAAGCTATCTTTTCTTTTTTGCAGATAGTCTTATACCCTATTGCTAGGGGTATAGATCTCTTTGTGGTCTGGATAAGGAGTTTAAGACGTAAGCCCACCTATACTGATAGTGATGGGGAGTTTTTTTCTCAGTTTGAGTTTTTAGAAGGTATTGAAGGCAGAATCAAAGAAGCAGACATGGAGTATCTAGTTGGTTTTCTCGCTTTAGTTATTGTCTTAATGCTGGTATACTGGCTTTTGGGTAATCTTAATATTCTGCCAAAGAAGAGACATGAGGATATGGATCAGGAGAGTGAGTCTTTAGGCTTTTCTCTTGGTGGTCTCTCTAATATGGTGGAAGGAATTAAACAGAAGTTTGTACAATGGCGTAAGGAGTTAGGAAATAGTGAGAGTCATCGGGTAAGGAAGCTATATCGTAAGGTACTGAAAGAAGCTGAAAAAGAGGATGTTTACCGGTATAAGTCAACTACTGTCCGTGAATTTGAGAGAACTCTAAGGAAGACTTGGCCTGTAAATGATGAGGAATTACGGATTTTAACAGGGATATATGAGCAGGCTAGATACGGTTCTAAGATTACGCAAGAAGATGTTATTAGGGTTGAGGAATTGTTCAAGGAGTTTCCAAGAAAGGGAGGAGAATAGATGGTAGCAAAGTATGATGTGCGAGAGGTCATATTAGGCAGAATTCCCAAGGGCAACGATGTTTTGGAATATTTGCAGAATGTGGCTGAAAAGCATAATATCCAGATGGGCATTATTTCTCTTGTTGGCACGGTTGAAGAAGGTGTTCTTGGTTTCTATCATCAGGACAAGCAGGAGTATGACTCATTATACTTTGATAGGCATATGGAGATTGTCCAGGGTACGGGGAATATCTCTTTGAAGGATGGCAAACCTTTTGTGCATTTGCATATGTCTTTAGGTGATGATGAAGGTAAGGTTTTTGGTGGGCATGTGTTGCCGGGTAACAGGATTTTTGCTGCCGAATATGCTGTATATATACTTGATGGGGAACCACTTGAACGTAAAATAGATTTGGATACAGGGTTGGCTTTGTGGTAAAAGAATACTTTTGTGGTATATATTGACCTTGAGCCAAGTGGCACTCTTTATCTGATATTCGCATAGGATGTCATCGAGCGTATCGGGTAAAGGGGGAGCTGTTTCATGGAGTCGTTACGGCAGATAATTACTAGGAGTACGGTTGCTAGTGGTAAGTATGTGTTGAAGCGGACCGATGTCCTTTCTCCAGAAGTGATGATTGATGAGGTTCTAGGCATTCAGGTAGCCAATCATCGGGTTTTTGGCCATCCTGGCACAAAACAGGTGGTTGTTGAGGGTCAGTATGACCTTAATGTCTGGTTTGCTTCTGGGGAGAAGACAGATGTATTGAAAGAGACGATTCAATATCGTGAGATTGTGGCAGTTAATGAACTGAGTGGCAGAAGGTATGACCCTGATGAGACTGCGGTGGTAACTGTAACAGAAGGTCCAATAGTTATGGACTATTCTTTGCAGGACGGTAAGGTCCATGTAACGTTGGAGATTATTCTGGAGGTGGATATTCAGGGTCAGGCCAGGATGTGGATTCGCACTTATCATGCTCCTAACGTTTTTGAGGATGGTAAGAAGGAGGAGTATTTTGATCAGTTCATAGACGAAGAGTTTGATGATTTTGAAGAAGATATCTAGGTACTTTGTATCTGGCCTCTAGGGCGATAATTGAGAATTCTCGCCTTAGAGGCCATTTTTCATGGAGGTGAGTCTCCTGTCATTTGTTATTCTTGTCAAGAAAAAGCCGAAGTCCTTTCAATCAGGTTCACAGGTGAAAATTGTACAGGCAGGGGAACTAAGTGAGGTAGAGGGTACAGTTATAACCTGGGGCCTTATAAAAAATATGCCTAAAGCAACAAGGGTTCTTAATCATCCTGAGCAGGTGGAAAGAGCGTTAAACAAGAGATATATGTCCCAGTGTTTGAGGATTAATCGGATCCCGTTGACATTGAGTGAGGAAGAGTTGCCTGAGTGGACTAAGCTTTATGTTGTTGATGTTTTTGATTTGATTATCTGGAGGGTACGGGAGTTATATTATGGAGAAAGAGAGAGTCATGACCTCTTTTATTGGAATAAGGAGGCAGGGTATTTAAATCAAACAGGTGAGCCTAATAGTGAGTTGGAACGGGTGGGGAGGCTAGCTCAAAGAACCATCTATAGTTTGGGTTTGGATTTTGGTCAGGTAGTGATTATTAGGGATCAGGATAATCATCTGGTAGTTCACAATGTGAGACCCTATCCCCATTTAGGCAGGAGTGGGTTTCAGGTTCTTTCTGAGGTTTTAGAGGTCTTGGAGGAACGTAGAGAGATTAATGGCAAGTTGTTTTTGGGCGCTGATCCCGAGTTTATGTTAAGGGAAGCGAGGACAAAAAAGATGCTTCCTGCTTCTTCGTTTTTTGCAAGACAAGGGATTGTTGGTTGTGATAATTATGCTATCAGGCATAATGGACCATATTATCCGCTAGCTGAGTTAAGGCCTTTGCCAGCTGTGGAACCTAAAGAATTGGTTGAGGGTATCAAGGAGATTATGAAGCGAGCATTGATGCTTGTTCCCTATAGGAATGTCCAGTGGTTGGCAGGCAGTATGCCTTTTGCTGGACTAGCTATTGGTGGTCATATTCATTTTAGTCCTATCTGGCCCTCTACTGAGCTCTTACATGTTCTTGATACCTATCTAACCATACCGGTGATGTTGCTAGAAAACAGCAAGACTGCTCAGGCAAGGAGAAGAAGGTATGGTTTCTTAGGTGATTTTCGCTGGAAGAGCCATGGAGGTTTTGAGTATCGGGCTCTTAGTAGCTGGTTAATTTCACCTAATATTGCTGAAGCCATTCTTGCTTTAGCAAGGGTAGTTGTTATGGAGTATCATAATCTTTTACAGAGACCTCTTTTGTCTTTGCGGTTTCAACATAGTTTCTATGTACATGAAAAGGAAGCTTTCCTATCTCTTCTGCCTAGTCTCAGGGCAGATCTTAGCAGTACCAAGACCTATCAAAATTATGCCGATAAGTTGGATTATCTTTTTTCAATGCTGGAAGAAGGGAAGCGCTGGAATGAACAGAGAGATATACGGCAGGCCTGGGGATTAAGCATACCACAAAAACAGTATCACATCTTTTGAGTCCACAAAGAACAAACAGTTCAGAGAATGAATAGGATAGACCGGAAGTACCAAAAAGAGGTACATTCGGTTAGGTTTTCCGATGTGAGAGGAGAGGAGCTTTGTGACGGTTGTGTTCGCTATCCTCGCAATTCCTCTACACAGTAATCCTGAAGGGGCCAGATATGGAAAGATAGATGAGTACCTGAGGGAATTAACTGTGGCAGGGCGTCGTCACGGCATTATCACCTATGTCTTTTCCCCTAAGGGCTTTATGCCTCAGAAGCATGGGTGTTATGGTGATGTTTTTGATGAGAAAAGCAACATGTGGAGAAGGTTTTTCTTTCCTTTACCACATGTTGTTTATGATAGAGTTTCAAGTCGAAGATTGGAAGAGAGTGCTTCCATAAAGCAATTGAAGAAGCAGTTGCATGAACTTGGCATTAAGTTCTTTAATCCTGAGTTCTTGGATAAGTGGGAGACCCACTGGTATCTGCAGAAATTTCCTGAGGTTAGAGGCTATTTGCCTGATACAAGAAGAATTATTGGGTTTCGTCAGGTGCTCATGATGTTAGAGAAGTATGGTGATGTATATCTAAAACCTCGCAGTGGCAGTCTTGGTCGAGGAATCATTAACCTAAGGAAATCCGGTAGTGGGGAAGTTCTTGTAAGGATTACTAGGAATGGTCCTGATCATGTTGGTCTTATTAGTTCTCCTGAAAGGTTAAGGAATCTATTGGAAAGGAGAATTGGGCAGAGGCCATATATAATACAACAGGGTATTCCTCTGGCACAAGTTGAAGGCAGGCCTTTTGATATTAGAATCCTAATGCAAAAGGATCTTGAAGGGAATTGGCGTCAATCTTCTTCTGTGGTTCGGGTGGCTAGAGAAGGGAGGATTGTAGCTAATCTAGCTGGAGGAGGGGAAATGTTTCGGGTAAGGGGTATCCTTGAACGTGTTTTTGGAAAGAAAGTTGAAGAAGAAGGAATGATTGAGCAATTAAGAATTGCTGGTAGGACCATTGCTGAAGCTTTAGAAAAAGCTATGGGCCAGACTTTTGGGGAGCTAGGCCTTGATATGGGTGTGGATATGGACAGAAAAATCTGGCTAATTGAAGTTAACTCAAGACCGGCAAGGGATAATACTCAGGCAGTCAATTTTAATGCTCCTAGGGCTTCGGTATTAAGACTATTAGGCTTTGTAAAGTATCTGGTCAAAGAGCAGTCAAGGAGGGAATAGTCTGTGGAGAAAAGACCAATCTTTGGCGCCATGTCGTTAGGTCGTAGAGATAGTGACCGTCCTTTTATGGAGTCAGGTATGTTTAAGGCTATGACTAGACTTGGCAGGAGTTTAGGCATAAGACCAATTTTCTTCTCTCCTTTTGCAATCCATGAAGATGGTAGGGTTCATGCCTATGTTTATGATATAAAGACTAATCGCTGGATATTTAAGCAGACCACTCTACCTTTAGTCATCTATGACAGGGTTTTCTACCCTCGAGGTGATCTAGGTAGGGCTGCTTTGAAAAGAGTCAAGATGATGAAGAAAATCAAAAGGGATACTTTGTTTTTGAATGCCACAATCAAGAGTAAGTGGCAGGTATATAAGGCATTAGAAAAGTTTCCAGAGGTAAATGAGTATCTTCCTGAAACCAGGCGCCTTGTTAAATGGGATGTATTAGCTCAGATGCTTAAGAGGCATAAAGTTGTATTTATTAAGCCAAGTTTTGGCAGTCAGGGAAAGGGTGTTGTCAAGATTGAGTATAAGGGGTCTGGTATTCTAGTATGTTCCGGTAGGAATAGAAGTAACGGGCTTTTTCATGATCAGGTTAGCTCTCTTTCGGAATTGCGCCAAAGAATGTTACCTATTATTCAGGGTAGTCCCTATCTAGTCCAACAGGGATTAGAACTTGATTATCTTGGTGGCCTACCCTTTGACCTAAGATGTTTAGTTCAAAAGGATGGTAGTGGACAGTGGGTAGTGACTGGTGTGGCTGCTAGGATTGGGAAAAGAGGGGGAGTAACTAGTAATCTTCATGGTGGGGGTCATGCTGTTAGCTTAAGAAGAATTCTAAAGCAGATTTTCCCTGATCAGATTAGGGCCCAGCAAGTCATTGAGGAGATTCAGAGTATGGCTATCCTAATCGCCATTAGTCTAGAAGAGAGTATTGGTTCTTTTGGGGAAGTTGCTCTTGATATTGGTCTTGATGTACATGGGCGGCTTTGGTTAATTGAAGTGAATTCTAAACCCGGACGCAAGACTTTTCGATTGGTTGGTAGCAGACAGACCAGAGTAAATACCTTGTTAAGGCCTCTGGAGTATGCTCGCTATCTCGCAGGTCTTGCTTTGCAAAGAAAAGGGGAAGAAGTATGAGTACAGTTGGAATACCAGCAGAAGTATTACAGGACTGGGGTATTGCTGATGGTACCCGGATAAATATTAATATTGGCCTTAATCGGATAAGTGCTCAGGTGAAAGCTATCAAGGATAGGGAAGGGATCCTGTTATCTGCGGATATTAAGGGCTTATTGGGTCTGAAAAAGGGTGAAAAAGTTAGGCTTGGCAGGAAAAATCAAGCCATATTCCTTGGACCAGTGATGGGCATCCTTACAACCGGCATTTCCTCGGTTGTAGTTAATGGCAGCCGGAGCAGGTTCTTCAGTCGTTTCTGTAAGGCTTCCGAGCAGTTTGGTGTTAAGGCTTTTGTTTTTGGAGCACATGATGTGGACTTCTCTAACCGGAGAATCAGGGGTTATCAGTATGTGAAGGGACATTGGGAGAAACATGTATTCCCCTTGCCTAATGTGGTATATAACAGGGTTCCTAACCGGACCTCTGAAAAAAGGCCAGAGATAAAGCTTGTGAAAAAGGGGTTAAAAGACTTACCGGGCTTGCAGTTCTTTAATCCTGGGTATTTTGATAAGTGGCAGCTATATCGCTTGTTATCTCCTGATGAGGAGATTAGCAAGTATTTGCCTGAAACCAGGTTATTGAAGAACAAGATTGATCTCTTAAGTATGTTGCAAAAGCATGGCATGGTCTATCTAAAACCGGTCTTTGGCACTCTGGGCCTAGGTATTATTCGCCTTACCTTAAAAAATAAGCAGGTCTATATTGATAGAAAAGTTAATGAGAAGCATACACGTACAGTTGTCTTAGTGTCTGCTTTGCCTCAGTTAATTGGCTCTTTGATTGCTGGGCGTAGATATGTTATTCAACAGGGAGTATATCTGAGTAGATATAAAGGTAGGAATTTTGATGTCAGGATAACGATGCAGAGGAATGAACAGGGGATCTGGGTTCCTGTAATTATTGGTGCTAAGATTGCTGCCCCTAATGGCATCACTACCCATGTGCATAATGGTGGTTCAGTTAGAGGTGTGGAAACGGTCTTTAATGAGGTCTTTGGTAATCGGGCTGAAACCTACCTTAAATGGATGGTAGAGATCTCTGCACGGATAGGTGATGTCTTAGAAGAGAGACTTAACAGTCCAGTTGGAGAAATTGGCTTAGATTTTGGTATTGATGTTGATGGTCATGTTTGGGTTTTTGAAGCTAACTCAAAACCAGGAAGAATGGTTTTTAATGTTGCTGGTGGGGAGAAGGCTAGAAGAGATTCATATCGGCTAATTCCTCGTTATGCTTTGTACCTATCAGGTATGAGGGGATCTGTTCTCCTCAGGGTGATTTCATAGAACTAGGGGGAGAAAAAGGTGGCTGGTGATAGAGTTATCCTGGGGATATTGACTGTTCGTAGACGGAATGGTAGAGGTGCTCCTTTTCTGGGCCGAGTACATCTATTTAGAAAACTCAGTCATACAGGAAGGAGAAAGGATATAATCGTTTGTGTCTTGCCTGTAGATTCAGTCCTACAGGAGAGTCTATCCGGTTGGGTAAGAAGAAAGAATCGTTGGGTATACCGGAAGCTACCCTGGCCTGATGTGGTATATAACAAGGTGTCAGACAGGCGTTTAGAGAGATCCCTTTCTGTAAAGAGGGCTAAGGAAACCATAAAACAGAAGGGAATCCCTTTGTTTAACCCCGACTTTATCTATAAGGGTGATCTTTTCTTAAAGCTTAAGGGTAACCCGAGTGTCAAAGAACATCTTCCTAGAACAGCTACCCTAGGACGTGGAAAACAGGGGTATGAACAGTTGCTGGCTTTTCTTAAGAGATTTCGCATAGTTTATCTAAAGCCAAAGGATGGTAAAGCTGGGGATGGTATTATCCGGATTTTCGTGAAGACAGGTACTGGATACCTAACCTATTATGACAACAACATGCTAAAGCAATATTCCTTTACTTCTCTGATTAAGGCCTGGCAGGTAGTTAACCGGTTGATTGGTTCTAGAGGATACATTATTCAACAGGGAATTCTGCTACCTGTTTTTGAAGGCAGTCTTTTTGATTTTCGGGTTCTTGTACAAAAGAATGGCTGGGGTCGCTGGCAGGTTACCGGCATTGGTGTGAGATTAGCAGGAAATGGTCGCCATACTACCCATGTCCCTAGAGGTGGAAGGATTGAGTCAGCTACAAAGGTACTGCATTCGGTATGGCCACAAGAGGAATCTGAAATAGAACAGGAGATAAAGGAATTGGCTTTAGAGGTTGCTAGAACTGTTGAAGATAGCTATGGTCTGTTCGGTGAAATGTCTATGGATATGGCTGTAGATAGGAAAGGGCGGGTATGGATTTTTGAGGTTAATTCTAAACCAATGAAATTTGATGAACCTGAAATAGATAGAAGTTCCATTGACAATGTTTTGGAGTTTGCCAGATGCCTGGCAAGTTCACGGTAATGGAGGTGAAGTAATGTTGCAGGTTCAGGTTCTTGATCCCAAGGGCTTTAAGGCTCTACGCCAGAAGATGATGCTTCTTTTAAAGAATCATCAGGATGGTCGCATTACGAAACAGGCTGCAATCAAATTTAAGGAACTGAAATCAAAAGACTTAAACAGGTCTGATGTGGCTATCATTACCTGTATAGATGAGGACAGTAGGCTTGCTGGTATGCTTGCCTGTACTGGATATGGAAAAGACTTCTCTCTGATGGTAGTGCATAAAAGCATGAGAGGACATGGTATTGCTAAGGATATGCTAAACGAGGTTGTTAACTATCTAGGAGAGTTCTATGGTATTGTGGCCGTAAACAACATTCCGAGTCTTAAAGCAATTTTTGGATCGGGGTTTGTTGCTTATGATATGATTGTGCGACCAAGTGGTAAGGTGGTTCTTAAGATAAGGAAACGAAAATGAGTTTAGGCGAGGGTGACCTCGCCTAAATTCATTTGTGGTATTATAGATACAACCATTTGGGAGTGGGGGGTAAGAATTGTGAAGAAATGGCCGTTATTTCTGCTATCAGCGATACTCTTCCTGGCGTATTTTTCGCTTGTTTATTTCTTTGAGGCATTAATGATATTTTACATATTTCCTGTATTACCGGTAATTCTATTTGCTAATGTGTGGCTTATTTGGGGAGGGATTCTTGCTGGTGTGGTAACGGCAGGGGCCATTATGGTTGACCTGGTTTTTAGGTATGGTTTTCCGATTCCCTATCCCTTTAATGGCGTTATGATGATGAGCATTGTTGCTTATATTCTCTTAGGTATAGCTGCAGGGATGTATTTTCAGCAATACAAGGAAAAGAGGGTTTTGCTTAAGAGTCTCAAAACTCTCTACAGTACAGCTAAAGCTTTACATAAAGCGAGAACTCTTGAAGAGACATGTCATACCCTTAGTTCCATATTGACTGAGGAACTCGGTTTTCTAAGGGGTCTGGTCCTTTTGAATAACGGCAAGTTCTTTTTGTATGCCGGTCAAGAAAAAATCAACAACATAGCTGAATTTGACTGTATTAATGACTATGGGGTCTGCAACAGGGTTATGGATACTGGTGAAGTGTTTGTAAGAGACCATCTTCATAGGACAGGTTGTTCAGCAGCACATCGAGATGCCAAATCTCAGGCAATTATTCCTTTGGTAGTTAATGGTATTAGTCGCGGTGTTATCATAATCGACAGTGAGGAAGAAGGTGCCTTTACAGATAAGGAACAGTTGGAAATTCTAAAGGTATTTGCTGATTATGTCGCTATAGTTTTAGAGAAAACTGAACTTCTAGAAGAAAAGGAACAACTGGCTTTAACAGATGATCTGACAGGTCTGGGGAATAAGAGGTATTTTAATCAGCGATTAGCGGATGAGTTATCTAGATATAGGCGCTTTGGCGGCACTTTTGCTTTGTTGATGCTTGATATTGATGATTTTAAGCGGGTGAATGATAATTATGGGCATTTGGTGGGAGATTCTGTTTTAGTTAATCTGGCTAAGGTGCTTTTTGACAGTATTCGCGATGTTGATTCTGCTTGTAGGTATGGAGGAGAAGAGTTTGCTGTAATTTTGCCTCAAACTAATGTTAGAGGAGCTTTGAAGGTGGGAGAACGTATTAGGACTTCCTTTGCGGCAACTAAACATGAAGCAGGTCTAGAATCATTTGCACTAACGATAAGTATTGGTGGAGCTATTTATCCTGATGATGGTTTAGAGGGTAAGGAGATAATCGATGTTGCTGACAAAAGATTGTATGAGGCTAAGAGAAAAGGCAAGAATAGGGTAGTTGTAGGATAGAGACAGTATTGGCCTGTCTCTATCCTTAAGAACTAGTTAATAACTCTTCTGGCACCCCACCAGTGACGCTGGATATATGAATGGTTGATGTCACTAATGAGAATACCGTAGGTTGGGTTAAAGGCATGGATAACCTTGTCATCACCCATGTAGATCATAACATGTGATACCCCTGGTTTATATGTGTCTGTTAGAAAGATTAAATCACCAGGTTGCAAATTACTTTTTGATACCGGTGTACCTACCTGTGATTGTGATAGGGAGGTACGGGGTAGTCTGATGCCGTTTTTGGCATAGACATATTGAACTAATCCTGAGCAATCAAAGGCATTTGGCCCACTAGCTCCAAAGACATAGGGTTTGTCTAGCTGGGCTAGGGCATCGGCAATGATTTTATCTGCTAGTGTTGGTTCCACTGGAGCTGGTTTTGGTGCTGGTGTATCTTGATCTAGTACTCTTTTTGCTCCGAGGAAATTCTCGGTATAGTATGCCTGGCTAAGGTTTCTAACAACTACCCCATCTGTAGCGCTAGCTGATGCGGTGAAGTAGCCATCACCCATATAGATACCAACATGGCTGACTTTGCTAGAGGCTGGAGTACGGAAGAAAACCAGATCTCCAGGGAGGAGGTCTTCTTGTTTCTCTATCAATGTACCAATAGCTGCCTGGCTAGCTACTGTTCTAGGAAGAGATATTCCCTGTTGTTGATAGACATACTGAACAAAACCTGATGAATCAAAACCCTGTGGGCTTGTCCCACCAAAACGGTATGGGCTACCGATTAGACTGTAGGCAGTCTGCACTACCGGTATATCGGGTTCTAGTATTCTTTTGGCACCAAGGAAGTTCTCCCTGTAGTATTCTTGATTGAGGTTACGTTTAACTACCCCATCAGTAGCGCTAGCTGCTGCTACAAAATCTCCATTGCCCAAGTAGATGCCAACATGGCTGACCTTGCTAGAGGATGGAGTACGGAAGAAAACTAGATCTCCAGGGAGGAGGTCTTCTTGTTTTTCTATCAATGTGCCAATAGCTGCCTGACTGGCTACTGTTCTGGGAAGAGTTATCCCGTGCTGATGGTAAACATACTGAACAAAACCTGAGGAATCAAAACCCTGTGGACTTGTCCCACCAAAACGGTATGGACTCCCGATTAGATCCTCAGCCGTTTCGGTAATGGCAATAGGGGATGCTGCCATGGCCATTGAAGAAAGCAAAATAATGGCCATAATTGTTACCAAAACTAGACTAGATTTCCTAGTGTGACTCAACTATACCACTCCTTCCAAGTTTATAGGGTTTTTACAGGTTTCTACATAATTTACAGAAAACCTGTAGTTAATGTGGTGCCAAATCAAGGAAGGCAGTTATTAAATTTATGGATTGAGAAGGTTTTATCAGTTTTATTGTCGAAACGAATTCAAAAAGTGTGATTAAGGACGTGTGTATATTTTGAAAAGGAATTCGCTGTTTAGAAAGATAAGTTTTTCGTTTTTCTCAGTAGCGATGATAATCCTTATTCTCTTAGGGGGATTAGGTTTATATACAGCTATAAGTAATATGCGTACTGTCTTCATTGAGCAATCTCAGAGGTATTTAAGTATTAGGCAGAGTGAAATTTCGCATTTGATAAAGGAATCTTTTATGCTGACAGAGGTTATGGCAAATGCCTATTTAGGTAGACAGATGCAGGATTCTCATTATACTGAGGAGGATAAGCTAGATCTATTAGAAGAGAATCTAAGGGCTATTATGAAATTTGAGACTCGTTATGAGAGTGTTACAGTGGAGGATGCTCAAGGAGCAGAACTCCTTAGAGTATATCGTCAGGGAGATAATGTTCTAGCGCGTAGGTCTGGAACGCAGGAAAGAGCCAGTGATATTGGTTTGGATAGAGAGGTTGGAAGCGTTGATCCTAACAGGTGTGTATATCTAGGTCAAACTGTTAGAAGCTGTACACCCTTTAATTTTATAGCTGACATTACTGATGCAGAAGGAACTGTTAGTGGCCGTGTGAGGATTGATATTAACCTTGATAAGGTCTTTGAAGAGTATGCAGTTCAGGATACCATGTTGGCTATAGTAGATAATCAGGGTAGATATGTGTTTCATCCAGAAGCAGGAACAGATTCTGCTTTACTTGATCAGTTAAATTCTCAAGGTGGTTTCTGGTCTAGTGTTGGCGCTCCAAGAAGGTCTTTTTCAGAGAAAGAAGGCTATTTTTCTGTATCAGGAGATTTGGTTATCTATGAGAAGGTTGCTACTGATTCTTTTTTAAAGTATCAACAATCGTTGTATTTGGTAATGTATGTGCCTAAGTGGGATTTATTAGCTAGTATGCTTAATTATTTTGCTGTTTTTGCTGTTGTTTTGATTGTAGCTATTGTGGCAAGTGGTTATGGAGCTAGACGGTTAGCCACACAGTTAGTATCACCTATAGATGACTTGGAAAATTCTTTTAAGAGACTTGCAGCCGGGGAGACCGGAGTTACTGTGGAGGTTCAGACAGGGGATGAATTAGAGAGACTTGATGAGAATTTTAACCGCATGACTAGAAGGCTTGATTATTTGAATAACAGGCTTTCAGAACAGTTCCTTCAGACGGTTCAGGCAGTTATTGTTGGTTTGGAGGAACGTGATAGTTACACATATGGTCATTCAGCTAGGGTTGCTCTTTTTTCCATGAGTATTGGCAAGGAACTGGGTTTAAGTGCTACTGAGTTAGATAGATTGCAATTAGGTGCTTTGTTACATGATATAGGTAAGATTGGGGTTCCAGATGACATTTTAAACAAGAATGGCTCACTTACACCAGATGAAATGAGCAAAATGATGTCACATCCTCTTATTGGTATGCGGATATTGCAGAAGGTAGAGGCTTTAAGGACTGTTATCGAAGCTATGGAGCATCATGAGAGGTATGATGGTACTGGTTATCCTTGGGGGAAGAAGGGTCAGGAGATATCTTTAATGGGCCGTATTTTAGCTGTTGCTGATGCCTTTGATGCAATGACATCTGATAGACCTTATCGTAAGGCTCTTGGCAAGGAAGCTGCTTTAGTAGAGCTGCAAAGAGTGTCTGGTAAGCAGGTTGACCCTATTGTTCTTGGTGGCTTGTTAAGAGCTGATCAGAAGGGTATAATTGATACCATTCTTGAGCTTTCTCCTGAAGAAGCCGTTAACAGTGTTTTTACAAAGAAACTTGATTCTCATTTTTATGTTGATAAGAAAATGCAATAGGTTTGGTTTAAGATTGCAATAACCTTCACCTTAAACGCATTTATGTTGTGGAGTGTCAAAGTGAACCTAATAAACCGTCTAAAAACAAAATAAAAAATAGCTTTGACTTAGGCAAAAAAGTGTTGTATAATCAATCTTGCGTTCGGCAATAAGGGCGGTTAGCTCAGCTGGAGGAGCGTCGGACTTACATTCCGGAGGTCGCAGGTTCGAGCCCTGCACCGCCCACAGATGCCAAACAATACGGAGGCGTGGTGTAGCCTGGTTTAACATACCTGACTGTCACTCAGGAGACCGCGGGTTCGAATCCCGTCGCTTCCGCAAAGTGCCGCGGTAGCTCAGTTGGTAGAGCAACGGACTGAAAATCCGTGTGTCGGCAGTTCGATTCTGCCCTGCGGCACCATTTTTGAAAAAACGCGGGAGTAGCTCAGTGGTAGAGCATCTGCTTGCCATGCAGAGGGTCGCGGGTTCAAATCCCGTCTCCCGCTCAGTATTGAAAAACCACTTTCAAGTGTTCAATGTATTTGAACTTTTGAAAGTGGTTTTTCTTTGTTTTAATATTTGTTACAATTTTTCTAGTTTTAAATTAAAATAGTAGCAAAGACTTCTTTAATCCTCTTAAAAGACCTATATTCTAGGTCAACACTTTCTAGAGATTGCTGCCTACATTAAAATTTAATGCTTTCTGGTTGAAAGAGATTTAGATTGATCCCATTGCTACACAAGGGGGTTAAGATTATAGACACTAAAATTCTACGGACTCTTTTTTCTGTGAGTATGGTTATCCTTGTATTAATCTTTGCTATTGATGGTCAGGAAACACTAGCTTTTGTAAACGAAAATGATCGGTGTGGCTTGACTGTCAAGGCGTCAGAATCCTTGGTTGATACTAGAAACCTAAATCCAGGGGACAGGAAAGTCTCATATTTAGTAGTATCTAATCAGAAAGACACTTATCTTGAGTATTGGCTTGATATTCAGGTGTTAGATAGGACGTCGGGGCATTACCCCGGGCTAGTCGGTGCCTATGTAGATGATATACTTGAAATCACTGTGGAACGTAATGGTATAGTACTCTTTCAGGGCCGGGTTTCTGAGTTTGAGGAGCTGAAGGTTGGTATCTTGCCAAGAAATAGTAGTGAACGTTTGGATGTCTTTATATACTTGCCTGGACCAGAAACGGATAATAAGTATCAGGGTGCAAGTAGTGTCATTAGTTTTAGCCTTCGATCTGTCTGCTATGATAGTCCTATACCACCTCCGCCACCAACTGATGATCCAGATGATGAAGATGAGATTATTGAAATTGACGATGAATTACCACCAGCAGGTCGGCCAGAGGTCCCTGCTACTTGGGAGATGCCACCCTATGTGTTTTATAGTGTTGGCTTTTTGATGATACTTGTGGGATATCTGCTCAACAAGAAGCAAAGCTAGAGTAAGGGAGGCAGCAAGCATGAAGAAACTACCTCTTATACTTATAGTAGTGGGTTTTTTGACGGTGTTTTATCCATTCCTAGAAGGAATGTATGTAGCGTATTGGCAGCAGAAGCTTTTGGCTGAGATGGAGCCTGTGCATAGAACCCAGTCACCACAAGCAGGGGTTATCATTATATCTGTTGGAGAAGACGATGTCTTTGAAGAGGAATCTGGCTTAACTGAGTTGTCAGGCGGATATAAAACTGTTGGCATTTTATCTATCGATAAAATCAACCTAATTGTACCGATTTTAGAAGGAACCAGTGGAGAGGCACTAAGGATTGGTGTGGGTCTTTTAGAGACAACCCCTTATCCTGGAGATATCGGTAATAGTGTGCTTACTGCCCATAGAAGTCATGGTTATGGGGTGAAGTTTAATCGTTTAGATGAACTTAGAACCGGTGACAAAGTAACTATTTACAGACTTGGTGAGGTGTATGAATACACGGTGAGTTTTGCAGAGATTATGGAGACTGAAGAAATCTACAACTATATTGTAGAGGGTGATGAGGAGATGATTACCTTGATTACCTGTCATCCTCTTTACCAGGTTGACCCACCATTTAGAATTGTAGTTCAAGCAGAACGTGTTCCTCAAAAAGATGAATAGGGGTTTTAAACATGCGCATGAAAAAAGACTTACACTTTGTAAAAGGAGAAGATGTCTTAAGGGTTTTTATGTTAGGTGGTTTTCAGATTAAATGGGGTCAAACTGAGATTTTCCAAGAGAGCATTGTTGCTAATAAGGAATGGGAGTTGTTTTTGTTTCTGCTCACCAATAGAGGTAAGTCTGTGCATGTGGACACAATCTTAGAGACTTTATGGCCTAATGCCGACTATTCGGATCCTCAGTCTGCTTTGAGAATGCAAATGCATCGTATCAGAAAGTTTTTTGACACACAGTTACCTGAATGGGAACAGTATTTTAATATTGCTTCTCACCGAGGCTATTATCGGCTTGATGTCAGTGCTAGTTGTTGGATAGATGTAGAGGAGTTTGAGTTAGGTTCTCAGGAGGCAAGGAGGACCTCGTTAAGTGACATTGATATGGCCATAAAACAGTATGAGCGTGTAATTGGTATCTATCGAGGAGGGTACTTGCAGGAAAAGAGTTTGAGTTTGTGGGTACTCAACTTACGACATTACTACCGTAATCTCTATCTAAAGACTGTATATGAGCTGATCGATTTATTACATGCTGCAAAACAGTCTGACCGTATTATTGCAGTATGTGAGGAGGTCTTCTTGCTTGAGCCTTTTGAAGATATTCTTAATATTATCTATATGAGAATTTTAGTTTCTGAAGGCAAGATTCAGAAGGCATTTAATCATTATGAGCACATTACATCTTTGATGTATCATAAGTTAGGCATAGCACCTTTTATAGCTATGAAGGATCTTTATCGTTTCTTGGTTGCCTATAAGGAGCCAGTTAAGCTTGATAAGGATAAGGTTCAAGAACTCTTGTTGAATGAAGAGATGGATTTAGGACCAATGCTATGTCCGTCTGAAACCTTTCGTCAGATAT
Source organism: Thermaerobacter marianensis (assembly GCA_020724425.1). Lineage (GTDB taxonomy): Bacteria > Bacillota > Sulfobacillia > DVGY01 > DVGY01 > DVGY01. The sequence continues at coordinate 39,207 of DYGY01000020.1, forward strand.
ATATTCTGGAGAGGCGTCGTATGGAACGGTCGGGAAAGTCAGTTCAGGTAATTTCTTTAACTTTGGCTTTTCCTGAGGACTATGCGCCTGAAAGTTTAGAGAAAGGGATGGTTCTACTAAAGGATGTCATTACATCGGGTCTTCGAAAAGGTGATGTGGTATCGCGTTGGCATGACACGCAGTTTGTCATACTATTATCTGATTTGGATCAGGGGTTAGCTGAGGATGTAGTGTCTAGACTGAGTAGAGACTATGCAGTTAGAAGTACTGAGGAGGCCTTAAGACTAATAGGTAGTATTCATAAACGCTGGCCTGAATAGGCAGCAAGGAGGCAGTTCCTCAATAGGGGAACTGCCTCCTTGCTGTTATACCTACGTTACTTTCTTGTTACGATTTTGTGACTAAACTCTGCTAGTTACATCATATAATGAAAATAAGGCTAGTTTTTCCAAAATGTTAAGGTTTTATGTCATAGGTATTAGTTTCCCTAGGGGGGAATGAGAAATCAATGACTGTACGTGGAAGACATTATGCAAAAGCGAATAAGAGGGAGGGCTTTATCCAGCCGGTTTCTCTGAGTCTTGTTAAAATCGGTACGGTAACTATTGTGGTATCTAGTTTTATTCTTAACTTGGTAGGGATGCCTGAGAGTAACTCATATTTCACTTCTCACGGCAGTTCAGATAAGTCATATATTAGCCTGCAAAAGGTTGAAACGCAGGACTCAATGGTTACACAGGTTGAGATGTTAGAAGAAGAGAGTGAGGGACTAGAGAGTGAGTCTGACTCAGATATAGATCAAGAAACTCTAGAGACAGAGGAAGAAGATTTTTGATACTGCTAAGAGTTTCAATTTTAGTTTTGATAACTACTGGAACCTCTGATGACTTCCATAGAACAAGAAATAGAGGCATATAGATAGATTCGAGCCTTGATGCAAAACTAGAATATATATCGGGGCTACTTGTTGATTGGGCACTGAGACAAGGGGGAATGCTTATGAATATCCTGTTATTAGAACGGAAATATTTTCTTCCTCGGTATGTAAAACAAGCATTGATTAATGATTATAAGTGTAGCCTTCTTACCTGTTCCTCGGTTGCAGTGATGCAACAGGTTATCGGGCAATGTTCTCCCGATATTTTCATTATGGATATGGATGTGGAGAGTGCCGAGGATTTGGCTTTGCTAGAAGACCTCAAAAGCAGTAATCAGAACCTCTATACATTGGTTGTAATTAGGTTTAGTGAGTATGAACAGCTTGATGAGGCTCTGATTATCGGGGCAGATGATTTTGTGGCTGAGCCAGTAGAGAAAAGGGAGCTCCTATTGCGGATTAGGAAAGCCTTAATTTATAAGGGGAGAACTGATTTGCCGGCAAAGAGTATTGTTGATATGGCAAATCTTAGTGTGCTCAGGGATTGGCTTTCCCCAAAGAAGACACCTCAGCCAAAAGAGTCACTTATTAGAGAAGATGAAGTATGTAGAGTGACTCAGGATAGTTCTGACAGGCAGGGTGTTGTGTCTATTGATACGCCAAGGAGGGGTAGAAGCAAACGGTCTAAGAAAATAGCCTTACCGTTCAACCTTGCCGGTTTTTTTTGCTAATTTTCTCTCTGTCATTCTTTTGGCGGTTGTGCTTTTGCTAGCGTATGTGCTAGTTCAGGGTAAGTTATTGGGTACGGTTCCCTCTGTAGCGGGTTACCAGATGTATATGGTAATCAGTGGTAGTATGCAACCCGCTTTTGATACAGGCAGTCTGATTTTTGTGAAAGCTGCTGAACCTTCAGATATAGCTATAGGAGACATTATCACGTTTCAGGGGTCTGGTGGGGCAGGTTATCTAACTACTCATAGGGTTGTAGATATTAATCAAGGTGAGAAGTTATCTTTTGTAACACGTGGTGATGCTAACAATGTTAATGATCCTAAACCGGTACCTGCTGAGAACTTAGTTGGTAAGGTATCTCTGGCAATACCTTACCTTGGTTATATACTTGGTTTTTTGCAGACGCGGCAAGGGCTCATATTACTGGTTTTTATCCCTGGCCTTCTAGTCATTGTCTTGGAGGTTCGTAATCTTATGAGATATGCTAAAGAGTTGAGTAAGGAGAAGAAAGAGGGAGATAAGGGCGTGCTATCAGCTTAAGGAGATGGGAGACTGATTATGTGGTTCAATATTACAACTAGTATATTAATCCTTCTCTTATCTATGGCTTCGCTAGGAGGTGCCACTGTAGCTTGGTTTCTTTCTGAGCAGAGTCCTACTGTAAATAGCTTTACTGCTGGTACTGTCGTTATTAGTACCCCAATTATTGAGGGTAGTCAGGAGTGGCAACCAGGCTTGTGTGAGACGGTTACATGGAATATCGAAAATACAGGAACCAAGTCTAGTTATATCCGGGTTCGAATCATTGAGGAGTATGACCAAACAGTGACTTCGGAGACTGCTTGGGCTGTAGGTACTCGTTTTGGGGGCGGTTTTGCTCAGTATTTTGAGTATAAGAAGGGTACTCCTTATGAGGTTATCCTAGGAGCAGGTGTTAATTTGACCCCTGTGGGGAAGGTGAGTGTTTGGGATAACGGTACCAACCTATATATTAAGTATACAACTTATGATTATGTTTCTCTTACTGAGACACATCTCTATGCTGGTCTCCTACCACCAACAAATAGCTCTCCAGGTCAATTAGGTTGGCAGGAGACACCAGTATATCCTTATGAGCAATTGTATATCAGGGATTATGTCTTTGATAGTCAGACAAAGCCAATAAAGACAACTAGTTTCAGTAAAGTTAAGAGAGGAACGACTATCTATATTGCAGCACATGCAACTGTAAGTATTCATCCGGTTACACCTGTTTGGAATCCTGGCGCCTTTAGTCATTTATGGATAGAAGGTATTGACGGGTACTATTATTATTCAGTTCCTGTTGCAGCAGGAGAAACAATATCGATTAGCTTTGAGGTGTGTTTACCAGATAATATGAGTCGAATTCATTATAGCTTCAATCTCGAAGCGGATGCGGTTCAGTCTTCTAATAATGCAGTTCACGACATTTGGCCTAATAACCCCTATTGATAAACATGACTGTACGTGGGAGGGGGTGGCGTTATCAAGACAAGGATGTGGCTTAGTGTAATTATAATTGCCGGGACTATGGCAGCAATGAGTGGCTCCATCATAGCCTGGTTTACTTCTCAAAGCATTATTGAGGATAATCTCTTTATGGCAGGTACAGTAGCTATTGAGGCTGAGAGTCAGGTTATTTTAAGCCAGTATTTTGATCAAGGTAGTGGAGCCGTTTATCTCTATGGTGTGGAACAGGGGACAGGGCACCTCTATGAAATAAACGTTACTGCTAATGGTATAGCTAATAAGGTTTATGAAACCCCTAACCGTTCGGTGAGTGTTAACTGGCCTAATGGGCTTGCTTTTGATAACAGGAATCGCCGTTTGTATTATGCAGAGGATAACAGCAATCTGTACTTTTATGATTTCCATAATAAAGAGGAAGTTCTGGCAGGGGCGGTCATCGGACTTCCGGCAGGAGCTACTTTTGGTAACGGATACTACTGGTATATTCAGAACTCTACAGATAATCTCTATAAGGTTAGTTTTCATCCCAATGGCACTATCAAGGAAGTTATCCTAGCGGCTCAATCCTTTACCGGTGGTCAACGGACGTTTAATCTTGGTGATCTCTCTATAGATATTCGCAATAGTGTCATCTATGGAAGTAGTACAGCTAGCTCTGTAGGTGGTGGTGCATTCTTTAAGATTGAGATTATTGATAATAACTATGTCTATAGCTATATCTCTAGTGTCATAGGATTACAACTCGCATACGGTTCTAATGGTTTGCTCTATGGTCATTCTACCAGTACTGGACAATGGAGTAGTATAGATCCAACTACCGGTCAAGCAACATCACTATTTACTGGGGCAAACAAGTTCACTGATCTGGCTTCAGGCTATATTAGTGTATGGAATCCTGGTGATTGCACTAAAGAGAAATACTATATTGCCAATACAGGTACAAAGAGTATCTACCTTCGAGCTAACATCACCGGTCAGTGGTATGAGTTTGATCAGTATCTTAATGACTGGGCACCCTGGACACCAGACCCTGATGAAGATGTAGTCACAGTCACAATCCATGATAGCAATTGGGAATATATAGATGGGTACTGGTACTACACTAGCGCTATTCCAGGCACTAATACAGGTCCCGGAGGTATAGTAGAGGTTTTTGCAGAGATCTGTTTAGATGGTGAGAATACTGATAATCAGTATCAGGGTAAGAGGTTTATCTTAAGTGTGGTATTTGAAGCAATCCAATCGTCTCATGATGCTAGCGAATACGAGTGGGGTTGGAGCCCCTAGGCTAGCAAATAATAGATATCCCAAGCAGAAAGGGTGTGATATTTGCCAGAACATTTCATGTTAGTTAATGCCCAAGACTGATATATTCATTATCCTAAAGGGAGGTAGTATTAATGAAAATGAGGCTATTCTCAAGTGTTCTTGCAATTATGATGGCATTAGCTGCCATCGGGGGAGCTACATTGGCTTGGTTTACAGCAGAAGCAGAGATAGCGGATAAGGTTTTTACGGCTGGTACCTTAACAATTGAAGCTGATGAATCATGGGAGGAAGGTTTTTCTGTAGAGAACTGGAACCCTGGGGACTGTACCGAAAAGGAGATTACAGTTGAAGTAACAGGTACTAAGGGTCTTTATCTTAGGGCTTTTATCACAGAGGAATGGAGTAATACCACAGATCTAGGAAATGGTGATAAAGATACCGGACCTATTCACACTAGGAATATTGATAATATTCATTGGAAGATTGATGATGGTACAGGCACAGAAACGCTTGTTGACTGGCTCAATTATGAGTGGCAGATGCTTACTGTTGGGGGTGAAACCTATTGGTACTACACTGGTGGTAGGTTAGAGCCAGAAGACATCGTTATCTTCTTGTCAGAGGTTTGTTTGGATGGACCACTTACAGGTAATGAGTACCAAGGCGCTACCTATACGTTGGGAATCAGATTTGAAGCAATCCAGACTACTAACCATGCTGAGAAATTTGAATGGGATGTAGCCTTTATCGATATCGCCGGTGTAGTTACTGGTTGGTTTGAAGTAACCAATGTTGGTACACCCGGAGATCGTTGGGAAGATGTTGGTGGAAACTACTACTTTGATGAAGGCGACGATGAGTGGAAGGAAATTTAACTCCACCCTAAGTTAAGAACCTATTGGGGACCGTATTTTTGGACGGTCCCCAAATTGAGTCTATGATTCTTCCGCTAAGAGATGTATAATT
>DYGY01000045.1 GCA_020724425.1 Thermaerobacter marianensis
GGCGGAACTCCGCCCTTTTACCATAACTTCTTTACAGTTACATTCTTAAAATAGTGGCTAATAATATCTTCGCCTTTTTGACCATCTTCAGCTAAAGCAACAGCTCCCCACTGAGATAGTCCAGCACCATGCCCCCAGCCCTTTCCAGAGAAGGTAACTTCATCAGCATCAACTGTAATATCTGTAATCAGAGTTGATCTGAACTTTTCTGGCTCTAATTCTTTTCTAAGGTCAGCTCCATGAATCTCTCTAGGACCGACTGCAATGGTAACTGCTCTACCGGAAGGACCCTTTTCTGTGATTCTAACAGAATCTATGGCTTTAGGATCCACATCGGCTGCTTTACCTAATTCCTCTTTGCTAAAGGTTACAGACCATTCACTTTTGTGTTCAGGTGCATGTTCAAAATCAGGACTATCCACAGGTACCAGATAGGGTAGATCCTCTTTTATGTGAGGAAAGCTCTCTTCTTTGCTAGCAGTTTTTCCACCAGCATTTGAGTGATACAGAGCCTCAATGAAATCTCCGTTATATAGAATTACCTCGCCTCTGGTGGATTCCACTGCCTTTCTGATTTCATCATTGATGTTATCAGGGTTGTATGCTTGAAATTCCTTTGGATCTGTACAGGCATCTGCTCCATATTCCGCACAGGGAGGGTCTGGTCTTGTGATTCTCTCTAGAGTAAATGTTCTGGCAATAATGGCTTGAGCTCTAATGGCTTCATAATGGAACTCCGGCCCTACTTCACCGGCCACCACTCCCACTAAATACTCTTCTAGTTTCATCTCTTTCTTCTCGCCTGTTTCATTGATATATACTGTGATAGTTGGTTCTTCAGTGAATTGCTTTACCCTTTCAGCTAGATCTCCTGTTTCTTCAGGTAGTTTTGCAGGTTGACCTGCTCTAAAAATCAACCAGACGACTACTACTGCTACAAGACCTAAAGGAAGCAGTATCTTTTTTGTTCTATCATCTAAACGAAATTTGTCCACCTTTAATTCCTCCTTGGTTAGGGCTATTAATAGTATCACCCTCTACCAAAGAGTCATACAAACTACTTGGCAAAAACATGATTTCCAATTCGGGTTACAATAGTTCTGCTCCAAACCCAGGGATTAACAGGTTTAGATGGATTCCAAAAAAAGATTGAACCATAGGTTGGATCCCAACCATTCATTGCAGCTTGTGTAGCTCTAACCACACTATCACTCGGTGGTACTGCCCAAATCTGGCCATTAGTTACCGATTCAAAAGCATGTGGCTGGTAGACCACACCGCTTAGACTGTTTGGAAACTCTGGACTCTTGATTCTGTTTAGGACTACTGCAGCTACAGCAACCTGGCCTTCAAATGGTTCAGCCCGCGCTTCACCTGATACCACCCTAGCTAAGAGATCCACATCTGTACTTCTACTCACATTGCTACTTGGGACTGCTGGGGCTGTAGCTGTCGTCCAGAGTCCTAACGCCTGCCAGGTTTGTCTGCCCACAACACCATCAACCCTTAAACCATTTCTTGATTGGAACCAGCGAACAGCTTGATGAGTTTGAGCTCCAAAAACACCATCAATGGCTCCTTGATAGTAGCCCCACTGATTTAACCTCCACTGCAAGGTTTTGACATCAGAGCCTGTTGAACCCCAGTATAACGTTGGTCTTGAAGCCAAAACATCAGCCGTTGGTGCAATTAACAGCATCACAAAAACCAGCAAGAACATAATCGAGACTCTCTGCTGTATTGTCTTTTTCATCTAGTATTCCCCCTAACGTTTATAATGTTTGACCCTTTGACTCTCTTTATTCAGCTAACTCAGACCATAGGCGAAGATCTTCCTGACCAAGTGACCAGAGTGCTAGTCCCCCTATTTGGTATCTCTCTGCCAGACTGATTTTTTGTCTTAAGCTATAGATGTTTTCAAACCAGACTTCCTTGCGCACACCATTCTCCCAGTATACTGTATAGGGTGTTTGAGAATAGTCATCCCATTGTACTGTTGCGCCTTTCTTAATAGCTTGTTCGACTTCTGAGTACCTGACACTACTAGTTTCTCCAGAAGAGGACCAGCTATAACCGTAACCGGCAATACCAAGAAATACTTTCTCCTTTGGTACTTTAGTTAGAGTATATTGCAATACACTTTCTACCCAAGGCAAAGAAGCAACAGGACCAGGTCCAGTAGAGCGATTATGTTGGTCATAGGTCATAAGCACCATAAAGTCTACACTTTTAGCCAAGCGTTCATAGTCATATACCTCAGCCCAGTAGTTTTCACCAAAGTCTGACCATTTTGGACCAACAGCAATAGTTACCAGATATTTAGAACCAATAGCGCTTTGCAGTTCTTCCATAAAGACACTCAAGTTATCCTTAGATTCTGGTGGTATCATCTCAAAATCAATATGCACACCAGTAAAGCCATAGTCACTTAAAAGCTTTTCAATATTTTTAATAGATTTAGCTCTTAACTCTTTGTTAGCTAGTAGGCTAGTTATACCAGGTCCGTTGTTAATAAGTACAAGACTTTCTTCTCCTCTGGCATGAACCTCATTTAAAAGCTCTTTATGTCCGGTCTCTCTGCTTACAAGTTCTCCTGAACTATTAAGTGTAAACCAGTATGGTGAGAAATAGTCAAGAACACCCTGACTTGCCTGATAAGAGTTATTGGGTTCAGGCTCCTGCCACCATTTAGCCCAGTATGCTAAAACTTCAAGATCAGTCTTTGGTTTTCTATCCAAACTAGCTATCTGTACTTCAGGTTCTTCTGTGAAAACCTCTACCACAGCTTCTGAACTCTCTTCTATTTCTCTCGCTGGTGGTTCTTTTACAAAAGGTATTAAATCTTGAATATTCTCAGCTGGCCATATTTTGTTGGCTATAATAAGTGTGTCCGTTTCCGGTATCATATTTTCAGTTACCTGGTTCTTTTCAAAAAAAGAAACCGTGAATATTAACACAGTGATGATGAGAATACCTAACCAATATCTATTTTTCACAATGCACCTCCAGAAATGGTAACATAACATACGTTATGTCACATTGTCCCTTCTGTTTTCTTGGTTTTTCAAGTAGCTCCTTTAAGTAAGTTTTGGTCTTGTTTGTTCTTATAGCCAAAAATGAGAAGAAGGGCCTCTAAACCCTTCTTCTCACAAGAAACCTATCGGTAGAGCTCTTTAACCGATAGGTTTGGATGGAGTCAGTCTATTCATTTATGTCCTATTCACCCTGTTGCTTCAGAAACTCCATTGAGACCCAGCCAACAAGAATGTCCTTAAAGTTAACTTTAGCCCATTCTCCTTCGGTTGCTAGAACCTGTACTTCTGCGTTCTGCTTTAATACCCCGATTCTAGAAGCTTCTTCTGAGGGGGCAGAACGAACATTCAGATAATCTGCCATTACTGTTGCATACCGGTTTGCTGGTGCTGCTGTTTCGGTTGCTTCTGCTTCAGTAGGCTCCTCTGTCACCTCTGCTTGACTAGCAAGTGCTAGTTCAGTAACTACAGCACTTAGAGCTTCCACCTCTTGTTCTAAAGCTTCAACTCTTTGTAAGACTCTAGTTATTTCGCTATTAGAGGTCTTAGCTTCTTGTTCTCCGGTCATGTTTCCGGCGATAATGAAACCTGCTAGAGCAATCACAATAACTGCGGCCCATATGCCTGTATTATTTCGCTTAAACATGCACACTCCTCCCTTCGCCATATATCTATGAGCTTTAGGAGGAGATTATGTCCTTAATTAACATAAGAGCTTTGTAAAAATCTTTAAGATCCCTTGGTCTATTTAACTCTAGGGTAATCTGGCCATCATATCCACCGTTAATTAGTTCTTTTAGGGCTGTTTCTAGATTGAGGTTACCCTGTCTAGGTATCAATCGCTTGTTGATAAGAGCACCCTGCATATGAATATTTGAGATAGAGGAGATAGCAAGATTGAATTTTTGCCAGTCATCATACATACTGAGCCAACTAAGATCAACTGTATATGGGAGATCTACCCTATCACCTAGTTCCCTTAAGATTTCAATAGGGGTGTGTTTACTGGATGTCGGTATATTCTCAAGAGAAATCATTTTATCCAAACCCTTTAGAAATTCAGCAATATCTTCAATAGGTATAGTTTTTGAATAGGTGTTCCAGGGATGGAGGACTATCTGTTGAGCCTTTAGTTTTCTAGCTAGCTTGATGGTATCAGCAATGGCTTTCTGAACTAGGTCCTCTTTTGTAGTTATCAACATACCAAGGTCTCTATTAGCATGAATAGATAAGACAGGAAGTTCACTTTCTAGCCAGAGATCTGCTAGCATATCAAGGGATACTAGATATTGTTCCCCTTTATTAACAGGCAAGAGAGGTTCCCATTCCTCATTCCAGTCAGGTAAGAGAACCAGTTCAAAACCTTCAATTAAGCCGTAGTCATAGATCTCCTTGGCTAGCATTAATTGAATATATGGGTCTCTAATGTCTTTGTTAATGGCATATGGTAGTGTGGCTGTTGAACAAGCAATATGTGGCATATCCCTACTCCTTTGCTGGATAATATGCTGAAGAACCTCTATTCAGCATAATCTGACCTGAAAGAATATCCTTTAGCCAGTTAATAAATGTCGGTACCTTATCTTCCGGACATAAAAGGGATATGGAAACCTCTAGACCATAGGTAATATCCTTAAGATCGATATACTCTAGATTATGTAGTTCATATTCAACTTTGCCCCAGTTGGAATATGGAACAGAAAAGGATAGCTTTTGCATTATCTGCCAGGATACTTTGCCAGTAGTCTGTATTGACAGGGTAGCAGCTTTTGCATATGCCCTCACTAACCCTCCTGCACCTAAAAGAGTACCACCAAAGAACCTTGTTACTACTAGGACCACATTGTTTAGTTCTTCTCTTCTGAGAACCTCTAGTACTGGCATACCTGCAGTACCACTAGGTTCTCCATCATCGGAAAATCTCTCAAGAAGAACAGGATAGCCAACTCTATAGGCATGGACATGGTGAGTGGCTCCAGGTCTTTTTTCTTTAATCTCTTCAAGAAAGGCTATGGCTTCTGATTCATCTTTGGCTGGAGCAACATCACCATAAAAGATAGATTTCTTTATTTCATATTCGGCTGTAGCTTTATAAGGTATGCTAAGGTAACTCCTTGACAAAAAATCTCACTCCTAGTTTGACTAAATCTGATACAATGATACAGGTATTAATTTCGCTAAAGGCAAGTCTCTTCCCTTTAGCATAGGGAGGTCTCTACACATGTTATTAAACTATCTAGCAATTACTGTTGGTGCCTTTATTTATGCCTTTGGTCTTAACTACTTTATAGTAGGGAATCAGCTGGCTGAAGGTGGTATAACCGGTCTGGCCATTATCCTTCATTATCTTTTTGGTGCACCAATTGGTTTAGCCTATTTTGTCATTAACATTCCCCTGTTTTTTATGGGGGTATATTTTCTTGGTAGAGACTTTGCTTTTAAGACTATCTATGGCATCACCATAGTATCTCTATTTATTCAACTGACAAGTCATATGGCAGGCCCAGTGGATGATCTCTTGCTAGCCGCTATTTATGGTGGTACCATTACAGGTCTTGGATTAGGCATTATCTTTAAGTATGGGGGAACAACCGGAGGCTCAGATATTATCGGTCGATTATTACATCGAGCCAGAGGGATTGGTATGGGTGAGACCCTTTTTTCCATTGATGTCCTTGTCATTGGTTCCACAGCTTTTCTTTTTGGAAAGGAAATAGCCCTGTATTCTCTTGTGGGTATGTTTATCGCTTCAAGGATTATTGATGCTCTTCAGGAGGGTATAATTACCCACAAAGCCCTAATGATTATCTCTGAGAAGGAAAAGGAAATCCAGGATGCCATCTTTACTGTTCTTGACCGGGGAGTCACAGTCCTTAATGGTCAGGGAGGCTATACAGGTCAGGAAAGAAGAATCCTATATTGTGTGGTAAGCAGAAGAGAGATACCAAGAGCAAAGGAGTTAATCACAGCCATTGACCCTAATGCTTTTGTAGTCCTAACCGATGCTAGAGAGGTCTTAGGTACAGGTTTTAAACCACATAGTTAGAGGAAGGGGTTTCCCTTCCTCATCTAAACTGGTCCACTAGTTTCCCTATATCTCTTCTTGTTTCTCGCATTAGCTCCTCTTTTCTTACAAAGAGATGCTCATCATAGCTTTCCTTTTCTTCTTTGAAGAGAATTCCTGTATGCAGCTTCTCAAAGTCCATTATCTTAGCAATGGCCTCTTCCCTGTTTAAGGGGTCATGATCATCTAGTTTAATGACATTTTCCTGATACCATTGATAGGTATTGACTTTATTAAAGGTGACACAGGGACTAAAGATATCAATTATGGCAAAGCCTTTATGCAAAA
>DYGY01000002.1 GCA_020724425.1 Thermaerobacter marianensis
CATTTTTTCCAATTCTTCAAAACTACCCCCTTGACATATCACCGCTAGGCTTTATGAAAAACGCTTCTGCCAGTAGTCTGGGTCAACAGCCCTAGTACTTTCAAGAACAGGCACTCTCTTTATTGCTTCAATTACAGCTGAAACATCTCTTTCAGCAGTGACCACAAAGAATCCCACACATCCACTCTTGCTATCTCTACGAGACATGGGAGTAAATTCGGGTGTATCAACATCCATCCTAGTTCCAAGGATAGCAGTAACATCATGGACAATGGCCTGTCTTTGCCCGGGATTGCTTATGATGTTACGAGCCTTCTCTGATAGAGGCCAGACTAAAATCCCAATCCCCTGTTCTAAGATTTCCTCACGTATCTTGTTTAAGCCAATATTCATTAAGAAGATATTATTGACAAATAGCTGGGCATCATTGAAAACCAGTTTCCCTTCAGTTACCTCTGCTATATCACCAATAGTTTGTCCTCTACGAATCTGATAGGCAGCAAGAATACTAACTAGCCCTCCAACAACCCCAGCAGCTAGAGAATGAAGAAGCACAAGAACGCTAGTAAGAAGAGCTACACCCATGATAAGGTAGTTACGAGCTTCAAACACTCTAGCAATGCCTTCAATATATGCTGAACCCCTTGGTACTAATTCAGACCTTTCAAGACTATGAAGACTGCTTCGTTCCATATCTCGCACATCCCGAAATTGGGTAGCTACCAAAACCAGAAAAGTAGCGGCAGCATAATCCTTAGCAACCAGTGCAGGCACAGCTACTGCACCAACCGCAGACGCAATAAACCCTAGGGCCAGATGAGTTAAATACCCATGAGGATAGCTAGGATATTGTCTGTAATCAACACGAAGCAAGAGTAGTCTAATTATGAAACCAAAGGACATGCCGATAATAATTGCCTGCCAATCCATAATAACCGCCTTGTCATTTTTCCTTATTGTCCCCTAACATCACGAAAAAATCCCCCAATACTTTGGAGGATTCACATGTGTATTCCATTAGGATCACAGTTGCCGAATTTCTAACCATTCTCTTAAGGGACCTGTAATCAAATAGGGAGACCTTTGTAGTTCATCAAGATTGGTTGCATTCATCAACAACATAACTGCAGTCAGTTCATTGATTAATCTTTCCAGATACTGGAAGGCTGCTTTTTCTCCCTCTTTGACCAGTACTCTAAGAAGCTCTCCACCTAAACCAACCGCTGTTGCTCCAACAGCCAGAGCTTTCGCTACAGTTAAACCATCTCTGATACCACCACTAGCGAAGACTGTCAGGGTTTTAGCTGTTTTAACTGTTTCTAAAAGAGAAATAGCTGTTGGCAGGCCCCAGTCTGCCAGAAAACCATCATCTTCATGATATCTCCTATGCTCTATAACAGGGAAATTTGTACCCCCACTGCCTCCCACATCAAGTCCACTAACTCCTAGTTGCATCAAGCTCTCTGCTGCTTCAGCACTAAGACCATTACCCACTTCTTTAGCGATTACCGGAATCTTAATCTCTGTAGTAATATTGGCTATGGCTTCTGCTGTACCTCTAAAATCACGGTCTCCTTCTAACATCATCAGTTCCTGAGCCATGTTTAGGTGTAGTTGTATAGCATCAGCATCTATCATTGCTATAGCTCTTTTAGCATCACTAACAGAGCTTTTGGCATTTAGATTTGCCCAGATGATACCATCAGGATTCACTTCTCTAACAACTGTAAAGGTCTTCATGGTTTCTTGATCATCTAAAGCTATTCTTTGGGAACCTACTGCCATAGGTATGCCATATTCAGAAGCTATCTTAGCAAGACTCCTGTTTATCGCCTGGCCTTCTTCACTGCCTCCAGTTAAGGCATTAATATAGAAGGGGGCTTTCCAAGTCCTACCCCAGACATCTAAGGCAAGAGAAACATCCGCCCAGGCCAGCTCACCAATTCCTTGTGGCACAAAGCGGATATCTTCAAATCTGGTGGAACCGGGGCCAACCCCGGTCTCCACCGCTAAGGCAATATGTTCTTGCTTACGTTCTAGACGCTTCTGCGTCTCATGCCTTCTACTCATCCTGTTTTCCATTAATCCGATCTTTAGTTTCTTCAAAAAGATCTCCAAACATATCCCCAAGAGTGATAGGTTGACTAGTCTCCTCTACAGGTTGCGCTACCTGTTTAGGAACAGGCTTTTTCTCAGTACCTTCCTTGAGACTGAGACTAATTTTACGTTCACTTTTTTGCACACGGAGAACCTTTGCCTTGACTAGATCACCTTCTTTAACTACTTCGTCTACAGTAGCTACGTGATGATCTGCCAACTGAGAAATATGAATGAGACCTTCAACACCTGGTTCTAACTGTACAAAGGCACCAAAAGGTGCTAAACGCATAACCCTGCCTTCAACAAAGCTATCAACCTTGTATCTCTCATCAACAGTATTCCAGGGGTCAGGTAAGATTTGTTTAAGACCTAGACTAATCTTGTCATTTTCTCTATCAACCTTCAAGATCTTGACATCAATCTCCTGGCCCTCAGCAACCACATCGGAAGGATGTTCCACTCTACCCCATGCCATTTCTGAGACATGTAGCAAGCCATCTACTCCACCTAGGTCAACAAAAGCACCAAAATCTGTAACTCCCTTAACAACACCTTTACGAACCTGCCCCTCAGCCAGCTCATTCCAAGTCTTTTCTTTTTGAGCTTCAAACTCTTCATCCATGACTTCTTTTTGAGAAAGGATAACCCGGTTCTTGCTACGATCAAGTTCAATAACCTTTACTCGTACCTCTCTACCAACATACTGACTGAGGTCACTAACATAACCTCTCTCCACATGGGAAGCTGGCATAAATGCTCTTAGGCCCACATCAACCAAGAGGCCACCCTTGACTTCCTCAGTTACAGGACCAACGATGATATCTCCGTTATTGTAGGCTTCTTCGACACGTGTCCAGGCCTTTTCCTCTTCTACCTTCTTTAAGGAGAGAACTAGACCATTGTCATCATCAACACTGAGAACCCTGACTACAATTTCCTGGCCCTCTTTCAAAATATCGGCCGGTTTCTCATCAGCCTTTAACCCTAATTCATTGATAGGAATGACACCCTCAGACTTATGACCGATATCTACTAACACACTATCAGCCTCGATACGGACAACTGTTCCTTTGACAGTGTCACCAATGTTTAGTGCTGGTAGACCAAGGTCCTTTTCTCCGGTTGACTCTTCCTGACTCTCCTGTACTTCAGGAGTTACTTCTTCTACAGAATTCTTAATCTCTTCCATCCTGCGCATGACCTCCTTAATCATCCACTCCGGTGTTGAAGCTCCCGCTGTTAGTCCCACCTTGTTAACACCATGAAACCAGTCTTCTTCTAGTTCACTAGCTTTTTCAACAAGATGTGCAGGTGTACCTGAATCACTGCAGACATCCGCCAACTTCCTGGTATTGGAACTATGACGGCCACCAACAACAATCATCAGATCAACCTCTTGAGACAATCTACGAGCAGCTTCTTGACGTACTGCTGTAGCGGTACAGATAGTATTAAGAGATTTAACCTCTCCATACTTCTCTTCCAATCTCGCTACTAAGCTATCAACTTTCTCCTTCCTTTGAGTGGTTTGAGCGACCACACCTACCCTAGAGAAATCAGGTAGCCTTTCAATATCCTCCTCACTTTGCACCACATAAGCCTTATGGGGAGTCCAGCCTACAATACCCTGTACTTCAGGGTGTGAGGGATCACCAATAATGATAACCTGATAGTCCTCTTCATCTAAGCGTGCCACTTTCTTATGCACAGCCTTAACGAGAGGACAGGTAGCATCAATTAGCTCAACCCCTCTATTCTGAGCCTCCTCAAAGGTACTAGGTGGTGCTCCATGGGTACGAATAATGACGGTACCCGCGTCGATAGCCTTCAGTTCGTCAACTACATGAATGCCCTTATCACTCAATCTCTGTACTTCCTGGGCATTGTGAATAAGTGGTCCTAGCGCATAAACATTATCCTTTTCATTAACTGCTGACTCTGCTTTCTCTAAAGCTCTACGAACACCAAAGCAAAAACCAGCCACATCTGCTCTCAAAATCTCCAGAAAAACTCACCTCAACAACTCTTCAATATCCTGCATAATACTCTTTGTCAAAATCTCCATATCTTTACCTTTAACACTTTCATTTTCCTTGGTCAACATACGTGGTTCTCCTATACGAATCACCATTGGTTTAAATAAACGATATGACCCAACAACTCCTACAGGTATAACTGGAGAGGCACTCTTAATTGCTAGCCAGGCCACCCCACCATAAGCTTCTTGAAGCTCACCAGTTTTGCTTCGTGTCCCTTCCGGGAAAATCCCTATCAGCTCTCCATCAGCAAGCAAACCTAAAGCATGTTTCAAGGCCTTTCTATCTACAGTATGCCTCTTAACCGGGAATGCCCGCAAATGCCTTACAACCCACTCAGAAACAGGATTCTCAAACAATTCCTCTTTAGCCATATAGTTAACATCTCGAGGCAGATTTACTCCAATCATTACCGGATCTAGCCAGTGTTTATGATTAGAACAAACAACAGCGGAACCCTGAACAGGAATATTCTCTAACCCCTCAATCCTACTACCTGGATAAATAACTCTAAATATTCCTCTAGACAGTATACTAATAATCTTGTAGAACAATATTAAGCCCCCTGCCTGCAAATACTCACTATTGCATCCACAACTTCCATAATTTCTAGGTTTGAAGTATCAATCAAGGTAGCATCATCTGCTCTTTTTAGAGGTGCCAATGCTCTAGTACTATCTTTTCTGTCACGAACTTTAACTTCCTCCACTACTTCTGCATAAGAGACTTGATACCCTTTTTCAACTAGTTCCTCATACCTGCGCTTGGCCCTTTCTTCTATGGAAGCATCCAAGAAGAACTTCCATTGCGCATCAGGCAAAACAAATGACCCAATATCTCGCCCATCCAAAACTACTTCTCCTTGCTTTGCCAATTCCCTCTGAATAGCTACTAAAGCCATTCTCACCCGCTCATTTTCTGCAACAACAGATACAGACTTATTAACTTCTGGAGAACGTAAACGTTCACTAACATCCACATCATCAACCAGAAGAATATAATCTCCATTAGGTTTGTGAAGCTTAAAACTTGTTTCCTCAGCAATCTTCCCTATTTCATCAGCTGCTAATAAAGATGTACCCGAACGTATCACTTTATCTGTAATAGCTCGATACATAGCTCCGGTATCTAAATATGTATAGCCCATCTCTTTGGCTACAAGACGAGCAACTGTACTTTTTCCTGCTCCTGCAGGACCATCAATAGCTATTACCCCTTTTATCATCCTCGTCCTCCCGACTTATTTCGCCAGTAACAATATTTTTCCTTCAGAGAAACACAAAAAAGAGACCACAAAGCAATATTCTTCACCTGCCTGTGTTCTCCATGTAGATAATATCTCCTCCCACAACAATAATTATAGCACTGCTCCCCTAGACCTACAACCGTTACCGACCCTGTATTCGGGTAAAGGAACCAATATTGCTCGTAACTATAACTTCTTCTCCTTCTTTAGGATAAAGCAGTTCCTCACTAACCTGAACGATTCTAAACTGCAATGGTTCATTATAGTTTTGTCCATCTATTTCGATTAGGTCACCATTTTTAACTAACACGGTCACCTCAGGATAGGAAAAGTCCACAACCCGACGACCATTAATGAGCAGCCAAGCCTTTTCAGCTTGCTTTTGATTAATAAGCATAACCCTAACTGCATGAGTATCATCAGCTAATTGATATGAAAGAGCTTCTGAAAGCACCATGTTAACTGAAGAACCCTCAAGACGATCAACATAGCTTAAGAAACGTCTTGTCTCATCATCACTTAGCAATGCTTGAGAAATGAGGACAAGGCTAAAGGAAACCACAACTAGCTTGATAAGGAAACTCTCTAAACTAGTTGCAATCTTTAAAAAACGCTTTTCAAAGTTGTCCTTTGGTTGCTTACGAGTAAATGTCTTCACCATATTCCCCTGACCTCCTAATACCATATTGTATGCTAGGTCTTCATAACTATGCAGACATACAATTAAGCTCCATACTCATATATATTTGTGACAGGGGGTAATGCTCATGCCGGTTAAGAAAAAGATGGGCAAGAAGTTAGGGATTGCTTTAGCAGGTGGCTCTCTAAGAGGAGTAGCCCATATTGGAGTCTTACAAGAACTAGAAAAGCACAACATCAAGCCCCAGTTCTTTGCAGGAACAAGTGCAGGTAGTATCGTAGCTTCCTTTGCAGCAGCAGGATACTCAGCCCAAGACATGATTACCATACTAGAAAACACAAAAGACTATGATCTTTATGATTATGATTTCTCGATAACCAACTGGCTTACCCTCACTGTTGAACTCCTCTTGAATCTAACAGGTAAGCAGAGTGACTTCCTACCTAGACTACCCCTTGGACTGATTAAAGGAGACAGATTAAGAGACTGGTTAAATAGATATCTTAAAAATCAAAAATTTGATCAACTAAAATTACCCTTGATAGTAACTGCAACAGATCTGAGTACTGGAGAGAGGCTTTTATTTGGTCCCACAAGAACTAACCTTGCCGTTCTAAGTACTCCCGGAACAAATGTATATATCCCTAACAAAGATATTGCTTCTTGTGTTCGAGCAAGCACAGCAATACCAGCCATATTCCGTCCTGAAAAAATTGATAACCGACTGGCTATAGATGGAGGGGTAACCGGAAATATTCCTGCCGATGTCCTAAAACCCATGGGGGCAGATGTTGTTGTTGCTGTAGATGTATCAGCTAGCCGATTTGAGGAAAAGGAATTTCGTAACATCGGTGAAGTTCTCTCACAAACCGTTGATATTATGGGTTATCAGATTACCTGGGATAGGATACAGGGGGATGCCAATCTAGTCATCCATCCCGATGTACCTCCTCTTGGCCTAACTGACTTCTCCCGTATCTCTGAAGCAATAGAAGCTGGAAGAAAAGCAGCTGCAACAGCTGTTCCCAAATTGAAGGAACTGTTACGTTAAATGCAAAAGACTATCCGGTTGGATAGTCTTTTGCCCCACAAGTACTCCTTTATACTGGCTTAAACCTTACCGTTTGCACCAAAGAGTCTCATTTTCTCTCTTGCCTTCTCGCGCATAGCATCACGAGCGGGTGTTAACAGTTTACGTGGATCAATCTCTTCAGAATTCTTTGCCAAAGCTGCACGTACTCCATCACTAAAGGCCTTGCGCAACTCTGAGTCAATGTTGATTTTGCGAATACCTCTTCTGATTGCCTCTTGAATAGCGCCATCTGGTACTCCAGAACCACCATGCAAGACAAGCGGAATTGAGACAACCTCTTTAATTTCTGTAAGCCTCTCAAAATCCAACTTAGGTTCTAACTTATAGAGACCATGAGCAGTTCCAATAGCTATTGCCAAAGCATCTACCCCTGTAGCCTCCGCAAATTCCGCTGCTTCAGAAGGGTCTGTAAGCAAAGCATCTCTTTCATCGACAACAATATCGTCTTCAACTCCACCAATGCGCCCTAATTCACCCTCAACTGATACACCAACAATATGAGCTATATCTACAACCTCTTTAGTACGACGGATATTCTCGGCAAACTCATACTTTGAACCATCAAACATAACACTGGTAAAGTCATTGCGTAAACACTCTACAACCTGTTCAAAACTTGTCCCATGATCTAAATGTAAGGCTATTGGAACTGAGGCCTGAGTTGCTGCAGTCTTAGCAAGAGCAGCAATATATTCAATACCTGCATACTTTAATGCTCCCTGTGAAGCCTGCAAAATCACAGGTGCTCTTTCTTCTTCTGCAGCCTCAATGATTGCCTGCATAATCTCCATATTGTTGAGATTAAAGGCTCCGACTGCATAACCACCTTCTTCAGCCATAGCCAGAATCTCTTTTACACTAACCAAACCCATCCCATACTTCCTCCTAACATTATTTCTCTAAACCCCAGTAGATATCGGGATTACCAACATAAACACAAACAGAAACTAACTGACCATTAACCATAACTTCTTCAGTCCTACGGAAGTAGAAGGGTGGGTCTTCATCACAACCTTCATAATGATCAATGTAGCCAAGATCTCCTTCCTCTACTTCCCATACATGGCCCTCTACCTTTTCACCTTTTTTGGGCAGGATGATGGGATAGCCATGAGGGGTAGCAAACCTCTCATAATTATACAGAACAGCGTTCTTTGGATCTTCAAGCTTCCTCCCCACTAGTGCTTCCATACGATGTTTACGTGTTAAGGTACCATAGGTAAATAGCCTAATCATCCCATCTTCACCCTTTAAATTTGCTCTAATGCTTGCTTGAGATCATCGATGATATCCTCTGGGTCTTCTAAACCAACCGATAACCTAATCAAACCATCAGTTATATTCATAGATAACCGATCCTCTAAAGGAATACCAGCATGAGTCATGGATGCTGGATGTTCAATCAATGAATCAACATCCCCTAAGCTTACCGCAACATGACAGAGCTTAACCGAGTTAATAACCTTACGGCCAGCATCCACACCACCCTTAACTTCAAAAGCAAGAACTCCTCCAAAACCATCCATCTGTTCCTTAGCCAAGTCATACTGAGGAAAGTCTGGGAGTCCGGGATAATATACCTCAAGAACGGCAGGATGACTCTTCAAGAACCTCGCTACTTCCATGGCATTTTCACTATGCCTCTGTACCCTTACAGGCAGAGTCTTAAGACCCCTTAAAAGCAGCCAAGCTGCAAAAGGATCAATGTTACCACCGATATCCTTTAGGGTAGTCCTACGTACTCCAGTGATGTGTTCTTTGCTCCCAACAATTAACCCACCCAAAACATCACCATGACCACTTATATACTTTGTGGCACTGTGAATAATAAAGTCGGCACCTAACTCTAAAGGTCTTTGCAAATACGGGGACATAAAGGTATTATCAACAACCACAGGGATATTATGTTCCTTGGCAACCTTTATAACCTTAGCCAAATCCACAAGATCCATTGTTGGATTTGCTGGTGTTTCTACATAGATTACCTTTGTATTCTCTTTAATCACATTCCGCAATGCTTGCTCATCATTTAGATCAACAGGCTCTGCTTTGACTCCATAGCGTGGGAATACATCATGAAGTAGTCCATGGGTTGAGCCATACAATACCGGCGAAGTCACAATATGATCGCCACTCTGAGCTAAATAGAAGAGCAAAGCGGAAATAGCTGCCATACCTGACCCGAAAGCTAAACCTGCTTCCCCACCTTCAAGTGCTGCAATCTTCTCCTCTAAAGCAGTTACAGTTGGATTCCCTATCCTGCTATAGATATAACCCTCTTCTTCACCTGCAAAACGTGCTGCTCCCTGTTCAGCGTTCTTAAAAACAAACGTTGAAGTCTGATAAATAGGTGTTGCCAGTGAACCAGTCAAAGGATCTGGATGTTGACCTGCATGCACTGCTAATGTATGAAAGCCTGGTTTCTTCATTGGAAAACCCCCTACAAAATATTAAATACTAGAATTTTTCTCCCCCTGTTCCTTTATCCCCTGTACTAACACCTCCTGCATTTCCGAAATTCGACGATACAACTGGTTATGCTTAATTTCCCTTGTACCACCAAGAACAGCAATTTCACCTAAGGCGGAAAATAACTCAAATAGCTGAGCTTTCATTGCTTTCCCTGTTGTGGTCTGGAAAGAACCCCTAAAGAGCCACTTTCGACCTACCGGCACCTTGCTATCAAGATAGAAACACAACAAAAGGGTATTTTCTAGTAGTTCAGTTAGATTAATCAATACAGCATAAGGCTGACCTCTTCTTAGATTCCAGATTAAAGCCGCCTTATTGCGTCTAAACAAACGATATTGCTCCCTAATCTTATCTGTTAGAACCTGAGGAGGATAGGGAAGATAAAAACCCATTATATCTGACCACTGATTCTCTGGATCATGGAGAATACGACTAGTAGCGAAGTTAAACATGGCTTCATCATCATAGTCCATTAGCAAAACTTTAGCAGTGCTATCACTTAGATACCAGACCTTAACCTTCTCGCCATTAATCCTAATCGTTTCCTTAATCGCAGGTACATCACCTGTCTTTGACTCCCACTGATGTAACCAGAAATCTTCCTTGCTAGCTGGATAAACTACTAAGAGATCAATTCCTGAATACTGATCAGCAAATACCGTGGTAGCAGAACCTGATAAAGCAATAATTAAGCTATCCCAGAACTCAGATAGAATTGGATGATCTTTTAACTCATCCTTAACTGCTAGTGCCCTTGTATATATTTCCTCTTGCACTCTAAGCAAATCTATTCACCCCATCGTCGAAAAAAGTTACTCTCTGTTCTTCGTGACTTAACACCAAAAATCCTTCTCAATCACCTCTGCTTGCCTCTATAGAGGGAAAAACAACAAACCCGGCGGATACCCGCCGGGTGAGTGATTCTATCCAAACTTAAACTGTACACCAAAGCCCCCACGAGGATACTCCCACTTAATGTTTAGATATGGGCAACCTATACGGCAGGTACCACATTCTAGACAACCCTCATAGGCGATTAGTAGTGTTTTGTGTTCTTCATCCCACTCATAAACCTCAGCAGGACAGAACTTTACGCAATCCTTATTCTCACATTTCAAGCAGACATCAGCATCTATGACAGATAAGTGGGACTGAGTATCTGGCTTAAAACGTACCAAAAACAGTTTGTCCTCTACTTTCATTTAACCGCCCTCCATCCTTTATAGAGATCAGTAGTAATTTGCCATAGAGAGCGTTTGCTCTTAACCATATCGAACATAGCCTTGAACTTATCTCCCTTAGGCGTTCCATCTACTGTCATTAATTCGTGAGAAGCAGCCAAAACCATTTCGGGATATTCTGTAAATAGATGAGTATTATCATCAATAAAGTGGCTCAAGTTTCTATACTTCTTCAGATCCTTAAGGACAAAGCTCTCTTCTAATCTCTGCTGATATCTAGAAAGAGTCTTGCTGCTGTAGTCTCCTCTTTCCTTAGCTTCAATAGCGGTCAAACCAGCTAACTTTCCAGAGGTAATAGCAAGATTAGAACCCTCACGATGCATACCATTAACCATCTGAGCAGCATCACCAACAACCATAACTCCATCAGCATATACCTTTGGCATGGCATGATAGCCACCTTCAGGGATTAAGTGAGCCATATATTCCTTAGTCTCACCACCAGCAATCAAAGGCTTAACCATTGGATGCTCCTTTAGATTCTCCAAAATATCATTGGGGTTAACACCCTTCTGCTGAACCTGAGAAACAAGAGCACCTGCTCCAATAGAGAGACTATCCTTGTTAGTATAGATAAAGGCTGTCCCGGTAAGGCCCATAGTGGACTCACCCACTAACTCAATGGTTGCACCTTCACCCTTTTCAAGGTTAAAGCGATCTTCAATAACACCGGTTGGCAAAGCGATGATTTCTTTAACAGCAACTGCTGCTTGGCTTGCTTTAAGATCCACACCTAGACCAACCTGCTGAACCAGCAGGTTATTCACACCCTGAGCAACAATAACCAGATCTGCATAAAGATCACCATCATCACGGCTAGTTCTTACACCAACAACCTTGCCATGCTCCATAATAAGATCAGTTACGGTTGTTTCATTAATGATGATAGCTCCCGCTTCCTCTACCTGTGCAGCCATCCACTGATCAAACTTGGCACGAAGAACAGTAAAGGCATTATAACCTTCTTCTGCTTTAAACTGAGCACTACCATACCCAATACTAAAAGCAGCATCCTTATTCATCAACCAAAGACTCTGCTTAACAATATTTCTTTCAACCGGACTACTTTTACCCTGCCAGAAATCAGGGAAAACATCCTCAGTAGGTCTGCGATAAACAACGCCACCCATAACATTTTTTGCACCCGGATAATCTCCACGCTCAATAACAATAACCTCTAGGCCTGCCTGGGCCATAGTATACGCAGCAGCCAGACCAGCCGGACCAGCACCAACAACAATAACGTCGAACCTTTCTTCGCTCATGCGTCTCCTCCTTTGCCTGCTTTTTCATGAGGAATAGATTAGTTGCTTGCTACCTCTACACCTTCTGTAGTAGATTCTCCTGCCAAACGTTTACGTAGCTCCTCGGTCAAGGCCGGTACAATCTCTTGAAGATCTCCTACAATTCCGTAGGTAGCTGTCTTAAAGATTGGTGCCTCCGGATCCTTGTTAATAGCAATAATCACTTCTGATGTCTGCATACCGACCAAGTGCTGGATAGCTCCAGATATACCAATAGCGATATATATCTTCGGCCTTACTGTTACACCAGTCTGGCCTACCTGATACTCATGACCAATCCAACCTGCATCTACTGCAGCTCTTGAAGCAGCAACTGTACCACCAAGTACCTCTGCTAAGTCCTCTACAAGTTTGAAGTTCTTGGCTTCACCAATACCTTTTCCACCGGCAACAATAATTTCTGCCTCATCTAGATTGGCGGTCTTAACATTCTCTTGAATATAGCCAAGAACCTTAACAACAATATCTTCTTCCTTCATTGGCAGTGCTTCACGAATAATCTCGCCTGTCCTGCCTTCCTGTTGTTCAGGAGCAGCCATAACTCTTGGACGGACT
Source organism: Thermaerobacter marianensis (assembly GCA_020724425.1). Lineage (GTDB taxonomy): Bacteria > Bacillota > Sulfobacillia > DVGY01 > DVGY01 > DVGY01. Next base: position 12,688 of record DYGY01000002.1, read on the forward strand.
GTTGCCATTTGTGGCCTTAATACATCACAAATAATTGTTGCCATTAATTTACCACCAAATGTAGGACGAACTGCATGTAAAAGTCTTGTGTCCTCTTCTACCTCTAATTCGGTACAATCAGCGGTAAGTCCTGTCTGCACTTCAGTAGCTACAGCACCGGCTAGATCTCTACCCATTGTTGTTGCACCTAACAGGAAGATCTCTGGCTTATACTTCTCAACCAACATACTAACTGCTTTAGTGTAAGGAATATTTCTGTAATCCTTTAGAGCACCGTCTTCAACAAGATAAACCTTATCAAATCCATAAGCAAAGGCTTGCTTGGCTAAATCCTCAACATTATCCCCCAACAAGACTCCTGCTAACTCAGTATCAAGCTTATCAGCAATTCTGCGTCCAGCACCAGCTAATTCCCAGGATACAGGGGCCATCTCGCCATGATTCTGCTCAAGAAAAATCCACACACCACGATGGCTCTCCATACTCATCTGCAACTCCCCCTTCAATACCTTAGCGATCAGCCACTAAATGGCCCTCAGCAAACAATTTATCAACTAAACTTACCACTGCTTCCTGTGGCGTACCTTCAATAATTTCACCTGGTTCATTGGTTAGCTGCTGGACAAAGCTTCTCCCTACTCTGGTGGGTGAACCTTTCAAACCTACCTTTGTCCGATCAGCTTCAATAACAGTGTGATCCCAGGCTTTTGGATTATGTGTTGCTGCCTTAATCAAGTTTGGCAGTGTTGCGTAACGAACATCATTAATCTCTTTTTCAACAGTTAGCAATGCTGGCAAAGTGCTCTCAACAATTTGCTTAGAACCCTCTAGCCTACGTTCCACTACAATCTTCTTGTTTTCTACATCAATACTACGAACCTTCTCAACATAGGTTAGCAGAGGTAGATTCATCCTCTGAGCAATACCGGGACCTGTTTGTGCAGTGTCACCATCAATAGCTTGCTTCCCAGCAAAAATCAGATCAACCGGCTCACTCCCGGCAATCTTCTGAATGGTACTTGCTAACACATAACTTGTGGCAAAGGTATCTGAAGCAGCAAAAACACGATCAGTGACAAGAACTGTCTCATCCGCCCCCAGTGATACTGCCTCTTTAAGAACCTGTACAGCAGCTGGTGGTCCCATAGTTATAACAGTAACTTTTCCACCAACCTGCTCCTTAATACGAACAGCTTCCTCAACAGCATGAATATCATAAGGATTCATAATTGAAGGAACACCTGCGCGTACAAGGGTGTTAGTCTTCGGATCAATACGTACTTCTGTGGTATCCGGCACCTGCTTAATACATACAACTACATGCAATGTTTTCACCTTCCTATAAGTAATTCAAGACTTGTTACAAATTGAACTTGCTATATTGAAAACATTTGTTCCAAATATCACGAGCTAAACCATACAGTATTGTATCATATTTTTATGCTTGCGAAAACCCAATAGTCTTTAGATAACCTTTTTCAATCTATCATTAATAGTAATACCCGGGATACGTCCTCTTTTTGCCATGGGTTTTCCATCAATCATTTTAATGTCCATGGTCATATCAATAGGTGGCGCAGCTGATATGTAACTACCCACACCAAATCCTGTAGCACCAGCTTCAATGAGCTCAACCATTCTTTCCGGGGTAACTCCTCCGGAAACAAAGATACCTACATGACCATAACCAGCCTGTTCTAAACGTGCTTTCACTTCCCTTACTAAGCCTACAGTCACACCACCCCGTTCACCTGGAGTATCCAAACGAACAGCCTGTAATTTCTCCTTAAGTTCATTAGCTACCCTTAAGCTCTCTTCAGCCTCATCCTTAAAAGTATCAACCAATATGATTCTGCTCTCACTCTCAGGCATTGACTCATCATAGGCCTTAGCTACCTCAACAGTATCTCCAGCAATAATTACCAGAGCATGAGGAATAGTTCCTCTTGGCTGGGTACCGCCTAATTTGGCACCAAGGATATTGCTAGCACCAGTCATACCACCTACAAGAGCAGCCCTCTCCATAACCGGTGCAACAGCAGGATGCAAATGTCTTGAACCAAAACAGATAGTCGGGAGATCCTTAGCAACCTCTCTAACTTCCCTGGCTCTAGTAGCCCAGCCACTTGCAGACGCAAGCATACCTAACATAATAGTCTCCAAATAGCCAAACTCAGAATATGGTCCCTCAATACGCATAATGACTTCTTTCTTAGAGAAACGCTCACCCTCACTGAGTGCAAAAACAGATAAATCATGATTCTTTAAAACATTAAGAGTCTCATCCATCCCTGCTAAAACACCATCACGACTCGGAAAAATCTCAGCAACCACCGTAGTATCTGCCTTGCCAAATTGCCTCAAGAGTTCAATAGTCTTAACAAAGTATATATCATTACTTATTCCCTGAAGAATCTCTTCATGGGTAGCAGAATGCAAGACACGGTCCTTATCAACTTCTAATGCTAGAGCATCTGCTAGATTATCAATGATTTTCCTTGGCTTGTCCAAGACCTCACCTTCCTCCCACCCATAATTACCGAAGTCCAACAGCTATATATAAAGCATCAACTTCCTGCTGACTTAAATACCGATATTCACCTGCTGTTAAACTACCAATCTTTAAAGAACCAATAGCAATTCTCTTTAGATTAATAACTTCATAGCCTAAAGCAGATAGCATCCGTCTAATCTGACGATTTCGACCTTCTCTTAACACTATCTCTAGCATATTAGGTTTAAGCCTCATAACATCTGCTTTAGCTGTTATGCCATCACTTAATTCCACACCTGTAGCTAATGATTTTAAATCCCAATCACTTGGGTGCCCCCAAACCGTAACCTGATATGTCTTTGGCAATTCAAAACGAGGATGGGTCAAGCGATAAGTCAACTCTCCATCATTAGTTAGAAGGATAAGACCTTCACTGTCATAATCCAATCTACCAACAGGATAAACTCGTATATCCTTTGGTACAAGCTCTACAACTGTTGGTCTTCTAAACTCATCACTCGCTGTAGACACAACCCCTACAGGCTTATACAGAAGAATATAGGTTAACTCTTTTTGGGTACCGATTGGAGTACCATCAACAACTACCATATCCTTACCAGGTTCAATCTTGGTACCCAGTTCAGTAACAATCCTGTCATTGACCCTGACACGGCCAGATTGAATCATCTCTTCTGCCTTACGCCGAGAAGCAATTCCCTGTTGAGCCAGATACTTCTGTAGCCTCACTCTTCTACCTCAACTAAAAGATCAAGTTCAACAGCTGAACCCAAAGGCAAACCACTAGAACCAACAGCAGCCCGGGCATGTTTACCCTTTTCACCAAATAGCTCAACCAAAAGATTGCTCGCCCCATTAATGACCTTTGGTTGATCCCCAAACTCAACCGTGCTGTTAACATACCCTGTAAGCTTAACCACTCTCTTAACCTTATCCAAATCACCAACAAGTGATTTTACCACTGCCAAAGCATTTAAGGCACATAACTCTGCCGCCTTATAACCAGTCTCCACATCAACATCTTGCCCTAGAACACCTTTGTATACCAGCTTACCATCAGCAATAGCTACCTGCCCCGAAGTGAATACCAGATTACCCAGCTTCACTCCTGGAACATAGGCAGCTAAAGGTGTAGGTACCTCTGGCAAAGAATAGCCCATTTCTTTAAGCCTATCTTCAACTTTCCCCATTTTTTCACCCCTTAAAATTTCTCACATACGTTAGCACTTATTATATCACATCATTTCCAATATGAACCTCATTTTCAATAACCAAAAACAAGCCGAACAACCATAACTGCAGCTATAAATCCCGCTAGATCACCTAAGAGCCCGACAGGTAATGCATGCCTGGTATTCCGGATCCCCACAGAACCAAAATAGACACTGAGAATATAAAAGGTCGTATCAGTACTGCCCTGCATAGTTGATGCCAACCTGCCAATGTATGAATCAGGACCATGAAACTTTAATAATTCAGCCGTTATGCCTAAAGCACCACCACCAGACAGGGGACGCATAATAACAAGAGGTAGAATCTCTGCTGGCACACCAAAAAAACTCAACACTGGCGCTAGAGTTTCCGCTAACAAACTCATAGCCCCGGCAGACCGAAAAATACCTAGAGCCACAAAAACAGCTACAACATAAGGCATAATCCGCACAGCTATCCAGAATCCCTCAGATGCTCCTTCAACAAAGGCTTCATAAACCCTAACACCCTTAAAGTACCCGTACACAGGAATAAAAGCAAGTAGAAAAGGAATTGTCCATAAGGAGATGAAGTCAAGCACTGCCCACATTAAGCTCACCTCCGCCTTCTATATTTTCTAAGAATATAGTCAGCAGATAGAGCTACCACTGTTGAGCATATGGTAGCTATGATAGTTGTACCAACAATCTCTGTAGGGCTAACTGACCCAGTTGCTGCCCTTAAAGCAATCACTGTTCCAGGAATTATCGTAACGCTAGAAGTGTTCATGGCTAGAAAAGTAACCATAGCATCACTAGCCGTCTCTTTATCTTCGTTAAGTTCCTGAAGCTCTTGCATAGCTTTTAAACCAAAGGGTGTGGCAGCAGGACCAAGACCAAAAAGATTGGCACTCATATTCATGAGTATGGAACCCATCGCCTTATGTCCCTTGGGAATACTAGGGAAAATCCACTGAACAAGAGGTCTTAAGAAATCCGCTAAAGCCTTAACTAACCCTGCCTCCTCAGCAATCTTCATTATCCCTAGCCAGAGAATCATAACACCTATCAAACCAAGTACAGTCTCCACACCAAGCTGAGCTGAAGTCATAGCTGATTCCGTTACCTTACTAACCTCACCATGACGGGCAGCAACCAAAACACCGGAAACCACAAGTATCATCCAAATCAAATTAACCACAACAATCCCTCCGTGGTCTTGACATGTTCTAAATATATGTCAATTCATCGGAGGGCTATGAATATCTAAGCAGTATATCTTGAAGTGAACCGAAAGGCAAAACTACCTAGAATCCTGATAACCACTGCCACATAAAATGCCACCTTAATAGACCAGGTATCCATAATCCAGACACCAAACAAAGGAGCTATTGTGGCTGAAAAAGCAATCAAAGTACTGTAATAGGCTATAAAGGTTGTCTTGTCTTCTTGAGGAACAACCTCAAGCAATCTATTAAATAGCAAGAGATTAACCCCAGAAATCATTAGACCCGAATAGAAACTTAGAACACCTAGAGTCCTCAAGTCATGAGCATTAGCATAAACCAGAGGAATAACCGCCAAACCAAGAGTTGCCCAGGCCAAAGGCTGAACATTACCCTTCCTATTAGACCATTTAGCCCAGTATGGTAACGCTAGAATGCTAGTTATAGTGGTTAATACCGTAAACCTGCTAAGCCAAACATTAGTGGCCCCAAGATAATCTACCTGATACTTGGTAAATAGGGGCCAGGCCATCTGCCAACCAAAATGAAACAATAACGAAGTGCCACAGAAAATCAGGAAAGCTTTTTGATTCAACAACTGCTGCCAGCGAAAACCCCTATTTTTACGTACTTCCCCAGATACACCTCTTTTCCTAGGCGGAAAGATCTTTAAGAAGTAATATACTTCACCTAAAGCAAAAAGAAAAGCAACACTAAACATGAGCTGATAACCGTAAGGAAAACCAATCATATCCATGATCTTTCCTGTAGTTAATACAGCAATAGTACCCGCAATTCCCATAAGCCTATTCCGTCCGGCAAAAGCATCAGCTCTTTTTTCAGCGGGAATAATATCTGCTATATATGACTGCCAAGAAACACCTGCAAGAGCACCGGGAAGATTCATCAAAGCCACAGCTAAAACCAGCAAAGTAACTCTAATATCCTCTGTAAAAAATGGTATAAGTGCTAGTACCAAAAAGAAAGACCTATGCATAAGAATTAGACTTGAAGTAACCTTACGCTTATCCCTAATCCTATCAATAAGTATGGCTCCTGGAATCATAACCAGCATACTCACCAAAGCAGGGGCAGAAGAAAGCATAGCCAGCTCAAAATTGCTCGCACCTAACCTCAAAGCATAAATCCCCAGAAAGGGTTGAACCATATTGGAAGCAAGAATGGCATAAATACCATTCAAATTGTTATACCAAACATTATGCTGATACACCATCTCCCCAAGACTACGTGGTCTTGGCCCACGCCAAAAGCGCCAGTTAGGCATATAAAATCATCTCCCCAAAGAACTCTCCCACAGATATCTTCGTATATCGAAAGAATACTCCTCTATTGCTAAACAGTCAACTTGAATCTATCAAAAACCTCTTTCAGATTCTGCTTGTTTTCTAGCACACCCTTAAAAAGATCTCCTCTCTCCGTTATTTGCTCCCTTACAGTCCTAATTGTAAAATCTAGAGGTCTAATACCAGTTAGTTCATCCCAGGATACAGGCATCGATACAGGAGCACCATTAAGAGGCCTTGGTAGATAAACTCCCGCCAGAGTCTTGCCAAGATGATTCTGCAAATAATCAAAATATACCTTGCCCCCTCTGTCCTTAACCCTCCTTTCCAAAGTGACTTTCTTTGGATAACTCCCTGCCACAATCCTCCCAATTTCGCGAGTCACCATAACAACCTCTGCATATGTATATTCATTGATTATCGGTACATAGATATGTAAACCACTAGCTCCAGAAGTCTTGGGATACCCCTGTAATCCGGCCCAGCTTAATACCTCTCCTGTTAGTTTGGCTACCTCAACAACATCAGAGAATGTGGCTCCTTTAGACGGATCAAGATCAATAACAAACACATCTGGATACTCAACCGAATCAACCCTAGATAACCAGGGATGCATCTCAATTGCACCTAGATTTCCAAGCCACAAAAGACTCTCTGTCCTGTTAACCACAGGAAAAGCAATATATCTTTGAGAGTGTTCAGAATACCAAAGAAAGGTATCTAACCATGAAGGAGCATAATTAGGTAAATCCTTTTGATAAAAGGATTTACCTTCAATGCCATCTGGATATCTAGTCAAAACCAGAGGACGATTCTTTAAATAGGGGATAATGTGGTTGGCCATACTGTTTAAGTAATTGAGATAGTCCCCCTTAGTAAGGTTATCCTTAGGCCAGTATAGCTTCTGTAAGTTGCTAAACAAGAACCTCACCCCTAAAGTGTAATACTCTCAGGAGATTCACCTAAAAAACCCTTTAAAGAAGGAGAGCGTAGCTGCCCCTTTTGAGTCCACTCAGCATACTCCACCAAAACAGTCAAAACAGGTTTGACATAGTTGATTCCCTTTCCACTACCAATCCTGTTTTCCCGGAGATGCTGAATAAGGATTTTAGCTTCATCCTCCCTTATTCCAGAACCAACCCTACCAATATACTTAAGTTTACCTTCAAGGTATGCACCTAAGGCTAGAGATCTTAACCTCTGTCCCTTTTCCTCATAACCAATTATGATAGCTTTTTGCCGCCTTCTATACTTAATCTTTAGCCAGTATTCACTCTTTCCCATTACATACGGACTATCAAGTTTCTTAGCTACAATGCCTTCTAGAGATAACTCCTTAACCCGTTTATATAGCTTCTCGCCTGAAGACATTACATAATCAACAGCACTAACTTCACTGCTACTTAAGAGCCTTTCTAAGACCTCTTTCCTAGCCATTAACGGTCTTTCTAAAAGGCTTACATCTCCCTTTTGCAACACATCAAAAACCATGAAGTACACGGGGATATTACTCTTGCTCATAACTCTTTTCATAACCAGAGGAAAACTTGGCTTACCGGTCTCTTGGCTTAAGGCAATTATTTCACCATCAAGAATACAATCGGGGATGCCCCTTAAACTCTTCACCAAGTCCGGGAACATCATTGTCCAATCCCGACCTCGTTTGCTTAGTAACCTTATCTTTTCATCAACGCATGCCAGAGTACGGACTCCATCCCATTTAACCTCATAGACATATTCCTTATCATCAAACGGCTCTGGATATGATACTGGTTCCATCGGTTTTAGATAATCAGTGTCTAATTTCATCTTGATTGTCCAAAACAGCTATACTCTTGCGTAGAGCCTCCATAAGGTCTAATACCTCTGGGTCTACCCTTTTTTCCACTTCAACAAACTCCTCACCGGTTACCTTCTTCTCAATTAGTTCTAACAAAGCAGTCCGATACTCATCAATATACTTTTCAGGATTAAAAGGCACAGATAGGCTGTTAATTAAATCTATGGCCAGTTTAGTTTCCCTTTCACTGGCCTCACCAACAACTTGTATATATGGAATATCAGCCACAGGACGAATCTCTGCTGGATAGAAGATTGTTTCTAGAAGCAGGGACTCTTCAGATCCAACTCTTAGAACTGCTAGACTCTCTTTCTGTCTTAAAGCAATCTTTGCTATCCCTACCTTATCTGTCTTTTGCATCGCCTTAATCAAAAGACCATATGCCTTTCCTCCAGTCTCTGTAGGGCCAAGATAATATGTTTTTTGATAATAGATGGGATCAATCTCAGAGATAGCTACAAAATCTAAGATATCAATAGTCTTTAATGTCTTAAGTGGCAGACTAGCAAAATCTTCATCTGCAAGAATGACATATTGACCCGGGTTATAGCTATATCCCTTAACAATCTCTCCTGCTTTAACTTCTCTTTCACAAACAGGACAATACTTTTGATACTTAATGGGTGAGTGGCATTTATGCAACTGATTGAAACTAACCCTCTTGTCTTCTGTTGCAGCATAAAGACTCACAGGAATATTAACCAGACCAAAACTAATAGAACCCTTCCAGATACTACGCATAACTAATACCTCCCGTATTAGCATTAGTATCATAAAAGGGCTCTATCCTGTAGATTTCCTGGTAAATTAACCTTCATACTCATAAACTTCTGTTCTCTTTGTCTTATGATTCTCTTCTGGTTTAATAATGTGCTGTACCTTATCGATAACTTCTGGTGCCATATCAATTAATCTCTCTAAGGATGCCTTTTCATGAACAGGCAAAAGCTTAACTTTTCCCTTGGAGACTATCAAGAAACCAACTGGCTGCACTGTTACACCAGCACCACTACCACCAGCAAAAGGTGATTTCCCCTCCTTACCCTTATCAACTGAATATTCACCACCACCAGCAGCAAAACCAAAAGATACTCTGGAAACAGGAATAATAACTGTACCATCCTCTGTCTCAACAGCATCACCGACAACAGTATTAACATCAATCATCTCATTAATACTGCTCATTGTTGTTTGCATCAAGCCCTCGATCGGACTACCTTCCATCGCCTTTTAACCCCCTCACTTAACCAGAAATATCCGATACTTACAGTCATAAGGATAATATCTCCTAGATATAATCGAACTATACACTCCAGATCAAGCTCTAGAGTCTCCTTTTGATATTCAGGCTTAATATCAACAACAGGGACTACCCTAAAGCCTAGTGATTGTAAAGGAATTAAAGAGGAGTGCACTAGAGCATACAGATACCCTACGGCCATAGCAGTATCTGCCGCATCATTACTTCCATACCTCAATCTAAAGATAAACCGTTCAACAATACTCCTCTTTAACATCCTCTGCCACCACAACTTATATTCAAAAATCCCTGCCCAATATTGTAACTGTTTTAGATACCTCAAAAGAGGTAGCTGTGATAGCTCTCCAAAAACAGGCTTTCCCCCTACCTCCCCTTCAACTGCCGTCTTAATCTGGGGGGTAATACCCTTTAACCACAGTTGTATTTCCGGCATTTCATATTTGAGCAAAAGCCAAGAGTTTACGGTTTTTAACTCAAAATAGACATCAGCAAGTTCCCCCTTCTTCTTATAGCCTGTAACAAAAAGGAAGGGTAGATAGTTGATTATGATTATAGCTAGAACAATAAAGAAGAGATACATATGATCCTCCCTAACAAAAAACGACCCTTGGGATAATTTCCCTCAAGTCGTTCATTTCTATTCCTCTTCTGTACTAGCTGCTGCTTCAGCCATAAAAGTTTTCTCTGGGGGCAGATCAATTAAATCAGTAAGTCCAAAATACCTTAGAAACTCCTGAGTAGTGCCATAGAGAATTGGTCTACCCGGTCCTTCCTTTCTACCAACCTCTTCAACTAGCCCCTTCTCTACTAAAGTACTTAAGGCCCCTTCTGAATTTACTCCCCTAACATCATCTATCTCTGCCTTAGTTGTAGGCTGTCTATACGCTACTATAGCCAAAACCTCCATGGCTGCAGCTGACAGTTTTTGCCGTTTAGGCCTAACCAATCTTTCAATAAAACTACCAAACTCCTTTTTAGTGAAGATTTGATAACCTGAAGCCACCTGCAAAAGCTCAACTCCTCTATCTTCCTTAAGCATGTCCTCTTTCAATTCTTCCAATACGGCATAAATATCAGCTTCAGGTATGTCCATTAGAGTTTGTAGCTTCTTAGAGGTTAGCGGTTCACCTGCTGCAAAGAGAATAGCTTCCACAGTTGCCTTTATCTGACCAAGATACTCTTTATCAGTCAATCCTAGCTGCCGCAGATGACTCATCAGCATTCTCCTTCCAGGTAATCAGTATATCTTGAAAGGTCTCATCTTGATGAATACTAACTCTCCTTAACCTTACCAACTCTAAAACAGCAAGAAACGTGACAACTATAGCGTAACGGCTATGATCATGAGCAAAAAGAGACACAAAAGAAACCCTTCTTTGCTCGTTAAAGATAACTGTCAACTGTCTTACCCTTTCTTGAACAGAGATACCGCCTCTATCAATCTGATGTACCTGACCTTTTTCGTTTAAGGATTGCATGACCCGTTCAAAGGCAACTAGCAGATCACCTAATGACAACCCCTCCAAATCAGGCGATTCCCCAGTATACTCAGTTAGTTCATCAATAAGTCTTGGATATCTTTTGTTTTCACTTTCAGCTAACTGTGAGAGTTCATCAGCCACCTGTCGGTACTTCTTATATTCTAATAACTTCTCAACTAATTCTTCTCTAAGATCTATCTCTGCCTCTTCCACAAGATCTCTTGAGGGAAGAAGCATTTGCGCTTTAATCTCCATGAGCTTTGTTGCCATTATCAAAAACTCACTAGCCACATCTAGATTCATAGCATCCAGATCCCCAAGATACTCCATATACTGATCTGTTATCTCAGCTAAGGGGATATCACGAATATCGATTTCATCTTTTTCTATCAAATGCAATAGCAAATCTAGAGGTCCCTGGAAATGCTCTAGTTCAAGCTTGATTTCTGCCACTCTCTCAACCCCCTCAAAACACTCCTAGAGTTACTAGCCTTACAAGAAAATCAAGAATAGATAAGAGTCCATTAGCTAATGGACCTAGGATGGCACTAATAACTCCAAACCAGATTAAAGCAATAAGGATAATCCAGCCATACTGTTCCAAATCATAAATATATTGCCCATACCGTGGCGGCAATACCCCTGCCAATACCTTGGAACCATCAAGAGGTGGAATCGGTATAAGATTAAAAACAGCTAACCAGACATTATAGATTACCACGTAGTACAATACTGTTTGTAAAGTATAAGCCTGCAGAGCAGCAGCTATATAGAAGGACAAAAGTCCAACAAAAGCTACAGCAATATTAGTTAGAGGCCCTGCAAGAGCAACATAAATCATACCCTTACGTGGGTCTCTATAATAATAGGGGTTTACCTGAACAGGTTTTGCCCAGCCAAATCTAAAAATCCAGAGCATCAGCAACCCTATCGGATCAATGTGTTTTAAGGGGTTCAAAGTCAAACGACCCTGTAATTTAGGGGTAGGATCTCCAAGCATGGTTGATACCTTGCCATGAGCATACTCATGCAAAACAATAGCCGTCAGGAGACCAGGAATAGCCCATAACCAATCAAGCCCTGACATTGTTCTTCTCCAAATGCTCTGGCATTACTTCTTTACGAATAATATCTTCATACGTCTCTCTATTTACCATTGGAAAAACTCCTCTGCTAGAAGCTAATAGGATAGCAGGCTTAGGCAACTTATTATAGTTACTAGCCATGGAATAGGTATAGGCACCTGCTGAAAGCATAGCTACAAGATCACCCCTTTGAATCTTGGGCATGGCAATATCCTCAATCAAGATATCTCCAGTCTCACAGTTCTTTCCCACCAGAGTCACTACCTTTTCTCTTTTGGCAAGAGGCTGCTTACAGAGAACTGCATCATACTTTGCCTGATATAAAGCAGGACGAAGGTTATCAGCCATTCCCCCATCTACCGCCACATAAGTTCGAACTCCTGGGATATCCTTAATGAGTCCCACAGAATAGATGGCAACAGCAGATTCACCCACAATAGAGCGCCCTGGCTCCACAATTACCTTAGGCGTCTGCAAATTATATTTGCCAAAAGAGATATCAATACCTTCCTTTATGGTTTTTGCCAGTATACTTATACTAGGTGGGTTTTCCTGGGGTATATGCCTTATCCCTAAACCACCACCCACATCCATTATCTCAGCTTCCCAGTTGAATCTCTCTTTGGCTTTTGCTAAGAATCTAGCTGTATTCTCAAGAGCCAACTTGAAGGGTTCCAAATTCAAAAGCTGAGAACCAATATGGAAATGAACACCAACTACATTAATAATCTTAGACTTGATAGCTTTCTCTAAGGCTTCCATGGCCATGCCACTTTCAATATCAAAACCAAACTTGGTATCTATTTGCCCTGTTTGAATATAGTCATGGGTATGTGCCTCCACACCAGGAACAATCCTCAAAAGCACATCAATCTTTTTGGCATGAATGCCATAGCCTAGCTGAATCAATTGCTGAAGCTCTGCATAATTATCAACAACAATTAAGCCAACTCCTGCCTTAAGAGCCATAAATAGCTCTGTTTCACTCTTGTTGTTCCCATGGACAATAATTCTCTCGGGAGGGAATTCTGAAACCATGGCGGTATATAGCTCACCACCAGAAACCACATCAAGATAAAGCCCCTCATCCTCGATAATTCTACACATTGCTTTAGTCAGGAATGCCTTACCAGCATAAGCCACCATACTATCCTCAAAATTAAATGCAGCTACATATTCCCTCATTCTTTTACGGATATAATCCTCATCATATATGTAAAGAGGGGTTCCATATTGTTGAACTAATGTCACTGTATCATGACCTGCAATCGCTAAGTGTCCTTTTTCATTGACCTCCAAGTGAGAAGGCAAACTCATCTTCCTTCTCCCCTTCCCTAATTAAAATAGCGCCGGTTGCCGAACCGGCGTCTTTCTTATGGTATCACTTGCTAGAAAGCTGGTCAATCCTTAGGACTCTCATCGGGGTCAACAGGTTCCACTAAGGCAGGTCGTAGTTTCCTTAGTGGTTCCGGTTTGCGAATTAAAACACTTATCAATGCTCTGCCATCAAAGGGCCATAAGGGCCAGAGATAGGGATAGCCAAACGAACTGGTCTTTAAGAGCACAATTAAACTGAAAATGACACCCATACCAAAACCAATTAAGCTAAACATTCCCACTAGCATTAGTAGAACAAGCCTCATCAGTCTGATAGCATTTGACATCTCTAAACTAGGAATAGCAAAGCCACCTAATGCTGCTAAAGAGACATAAAGAATGACCTCATTGCTAAAGAGACCAACCTCAACAGCTAACTGACCTATGAGTACAGCGCCAATCAAACCCAAAGAAGTTGCCAAACTGTTAGGGGTGTGGATCAAAGCCATACGAATAAGATCAATACCGATCTCAGCAAGAAGAAACTGTAGAAAGATTGGCACAATACCTACCTCTTTAGGACCTATCCATTGTAACCAGGCCGGTAGGATATCCTGATTTAAGGTTAGGGCCACCCATAAAGGTGGACCAAACCAGGCTAACAGAGCTCCTAACATCCTAATCCAACGTAAATATACCCCCACAGCTACCTCTTCATGATACTCCTCAGCATGTTGGAAGTGATGAAAAAATGTGGTGGGTAGAATAATTGCTGAGGGAGATGTATCGACAATTATAACAATATGGCCTTCTAACAGATGAACAGCAGCCACATCTGGTCTTTCTGTATACCTAACTTTCGGGAATGGATTCCACCACTGATTCTCTGGTAAGATAAACTCTTCAATAGCTTTTTCTGCCATGGGTAGCCCATCAATCTCTATATCCTTTAGTCTTTGAACCACTGTATCTACCAGACTAGGATTAGCTATATCTTCAACATACAATACAGCCACATCAGTTCTAGAACGGGTACCCACCGACACCAGCTGAGTTCTTAAGGCAGGATCCCTGAGTCTTCGTCTAATCATGGCAGTGTTAAATATGATTGTCTCTACAAAGCCATCTCTTGGACCCCTCATTACCCTTTCCAAATCAGGTTCCTGAATACCTCTGGCCGGATAGGTTCTTAAGTCAATGATGATGGCTTTAGCTTGACCATCAATGAAAAGAGCAGCAGCGCCCTTAAGCACTCGGTCTATGACATCATCCATACTATCAAGAAGCTCTGTCTCTGCATAAGCAATCTTGTCAGTATGGAGCCAATCCGCCAAGTCCTTGTCCTCACCATACTTTTCCGGTAAGAACATAAGGTCCTGAACAACCCAGAGCAATGGTTCATCTTTAATAAAGCCATCTATACCGAGAATAAAGGCGTTCTTACCTGCAAAGCGAAATTCCTTTAGAATCAAATCAAAACTCTTATCAGCACCCATTCTATCCTTAGCTTCTTTTAACTGATCTTCATAAGCAAACGGGATTCCTGGTTCCTCTTTTTCCTGAAGAGCTATTGGTTTTGGTTTGAGTGTTTTGGTGTGAAGCTTGCCATTGCTTTCCACTCTAATTCCTCCTGCTAACCTTTTGGATTAAAAAGTAGGGCGATAATATATCCCATCAAGATAGCCACCGTTATACCTAAAGACGTAGCTGTTAGTCCCCCTGTTAATATCCCTACAGCCCCATCCTTATCTATTGCCTTAACAATGCCTTCAACTAAAGCATGCCCAAAACCCGGCAAGGGTACTGTTGCCCCTGCTCCACCTAAGCTCACAATATATTTGTAGATTCCTAGGCCACTTAGAACAGCCCCGGAAGACACAAACAACACCATAACATGTGCCGATGTTAGTTTGGTTAAATCCACAATTAACTGGGCTAGAACTGCTAAGATACCACCAACAACAAATGCCCAGAAAAACTGCATACCCTTCACCTCTCAATAGCTATTGCATGAGCAATACCGGGTATTGACTCACCCTGTTGAATGGTAGTTGGACTTAGCAATGCTCCTGTAGCTACCAGGAGAATCCTATTCCAATTACCATTAAGCAACTCTTTATAAAGATAGCCTCCAGTAACTAATGCAGAACAGGCAGCACCGCTACCACCAGCATGAACATCCTGTTTAGGATCATATATTATAATGCCACAATCATTTAGCACCCTCATTACCTCTATGCCTTCCTGACTCAAAAGATCTTCAACCAAAGGCTTGCCAACCCTACTAAGGTCCCCGGTGATAATTAAATCATAAGCCTCGGGTACCTGTCTGGTATCCTCTAGATGTCTCTTAATTGTATCAGCTGCTGCTGGGGCCATAGCTGAACCCATATCATAGGCATCCTTAATACCAGCATCAACAACTCTCCCTAGAGTTGCTGAGCTAAGACGAGGCAAATTCTTATTAGCTTCTTCCTCTTTCTCTATCAAACAGGCTCCTGAACCAGTCACTGTCCAGGTAGCTGTCATTGGCCTTTGATTAGCGAATTCGGTAGGAAAACGAAACTGTCTCTCGGCAGTGTCATGATGACTTGATACCCCTGCCACAACCCTGTTAGATGCACCACTAGCTACCATCATGGCCGACACTATTAATGCTTCACTAAAGGTAGCACAGGCACTATACAGACCAAGGAAAGGTATATCTAAATCCCTAGCTGCAAAACTGCTTGCCGTAATCTGGTTTAAGAGATCTCCACCAATAAGGTAATCTATATCGCTAGCTCTAAGATTTCTCCCCTTAAGTACACCATCCACAGCTTCATGAAGCATCCTCACTTCGGCCTTTTCCCAGGTATTTTCTCCAAGCAGGCTATCTTCATAAACAAGATCGAAATATCTACCTAGGGGTCCCTGTCCCTCTATCGGTCCTGCCACGGTATAGGTACCAGCTAGTACAGGAAGATTAGTGAACTTAAGAGTATATTTGCCCTCTCTATAAACACCCACAATGATCAACCCTTTAATAGATAATAGAAAAAGCCTACAACTGTTGAAGTAACTAGACCATAGACAAGTACAGGTCCGGCAACTGTAAACATACGAGCACCTAATCCCAGAACAAAACCTTCCCTCTTAAACTCCATTGCCGGAGAGACAATAGCATTGGCAAAACCAGTAATGGGTAGAGCAGCGCCCATACCACCAAAACGACCAATATCATCATAGACTCCAAACCCTGTAAGCAATGCTGATATCACTATGAGAATCGCAGCAGTAGGTCCTGCTGCTCCATCTGGAGGAATACCCAGCATCTTGAGTATTTCCATTATTGCCTGACCGACAACACAGATTAACCCTCCAGTAATGAAGGCTCTAATCAGGTTAGACCCAAGTGGTACCGGAGGCTTTCTCTTCTCCTGCATGTTAGCAAATCTCTTTTCCTCTTTCTTCGAAGCTTTCAACACAACTCACTCCAAAAAAAGGGCACCAGGGGTGCCCAACCTTAGATTCCTGACTTAACTTTTCTGTGATTACCATCTACGACAAACGCCACTTTCACATTCGCCTTATATTCAACTATTTCACCATCTGCCACATCAGCAGTCAGGTTATATACCTCAACCCCAGTAATGTTCTTAACTGTCATGGCTGCTTCCCGAATGGCATTCTGTGCTGCATCTGTCCAGTCCTTGTGCGACTCGCCTACCAGTTCCAAAACCTTGACCACAGTCATTATTAACCTCCCTCCTTCCCCTAAAATATATAACTCTGGGACCATAAAGTGGGAAAGATACACCGAGATCCCGCCATGCTACCCCTATGAGAGAATCTCCATGTAGACCCCATGAGTCTGCCAATAATAATCACTCCTCAGAAGTAACTTAGAACCAGGTGGACTCTCGGGTGTAGCCCATGGTCGCCATAAGAGAAGTAGCAAAATCGCAACAATCAAAAGAGCTAAATAGAAAAGGGAACGGCTTTTTCTTTCAAGACTCCACATAAGACCACCTCGTATCATGACTAGTATTCGCTCACCATAAAACAAAAATACAAAAGCAAAGATGCCACCAAAAATTGGTGACATCAGGCTAGTTTTAGTCTCAATTTCTCTAGAATCTTCTTTTCCAATCTTGAGATCTGAACCTGACTTAAGCCGATCACCTCACCTACTTCAGCCTGGCTTTTCTCCTTAAAAAATCTCAAAAGGATAATGGTTCTCTCTCTTTCAGGTAGCTTCTCTAACTCTTCCAACAAAGCTTTCTTTTCATACCACCGCTCATCTATTCCTTCACTGTCATTGACAAGCTGGTCCATTAACGTGATTGGTTTACCATCACTCTCTAGAGTATTCTCAAAAAGCGATAGTGGATCTCTTGAGCTATCCAAAGCTTCAATGATCTCTTCCTTACTTACCTCACAGGCTAGAGCAACCTCCCCTAAAGTCGGTTCTCTACCTAGCTTGCCTGATAGTTCCTGACTGATAACCTTTACCCTTCTTGCTAATTGTCGATGTTTCCTAGAAACCTTAATTGGGCCATCATCTCTAAAGAATCTTTGAATCTCTCCTAGAATTATTGGGACAGCATAAGTAGATAACTTAGTACCATAATCAGGATCAAAACGATCGACAGCCTTTATTAAACCAATAACTCCTATCTGGAAAAGATCCTCTGCTTCAACACCATGACCCTTAAAACGGTGAACAATATGCCAGACAAGATTGAGATTATCTTCAATAAGCTTTGTTCTAGCCTCTTCCTGACCTTCCTGAGCCAAGCGAACTAACTTCATAACTCGTTTGTCATCCCCCAACAAACGAGATGCTTCTCCCATTAGATTTCCTCTAATTCCTGATTTGCTATCTCCCCGGACCCATGCAGATACTTCCTCATCAGAACAGTGGTACCCTGACCAACAACACTAAATACCTCAACACTATCCATAAAGGATTCCATGAAGAGAAAACCTAATCCCATATGACCTTCAACCGTACTATAGCTAACTTCCCTAGCCAGATCTATATCTTCAATACCCTTGCCACTATCGGTTATTGCTAATTCAAAGGAGTCTTCATACAACCAGCCTCTAATAGTAACAATACCTCTATCTTGATAAGCATGAACAACGCAGTTTGTAACTGCTTCTGAGACAGCCTGCTTAATTTCCTCTAAGTCACTCAAGGTTATATCTCTTTGTCCAATAAAAGCAGCCACACTTACCCTTGCTAGGCCGACATTCTCTTTTAAGGCTGGTATCTCCATCAAGAGATAATTCAAAGCTATCTTCTGCCTACTCTCTAACATCTCTTCACTTAGCATACCTTACCCCCCTAACATGTTCCAATGATTCTTCAATAGAGGGAAAGATAGAGATAATACTCTGCAGCCCAGCCATACTCATAATACTGTGAATCCCTGGTCTAGGTCCGACAATAACTAACTCTGCATTATGCTGAAAAAGATTACGATACCTTCCTAGAATAGCTCCCAATCCTGAGCTATCAAGGAAAGTAATTTCTTGCATATAAAGAAAGACAAAGTCAGTCTGCTCCTCCTGCCAGATTCGGTCTACAACTTCTTTAAACAGTTGAGCAGTTTGCACATCAAACTCACCGTTTAAATAGACATGAAGAATACCTTGCGATACCTTAGTCCTAATCTCCATAACAATGCCCCCTTCATTTCTTATTTGGGGTTAGCAAGGAAATGTTTCGTCAACATAAGGGGGCACTCCTTCTGCGCAGGTACGTATTCTTTTGTCAAAAAAGCACGAAAACTGTTAAAAAGGCCAGAGACTTCTAAGTAGTTTGCCTAAAAGACCCAAGAAACTAATCCGGCCAACATCCTCTGCCGCAACTAAAGGTACCGTCGCTACTTCCTCACCATCAAGCTTAAGCGAGATCTCACCAATGATATCTCCTCTAACAAGTGGTGCCTTTACCCTATCTGGTAGAATCACCTCTCTGGTAAGCTCTTCTTTCTTTCCCTTAACCAGAGTAATGCCAAAATCATCAAGAGGTACTACCTCAACACTATCTCTAACCCCTTCACTGACACTGATTGTTGCAAAGACATCACTCTTACGGGCAATCGGAACCGTTTCAAAATTAGCAAAGCCATAGTTTAATAGCTTAGTTGCCTCTTCAAAACGATTCTCAGAATTTATACCACCAAGAATAACGGCAATTAAGCGAGTATCTCCCCTTACCGCTGTAGCGGATACACTATGTCCAGCACTATTGGTAAAACCGGTCTTTAAACCATCAGCACCATCATAACGCCTTAACAACTTGTTGTAGTTTACAAGCCAAGTTTCAATCTCTGTTCCCTGCCTAACCCTGTATTCCCAGTTATCTGTATAATCAAGCAACTCTGGTAAGTTTAAAAGAGCATACCGGGACAAAAGAGCAATATCATAGGCTGTAGAGTAGTGACCTTGGGCATCTAGACCATGAACATTACGAAACTGGGTGTTTTTCATACCAATCTGTTTAGCCTTAATGTTCATCAATTCAACATAGTTCTCCTGAGCCCCAGCAATATGCTCTGCTACTGCCACAGCAGCATCATTAGCAGACCCAACTGCCACTGCCATTAAAAGATCATACAAACTCATTGTTTCTCCTGGCTCTAACCAGATTTGAGTGCCACCATAACTAGTTGCCTCAAAACTTGCACTGACCTCATCTTCAAGGGAAACCTTCCCTTCACGCACTGCTTCAAGAGCTACCACCAAAGTCATAATCTTGGTAATAGAGGCAGGTGCTCTACTTTCATGCTCATTATGTGCATAAAGAATCTGACCACTCAAAGAATCCATGAGGATAGCAGACTTAGCCTGCAAACCAAGATCAGGATACTCCTTGGCTTCCACTCCTCCTGAAAAAACCACCAGCACCAATAACAATAATATTAAGCTATATCTAATCACATAAAATCCTCCTTTCGCTAAGTAATTTTCTCCTCAAAGACGATAAAAATGCACAAAAAAAATCCCCCTAAGGGGTATATTCTTCTAATATCTTGATTAACTGCTCTCTGGGAATGTTTCCCGGTATTCTAGCTCTAAGAACACCTTCCTTATCAATAGGTTTCTGGTACACCGCTAACTATAATGTCCCCATGAATTAAGACAAAAAATAACGAGATTCTAAGTGAGACTGATATAGTAAAGGGCAGGAAACTGTCATAGGAGAGGGTTCACAGATGGGTAAACGACAACTATCCTGACATATAGGGAAGCAGCATATACTCCACCCCATCCGGACAAATCTCAGCAATCCATTCTTCTAATTTACTCATCTACATTGCCGCCTTTCTCCATAAACCTTTTCACTTCGCGGTCAAAATCCGAAGTGATTTTCTGCGTTTTGTTGAATTCAGTATATTCAGCCTCTGCTTTCGCGGCAGCCATTTGTTTTGATACTGTTCCTTTGTCCGGTAAAATTTCATATTTGCGAAAAGCCAAAAACTCGTTGATACTAACAGAAAATTCTTCCATTGTAAAGGTATTCTCTCGCTCAATCAAATCCTCAATATAATCAAAGTATCCTGACACAGTTCGTTCCAGCCGTCTGATTTGCGTTTCGCTCAGATAGTTCTTTGCCACTGTGACATGTGCGTCCCACCGGTGCGTTCTTTCATGTGGTCAATCCCATATTTTCTCTATCCCGGTCCGCTTTTGAATAGATGACTTCGGCAGCTGTCCAGTGATTGCAAAGTGGAATTTATTTTGTACCATCGCATAAAAATCGTGCGTCACAGGAGAATCTTTATCACAGTCAATACTGCATTCGGCAAATATATCTGTAATTTGCTGCCACATACGTCGTTCACTGGCCCGAATCGACCGGACACGTTCCAACAATTCTTTAAAATAGTCTTTCCCAAAAGCTGTTTTCCCCTGCTTAAGTCGTTCATCATCAAGGGCAAAGCCTTTTGTCATATACTCTTTCAATACCCCGGTCGCCCAGATACGAAAATGTGTGGCTTTTTTGGAGTTTAAGCGATAACCCACTGAAATGACCGCATCAAGGTTGTAGAATTTTCTCCTTCGGGTAACCTCTCTGCCACCTTCTTGTTGAACTACCGAGAATTCCTCGGTAGTTGCCTGCTCATTCAATTCATTTTCTGAATATATATTTCTTAAGTGTAAAGAAACATTGTCGGCTGTGCAGTCGAACAACTCAGCCATGGCCTTTTGCGTCAGCCAAATTGTTTCGTTCTTGATAACCGCATTTACTGACACAACTTCTCCTGTGGAATGATATACTAAAAATTGAAATTCCTGATTCATAATCCCACCTCAGTTTCTGCGATGCTTATCAATCTCTTCTCTCAAAACCTGTTCCCGCTCCACGATTCTTAGGAAAATGTCATTAGACTGTGAATCGGAACAAAAAGAGCTTACTACTAAGGTCACTGCCCTAAAAGAAAAACTCGAATCCGCTAAAGAACAATCTGTGACATACTCCCACCACCTACGCTAATGCTTAGAGGTGGGGGCTTCTTGGGACCTACCAACTAACGTTGATATAATTACCAAGCTAACCCCGTTTGCCCAACGGTTTTTTAGTCATATATGCTTTTTATGACCGATTATATATAGTGCAACATATGTTCGGGTTTTTTCAACGAGGCAACAATTCATCCCCCACCTAAAAAGGATGGGGACTTCTTGTCGCATTAGGTTAAAACACTGGATGCGGAAACCATCGGAGAGTTCATAGACTAAATTATCGTATTCAAGGCAGAAAAGGTGTACAGCACATTCGCATTTTTTACAACTGCATTGGAGCAGTGGATGTCCCGAGGAAGCATGAAAAAACGTCATAGCCGAGAATTACAAATCCTGTTTGACCGCCCCTAAGGGGTATACTCTTTTAATATCTTGATTAACTGTTCTCTGGGAATGTTTCCCGGTATTCTAGCTCTAAGAACACCTTCCTTATCAATAATGAAGGTTTCTGGTACACCGCTAACATTATACCTATCAGCCACCCTACCCTTCTTATCTAAAAGAACCTTAAAAGATATCTGTTCACTAGCAAATTCCTTAACCACTTGAGAATCCTCTGCAAGATTGATAGCTAAAATATCCCATCCCTCTATATCCTCAAGAACAGTTAAGAGATCTTTACAGGAATCACACCAGGTAGCCCAAAAGACCACAATCAACCTATTCCCGAAATAGTCACTTAACTGTACATCATTGCCTTCAAGATCCTTAAGAAGAAAATCTGGACTTTCTCTTCCCACCTTAGCTGTATCCTCTAGTACCAGCCAGTATCTTAGAGAGACAAAGAAGAAAAGCAGAAGAATAAATATGGCAAGAAACTTTCCAGTGTGTTTCACCAGTAGCACTCCTTTGAGCTACCCCCACTTTAATACGCCCGTAAGTGGAGGATAGTTGACTCCTCTATGCCCGGGGATGAGTTTTGGCATATACATCCTTTAACCTTGTTTTGGTTACATGGGTATATATCTGGGTTGTTGATATATCAGCATGACCTAACATTTCCTGCACAGCCCTCAAATCAGCACCATTTTCTAAGAGATGTGTAGCAAATGAGTGTCTTAAGGTATGGGGTGTAATCGGAGTTATAATACCAGCCTCATGGGCTCTTCTTTTAATAATCTTCCAAAAGCCCTGTCTAGTTAAACGTCCTCCATTTTTGTTTAAAAATAAAGCTCCATCAGAAGAGGGTTTAGCTAGACTCGGTCTACCCTTTTCCCAATATAACTTAACACTAGCTTGAGCCATTGAACCTAAAGGAACAATCCTCTCCTTATTCCCTTTACCCATACACTGCACATAACCATTTTCAAGATTAACACTATTTATCTCTAAGGAAACTAACTCAGTAACTCTAAGACCTGTAGCATAAAGAACCTCCAGCATGGCCTTATCCCTAAGATCAGTTGGCTGCTGTGACCTTGGAGAATTTAATAGCCTCTCCACTTCCTTAATGGATAGGACAGTTGGCAGCTTCTTGCTCTGTTTTGGAGACTCTAAAGCAACAGTTGGATCAGCAGTAATTTTTTTCTCCTGAAGCAGAAAATGATAGAATGCTCTTAATGCAGCTATCTTCCTAGCCACAGTAGCAGAAGAACGACCTCTTCTTCTTAAATGCTGTAGATAGATCCTTAACTGTTCTTCTCCAGCAACATGGAGAGTTAACCCATGATCTGTCAAAAAATCATCAAATAGTCTTAAGTCTCTTCCATATGAATCTAGAGTATTATCAGACAGACCTCTTTCCACCGTCAGATAATCAAGAAACTCTCTAATTAGAACATCCACAGATAACTCCCCTTATCGCCTATAGCAGGAATAGGGAGAGGATACTCCTCTCCCCTACATACCAAATAGTATTTTAGTTAGTGTTCCAAGAAAATATGGGAATACCAGTCCTAATACAACTAAAAGAACGATTATACGTATCAGAGGAATAACCATACTCCGCCACTGTCTAAAAGAAATAATCATGAGTATGCCTCCAGAATTAGATTAAGTCCTCCCAGGGATGATAAGGTAGATTATGTGCTTCAGCTACCGCTGGATGCACAACCTTACCCTTAAACACATTCAATCCCTTAGCCAATGCTTTATTGCTTAAGATAGCCTCTTTATAGCCCTTGTTGGCCAATAATAATGCATAAGGTAAAGTAGAGTTAGTTAAAGCAAAAGTAGAGGTTCTGGGTACAGCCCCAGGCATATTTGCCACTGAATAGTGAACAACACCATACTTCTCATAAATGGGATTGTCATGAGTGGTTACCCGATCAATGGTCTCGATGGAACCACCCTGATCAATAGCAACATCAACAATGACTGCACCCTTCTTCATGGTCTTTACCATATCTTCGCTAACCAGTTTAGGTGCCCTAGCACCTGGAATTAAGACTGCACCGATAAGTAGATCAGCCTTCTTAACTGCTGTTTCCATGTTATAAGCATTGGACATCAAAGTAGTTACCTGGCCATGGAAGATATCATCAAGCTGTCTTAAACGATCAGCGTTCACATCAAGAATACTAACCTTAGCACCTAAACCTAAAGCCATCTTGGCTGCATTAGTACCTACAGCTCCACCACCAACAATTACAACTTCAGCAGGCTCAACACCAGGAACCCCTCCTAGCAAAACACCTCTGCCTCCAGCATGTTTTTCAAGGAAGTGAGCACCAATCTGGGTAGCCATACGGCCAGCAACCTCACTCATTGGTGTCAACAACGGCAAACTACCATTAGCCAACTGAACAGTCTCATAAGCAATAGAGACAACACTCTTATCCATTAAAGCTTTAGTCAATTCAGGTTCAGCAGCTAAGTGCAAGTAAGTAAAAAGAATCTGTCCTTCAGAGAAAAGATCATATTCCTCTGGCAATGGCTCTTTAACCTTGAGAATCATCTCTGCCTGAGCAAAGACATTGGCATGACCCTCCACAATCTCTGCTCCATAGTGAACATACTCTTCATCAGCAAAACCGCTACCAAGACCCGCTCCCTTTTCAATCAATACCCTATGACCAGCATCAACAAAAGACTTTACCCCACCAGGTGGCAAAGCAACTCTGTTCTCATTGTTCTTAATCTCCTTAGGAACCCCTATAATCAATTCCTTTAACCCCTTCCCTCTATAAAAATAAACCAAGCCACCTAAGTATTATATAACTTACCCAGATATTCCTTCTCTAAATCAATCTTCTAGCTGAATAATCTTAAGAAAAACTGAAGAAATACTGGAGAGATATACCCTTCAACAATACTTGCTAAAGCAAATACCACTACAGATAAAAGAGCCAACATTAGGTGCCTAAAAAACACAGGAGCTATTGGTTCTCTAGACCGATTCCAGCGATTTTTCAAAACAAGCAATGAAAAGTTCAAAGCCGAAAAGCTAATGAGAAACAAAGCTGGTACACTAATAAGACTCTGGGGAAAAACAGCGATAAAAGATATAACTAGACCCTGCAGTCCCTGTTGGAAAGTAAGCATACCGACAGTAAAACCTATCATAAAGCCTTTAAGAAAAACTAGACTTAATATAACAGGCACACCAATCACAGTCATACCAAGAAACCAAATCAGACCTGCAACCTTTAAGTCATTCAAAAAGGAATGCCAGAAAATCTCCTTACCACTTGGCCCTCCGTAACTATCTCCCACAGAAGCAAAGAATATGTCTAGATAATATACTAGTTCACTTTTCTGACTGTCATCAAGAGCATTCACTCCAAAAGCACCAAAAGCAATACCCGATACAAAAAGAATCACCAAAAAAAACAGCAGAGCCACATTCCTTTGAATATAGTCTCTGAGAACATCGAGGAAATCGGACATATCCCCACCAACCTTCCTGTCCACATACTAATATGTATGGTCAGGTTGGGTTATGATATGTCTATTTTGCCATAATGACCTCCACCACCAGGAATCAACTTATATTCACCCTTACGTATCCTAGTCAATATCCCCGCTTTCTTTCTTCCCACTAAATCAATTAGTATAGACTCCTCAGTATCATGCCATAGGGCCAGTTCAGTCCCGGTTAGATTAAGAATCTGCTCCCTAGTCTTTGGTCCAATATTGGGGACCATCTCTAGGGGAACCACATTGAAATAGGGGACATCTATGGTCTGTCTAACTAGAGTACTGCGTTCATGTAAGTATAGCAAACGATCATAGACACCCATAACCAGTCTATCTGATCCACACTGAGGACAAGCAAATATAGGTCTTTCTCCTTCTCCTGTATACTGACAACTCTCACAATAGCTGCGATGATACTTTCCAAGCCTTGGGTCAAGACCATAGTTAGCTATAATTCCCTGGCCATCAATAAAGGCTAGTGCTTCCTTTAACCCTGTAAAATCAGGATTCTTTACGCGTAGCCTATTATATTCCCGAGCAATCTTCTCTTTAGAATGTGCATCTGAATTAGTTAGAAAAGGATATGTTCCTGTCTCAGGTATCAATAAAGCAAGATCCTTAGAAGCAGATAAACCCAGTTCCAGACCATCAACCCTCTCGCTAAACATCTCAGAAAGGCTCTCTAACACCCTACCATAAACACCCTTAAAGGGTGTAAAGGCATGGGCAGGCACAAAAAGACCCCCTAAACCCTTCACAACTCTAGCTGCTTCATCTCCACTAACGCCATGAACAACCTGAGTTGATAAAGAACTATTGCTAACATACCTTTTTAGCCAGTTAGTAAACTCCCTTGTACTCTTAAGATCAGGGAAATAACCGAGGAAATGAGCACTACCTTTATCCGTATAAAGCTCAAACTCACTCCCGGGGATAACCGTCAACTTATCTTGATAAGTAAGCCCACCATTAGGCAACTCAAATAGATCTAAAGACTCTAAATCTTTAATCACACCAGTAGTTGCAGCATCAACTATACCCACCATGTGCAAACCCTTCACATTAACCGCTGTTTCCAGAACAACCGATACTGTTAATGCTCTTGATGCCGTAATCTTTACTGGCCTGCCAGCTAAAGTAGAACCTATATGTATATGCAAATCGGCAAGTATCTCTTTCAAACTAACTAACCTCCAAATTCTTTATGGGTACTCCCCCCACTATAGCCCCCGCCTCCACATCCCTATTAACCAGGGAATGAGCAGAAATAACTGCTCCATCACCAATAACTACTCCGGGAAGGATAGTACAGTTAGCACCAATCATAACATCCTTTCCAATTACTACTGGTCCCTTACGCCAATCTTTAATCAAAAACTCATGCGCAAGTATTGTGGTGTTATACCCAACAATACTATTCTCCCCTATGGTAATTAACTCTGGAAAAAAGATATCTAGCATGGCCATATAACCAAAGGCTACATCCTTACCAACCTTAACCCCTATCCGTGAATACAGAAAGTTCTTAAAAGAAAACCAGGGAACAATCCGTCCAAGAGAAATAACGATTACATTACGAAATGTTTTCCAAAAACCAACAACTTCAGGCCAGTAGTGCAATGAGTTCTTACCTTCAGGAACTAAAAAGATCTCAACTCGTTCCTTTCGCAACTGCCTTCCCCCCTCGTCTAACTACCAGGTAAACTATACAGGCCAAAACAGTAAAGGTAACAGCAAAAAATGCAGCCCAGCTCTCAGCTACACTCCATGGTAAATAGGGATGCAAATCAAAAGTATAATCAACAATATCATTTAATACTAGCCATACTAAAGCCAAGCCAGCAGACCACAACTTCGGAGTATAATACCTCATAAAGATGATTGCCTCTAGGGCCATACCTAAGTGACTAATGGTTAAATGCGTAGCCTCAAAGGTAATCCTGCCGGTAAGATAGATATCAAGCCAGAGAACTGCTACAGCCCATAAACCATACTTAATCATTGTAAACTGTGCTAAACCTTCAAGCCAGTATACTCTTGTACCTTTCAGTACAAACCAAAGAAATATGGCAAAAAGCAGACTTGATAAGGGTGAATCAACAACAACTAAGAAAGAATACCAGGGAGTCTCCGCAATTTGATTTCGATACCAGTAGAAACCATAGAAAGCACCGAGAAGATTAATCAAAAACAAAAGAAACACCAGTTGCTTGTTTTCAGGTATTGTCAGCAAAAACCTTCTTATCTCCCTCACCCCTTATATATATAACTGCAGCTAATATGGCATCAAAAAATGCTTGATCCTCTTTCCAACCTCTACCCATGGTCTTGACTTCAGGTACCAAGGAATAAGTCTTCCTTTTCAATTCATCAATTTCCTTCCTCGAGACAATCCATACCTGATGATCTATTTCCCCTATCTGTTTCTCTAGATGTATCTTCTCTTCACCGGCTAGCTCAGGTATGGGAACAATTAGTGGACAAAGAGCCAATGACATGATCCTAAGACTATGATGACTGATACCCCTATGTCTTTGCCGCAAATCCGCAAAACTAATCCTAGGTATATATACCGGTCTTCCACCTAGAGAATAAACTGCATGAATAACCTCTAAGGCTGATAACCCTGCAAACCCAAAGGGAGTACCTGTCCCAGCATGACCAGGACCCGGAAGAGCTAGAATAGTTTCACTACCAAAGACATGTCTTGCTGCTAGTAGGCCTGAGTATATAGACATGGCCTCAAGATCTCCACCATAGACCTCCCCTGCAGTAACACTACCGGTTAACCATTGTTCTGCCAAAAGCAGACTATCACTGATATCAGCAGTCAAAGCTGCTCCCCCATACATCAAAAAGGCCGGTTTCCTCTCTACTAACTGAGAATGTGCTGCTAGAAACGGTAAGAGCATGCTGTGTAACTCCCCAATAGCTACTATGCACCCTTCCAAAGACTCTACCCTTTTCATAATCTCATGATAAGGGCTATCCTCTTCTTCAACTGCTAAAACCTTAATTTGCTGGGGAGTATATCTCATTTTCATCAGGTGCCCACCTTTTTCAAACTCTTCATAATTCTCTTTGCTAAGATTAGCAACCACAAAGTGATAACCACCCGTACCTAAACTAAGGTCTACTGCAGTGGTGTTCAATAGGAGTCTGTCGCCTTGCTCTACCCTACCGGTTAAGCGCGGGTAGCTAATTGCCTTAGCTAGTTCACCATCAATGGATACACTAACCACATCCTTCTTTTTTCCAGGAACTATCTCTTTGGCAATACCAATCTTAAGGTTCATCTGCATAAAGGGCACCTGCTTTCATGAAGATAAGGGCTACAACAGTAGCCCTTATCTAGAACAAGCAAAAATATGTATTAACTAATATCTTCTTCGGAAACCTCTGCTTTTCCGTTTATATCTGTTCTTCTTTCTCTCTTTGGTCGCTGATATAACATGCCAATCCGTCTGTTAGTTGCATCTAAACAAGCCTTAACAGCAGCATCAAGAGGATCTCCCTTTACAACTGCACCACCAACAAGTACCTCTTCCTCACCATCCGCATTAACTAAAAGCACCAAAGCAACCATTAATCTACGCGAACCCATCTCAACTGAACGAACATCTTCTAAAGCAAAGTTCACCTGAGAATTAGTTGCCTGGTTTATGGCATCTAAGGTAGCCATACCGGCTAGTCTAACGGTCTGAGATCTTGCTGCTGGTCCCATCATCCTACCAATAAACCGATCATCAGGGTCCATGTTTGATAATAGACTAATCTCGATATCATACCGGCTCCTACTGGTATCTGCAGAAACCTTAACATTTTCTAGTTTTAATCGTACATCTGGTAGAGTCTTTTCCGTATCAGTCAGCTGAGCAATACTTATCTTCTTATGGTCCAAAGCAATACCAAATTTAGCTGCTAAAGAGCTTTCCACATCCCTAACAATCTGTTTTGGATGCCTTTCTGTGGTAGCTAGCACATGGATTTCTTCAATTGCGCCCCAATTGTTGATTACCATTCGTGCAGATAAAACACCGGGTAGCCTTTTAAGAAGTTCCTCAAGTTCCTTTACCCCTACAGTGCCTTTTTTGGTTTCCATATCTCGCCCCAAACGTTTTTGCCTCCTCCCTCAATCAGAAAACCTGCTAAAACGGCTTGCCCAAATAATATGGGCAAGCCCAGTTAAATCTTACCACACAAATATACTTTTTTGCAACCAGGGAGAGGCAAAAAAGCCTATTCTTTGGCCAAAACTAAGGCCTTACCTCTTTCTAAAGCATCCCTGTTTAGAGGAATCAAATTGTGTCTATGTGGTGGTAACACTGCTTTTAATGACTCAATAATTGATTCTTCACTGACTACTCGAGTCTCGGCCAAAACTGCCCCTAACATAACCATATTAGCAATTCGATCAGCCCCTAACTCTCCAGCAATGTCATTGGCAGGAACTTTGGTTATCAAGAGATCTGATCTGCTAACATCTTTAGCAATCAAAGAGGAATTAACAAAGATCTTTCCTCCAGAAGATACCGTTGGTTCAAACTTATCTAGAGACGGAAGGTTCATGATTACAGCTATGGTAGGTTCGGTAACAACAGGAGAACCTATTTCCTCATCAGAAATAACTACGGCACAGTTAGCGGTACCACCCCTTTGTTCAGGACCATAAGAGGGTATCCAAGACACATATTTCCCCTCTAACATACCAGCATAGGTTAGGAGCATGCCCATGGACATAACGCCCTGACCACCAAAACCAGCAATCAAAATCTCATATGTCATTTCTTTTCACCCTCCTCTGGTGTCTTGAACTCACCTAAAGGATAGACCTTCATCATATCTGTCTGTACCCACTCAAGAGACTCATTCGGACTCATACCCCAGTTAGTTGGGCAGGTTGAAAGCAACTCCACTATGGTGAAACCTTTTCCTTCTAGTTGATATTGGAAAGACTTCTTAATAGCCCTTTTTGCCTTGGTAATATTAGGGATATCATGCAAACTGAAACGAGCTACATAGGCTGCACCATCTAAGGTTGCTAACATCTCAGCCATTCTAATCGGTGCACCCATCTCCTCAAAACGCCTACCTTCTGGAGTGGTTGTTGTCTGCTGACCCAAAAGAGTTGTCGGAGCCATCTGGCCACCAGTCATACCGTAGATAGCATTGTTAATAAAGATAATGGTTATGTTCTCCCCTCTCATGGCAGCGTGAATAGCTTCAGCTGTACCAATAGAAGCCAGATCACCATCACCCTGATAGGTAAAAACTATAGACTCGGGATGAACCCTTTTGATGCCAGTAGCAACTGCAGGAGCTCTACCGTGAGAAGCCTGCTGGAAATCAACATCAAAATATTCATAGGCTAAAACAGAACACCCTACAGATGCCACCCCAATAGTCCTATCAGCAATACCTAACTCATCAATGGTCTCACCCACCAATCTATGAGCAATACCATGAGTACAGCCAGGACAATAGTGGCTAACCTTATCAGTCATTGATTGAGGCTTAGCAAATATCTGCTTCATCACGCTTCACCTCCCTGCACCTTAGCATAAACAGCTTCTAACTGCTCCATAACCTCCTGAGGAGAGGGGATAACTCCACCTGTCCTGCCATAGAAGTATACGGGAGCACGACCATTAACAGCCAGTCTCACATCTTCAACCATCTGGCCTTTGCTCATCTCCACTGTCAGGAATGCCTTTGCCTGTGGCAAAGCCATCTCAAAAGCTTCATCAGGGAATGGCCAGACACTAATAGGTCTTATTAAACCAACCTTCATACCCTTTTCTCTTGCCTTATTCATAACACTGCTGGTAATTCTAGCCATCATGCCATAGGCCACTAAAACTACTTCAGCATCTTCAAGATTTTTAACCTCATATCTCACTTCATTCTTAGCCATAGTCATATACTTGGCATGGAGCTCTTCATTATGCTCAGCAGACTTTTCTGGGTCAAGATAAAGAGAGTTAATAAGGTTGGGCTTGCTCCTACCCTGCTTACCAGTTGTTGCCCAGTCCTTGACAAATTCAGCAGACTGTCTTTCCTTAAAAGCTACTGGTTCCATCATCTGTCCTAAGACACCATCACCAAGAACCATTACCGGATTCCTATACTTATCAGCAATATCAAAGGCATCCATGGTGAGATCAGCTAACTCCTGTACAGAAGCAGGTGCTAGCACAACCATATTGTAATCACCATGTCCGCCACCCTTAGTAGCCTGGAAATAGTCAGACTGTGAAGGCTGGATGGTTCCTAGACCTGGACCGCCACGCATCATATTGACAATAACTGCAGGTAGTTCCGCTCCAGCTAGATAAGAGATACCTTCCTGCTTTAAACTAATGCCAGGACTAGAAGAAGAAGTCATAACCCTTGCCCCGGCTCCGGAAGCTCCATATACCATATTGATTGCTGCAGTTTCACTTTCAGCCTGTACAAATACACCCTGAACCTCTGGTAAGCGTTTTGCCATGTAAGCTGGTAACTCATTTTGTGGTGTAATTGGATATCCAAAGAAGTATCGACAACCAGCTCGAACAGCCGCTTCACCGATTACTTCATTACCCTTCATCAAAACAGTCTCATTAGCCACTGCAATCCCTCCTTAACCTGCTACTTTTTTCTCAGGTTTAAATACTTCAATAACCAAATCAGGGCAAATCTTGGCACACATCATACAGCTAATACACTTATCCTGCTCTGTAACTGTTGCTGGATGATACCCAAGCTTATTGATCCTGTCGGCTATGAAGATTATATCTACCGGACAAACGGGTACACATAATTCGCACCCCTTGCAGCGATTCTCATCAAACACAACGCGTTTATCCAACAAGATTACCTCCCTTAAACCAAAATGCTACCAATCTTGTTCCCAGATAGGTTTTAACTTGAGGCCTAGTGGAAAGACTTGAACATCCACATTCTTCTGTACTTCCATCTCCAATTCCTTTTCCACACAGACCCAGCGAACAGGTTGTTTAAGAGTCAGACTCACTCTCTTAACAATATCCCATCCTTCAAGTATGGTATCACTAGAAGTACCCTTCCCCAAATTCGTATTACTAATCAAATCTGTAACCTTTAACCTTGAGACACTCTCTATCTCGGCAATATATGCCTTAATCCTGTCTTCTGTAGCTGTAAATGGTCGCTTAGTATTGATAACAATATTAACCCTAGTATCCTTGGGTAACTGAGGAGCTAAGCTACCTAGTACCTTAGCTCCGTCAGCATCTCCACCAATATCTAGGATAGTTACCATCTCCGGATCAGAAATATACTTAAAAATATCACGAGGTATAATTGGTAGCTCAGCAGCAGCATACGGTGCTAAAGGAAAAGCAACCCGTACGCCCCTTTCCTCCAAGAACTTGGCATGTTCTCGTGAACGAAAATAAGGGGTGACCACATCAAGATCAACTAAAGCTACCTTTCTACCTTCAGCTGCAAGCTTAAGAGCATAATTGATAGATATCTCTGTCTTACCACTGCCAAAGGCTCCAACCATTACTTCAACATGACTCATCTCTCATCATCCCAAGTGAATTCTTTTTAACCGCCCTAGCTTCTCGATTCTTTCTTCAGCCATTATATCTGCAGCTTCAGCAGTAAGAATATTTCTTTCCTTGCTGATAGCGATTAATTTCTCAACCTTATCATAGATAGTGGCAATCTGAGCATAAGCCCTGTCTCTGTTGTAGCCACCAGATTCAAATTCCCCGGCCACATTGATAACGCCACCACCGTTAATAACATAATCAGGGATATAGAGAATACCTCTCTCCTTTAACATCTCTCCATGCCTTGGTTCACCTAACTGATTATTGGCAGAACCAGCAACAATCCTAAACTTAAACTGAGGAATTGTTTTATCATTAACAATACCACCTAAAGCACAGGGAGCAAAAACATCAGCATCAACAGAATAGATTTCATTAGGCCCAACTACTGTGGCATTAAAATTCTCAACAAACGGACGTAGTTTTTCCTCATAGATATCACTAACAAGAATCTCTGCCCCTGCTTCATGGAGATGTTTTGCCAAGTAGTAGCCTACAGAACCCGCACCCTGGATAGCTACTTTCTTGCCCTTTAAGTCCTCACTACCATAGACCTCTTTAACAGCTGCTTTCATACCTACAAAGGTTCCATAAGCAGTTGCTGGAGAAGGATTACCACTCTTACCTGCTACACCAGCCACATAAGGTGTCTCCAAATTCGCAAGACCAATATCTTCAGTGGTAATACTGACATCTTCAGCAGTGATGTATCTGCCACCAAGACTATGCACAAACTTGCCGAAAGCCCGGAACAACTCTTCAGATTTATCCTGGCGAGGATCACCTATAATAACGGCTTTTCCTCCACCAAAATTAAGACCCATAGCAGAATTCTTGTAAGTCATACCCCTAGAAAGACGCAAGACATCATTAAGTGCTTCTTCTTCACTTTCATAAGGCCACATACGGCAACCACCTAAAGCAGGTCCCAATGTGGTATCATGGATAGCGATAATTGCCTTTAATCCAGATACCTTATCATGTGCAAAAACAACCTGTTCATGCCCATACTTTTCAACAAGCTCAAAAACCTCCATACCCTTTTCCTCCTTAAAATTATTTAGAAAGATATATCCTCTGTAATGCTCCTAGTCTAGCAATCCGTTCTTCAACCAGTACAGCTGCTGCTTCATTGGTAGGAATATCTCTATCTTTAGAAATCTCAAAAACTCTCATCAACAGCTCCCTAATTCCAGCTGTTTTTCTCATGGCTCTTTCTCTATCAAAACCTGAAAGTTCATCAACAACCTGTATCAAACCACCAGCATTGACGATGAAGTCAGGTGCATAAAGAATTCCTCTTTGTCTTAATATTTCCCCATGTCTTGGCTCAAGTAGCTGGTTATTAGCAGCACCGGCAATAATCTTAGCCTTGATAAGCTTAATAGTCTCATCATTAATAATACCACCCATGGCACAGGGGCTAAACACATCCACATCAAGACCATAAATCTCTTCTGGAGAGACAATGGTTACCTCAGGAAAATCCTTACGAATCTTATCAAGCTTGCTTTCAGAGATATCTGAAGCATATATTCTAGCACCCTCAGCCAGAAGATTCTCAATTAGATGATAACCAACCTTACCGACACCCTGAATGGCAATACCCTTACCCTTAAGATTATCACTGCCAGCAAAACTAAGAGCCGTTTTAATTCCCACTGTAACCCCATAAGCGGTAATCAATGAGCTATCTCCACTACCACCATGAGATTCAGGCAAAGCTACAAAATATTTGCTTTCTTGTGCTGCCCACACAAAATCCTCATAATTAGTACCCATATCAGTACCGGTGATAAAACGACCTTTTAAACCTTCAACAAACCTGCCAAAAGCCCGGAATAGTTCTTCAGACTTATCTGTATTAGGATTCCCCCAGATAACTGCCTTACCACCACCATAGTCACAGCCTGTAGCAGCAGACTTAGCAGTCATTCCTTTGGAAAGTCGTAGCACGTCTTGTACCATTTCCTCTTCAGTTGGATATGGCCACATACGACAACCACCCAAAGCAGGACCAAGAGTTGTATCATGAATCCCAACAGCAGCCTTAAGCCCTGACAACCTATCATGTAAAAAGATAAGTTGCTCATGTCCTTCCTTCTCCATCATCTCAAAAATCCCCATAACCTAACTACCCTCCCCTTCCACCCAGAAGATAATAAAACCCGCCGGCAAGATACTATCTTCACCAGAGCGGGTAAGCCATAAAGGGTAGCACAAACCGACCAAAGACCAAAGCCTCTGCTTCCTTTCTCACCCTCTCGAGGAGACGCGGAAAACATCTGGTCATACTGCTGCCCCTTTCCACCATGTTCTTCTTGTCAATATTTCTAGAGAGTTTTAGAAAATCCTCTTTCTAGCTTTCCTCCATAACTTTGGAAAACGTATATTTTCAGTGATTTTACGACAAATCCCTATGCATATCGCAATATACTCCTAAAGAATTACCCTGTAGAGATGACTTCAAAACTTTTATAACCTGTTTTCGTTATGGTTATCTTCTTTAAGACGTCCCCACTCATCCATTCTC
The DNA here is from genome assembly GCA_020724425.1 of Thermaerobacter marianensis. Lineage (GTDB taxonomy): Bacteria > Bacillota > Sulfobacillia > DVGY01 > DVGY01 > DVGY01. Next base: position 48,395 of record DYGY01000002.1, read on the forward strand.
TTTAGAACGCTGTTTTTCTCAATCACTTCACTTATTGACCCAACCTCCATGAACCAATGTAGATAGATTAAAACCAAAAGCACAAGAAAAACTTCCGATGTGCTAAAACTTCTAATAACAGCATATCCTAAAAGCAATCCTAAAACATATGCTCCGGCATCACCCATAATAGCAGCTTCCCCTAAATCTAAGGGAAGATAAACTAGGACAACAGCTATGGCACTTAAAAGAACCAAGGAGACTAATCCTGGATAAGCATATACAAACAGTGGAACAGTCAACATTAAGAACACCTTATTAGCCCTACCAGGCCGTAAATCAAATCCATTAATAAGATTTGAAAACAGGGTGAGCACTAATACCTCCAAAATCAACCAAGGCCAGCTAGATTGTACTAGAAGCAAAGCGGCAATGAAAACGTAAGCAACCTTAAGAAGACCCGTAGTTATTCTTCTTTCGTTAATGGCCATTAGAAGATGACCCTTAAGACCTTTAGAATCCCCTGCCCCAGCAGCATCATCAATAAAGCCAATCAGAGTGGCTAACAATATGGCCAAAGATAGAGACAAAAGGTCTTCTAACGGCCAGAGGAGATTAGCTAAAATCCAGCTGGGCACTAGAGCCAGAACATAGCCAAGACCATAAATGGGAACACTTTTGCCTTGATAGTTTGTTACCACCAATCCAGCTGCCCTTACCCAGAAAAGAAGAGACTCCCTTAAAGAATATGCTAAAGTTGCTGCTAATAGTGCCACTAATACAATACTCATATCCTGTTTCTCTCTAACCATAAAGCTCTAATAACATGAGCAAATTCTTTACCCCGATGAGCTATACCCCTTAGATCCCAACCGGTAACCCTATGGGAAATGGTAACCGGTACCTCACTAATCCGATAATCCTTCCTTAAAGCATCAATGGTTAAGCCAACCTCCACCCCAAAACCAGGTAGACATTTACCTACAAGAACCTCTTTACGTAAAGCTCTTTGCCCTGATAAGGGATAACTTGTCTCCCAACCAGTAAGTTTCCTTATTCCCCACCTAGCAAGCTTAACTACAAATCCAAAACCCGCTCCTTTAACACCCTTGTGTGCTATGGGAGCAGCCACAGTCATGTCTGCTTCACCTCTGATTATAGGTAGGATGAGTGCCCTTAATTCACCTGCACTCAAGCCAAGATCCCCATCAGCTAGAAGAATGATATCCTCTTTTACAAAGGCCAGACCATGGTTAATAGCATCTCCCTTGCCTCTATTTTGTGGAAGCCTGCTAACTATAGCTCCAGCTCGATAAGCTAACTCAGCTGTATGATCAGTAGAGCCATCATCAACAACAATAACCTCACTGACCTCAGGAATAAGATAAAGGGCATTAACTGTCGCCTGTATGAACTTCTCTTCATTGTAAGCCGGAACTAAAGCAGAAACACTCATCTTACCCCTCCTCCGGCCATCCCGGCCAAATACTCTCAGCACTGCTCTTAAAACCAAAACTACCTGTTTGACCTCCAAGACTCAGAATTAAGCTTGCAAGACCTGTTAAAGTATCTAGATTGTCTATAGTCGTCACATCTCTATAATGTCCAACAACAGAGGGAGTAGTCCAGGTCTGTTCCCCAACAATTACTGTTAACTCCAAAGACTGCCAGACCTTTATCATTACACTATCAATCCTGTCTATCTCTCGCTGATTCCTTGTGCCTGTAGTCAAAAACACTACCGCATCGGGACTCTCCTCTAGACAACTTTCACCCACCATACTATCCCTGCAAATAATACCATTAGCTATATCCCTAGCTAGAGTCTCCGGTTTCTCAATATCTGTTCTACTCGGAATACCAATAGTTGAGATAACAGTAGCTCCAGCACTCTCCACCCAGTCTGTAATAACCTTAACAGCCAACTCCTGTTCACCTAGATACACTATAGCTACTCTTGTTTCTTCAAGCCTTCCCATTAACAATGGAGGCAACAGGTCTTGCAAGAAACTATTCAATCTCTCTTCATTAATTTCTAAACCGGATAATCTCTGTTCTAGTAAAGCCAGTTCATTTTGCTGTCTGGTTAGTTCTCTCTCCAATCTCCTGATAACTTCACTCTGTTGACTAACCACCAAATCATCACTTAAAATAGCGCTGGCAATTAGCATACCAAGAGCCAAGGAGAGAAACATACCCGTCATAGTTACCAGATACCACTTCTTTTCAATCATGAATGACCCTCTTTTAAAGGAATATGAGCCGTAGTCTAATGAACAAGGACTGGAAAAAACCATAAATAGAAGGAGAAATAAAGATCAATGCAAACAGTGGTACTAATGCTGCAATCAGTAGCCAGCCAAGTTCCTTCATGGTAAAGCGACGCTGATACAACCTGCTAACACCTTTGGCATCAATCAAGCGATCCCCAACCTTTAACCTCACTAGCAGGGTACTAGCCATACCTGATCTACCCTTCTCCAGAAAATCAACTAGATTGCTGTGGGTTCCGACAGCCACAATCATTGAAGCTCCACCTTGATATGCAAGGAGCATTGCTACATCTTCGCTTGTCCCTGGTAAAGCCATAATCTCCGCTTTAAGTTTTAGCTCTTTAATCCTTGTCATTCCTGGTGCCTCACCATTAGGATAAGCATGAACAATAATGTTTTTGGCCTTTGACAGTGCTTCATCAGAAACACTATCCATATCGCCAATAATGATATCAGGACGAAAACCACATTCCAAAAGGGCATCTGCGCCACCATCAACACCGATAAGAATAGGTTTTTCTTCTTCTATGAAACCTCTAATAGCTGCTAAGTCTTCCCTGTATCCCGGACCTCTTACAGCAACCACTACAAACTGATACCTAAGAGAAACATCAAGCCTAGGTAAAGGAATCTTCTGTAACAAGACTATCTTTTCTTTTGAAGCATACTCAAGAGTATTATCTACAAAGTCTTGCAGAAGTATCTCTTCATTGTTCTCCGCCTTTTCCAGCAGCTCTTTAATAAGAGAACCACTTAGCACTCTACCCTTAGCAATAAATTCCTTATCCCGATATATTTTCCCACCATCGATACTTATTAGATCCCCATCACTTAACCTCTCAAAGATATCCTGATCAATATTATCAACAAGCTTAATGCCTGCATTATTCAAAAGAAGCGTCCCCTTACTGCGATATCTCCCAGTAATAGTGGGGGCAACATTAAGCACAGCCTGAACACGCTTGGCAATAAGCATTTCAGCCGCCAACTCATCTAGATCCGCATGGTCTAAGACTACAATTTCCCCACCCTGCAAATTCTTAACTAGCTCTTTGGTTCTTTTACCTAAAACAACTTTGGCAGTCTGATAAGTTCTCATTTTTTTTGCTCATGACCGGGTCATATTTAGTATGAGCAATTTAACACAAAAGTAACTTAACTTTGTAGAAAACCCGTGATAATATTAAGACAAGCATTATACATTAATGTCATATTATGGAAGGGAGATTTGCTTGATAAAAAGAACTGTTCTCCTAGTTATCTTCTGGCTTCTCATTATTTCCTCACCAACTACTGCAAAAGACTTTACCTTCATTCATCTAAGTGATGGTCATTTTGGCTCTGGCGTAGGTAACAAGACTTCACCTTCAGTAATTAGGAGTATTTCTGAACTAAACATCAACCCCGCCTTTGTCATTGATTCTGGAGACATGACAGAACTGGGTTCAGAAGCGGAATACAAGCTCTATCTTGATCAGATGAGCCTATTGAATGTGCCTATCTATGGAGTCCCTGGCAATCATGAGTCTCGCTGGTTAGATGCTAGCAAACAACTCTTTTCTAGGTATCTGAATTCCCCATATAGGTCGTTCACTTTTGATGGTATCCACTTTGTTCTCTTGGATACCTCTGTGGCAGGAGAGAATTTCGGTCATCTTGACCCTGTAATGCTAAACTGGTTAGAAAAGGATCTCCAATCAATCCCCAAAGGTACACCTGTATTGATTTTTAGCCACCACCCCATCGCTTATGAGGCAAATCGTTTCATTGACAATGATGATGCTCTCTTAAGAATTCTTGAACCCTACAATGTGGTTGCCATGTTTTCCGGCCATGGTCACCTGCACTTAAGATGGGATAGAAACGGTATACCGATTTTTATGACCAAAGCAATGATGGAATCAGGTTTTAAGGTCATTACCATCAAAGATGAACAGCTTGAGATCTGGAACTATGTTGATGATAAGGGTTCATTGGCAGCTAGACTACCCCTAGATAATACGAAACGTCCCACACTTAAAGCTAACACCTTAACAAACACTGCCAATTCTCTAACAGTACATGTGGATGCTCTAGGTTTTACATCTAATCTAGAAACTGTAACCTATCGGGTAAACCTTGGGTCCTGGCAAACTCTAGAGAAACAGACAAACACTCAGTGGTCAGGCATTATTAATACCTCAGACTTAAGTCCGGGCTGGCATGTTCTTAGAGTTCGGGGAGTAACTGCTGATGGGAAGGTCTTTACAGATAGCTTAGAGTTCCATAAGGCTGGTACTGATGTGGATATACTCTGGAGATATAAGACCAATGGCTCTATTCAAAGCAAGCCCTTAATCATTGATAACATGGTGGTCTTTGGTTCTAACGATGGTAGTATTTATGCCTTAAACAGATATAACGGTCAACTGCTGTGGAAGTATACCACAAACAACAAGGTTATCGCTGGTCTAGAATTCGGCAACTCAATTATAGCTGCTTCAACTGATGGCCATATATATTCTTTAGACAAAGCAGGGAGGCTTAACTGGAAGACTAACATTGGTAGCCCTATTCTAGGAGATATCCTTATCGTGGAAGACAAAATAATAGCTACTGCTGCTAACGGTACCGTCTATACACTACGACTAGATAATGGTCAGCAACTCTGGTCTTTTAAGACAGGAGAACTCCTTCGTTCCGGAGCTACCTATGGAAATGGTCTAATCTATGTAGGCTCATGGGATCGTAATCTCTATGCCCTAGACATTAATACTGGTCGTAAGATTTGGCAAAAGGAACTAGCAAGTCGAGTATATTTTGCACCAGCCGCTAGTCCCCCTCTGTATGCCTATGGAAAGATATATATCTCTACCCATGCAGACTCTGCCCGTAATAGCTATACCTTACACTGTCTTGATGCTAGAACCGGAGAAGTTCTCTGGCAAACAACTGGCAGCAACGGCTATTCAACACCAACTCTCCATAACGGTATGATTGCCGTAAGTACCTCAGGTGGTTTTATCAATCTCTATGATCCATTCACAGGGAGACAGGTAAGTTCAACTAACACCCGCTACTCTATCTATGGTTCTTCCCCAGTATCTTTTGGTAGCGAGCTTCTTGTTGGTACCCTTGGGGGAAGATACCTAGCAGTTAATCCGCAAGAAAACAGAGTCAGCTGGCAGGTCATGTTAACTGACAACTATCTTTTCACCAGAAGCACTGTTAGGGATATAATCTATGTGCCCTCGATGGATGGCCATCTATATGCAGTTAAAGCACCAAAACAAGAAGTCTCTAGAAATATTCCTTTTAGAGATACAGAAAAGCACTGGGCAAAAGAGGCAATCACTGAACTGTATTATCTAGGTTTAGTAACTGGATATCAGGATAACACCTTTAGACCGAATAGCTCGGTGTCTCGAGCTGAATGGATTACACTCCTTACCCGCTATCAAGCAGTTAAGACACAAGCGGTCAGTGAGTCAAAGTTTGTGGATATGCAGGATCACTGGAGTCTTACTACCGTTACTCTGGCAGAACAAAGAGGCTGGGTAGGGGGATATCCAGATAAAGAGGGTAACTACTTCTTTAAGCCAGATCAGAGCCTAACCAGGGCAGAAGCAGCTGCAATATTGCATAGAATATTGCACCTTAAGACTTCTTCTAATGAAACAAGCTTTACTGATATTCAGGGACACTGGGCTGAAGAGGTAATTAAAGAAGTTGAAGCAGCTAACCTCATGCAAGGTTATGATAATACATTCAAACCAGACCAACCCATAACCCGTGCGGAGGCAGCAACAATACTATATAGAATACTGCAAAGATGAGCGAAGCCTCCCAACCGGGGAGGCTTCTTTTTATTCGGTTTTCCCTGAAACCCGCAAACGATCGGCTACCATAGCTATAAATTCCGAATTAGTAGGTTTACCTCTATGAGAGCTCACAGTATGTCCAAAAAAGTTATTAGCCAGATCAACATTGCCTCTGTTCCAGGCTACCTCAATTGCGTGTCTTATCGCTCTTTCTACCCTGCTCGAGGTGGTATCATACTTCTCTGCCACATTAGGGTAAAGTTCTTTAGTAACTGCTCCAAGCAGATCAATCTTTTGAGTAACCATAATAATAGCGTCCCTTAGATAAAAGTACCCTTTAATATGGGCAGGGACGCCAATTTGATGAAGTATATTGGTTACTTCAGCTTCAAGATCTCTTTTTCTGCCAACCGTTCTTACTGTACTTTTCCCATTTCCTGAAACCTGGCGTATCCTCTTACCAAGAACATCAAACTCAAAAGGCTTCATAACATAGTAGCTCGCCCCTAACTCAATCGCCTTTTGAGTAATGTTCTCCTGACCAAAGGCAGTTAACATAATTACCTGAGTCTTGTGGCCATTTGTAGTATCAAGTTTTTCAAGTACCTCAATACCATCTAAGTGAGGCATAATGATATCTAGAAGAACAACATCGGGTCTTTTCTCTTCCACCTGTTTCAACACGTCTCTGCCATCAAAAGCGACACCCACACAATCAAAATCTGACTGCGATCTTATGTAGGTCTCCAGAGTCTGGCAAAATTCTCGGTTATCATCAGCAACTAGAACCTTGATCTTCCGAACATCTGTCATTTGCGCCAAGGCCATTATCTAACAATACCCCCTCAAGAGAATATACTCTGAACTGTATTCACCGAATTTCTTACATCTCCTGCCGTATTTTGCCTTAAATCGTTCGCTAAATTCGCAACATTTTCGACAAGAGGATAAACACTTGCAAAAAAGACCGGTTTTCACCGGTCTAATTAGCAACTTTCTCTTCGAAATATGAAGTGTTAAGGATCATTTGCTCCACCAGTATGGCATAACCTCTACTAGCATCATTGACAAACACGTGAGTGACTGCACCGATTAAATAGCCATCCTGAATTATCGGGCTACCACTCATCCCCTGAACAATTCCTCCTGTTCGCTCCAATAGACGCTGATCAGTAATGCGAATTACCAGATTCTTGCCTTCCTGATTCTGCAGGTTAATCTTTTCAACATGAATATCAAAGAGTTCTGATTTCTGTCCTTCTAGTACAGTAATCATCTGGGCAGGACCTTCTTTTATCTGATGCCCTGGGGCAATCGGAAGAGGTTCCTGATAGATACTAGGAGGAGGTTCATCTATTAGATATCCAGAAACTCCAAACATCGTGTTGCTCTCAATGGTTCCAAGCGGTCTATCCTGGCTTAGAAAACTCCCTATCTTTTCACCTGGATAACCCTGCCGGCTCGGGTTAATTGCAGTAATGGAAGCCCTAAGGAGCTGACCTTCACTAAAACTAACAGGCTCATTTTTATGGTCAGCCACCATATGACCAAGAGCAGCGAACAAACCTGTTTCTGGATCCCAGAAGGTAAGGGTTCCCACGCCTGCAGTACTCTCTCTTACCCACAAACCAAGCAGGTATTGTCTTTGTTCCGGACTATAGATTGGCTTTAAGGTAACTGTGAGGATATGGCCATTTCGCTTAATCTTTAAGACTACCTGATTGCCCTCCTGTCCAGCCCGATCAACAATTCTTGATGCCTGTTCTTGATCTCTTGTAGCTAAACCATTAATGCTAAGAATGATATCGCCACTTTGAATGCCTGCATCCCGGGCAGGCCATTGCTCACCATCTATTCCTGATACCGGTGCTGTATCAATAACTGTGAGACCTTCACTCTTAAGAATGATTCCTACGGCTTGACCTCCAGGAATAACACTCTTGGCTGGTAGAACATTAACCTGAACTTTTTTCAATGGAATTAGACCTAAAAGACGTAGTTCCATCTCTACAGATCCCATTTTTACAGGTTCAAAGGAAAGAGCTCTTGCTGAAGCACTTAACCAGTTCTCCTTGGTCAAATCATCTCCATTGAGTTTAAGATAGCCATCCTTATCAGTCCGGATGGCTATAGAACCTGGAATTGATAACTGCCAGTCTAACTGGCTACCCTCAAGCACCGTTACTTCACCAGGCAATTGCGTGATTGCAAACAATACTGTCCCCGAAGAAACAAGAGCCAAAACTAGAAGAATGGATAAGCTAAAGCGGGTCATATTTCTTTTCAAGGTACAATTCACACTCCCTGCGGCCTTTTACCGCGCAAGCGTGTTAGGACTGTTTATCCTTAAATTGCCCCGTGATTCAGAAACTATGACCTGAAGAACTTGGTTAGCCTTTTAATAGCTCTTTAGCATGTTGCAGGGAAATCTCTTCAGTATCGCCACTTAACATCCTGGCTAACTCTCTAATCTTTTCCTCTTCAGTTAACGCAAACACTCTGGTTACATTTCTCTCATCTGTTAACTGTTTTTCAATATGTAAGTGTCTGCTTGATAATGCCGCTATTTGAGCCAGATGTGTTACACATAAGACCTGCTTGCTAGCTGCAATCCCGGCAATCTTTCTTCCCACCGTTCTTGCCGTATTACCACCAATACCACTATCAATTTCATCAAAAATAATGGTATCAATCCGGTCCTTTTCAGCTAGAATTGTCTTAATTGCCAGAAGAATTCTTGAAAGCTCACCACCAGAAGCTACTTTACCAAGTGGCTTAGGAGGTTCACCAGGATTGGCAGAAAACAGAAACTCAACCCTATCCCTACCGGTAGAGTTTAGAATTATACCAGAACTAGTCTTACTACCATTGGGTAGATCTCTTACCTCTATTTTGAACTCCGCCTTAGGCATTGCTAATACTTCTAGCTCTTTTTCAATTTTTTTGGCTAAATCTAAACCAACCTCTATTCGTTTTTCACGCATTTTATCTGAAAGAGCTTCTATCTCTCTAGTTTTTTCTTGTAGTTCATTTTCTAATCTTGTTAAATAGCCTTCTGCATCTTGAAGTTTTTCTAATTCTTCTCTAGATTTTGCTGCATAAACAAGAATTTCTTCAATATTTGCTCCATACTTACGTTTGAGCATCTTGATTAACTCAAGTCTTTCCTCTACAAAACTTAAGGACTCATAATCAACCTCAAAGGATTCAAGATAGCGTCTGATACCTAGACCAGCGTCTTCTAATCTATAGAGAACCTCATGAAGTTCTTCACTTATACTCTTTAACTCATCATCCCATTTTTGCGCCTCACTTAGATTGGCTGCTGCTTCTCTTAAAGCATCTAGAACAGGATAGCCTCTGTTCTGTCCTTCCATAAGGATCTCATAAGCTGCTTCAGTGCTCTGTTTTAGTTTCTCTGCATTAGCTAGTATCTGTCTTTTCTTTAAAAGTTCTTCATCTTCGCCGACAACTAGAGCAGCACTGTCTATTTCATCAACTTGAAAAGCAAGAAGATCTATCTTCCTAGCCCGATCACGTTCAGAACCAAGTAGCCCTTCAAGCTCACTAACAAGCTTACGCCAGGAAGCAAACATATCTTGATATTGCAGAAGTAGGTTTGTTATTTCCTCTCCACCGTATATGTCTAATAGCTCCCTGTGCCTTTCCATATCCATGACACTATACTGCTCATTCTGTCCATGAATATCTATCAAGAAGTTCCCAATATCTTTAAGGACACTTGCAGTTACCGTACGATTATTAACCCTACCAATACTGCGTCCCAAAGAATGAATCTCCCTAGTAAGGATCACAAGACCCTCATCACTATCAAGACCATTGCTAGCGAGATATTCTTTCAACGATTCACTCTCTACAGTAAATACCGCTTCAACCAGTGCCCGATCAGCACCTGATCTAATATACTCTACTGAAGCTCGTCCACCCAAAACAAGCTGAACTGCATCTATGATTATTGACTTACCGGCACCCGTTTCACCGGTTAAGACATTAAAACCTTCAGAAAACTCTAATCTGGCTTCATCCACTAGAGCAAAGTCTTTAATCCACAATTCCAGCAACATGGCTTCCACCTCCGCTACGAAATCATGTCTTCTAGCTGTTTAACAATAGATGGTACGGCTTCTTTTGGTTTAGTTACAACAAACACAGTATTTTCACCAGCAATTGTCCCCAAGATCTCCTGCCAACCAAGACGATCGATAGCCTCTGCGGCTACAGAAGCCGTACCGGGGATAGTCCTGACCACAATGATATTCTCACTAAAATTAATACTGACTAGTGACTCTCTAAAAAGAGTCCTAAAACGATCCTGTTGAGTCTTAACTCCTGCATCATCAGGCATAGCATAGTGATACTTCCCCTCGGTACTAGCAATCTTAACAAGCTGAAGCTCCTTTATATCTCTAGAGACCGTAGCTTGAGTAACTGGGATTCCCTCTCCCCGTAATGCTGCTGCTAGTTCATCCTGAGTCTCAATCAAATTGTTTGTTATTATCTCAAGAATCTTGAGATGACGTCTTGCTTTAAGACCATTACCAACACTTCTCCATGATCTATAGACAAGATCGTTGTTTTCTTTATCCAATACCCATGACCCTCCATCCTAATATCCTTCGGTAAGTTTGGTGCGTAGAGTACCAAAGAAGTCCCATCTAGGTTGTCTCATTAATTTTACAACAAAATCAGCTACTGAGACCAGTACCTCTTGACCTTTTTGCAACTGGTAGCCTTCCTGTCCATCCACAGTAAGGGTAACATCATGATGACCTGTATGAACAGCAATGCGAATCTTGGAAGTACTATCAAGAACCATAGACCTGTCATAGAAACTATGTGGACAAATGGGAGTCATCACCAAAACCTTAATATTTGGGTGAACTACAGGTCCACCTGCAGCTAATGAGTACGCGGTTGAGCCTGTAGGTGTAGAAACTATTAACCCATCTGCTGGATATACAGCAACAAACCTGCCATCCACATAGGTACTCAACTTTACTAATCTTGAAAATGGTCCTTTTGCAATTACAGCATCGTTTAAGGCTAGAAACTCTTTAACAATCCTATCTTCTTCCTTTACCTCTACCTTTAACATCATCCGTTCATCAATTACATAGCGACTTTCAATAAACCCTGGTAATGCTGCAAAAATATCCTCTGCCTCTATCTCTGTAAGAAAACCTAGATTGCCAAGATTGATTCCAAGAATAGGGACAGATTTTAATGCTAGCTTCTTAGCTGCATTCAAAAGTGTTCCATCTCCACCTAAAACAATACAGAAATCCAATTCTGTGAATGCTTCTTCAATGTACCTGACTGTGAGATCACATCTGACTGTTTCCTGCATCTCCCGTTCTATATAGACAACATGATTCCTCTTTAAAAGCCAGCGACAAATATTATAACAGGAATCCAGAGCCTCTTCTTTTTTTAGATTAGCCACCACCCCAATATTCATAAAATCCCTCCAGAGGTAGTATTAAGAGCTAGAACACACCGAGCTTCTTAAAAAAGTATATGACAATTATAGCTCCAATAACTACTTGATAAATACGACAATGGCTTCCCTGAGTAAATCGATTAGGAAGCTCAAATTCTATCTCCCTTATCCTTTTCTTTTCCATATCCACAAGAAGTATTCCTTTTGTACCAAAAACTACATAGTACTCAAGTAGCTGTCGCCTTGTCATTCTATTTGTTATTCGTGTAGCCATAGCTCCAGACTTAACCTCAGCCACATACTCCCTGTTGCCCTTTTTAACAAGAAAATCTGGTCTAATCCAAGTGGAATATTCCCTGTCATTGACGATGGTCTTCATTTCTGCCCCAGGTTGAACATCTGTGACCTTATATCCATTTTTCTCTAGGAATTTAATAGCTTGCTTTTCCTTATTCCTGGCCACAGCCATTTTATGCTTTAACCTAGAACGTTTTTTATAGCGCAAGATTAACCAGACTAGATACCCAAGAACTAAGAGACCTAGAACCAGCCAATCTACAGGCTGCAATAATGCGTTGGAAGACAAATGTAACACCTCACTCTACCAACAAATTCTAGGTCAATAAGGCAAATTCCTTTTGAAAACAAAAAGGGCTGTTAGCCAGCGGCTACAGCCCTTTCTCACTATTGCATTTGTTTCTTAGTGTAGTTCAACTGCCCTCCAGCCAAGATAATTTCTATTTGCCTTGGTGAAAGATCATGTTTAACACTAAAGATTACATCCTTATTCACATTCTTAACTGTCAACTCATCCTTACCTGCCTGTAACTCTTCTCTAACAACAGGCATATCAAGTATATCTCCCTGATCAACTCTGTCATAATCTGCTTCATCGACAAAAACCAGTGGCAGAATACCGAAATTCACAAGGTTTGCTCTATGAATACGAGCAAAGGACTTAGCTATTACAGCCTTAACCCCTAAATACATAGGTGCTAGAGCAGCATGTTCACGACTAGAACCCTGACCATAGTTATGACCACCCACTACAAACCCACCACCAGCCTCTTTAGCTCTATCATGGAAGGTAGGATCAATAGCTGCAAAGACATACTTACTGATAGCAGGGATATTTGACCTTAATGGCAATACCTTAGCACCAGCAGGCATAATATGATCAGTTGTGATATTGTCCTCTACCTTTAGCAGAGTCTCACCATTTAGCTCTTCCGGCATATCCTCTCTCAATGGTAAAGGTTGAATATTGGGGCCTCTAGTTACGGTAACTGTAACAGGATCATTTGCAGGAGCAATAATCATGCTATCATCAATAAGGAATTTCTCAGGCATTTCCACTACAGGGAATTCCCCTAATTCTCTAGGATCAGTTAACTTACCTGTTAACGCAGCTGCTGCCGCTACTTCAGGACTTGATAGATATACCTTTGCACTCGCAGTTCCACTTCTACCCTCAAAGTTTCGGTTAAAGGTTCTAATGGAAATGGCATTGGTTTCAGGAGACTGTCCCATACCAATACAGGGACCACAGGCACTCTCAAGAATACGTACACCAGAAGCAATGAGATCTGCTAAGGCACCATTACGTGCTAACATCTCAAAAACCTGCTTGGAACCAGGTGAAAGAACAACACTGGTATCAGGATGTACCTGTTTACCCTTGAGAGTCTCTGCTACTCTCATTAAGTCAGTATACGAGGAATTAGTACAACTACCGATAGCTACCTGATTAACCGTCAAACCACTAATCTCTTTAACCTTAACCACGTTATCAGGACTATGTGGTTGAGCGATAAGGGGTTCAAGCTCACTAAGGTTAATTTCAATTATTTCATCATATTCTGCATCTGCATCTGCAACTAACTCGCGATAGTCATTGCCTCTATCTTGAGCCTCTAGATATGCTCTAGTGATTTCATCACTTGGAAATACAGAGGTTGTTGCTCCTAATTCAGCACCCATATTAGTAATTGTGGCTCTTTCAGTAACAGTCAACGTCTCTACTCCAGGACCAAAGTATTCAATAACCTTCCCTACTCCACCCTTAACACTCATGATACGTAAAAGCTCAAGAATCACGTCTTTTCCAGAAACCCAGGGGCTAAGCTTGCCTGTTAGTTTAACACCAACAACCTTAGGCATAGTCAAATAGAATGGACCTCCAGCCATGGCAACAGCCACATCAAGACCACCAGCACCAATAGACAGCATACCAATACCACCGCCAGTTGGAGTATGGCTATCAGAACCCAAAAGAGTCCTGCCAGGTACACCAAACCTCTCCAAGTTAACCTGATGGCAAATTCCATTACCAGGTCTTGAGAAATATATTCCATGCTTGGCAGCAACAGTCTGCAAATAACGATGATCATCAGCATTTTCAAAACCAGTCTGTAGTGTATTGTGATCCACATAACTTACAGATAGCTTTGTTCTTACCTTTGGTACAGCCATCGCCTCAAACTGTAAATAGGACATGGTACCTGTTGCATCCTGGGTTAGTGTCTGATCAATGATGATAGCGATCTCTTCACCTTGCCTCATCTCACCTGCGTACAGATGTTCAGAAATAATCTTCTGTGTCACATTCATTCCCATAATATGTCCCCTTTCCTTGCCCCTCCCCGGGCGGATAATTTAAACACTAACAGCTTGAAAGACTGAGTATTCCACTTTCGCGAAGCAGATTCTCTAATTCTAAAGCTTCCTCATCATTTAGATTTAATAATGGGGCTCTAACCTCTCCAGCAAAATATCCACTAAGATTTAGTGCTTCCTTTAATGCAGCTATACCCCAACGCTGCGTTATTACCCGGTCAATACCCAGAAGCTTATCCTGTTTTTCCCTGGCTTTATCGAAATTTCCCTCTAAATAATCGGTATAAATCTCCACAAGCTGCCAGGGGGCTAGACTAGCTAAATTCAGCATACCACCTTTAGCTCCAGCAACCAGAGCTGATAAGAAGTATCCCCCAGAAACAGCCATAACTGCAAAATCTGGAATAGCTGTATACCCTGCCAAATAGCTCATATCACCACAACGAACACCTATGATTTTCTCATGTTCACTCAGTTCACTAACCAAATCAACATCCAGAATGGGTATACTATCCAAAACGATTGGTATACTGCTAGCCTCTGCAAGATCTGTGTAGAAATACTGTAAGGCCTTATTGCTCATCTCATTCACGTAATATGAGGGAGGAGCTACTAAAGCAGCAGCAATACCCCTAGTCTCAATATCTTTTAAGAAACCAATGGCTTCTTTAGTTGAGGAGGGATTAACCTTTACAATAACCTTCTTCTCTATTGTGTTAGCCAATACCTTATCAAGTACAGCTAGTTTCTCTTCTTTAGTCAGATGAACCCCTTCACCAGCAGTATCAAAAAGCAGATACCCTTCCAATGGAGATTGATCCCACATCATAGTATTACGTTCCACAAAGGATAAATTGACTTCATCAGCGGTAAATGGTGTTGGTATCGCTGCATAAACACCTTTCATCAAGCATCACCCCCATGGGCTTTTGCCACAATCTTAGTAATCAAAACATCATGATTATCTGTGCATTCCCCTAATCCCCAGTATGAAAGGAACTCAATATTTCCTTCTGCTCCAGTAATGGGAGATACATCAAGACCTACTAGGATAAAGTTGAGACTCTCTAGTGAAGAAATGACATCAGCAAGGACTTGCTTATGGACTGTAGGATCCTTAACAATACCCTTCTTCCCAACAGATTCAGGACCTGCCTCAAACTGTGGTTTAATTAAAGCAACCACTCTACCGGTATCTTTTAGAATTTCCTTGATAGCGGGAAAAATCTTTCTTAGTGAAATAAAGGAGACATCAGTTACAACCAAATCCACCTTCTCACCTAGGTCTTCAGCTTTAAGATATCTGGCATTCAATCTTTCTTTAACAACGACTCTTTGATCTTTGCGTAAGGACCAAGCCAATTGCCCATAACCGACATCAATAGCATATACCTTGCTAGCACCTTGCTGTAACAAACAATCTGTGAAGCCTCCTGTGGAGGCTCCAATGTCTGCTGCAACTATTCCCTTAACATCTATTGAAAAGACATCCAAAGCCTTCTCTAATTTTAAGCCTCCTCTACTCACATAGGGTATCGGCTTACCTTTAACCTCAATCTCTATCTCAAAAGCAAACTTGGTACCTGCTTTATCTACTCTTTGTCCATTTACAAAAACTAAACCTGCCAAAATGGCACTCTGTGCCTGAGCCCTGCTAGGAAAAAAGCCTCTTTCCACCAAGAGCTGATCTAATCGCAACTTATTCATTTCTCAGCAGCTTTCGTGGAACCACGAAACCATTTCTTGTTCCCTGCGGAATATAGAAGTTCCATGGCCTGCTTTACTATGCCTTCTGCATCAAGATCTTGCATATGCAAAAGCTCCTCTGTATCTCCATGTTCAATTATCTCATCAGGTAGAGCTAGAACCCTTGTAGATGCAGATATTTTTTGTGCACTAAGAGCTTCAAGAACTGCAGAACCAAAACCACCCATTTTGACATGTTCCTCTATTGTTAAGACCTTACCAGTTTTCTTAGCCCAATGACTGATGGTCTCAATATCTAAAGGTTTAACAAATCTAGCATTAATAACTGTTGCTCTAATACCCTTTTCCTTTAGAATCTCTGCTGCTTCTAAAGCTTTATAGACCATAGAACCGATAGCAACAAGGGTAATATCCTTACCCTCTTTTAGAACCTCTGCCTTACCAATCTCTAGAGGTTCAACCTTTTTAGGCTCTAATCCCTGACTACTACCTCTAGGATATCTAAGGCTGATTGGGCCATCATGTAAGACTGCTGTCTTTAACATATCCCTTAATTCGTTTTCATCCTTTGGTGCCATAATGACCATATTAGGTATATTCCTTAGATAAGCAAAATCGTAAATACCATGGTGCGTTTCACCATCAGCACCAACAATACCTGCTCTATCTAAAGCAAAAACAACAGGCAGATTTTGCAGAGCAATATCATGTAATACCTGATCATAGGCTCTTTGGAGGAAGCTTGAATATATCGCTACAACAGGTTTTAGGCCAGAACTAGCTAGACCACCCGCAAAAGTAACTGCATGTTGTTCGGCAATACCAACATCAAAGAACCTGTCTGGAAACTCCTTTTGAAAAGCAGATAAACCTGTTCCATCAGGCATGGCAGCTGTAATGGCGGTGATATTTTGATCTTCTTTTGCTAGGTCAACAAGAGCAGAACCAAACACTGAAGAATAGCTAGGTGCCGCTGGCTTCTTAACAATCTTGCCACTGACAATATCAAAAGGACCGGGTCCATGGAAGTTTGCAGCATCAGCTTCAGCATATTTATATCCCTTGCCCTTGTGGGTAATTACATGAACCAAAACAGGTCCCTTAACCTTGCTCGCACTGTTAAGAACACTCTCTAGATCTGCTAGATTATGCCCATCAATGGGACCAAAATATTTAAAGCCTAACTCTTCAAAAAGCATCCCAGGAATAACTAGATACTTAAAACTATCTTTAATCTTATCTGCTGTATTAGCCATAGCATCCCCAAACCTAGGTATCTTGCGAACCAGTGAGGATATATCATTACGCATGCGTGAATATGTAGGGTCACTACGAAGCTGTCCTAGATAAATAGATAAAGCTCCGACATTTTTGGAAATTGACATACTGTTATCATTGAGAACAACCATCAGATCATTCTTGCTGTGTCCAGCATTATTTAATGCCTCAAAAGCAACACCAGCTGTCATTGCTCCATCACCAATCACAGCAACAACCTTATAGTCTTCACCCTGTAGATCTCTAGCCTTAGCCATACCCAGGGCAGCAGAAATAGCGGTACTTGCATGGCCTGCTTCCCAAACGTCATGGATACTCTCCTTACGCTTAAGAAAACCTGAAATACCGCCTGTTTGTCTAATTGTGTGAAAACGCTCTAAACGTCCTGTTAGAATTTTGTGAGCATAAGCCTGATGGCCAATGTCCCAGACAATCTTATCCACTGGACTATCAAAGAACCTATGCAGGGCAATTGTCAGCTCAACAGCTCCTAAACTAGGAGCTAGATGGCCACCGGTACTAGAAATAGTCTGGATAATTTCTTCTCTAATCAAACCCGCTAGAGTTTCCAATTCATCCATACTTAACCCTTTTAGATCCTCGGGCCCACTTATGCGTTTGAGCAGGTTACTCATTCTGTACACCTACTTTCCCATTAACGCTTCTTAGTTTTCCCATTATTCTTAAAAAACTCATATCTGAATAGTTTTTCAATCCAGTAGAGGATTTTTCCAGCAAACAGAACTATGTTATGCGAATAGTTTATCGCTAATCCCTTTCCTGTAGCTTTACCACCTACAGTTATACCGGCAATGATGGCTACCACAATGATGCTCAAGAAACGATCACTATCTGCCTGTAGATAAGACTGTAGGCGAAAAACTATAGCTAGTCCAGCTGCTCCAGCTATAGTTCCAGCGACATCACCGATAACATCGTTGCTAAAACTACTCACTCTATCAGCCCTTCTAACCAAATGCAAGGCCTGTTTAGCACCAGGGATCTTCTTTGCAGCCAGAGCATGAAATGGAGCTTCATCAGCTACAGCTACAGCTATACCAAAAATGTCAAAAATTACACCGGTGAGAATAATTAGCAAGAGTATGGGAATGGCAACATATAGTGGTAAACCTTTCATGGCCTCCTGAGAGGGATATGTTACAAGCAAAGCGATAACAAAAGCCAGTAAACCGATTCCCACCCCACGGCGAACATGTCCACTGCTCTTCCTCTTGTTACTCTTAGCCAAAGATTTCACCTCATAATCTTCTCAAAAAAGAAAAAGAATAAATACACAGTAAGTGGTGATGTATCGAGTAAATGTTACGCCTTAGGTCTAGCAGGCTTTCCCATCAGTCTCCGGCGTGTCACCACCCCGGCGGTTTCCCTTTATGACTGATTTGCCAGGTCACCCGTGGCAAGGCTAGATTACCACTTAGCACGTACTGTAATCCCCGATACATCTCATTGCTGAACAGCCTAGGAGTTTTCCTCGGCGATCGCCTTGACCTTCTAGCCCGTTTTGCCAGAATGGTTTCAGCAAGCAGAAGTCTAAGCAATTGGGCCCAAAAAACTCAGACCGGACCTTACCTCCACCATGCCAGCTCAGGGCAGGCTACACTACACACAGTCATCCCGCATGCAGGTTCATACCCCAAGCCGTAGCCGCCTCCCTATGAGAGCAGGCCACAAACTTGGGCCTCCGCGAGGGCAGGGTCAGGTTCCGCATGCCGTTGCGGACTGCCCCGTCCCTCTTAACTCCCAGCACTGACCCCCAACTGGGCGTCGGAAGCCACCACCAGGAACTTCATCGATGTGCCAGTGACGGATTTTTAGGCCCGTCTTCAAAGGCCAGGGATCGACTAGGATACTGCACCACCTACTGTAGATTTTCAAAAGCACAATTATCATACTTCAAATTAATATATTTTGCACTTATAATTGTATGCCAAATCAGGTAACTGTACAATTAAGCTGTTAATCTTCAAGATAATTAATGATAGCCTGAGCAGCATCCCTACCAGCAGCAACCGCATGAACTACGGTATTGGCACCAGTTACAGAGTCGCCACCAGCAAACACACCCTCTCTTGAAGTCATATAAGTATCATTGTCAACAACGATACCATTCCAACTGTTAACTTCCAATCCAGGTGTGGTCTGAGCAATCAGTGTCTCTGGATCATAACCTACTGCAAAAACTACCTGATCCACATCCATTATAAATTCACTACCCTCAACCGGTTCAGGTCTTGGTCTACCAGAACGGTCAGGAGAACCCAACTTCATCCTGATGGACTCCATACCTTTTACACGACCATTCTCATCACCAAGAATTCTCAATGGATTAACAAGATACTCAAACTTAACACCCTCATGTTCAGTATGCTCAATCTCTATCTCTCTAGATGGGCTCTGTTCTTTAGAACGACGATAGACAATCTTAACCTCTTCAGCACCCATTCTAATTGCAGTACGGGCAGCATCCATAGCCGTATTACCAGCACCAATAACTGCAACCTTTTTGCCAACCTTAAACCCATCTACTGTAGGTAGATTATATTTACTAGTCAAAACTTCTTGAGTAGCGAACATTAGAAAGTCCTTAGCTGTATAAACACCCTCTAAATCTTCTCCTTCAATGCCCATGGTTTTAGCCTTATTGGCACCGACACCGACAAATACAGCTTTAAAACCCTTAGCAAAAAGGTCATCTATAGTCATATCTTTACCAATCACTACACCATGATGAAACTTAATTCCCATCTTCTTTAATATATCAACTTCTCTATCAATAACGTCCTGTTGTAACACAAACTGAGGAATACCATAACTCATCACACCACCAGGTAGATACCAAGCATCAAAAATCTCTGCCTGATAACCTGCCAACCTGACTCCCTGGGCACAGGCCAATCCAGCAGGACCAGCACCAATTACTGCCACTTTTTCATCCTTTAATGGGGGAAGCTCCATAATCTCTAACTCTGGATGAAAATGTTGATAATCAGCAAGAAAACGTTCAATAGCTCCAATTCGTACAGGTTCACCTCGTACACCCATAACACAAGCACCTTCGCATTGATGCTCCCAGTCACAGACTCTTCCAGTACAAGCCATCAACACGTTACTCTCACGATCTATCCTAATGGCACCCTCAATATCTCCCTCTCTAAACAGACGGATATATTCCTTAATTGGGTTATGTGCCGGGCAACCATCTTGACAAAAGGGGTGTTGGCACTGAAGACATCTATCTGCTTCAGCCAAAGCTTGCTCATAAGAGTATCCGAGCAACACTTCAGAAAATTCCTTTAATCGTTCTTCCTTTGTCAGTTGTCTCATTGGTGTTTGCTTCCAAACATATTCGGCCATCCTCTAAACTCCTCCCCCTCAAACTATGACCTCAACCCGCAGACGACACTATAAATTCTAAAATACGAAGAAAAACGTTAAATACCTACATTCCTACGTCTGTATACTAAAATACTCCTCTAAAATCCTAGCACAAAAGCAATTTTAAGTAAAGCCATCACCATTCCACTATCTATCTCTTTCCAGAACATAATCTGCTAATTCTTCTAAGATTTCTATATCAGCAAAAATCCTTATACCTTCTTTTGCTTCTTTAATAAGCTCAAAAGCCATATTCCTTGCCTCTTCTATACCAAGTATTCCTGGATAGGTGGCCTTAGCTTTCCTTAAATCGCTACCCACACCTTTTCCTAGAACTTGTTCATCTCCTGTTAGATCTAGCAGATCATCAACAATCTGGAAGGCCAGACCAAAATTATCAGCAAATTTAGTCAAGGCATTAAGTTCTTCTTCTTTTGCTCCACCAATAATTGCCCCAGACCGTACTGAAGCCCTAATCAAAGCACCTGTCTTTTTCTTGTGAATATCCTTCAATTGCTCTAAAGAAAGCCTCTTACCTTCACTAACAAGATCCTTTGCCTGACCACCAACCATACCAGCATAACCTGCAGCTATGGCAATCTCAGTTATTACCTGCCTAGCCCTATCTTCCTGCCAGTACCCGATTTGCTTACCAAGAACCTCAAAGGCTAGAGTTAAAAGGGCATCTCCTGCCAAAATAGCCTGAGCCTCTCCGTAAACCTTATGATTAGTTGGCTTGCCTCGACGAAACTCATCATCATCCATAGCCGGTAGGTCATCATGAACAAGAGAATAGGTATGGATTAATTCAATAGCTATTCCTGCGGGAATAGCATCCCTATAGCTACCACCCACAGTTTCTGTACTTAATAGTGTAAGGATTGGTCTTAGTCTCTTACCACCGGCTAAAGCAGTATAACGCATAGCATCAGCTAAAGGTGTACCTTCAGTATCTAATGACAAAGGTAATGTTGCTTGCAAAGCTTCCTCTACTGCTTTACCTCTTTCCTGAAAATACCACTGCAACTTACTCAAATACTCTTAAGCCCCCTCCCCGGGAAGATCAAAGGGTACCACATCAAAATTCCCTTCCTCATCCTCGGTTAACAGTTCAATCTTTCTCTCTGCTTCATCAAGCAACTTATTACATACTGATGCATACTTTACACCCTGCTGATAAAGAGCCATAGTCTCTTCTAGACTCAAAGCTTCATCCTCTAGTCTCTCAACAATCTCCTCTAATCGCTCTAGGGCTTCTTCAAAGGATACTTCCTTCACTTACCCTCACTCCCCTGTATTCTGGCAAAAATCTTCCCATCAGTAACTATAATACTAATTGAATCATTAATATTAACCTGTTTAATGCTTTGTAAGACTCTTCCGTCTTCTAGTTCAGCAACAGCATAGCCTCTTTGTAGAACCTTTAAGGGGCTAAGAGTATCAAGCTTACCCACAAGACCAAGATACTCATGCCTTTTTCCTCTTAATGACTGCATGGTATTCCTTTGAAGATCTAGTTCAGCCTGAGCCACTCTTTCTCTTCTCTGCTCAATGCTCAACTCTGGCCTTCTTAAAATCCTCTGGTTTGATAAATGTTCTACTCTTGCCCGGTTCCTCTTAATTTTATGTTTCAAAGCAGTTACTAGATGTCTTTTTAGACTTGAAACATGACGCCATACTTCCTTTATATCCGGTATGGCCATCTCTGCCGCAGCAGAAGGTGTAGGAGCTTCTACATCTGCTACCCAGTCAGCTAGAGTCTCATCAGTCTCATGCCCAACAGCAGAAATGATTGGTATCTTTGAAGCCGCAATAGTTCTAGCAACCTTCTCTGAGTTAAATGCCCAGAGATCCTCCATAGAACCACCACCGCGACCAACAATGATGACATCAACCTTACCATACTCATTGATTCTCTCAATAGCTTTACAGATACTATCTTCAGCATCACCCTGTACCTGTGCTGGAGAGACAACAATATGAATACCCGGATAACGTCTTAGAGAAACCTTGATAATATCCCTTAAAGCCGCCCCTGTAGGTGAAGTAACTACACCTAAGCGTTGCACAAAGGCAGGGATAGGACGCTTCCTCTTAGGAGAAAGCAGTCCTTCCCCTGCTAATTTCTCCTTTAACTGCCTTAAAGCAATATACAAAGAGCCCTCTCCTAGAGGTTGCATTTCCTCACCATAGAGCTGATACTGTCCATCCCGTTCATACAAACCCACTCTACCTCGCAATAATACCTGCATACCATCTTCAGGGATAAAAGGTACTCCTTTTGCAGCTGAACGAAACAAGACACACTTAACTGCAGCACCCTCTTCCTTCAAGGAAAAGTACCAGTGTCCGGATACATGCTGCTTAAAGTTAGAAATCTCTCCTTTTACCCAGACATCCTTAAGCAATATATCCCCTGCTAAAAGGTTTTGCACATAACGATTAAGTTGAATAACAGAAAGGACATCATCACCAGTTAGCAACCTCAGACCTCCTAGCTTATTTTTGCAGCCTTTAGTGTATTCTTTAATAACATAGTAATGGTCATAGGACCTACACCACCAGGTACAGGTGTAATCAATCCTGCAACCTCTTTTGCTTCCTCAAAGTTAACATCACCAACTAAGACATCATCCACACGATTAATACCAACATCTATGACAGTGGCGCCTGGCTTAACCATATCACCAGTTACCATGTTGGCTCTCCCTGTAGCGACCACAAGAATATCTGCATTTTTAGCATGGGCCTTTAAATCAGCGGTCCGAGAATGGCAGATGGTAACTGTAGCATGTTCCTGTAGCAACAAAGCTGCCATAGGCTTACCCACAATATTACTCCGCCCAATAATGACTGCTTCTTTGCCTTTAATCTCCACATTATTCCGATGTAACATCTCCATAACCCCTAATGGAGTACAGGGAACAAAAGCATCTTCACCACTAAATAGTTTACCGACATTGACAGGATGGAAACCATCAACATCCTTTTTAGGATCAATATTGTTAAGCACCTTAGATTCATCAATGTGATCAGGAACAGGCAACTGAACTAGAATACCATGAATCTTGCTATCCTCGTTAAGCTTGCTAATTAACAAGAGAACATCTTCTTCACTGGTTTCCTTAGGGAGACGATAGACCTCAGAATACATACCTACCTCACCACAAGCCTTCTCCTTGTTACGTACATAAACTGTTGAAGCTGGGTCCTCTCCCACCAAAACCACTGCTAGCCCCGGAACTATACCCTGTTCTTCTTTCATTTGAGCTACTTCTTCTGTGAGTTCCAAACGGATCTCCTTTGATAAAGCCTTCCCATCAATAATTTGTGCCACTACCTTCCCCTCCTTTATAAACTATGAAAAAGCCCTGCCAACACTGATGACAGGGTACAAAAACAGAATATTAGTCCACATCCTTAAGTGGAGTCTTAGTCTTAACTATTTGACCTAAAATACCATTAATAAATTTGGGTGAATCATCATTGCCAAATGCCTTTGCCAATTCAACCGCCTCATTAATAGATACACTAACTGGAATATCGCTTAAGTGTACCAGTTCATAAACAGCAATCCTCATTATATTACGATCAACATAGGGCATCCTGTCTAATTTCCAGTCCCGTGCATGAGTAGTAATAAGGTCATCTAGCTCTTCCCTGTTATTTAGAACACCATCAACAAGAAGAGTAGCAAAATCTGCAGTTTCCTTGGAAACTGCTTGTCCCTCAATTAAAGACTCCAACATTTCTGCTGGCGGCACTTTGCCCAATTCTATTGCAAACAGTGATTGCAGAGCTATTTCTCTAGCCTGCCGCCTTCTCATAACCTACACCTCTCGTCCTAACGCCTTCTTCCCTGCCAGAATTGCTCTAATGTTTCAAATACATCGATTTCCTGACCATCATCATAATGCTTTCCAAGATAGTATCCCACAACAGCAAGAAAAGTAACGAAGATGGCCCAAAAAAAACCTAACAGACGAATCAGGATGCCAAGGATAATTCCCAGACCTATCCCAACTATCTTCCCTTTATGTTGTCTCCATATTTGCTCCCAATTCTCACTGTTCATCATATCACCTCATGCCCTTATGAGCGACGTGTCTCGTTTGTGACATCTTCGACATAGATGCGAATTTGGCTAACTTCAACACCAATTACATTCCTAACCTGTCTCTTAATTGTATCCTGTAGCTCAGCAGTTACTTCAGGAACATTAGACTCTGGTTGGACCCAAGCATACAGAGTAACCTTTACTTGTTTCTCATTCCCACCAACCGTGGCTTTCACATCTCTGATACCTTTAACCTGTTTTCCCACCTTGTTAACCAGGTTCTCCACTGCCTTTAAAGAAATCTTAACCTCGCCCATTTCTGTATCAAGAATAATTTGACCTGCTCTCCTTTGACCAAAAGCAGAATAGAGAAGACGTAAACTAGCAACTAAGAACAATAAACCAATCATTCCTGTTACAAGACGCCCTGTTGGGTCTTGATTATAATCAAGCAGCAAATCAAAAGGCATGTACCATCCTAAAGCCAACAGAACCAAAAGAACAGATATAAGTGCTAGTGACAGTGTATACAATACTAGAACTGTTCTATCGAAGATCCCCATAACTTTCCCCCCAACTACCGGGATTTTATTCTTTAACCAATTCCTCTCCAGGCATCGTTACTCCCTGTACATGTACGTTGACAGAGGTGACTACCAGACCTGTCATGGTCTCTACAGCCTGTTTGCAACTCTCTTGAACCTTCTGAGCCACATTAGGTATCTTCATGCCAAATTCAATAATCAAATAGAGGTCAATAGCAGCTTCACCATCTTCAATATCTACCTTGACACCTTTAGATAAGCTTTTCTTACCAAGAATCTCTCCTATATCACCAACTAGGCCACCACTCATTCCAGCCACACCTTCAACTTCATTGGCTGCAATACCGGCAATAACTCCTACAACATCCTCACTTATTTTCAGAATTCCACTATCACCGACGGGGAATCCTGCTATCTTCTTTTCCGATTTCCCTTTTCCGTCCACCTAAACTACCTCCTTCATTAACCTCTTCCATTATACTAAAGAGCCAAGGTTAGTACAAGAAACATGGCATGTGTTGCCAGCTCATGGTTTAGGTATTATGCTTAACTGATTGGCCTGTAGAGTAGTAACATGGCCAACTAGTTCGGCAATCCTAGCCACATCACTTGCATCAATATCTGGTTGCTTTACTAGAATGATAGCGGATTGATCAAAGAGATATACAATAGCATCAGTATATCCCTTAGCCCTAATCAAGCCTTCTATCTCTGCTTCCTGACCCATCTTCCTAGTTAATTTCACCAGTTCATTCTGAGCTTCCTTCCGAACTTCACTATCAGCATTCTTATCAGAGATTATCTCTTTAAGTAATTCAACCTGACGACTGTATACCCTTTCTCTTTCCCAACGAGTATCCAGAAAGAAGTCTTTTTTTGGTTCCTTCTCCATGGTGAATACAGGAACTTCAGCAATAACGGGTATCTCAGCAACAATTTCTTCAGTCTGCCTGTTAAACTCCTCCCATTTCCAGCTCACATAATAGAATATGGCTGCAACAATTATTACAAAGAGAATGAACCTTAGAGTTATCTCCTTTTTAGTCATCGTTAATCCCCCTTCCCCGTTACTACCTCAACACGATGAGGCGGAATATCAAGAAGAGTACTTACAGCGCGACTTAAAGCTAATCTAACTTCGGAATCATCAGCTCCCTCTGCCACAACCAGTACCCCCCTCACTTCTGAGGGAATAATCTGGCTTAATACTGGTTCATCACCATCTCTGTTTTTAGCAATAACAGTCTTTTGAGTATAGCTAACTTCAATGATATCTCGAGTACCCCCTCTATCATCTCTCTCCTCCGTAGTCTTCTGGGTATTTGTCCGGTCCTCTATATATAGAAATTCAGGGCCTTTAGCTAAAGAAACCTCTACAACTACCTTGCCGGCACCATCAATATCACTCAGTATTCTAGCTAAAGAGGCAGCAATCTCCCTTTCTAACCTCTGCAGCTCAAAATCGCTCTTATCCTGAACATCTTTGCTCACAGGAGCATTGTTTTCAATTCGCATGCTATCTTCAGAACCAGCTCTATACATACTCAGAAGTATCAAACCAATAATCAATATGACTACCAGATAAACTCTTTTCTGCTGCTCAGGGTTTCCCATCACTTTTTCGAGAAATCCTTCCTTCTTGGCCATTATTAGCCCTCCTCAACAAACTGTATATCAATCTGCTCAGGCCTAATCCCATACTGTCGATATAGCAGATCCTTAATCTCTTTGCTTAAGGCAAGAAACTCTCTAGAATACTCACCCGTTGTCTGACCAATCTCCACAGGTTCAACCCTTAAAATACCATCTCTTTTTTCACCAAGCCAGATTAGGATACTAACACTACGAATCTTTCCAAACTCTCTATGGGATCTATCTTCCTCAATAACTGTATTAACCCTGACATCACTTATACCATCATAATTAAGAATAACCTGTTCAACAGCTGTATTTATCCTTTTTCGATATTCCTCTAACACTAAATCCTCTGTTCCAGCAAGTTCAAACTCAATCTCATGGACTTCTCTAACTCCTAAAGCTCTTTCAAACCATTCTGAGTCCCAGTAGAAGTCTTGCTTTAAGATATTACTCAAGGGACTCAAGATAGTAATGGTAATCAAAAGGCCCATAAAAAACCTTACATAACTACGAAAACTGCTGTTAGGAATAACCATCTCAGCAACGATAGCTAAAATAGCAACAATGAATACAGATCGTAACCAAAGAACAATAGCATCCATTTAACTCACCTCATCATAACCGCCAGGTTCCCTACCCCTAAGATGACACTTAAAACAACAATAAACATAAGTACAACAAGCCCGGTAGCTAGCGTAAGAAGTGTTAAGATATCTCCTAAAGCCTCTAAGATTCCCGAGATCTCCTTACCACTGACAGGTTCCACTAAAGCTGCAGCAATACGATAAATTAGAACAAGAGCAATAAGTTTGAGTATGGGAAAACCAGCCACAAGAAAGACAGCTATCAGACCCAAAATACCTACCGCATTCTTAATTATCAAAGATGAACTCAACACAAGCTCTGTAGCATCAGCAAACATGCCCCCAAAAACAGGAATCAAACTACCAGCCATGTATTTCACCGTGCGTAAAGCTACCCCATCAGCTACAGCCCCAGCGATACCCTGAATACTTATAACAGCTAGAAACACAGTAAAGGAAAGACCCAGTAGCAAAAGTGCTGCCTGCTTTAATAACCTGACCATACCGGTCAGAGATACCTGAGGATGCAGACCAGAAATCACTTGAGCCACAGCAGCTAAAAATAACAATGGCAAAACTATCTCGGCAGTTAGCAAAGAGATAAAACTAACTGTAAAAACTAGGACCGGACTAAAAAGACTAGCAGTAGTTATAGCTCCAATCCCAGCAAGAAGAGTAATTAGCAAGGGGAGAATGGCTAAAAGAAAACTCTCCAACTTGTAGATTAGATCTTTAGCAATAGCCATAGCCTCCTGAAAGCCATTCAGAGCCAGCAATACTAGCAAGAGATAAATCACAAGAGATGCAACAGCAGCCACAGACTCATTAGAAAAAGAAGTACGTAAATTAGTTAACAGTGAAGCCAACAAAGCTAGAACAAGAATCTTAGCAAGCAGACTAACATTAAGCAAAAGTTCTTCAAACAAATAGGTTAAAAAGGCCCAGAAAATCTCACTAGCACTTAAAGGGAACTCTCCACCCTTAAACCAGTCAACAAAGGCATCAAAGGAAAGAGGAGATACCCTGCCAATACTATTTACCTCCTCTAACAACAAATCAAGACTAAAGGTATCTATCCTGTCTAGCTGCTCCTCTAAGAGGTCATCCTGCCCAGCAGATACTGGATTTGTGAGAACCAGAAGAACAATACATATAAGAATGCCCACTCTTTTTACCATCATCTGCCCTCCATTACGGCAGCATACGTAAAATTAAATCAACTAAAGCTTCAATTAATGGCACAGCCAAAATCAAGATAATTATCTTCCCAGCCATCTCAATCTTCTGAGCAATAGCTCCTTCCTTAGCATCTCTTGATATCTGAGCTGCAAACTCTGCAATATAGGCAATACCTAGAATCTTTAGAATGGTGGTTATATAGTGCTGATTAATATCGGCCTTAGAACCAAGATCAACCATAACATCAATAAGGAGGTCAATCTTATCTATCAACAAGAGGAGAATCAAGACCCCTACAGCTATACTTAGTAATGATGCAAACTCAGGTCTATACTCTCGTACAACTAACAACAACAAAACAGCAACAAGGCCAATACCGATAATCTGCAGGACAACCATTTCCTCCCCTCCTTGATAATTAGAAGCGGAACAATGTCTGTACAGTGTCAAACAATTCAGCAACCAAGCCAATTATCAACCACACCACTACTATGACTCCACCAAGAACAACCATCTGAGCTAACTCTTTCTTATTGGCTCCTTCTAAAACCGTATGCAAAATGGCAACAACCATACTGATACCGGCAATCTGAAGAATAATCTCTAGATTCATAAGCATTGCCTCCCTCTCAAATTGAAAGCAGAACCAGCAATATTCCACCAAGTACTCCTAAGTATCTGAACAGGCGAACACCAGAGGCCTCAGCCATACTGGCTTCTTCAATCATTCTTTCAAGACGCTGAATCGTTAACTTAAAGTATCTAAGTTGATCTTTGGTATTAGACGCTCCTAAACTAACTGATAGACCCAAAAGAATATCTATATCTTCTGTATGCAAAACTGTGTTGGTAGCCTCCTGATTCAAAGCCTCTTTCCAGGCATCCCTCGGTGTCTGTCCTGTTTTTTCTAGAAGTATATCTGCTGTTTTAAATAGAACTTTAGAGCCAATCCCCGGTCTAACCTTGGCTGCCTGTTGCAATGCTTCTGGTAATGGTACTTGACCATACTCAATCTCGGTAATTAAAACCTGAAGAGCCAGACGGATATCCTCTAGTTGCTGTCTTCTTTTTCTGTAGCGGTCCCCTAGTTGCCAGCCTAAAACGCTAGCTGAACCAATAACTAGAAGACTACCGAGGAATAGACCCTGTAACACGGATTTTCCCTCCCCTTAATTCCTTACCAAACCCATCTGTAACAGCTTCAATCGTGCCCAAACCCCTTGAGTCACCAAGTCTAACTAGCCTCTGAAAATACTTCCTTTTTAATAAGTTAGCCAGAACCGGTCTTTCCTCAATCTCCTTAAGACTATTAGCATGGGCTGTAGCAATAACAGAGACACCAGCATTTAAGGCTTCCTGAATAGCTATAGCATCATCCTCACGGCCAATCTCATCTGTAGCAATGATATCTGGGTTCATCGTTCTTAACATTAAAATTATCCCTTCTGCCTTTGGACAACCGGATAAGACATCTGTTCTCATACCAAGATTCAACATGGGAACACCCCTATAACTACCAGAAAGCTCATAGCGCTCGTCCACCACAGCTACGGTCTTGCCTTGCTCAGCTAATAACCTGATGAGATCTCTTAACATGGTCGTCTTGCCCATACCTGGACTAGAAAAAATCAACGTATTGGCAACCGAATACGAGTTAAGAACATAGGGTAAAAGCTCAAGAGCTACACCTCTGATCTCTCTAGCAATACGAATATTGATAAAACTAATATCTCTCATGGTTCTAATCTGACCATTTTCGAGAATTACCCGACCTACCATACCCACACGGTGACCACCCTCAAGAGTGATAAAGCCCCTCTTGAACTCCTCTTCCAAAGCATAAAGAGACCCCTTGCTAACTAGCTGTATGGTCTCTTCAAGATCTGCTACTGAAACTATATATGCTCTAGCCAGATTAGCTGTTTCTTCACCAGATAAGGTTAAAAGAGTATCTCCTCTAATAGTTCTGACAAGCAAAGGTTGATTGACCCTTAACCTGATTTCTATCAGATCATCGTTTCTTTCTAGAAAACCACCAATGCTTTTCCGTAATCGGTTAGCCAAATAGCTAACTACTTCTTCTTTGAATGTATGTACAGACATTCATGCCACCAACCTATCTTCTCTTCTATGACAAGATATATGGGTTGTACCGGCAAAATATACATAAAAAATGGCCTCTAGTCGAGGCCATTTTCTCAGTATTGAGGTGTATCAACTGCTTGGTGATACCCTCCACTCTCAATTACATCGGTATTTTCATCATAAATAAAGTCATCATTGTAATCATGGATAATCTGGTTACAGTTTGGACAAACAAGATCTAGCTCTTCATCTAGTTCATCTGCTAAAAGCTCGATATCTTCACCACAGCGAGGACAGGTTAACGATATTTCTTCATCTAAAACTTCTTCATAATAGTCTGCCTCAAGGATAGCCAAATCAGCATCAACGGCTTCCACATACCCTTCTAAACTATCATAGGTATTATGTAGCCTCTCAATATCATCTGCAACCAGGTAAAGCACATCAATAAGGCCAGCAATAACTCGTCCTTCCTGAGATGTCTCAGGAATTCGCATTCCCTGAGCTAATCCCTGCAGATAAGCAATCTGTTGTTTGACTCTCATATATTCTACCTCCCACCGGATATATTTCTTTGCTAGTATATCCTGTGAGACCAAACCTAATCCAAAAAAGAAAGAGCCGCTAATGCGACCCTAGACTCTTTCAATATATGTTGCTGTTCTGGTATCAACCCTTATAACATCACCTACGTTAACAAAGAGGGGTACCTGTACTGTAGCACCTGTCTCTAACTTAGCTGGCTTTGATGCACCAGAAACTGTATCACCCTTGATGCCTGGTTCTGTTTCCACTACCTCAAGGTTAATATGGCTAGGAAGCTCAACTCCAATTACTGCACCATCATACATCATCACATCTATTACCATATTCTCCTTAAGATACAATACCTGATCTCCTAAGTACTCCTCACTAAGAAAGAACTGCTCATAGCTATCAGTATCCATGAAATAGTACTGATCATCCATGACATAAAGATACTGCATGGCTCTTTTGTCAATATGAGCTTTAGCAACCTTCTCACCGGCACGGAAAGTACGTTCAACTGTACTCTCTGTCTTTATATTTCTTAGTTTTGTACGAACAAAGGCCTGTCCCTTTCCAGGCTTTACATGCATTGACTCGAGGATGACCCAGACAGCACCATCAACCTCAATAGTCATGCCTCGCTTAAAATCATTTGATGAAATCATATTTTGCCTCCCTATATCAACTTGTTGCGTTGTTGAGTGTACCACATCTTCTACAAAATGACCAGTTCCTTGGTCGTCCTACTAATAACTTCACAACCCTTTTCCTCAACGATTACCATATCTTCTATCCTTACACCACCCCAGTCGGGAATATATATGCCCGGCTCAACAGTGACCACATGACCTATCTCTAACATATCCTCTTTAGAGGGATTCAAAGCAGGTGCCTCATGAATATTAAGGCCGACACCATGCCCTAAACCATGGCCAAAATACTCACCATAGCCGGCATTGGTGATAAATTCCCTAACAGACTGATCAACCTCTTTCCCGGTTACACCACTCCTGACCAGTTCAAGACCAAGAAGTTGAGCATCAAGAACAATATTGTATATCTTTTTCTGTTCTTCACTAGCAGAACCAATCACTACAGTTCTGGTAATATCAGAACAATATCCCTGATAGAGAGCACCAAAATCAAAGGTAACAAAGTCTCCGTGCTCAATAACTTTTGCTGAAGCAACACCATGGGGCATCGAGGATCTTTTGCCTGAAGCAACAATAAAGTCGAAGGATCTGCCTTCTGCACCCTTCTTTTTCATCTGATACTCTAATTCTACCGCCAAATCAACCTCTTTTGCGCCTGTCTTCACTAAAGGCAAGATGCTTTGAAATGCTTCTTCAGCTATCTCCATGGATTTTCTCAAAAGGTTTAGTTCTGCTTCTGTCTTAACCTTGCGAGTCTCTTCTACCCAACCTTCAGTTGGCACAAGAGAAACACCAAGCTTTTCTTCTAGCATCTTGTAGTTTTGATAGGATACCTGTAAACTCTCAAAACCAACACTGTTTATATTCTCTTCCTTAATAAGTTCAGCTAACCTGTCCCAGAGTATAGCTTCATGACGAATGATTTCAAAACCTAACACCTGATTCTTAGCCTGTTCAACATACCTGAAATCAGTTAGGAAAAACCCCTTATCCCTTGTTAGCAAAGCAACTCCTGCAGTTCCTGTAAAACCAGTGAGATACTTACGATTCAAGGGGTCAGTTACTAGAAGAGCATCAATACCCTCTGCATCTAACCTTGTTTGCAATTTCTCTAGAGCTACATTCATGCAAAATCTCCTTTCACTTCTCCACGTAGACAATTCCTAGAAGACCTGGACCTGTATGCACTCCTAAGGCAGGACTAATCTGAGCAAGCCGTAAGGGTAGCTTGGTTTCAGCTTGAATACGATTCAAGAGCTCTTTCCCCTCTTCTAAAGCCCCACCATGCATTACTGCCATTTCATGAGCACCTTCATCTAAAGCCTTCTTGGCTAGACGATAGATCTCTGTAACTGACTTCTTACGGCCCCTAGCTTTCACGTGAGTATAGTATTTTCCTCCTGTATCTAGAGTGATAATGGGTTTTAGGTCAAGTATTTGACCTAAAGAAGCACTAACAGCCCCGATACGACCACCCCGACGCAGGTATTCAAGGGTCTCAAGCACATAAAACACCTTGGTTTTAGGCATTAAGTTTGTAACCTTGCTGATTAACTCTTCAAACTGAACTCCCTCATCTACCCACTTCTTAGCATGCTCCACAATAAATCCCTGGGCCATTGAAAGGGTCTTTGTATCAATAACCTTTACAACAATACCTTCAGCCTGAGCTGCTGCCATCTCAACAACACCATAAGTGCCACTTAGCCCAGAAGAAAGATGGATAGACAGTATGTGAGTATACCCCTCTTTCTTAAACTCTTCAAAGGTTTCTAAGACTTCAGCTACAGATGGCATACTAGTTGTTGCTACCTCTTCAGGCATTCTTCCATAAACCTCATCAGGTTGGATAGTTACCCTATCAAGATATTCTGTTTCACCATAGATAATCTTTAATGGTAACACCTTAACTCCCTCTTGTTGAAAATATCCTGCCTCGAGATCACATGCTGTGTCTGTTAAAATACCTATCTTTTGCATAAGTTTCTCCCCCTTGCTTAAATTGACTGGCTTTCTAGAACTTCTAATGCCAGTACATACCCTTTAACACCCAGCCCCATAATTACACCCTGTGCTTTAGCTGCTGTCACTGATTGCCATCTAAACTCCTCTCTCGCATAAATATTAGAGATATGAACCTCAACAATCGGTACTGACAAGAATGCCAAAGCATCACGTAATGCATAGCTGTAGTGGGTCAAAGCCCCCGGGTTTATAATTAGGCCATCCACCCGGGAAGAACACCTATGCAAGTAGTCAATTATCTCACCCTCATGATTGGACTGAAAAAACTCAAGCTCAGTATCTTTGCTTTTAATGTTAATCAGCTTTTCTTCCAAATCCATCAGGGTTTCATAACCATATATATCCTGTTCTCTCTTTCCTAACAGATTAAGGTTAGGTCCATTAACAACTGCTATTAAAGGCATCTAATCCCCCTCTATGCCTGAGGATATGGGAAAGAATTAGCTAACTGCCAGACTCTATCTTTAATATCCTTAAGCAATGTCTCATTCCCCTGAGAACGAATAGTTTGAGCTATTAACTCTCCAAGGATTCTCATCTCATCAATACCCATGCCTCTAGTTGTAATTGCTGGTGTGCCAATACGGATACCACTTGTAACAAAGGGTCCTGCTTGATCAAAGGGAATAGTGTTCTTGTTAACAGTAATCCCTACCTGATCAAGAAGCTTTTCAGCTTCCTTACCAGAGATACCCTCATTACTTAGATCCACAAGTATTAGATGATTATCTGTGCCTCCAGATACTAACCTTAGACCATGACCCATCAAAGACTCTGCCAATACCTGA
The DNA here is from genome assembly GCA_020724425.1 of Thermaerobacter marianensis. Lineage (GTDB taxonomy): Bacteria > Bacillota > Sulfobacillia > DVGY01 > DVGY01 > DVGY01. The sequence continues at coordinate 82,987 of DYGY01000002.1, forward strand.
GCATTTTGAACCACTTTCTTCTGATAGGATACAAAATCAGGCTCTAAGGCCTCTTTAAAGGCAACAGCTTTGGCAGCAATCACATGCATTAACGGCCCTCCCTGAATACCGGGAAAAACAGCCTTGTCCACTTCCTTTGCATGTTCCTTATCAGTTAAAATCAAACCACCTCTAGGACCTCTTAAAGTCTTATGAGTCGTACTAGTTGAATAATGGGCATAAGGAATTGGTGAAGGATGTAACCCTGCAGCAACAAGACCGGCTATATGTGCCATATCAACTAATAGCTTTGCCCCTACTGAATCAGCAATCTCCCTAAACTTAGCAAAATCAATCTCCCGAGGATAGGCACTAGCACCAGCAATAATCATCTTTGGTTTATGTTCCTTAGCTAACCTAGCAACCTCTTCATATTCAATTCTCTCACTCTCTTTATTGACCCCATAAGAAATTATATTAAACCATTTGCCCGAATAGTTTACAGGACTTCCATGAGTTAAATGTCCCCCATGACTGAGATCCATACCTAAAACCGTATCTCCAGGCTCTAAGGCCGCAAAATATACAGCCATATTGGCCTGTGCACCTGAATGGGGCTGTACATTAGCATGCTCAGCATTAAAGAGTTCCTTTGCCCTGTTTCTGGCCAAATCCTCCACACCATCCACATATTCACAGCCACCATAATATCTCTTGGCTGGATAACCCTCAGCATATTTATTAGTCAGCACACTGCCCATAGCTTCAAGAACTCTATCAGAAACAAAGTTCTCAGAAGCAATTAACTCCACATTACCCTTCTGTCGCCCCTCTTCGCTTCTGAGCAGATCTGTTAGTTCCGAATCAAATCCTTCTAAGGTTCTAAAATCTCTAACCATCGGACATTTCTCCCCTCCATTATCGTTTCAGCAGGTGAATGAACCCACCGGTTAAACCATGAGCAGCTTCCATTAAAGCTTCAGAGAGAGTTGGATGGGCATGAATGCCATGTGACAAGGCTTCAACACTCAACCCCTCTGATACTGCTAAAACCCCTTCATGGATTAACTCTGCAGCATGAGGTCCAAGAATATGCACCCCCAAGATTCTCTGTGTCCCCCGTTCAACCACAACCTTAACTAGTCCCTGATTCTCTCCTTCAATGACTGCCTTTGAATTAGCTGTAAACTGGAACTTGCTAACTTCATAATCGATACCCTGTTCCTTTGCTAGATCTTCAGTTAAACCCACAGTTCCAATCTCAGGAGTTGTGAAAATAGCTCCGGGAATAGCCTGATATTTCATTTCTCTTCCCTTACCAACAATATGCTCTACAGCTATTAAGCCTTCTGTGGAAGCCACATGAGCTAATAAGGGGCCGCCAGTTATATCCCCAATGGCATATATCCCCGGCTTATTGGTTTGCATATATTCATTAACAGGTATTCCCTTTCTGTCATACTCAATACCTGCTTTTTCTAAATCAAGGCCCTCTGTTTTTGGCAATCTGCCTGTAGCCACAAGAACCCTATCAGCCTGAACTGTTTCCATTTTACCACGTTTTTCAAAACTTACCTCAAGTATATCTTCACTTTTAGCTATCCCTTTTACCATCGCTCCCTGATGAATATCAATTCCCTGCTTCTTAAGGATAGGGAGCATGCGTTTTGCTATCTCAGAATCAGTGCCAGGAAGTATCAAAGGTAGCATCTCAATAACGGTAACCTCACTACCAAAAGCTCTATATAGACTAGCAAACTCTAAACCGATAACTCCACCACCAATAACTACCAATCGCTTAGGTACAGCTTCTAAACTAAGGGCTTCTCTGCTGCTAATAACCCCATCAAGGTCAATACCCTCTATCGGTGGTATGGCTATTTTTGACCCACCAGCTATGATAATATGCCTAGCTTTTAGTACCCTGTCTCCAACAAGAACCTCATCTTCACCAACAAACCTAGCCCATCCGGAGAATACCTCAACACCATTACCTTTTAATAGTTGTTCCACACCTCCGGTAAGGTCAGCAACAACTCTATTCTTACGTTCCTGTATCTTCTCCCAGTCAAAAGAGACTTCAGAAACCCGTATACCATAGTTTTCTGCTTCTAGAGCATTCTTAAATACAGAAGCACTCTTTAGCAATGCCTTTGTCGGAATACAGCCTTCTTGTAGACATACTCCACCAACCCTGTATCCCTCCACCAAGGCTGTATTGAGTCCCTCCTGAGCACCCCTGATAGCTGCATGATAGCCTCCAGGTCCACCACCAATTACCAGTAGATCATAAGTCATCTTGTTACCCCCATCCCTATCGCCTTATGATACGTCCAGTCATCATCCTCATACTTCTCTTGCATTAGCTTTTGAGCCAGTTCTTTTTCCTCTGCAGTTAATTCCCCGGCTACTAGCTCAATGTTAAGTGCCTTAGAAAAACCATCTATCAAAGCCTCATTGATAGATTCAATCTTTGGATAATCTAGTCCCATCTCCAGACATACTCTCCTAAGGTTAGTTGCCTTTCTTTCCATGGTTCTAACAAACAAGTCTTTAGCTTTTAAGTTGAAAACCTCAAGCATAAGGTCTAGATCCCAGTCTAACAGAAAGGAACCATGTTGGAGAATTGTGTTCTGTTTCCTTGTCTGTGCACTCCCAATTATCTTTTTTCCACCTACCACCAACTCATAGGCAGAAGGAGAATCAAAGCAGGCTGCTGTGGATATTTCCCCCTTATATTCTTCATTTGTTAGTTCTGCTTTAATACCTAAGAACTCTAAGCCAAAGAGCAAACCCTGACTCAACTGCCGGTAGGTCTCAAGCACCCCTCCTGGCAAAAGCTCCTGCCTGATTACAACTGAATATGTAACCTCATTGTCATGCAATACCGCACGACCTCCGGTTGGTCTTCTGAGATAATCAACAGCATTTCTCTTACAACCATCAATATCTATCTCTCTATGAAAGTCCTGAAAATATCCCAGAGAAACAGTCGGTTGACTCCATCTATATAACCTTAATGTCGGAGGTGTTTTGCCTTCACTGTGCAACTGCAACAGTGCTTCATCCACTGCCATATTGTAACTACCCTTATGAGTCATATCAGATAACAATCGCCACTTCACAATTAATCCCCCCAACAAGTGAAAGGGGCTGCTAACGCAGCCCTCATACTCACTCTACCTGATCAGCCCTCATGGGCATCCATCTTAGGTCTGGCTGCCTAGCCGCAGATGCCTCATCTAGTCTGCGAACCGGTGTATTATGAGGAGCTTCCTTAAGAATATCTGGATTCTCCTGGGCTTCTTTAGCAATCTGTTTCATAACCGAGATAAACCAGTCTAATGTCTCTTTGCTTTCAGTTTCAGTTGGTTCAATCATTAAAGCTTCCTCAACAATCAGTGGGAAGTATACAGTCGGTGGATGAATACCAAAATCCAACAATCTCTTGGCCATATCCAGAGTCCTAACACCATTTTCTTTCTTCTGCCGTCTTCCTGATAAAACAAACTCATGCATACAAATCCTATCATAGGGAAGATCATAATCTTCCTTTAGGTGTTCCATAACATAATTGGCATTAAGGACAGCTAACTCACTAACCTGTCTTAGACCTTCTGCACCTAAAGCACGAATATATGCATAAGCTTTGGTAACTACCGAGAAGTTACCATAGAAAGAATGAACCTTACCAATAGATTCAGGTAGATTATAGTTAAAGAAATACCGCTCACCATCAAAATCTACCAAAGGTACCGGCAAATAGGGAACCAGTTCCTTTTTAACACCGACCGGACCTGAACCTGGTCCACCACCACCATGAGGTGTGCCAAAGGTCTTATGCAGATTAAAGTGCACCACATCAAAACCCATATCACCAGGTCTAGAAATACCTAGAATAGCGTTGGCATTAGCACCATCATAATACAGCAAACCACCAACACCATGGATAAGCTCAGCAATCTCATGAATCTGTTCATCAAAAAGACCTAAGGTGTTGGGGTTAGTTAACATTAACCCGGCCACATCCTCATCAAGGACTCTCTTTAGATCTTCAATATCCACACCACCACGACCATCTGATTTAACTTCAACAGACTCATAACCACACATGGCTGCAGTAGCGGGATTAGTTCCATGAGCAGAATCAGGAACAATAAACTTGGTTCGCTTCTCACCTTTAGCTTCATGGTAGGCACGAATTAGCATGATACCAGTAAATTCACCATGTGCCCCAGCTGCAGGCTGGAAGGTCACCCTATCCATACCGCCAATAGCTGCTAGATATTGCTCCATCTCATAGAGAAGCTGTAAAGCACCCTGAACAGTTTCTTCTGGTTGATATGGATGAATCCCAGCAAAACCTGCTAAACGAGCAATATCCTCATTAACTTTAGGGTTATACTTCATAGTACAGGAACCTAAAGGATAAAATCCTGTATCAACAGAATGGTTCAACTGGGATAGGACAGTAAAATGCCTTACCACATCTACTTCAGTTACCTCTGGCAGGTTAGCTTTCTCCTGACGAATCATAGCTTCTGGCACCAAAGAGGAAAGAGCTTCTTCAGGTACATCTAGCTTAGGTAAGCTATAGCCCTGACGTCCTGCCCGACTGTACTCAAAGATCATTTTCTCTCTCTTTTTAGCAGTCATCAGAGATCCCCCATTCTAGCCACAAACTTATCCATTTCATCCCTACTACGCTTTTCGGTTACAGCAATCATCAGATAGTGATCCCAATCAGGATTAAAGATATCTAGATTAACTCCAGCAAGAATTCCTTCCTTGGCAAGAGTCTTTACAATCTCTTTTGCAGGTCTCTTGGTCTTTATAACAAACTCCTTGAAGAAAGGATTGGTGTACAATGGTTCATAACCAATAGCCACTAACTCCTTATACAAGTAATGAGCTTTCTGTAGGCTCTGTTTTGCCGCATCATGTAGTCCTTCCTTACCCATGGCACTCAGATATACGGCTGCAGCTAAAGCATTCAATGCCTGATTGGAGCAAATATTAGAGGTAGCTTTCTCTCTTCTAATATGTTGTTCCCTAGTCTGCAAAGTGAGAACAAATCCTCTTTTTCCTTCTATGTCTTTGGTAGCACCAACAACCCTACCTGGCATACGTCTTACATACTTATCCTTAACTGCGAAAAAACCAAGGTATGGTCCACCAAAACTCAAAGGATTGCCCATAGGTTGACCCTCACCAAGAACAATATCAGCCCCATAGTTACCCGGAGCTTCCAATACACCAAGAGAAATAGGATCAGCACTAACCACATATAAAGCTTTTTTGTCCTTTAAAAGCTCACCGATTTCCCTTGAATCTTCTAACTGACCAAAAAAGTTAGGCTGTTGAATCATGACTGCTGCAGTATCATCATCCAATAATTCTTGTAAGCCGGAAATATCCACTTTACCATCTTTAGCAGGTACCTTTACAATCTCAAGTTCTGCTCTACCTAGCAAATATGCTACAACCACATCTAGATGTCTTGGGTTAATAGTTTCTGCAACCAGTACCTTTTTCTTTCTAGTCACATCAACAGCCATTAGAGCTGCTTCAGCTAAAGCTGTTGCACCATCATACATGGAAGCATTAGCCGCATCCATTCCAGTCAATTCTGTAATCATACTCTGATACTCATAGATAACCTGTAGAGTACCCTGACTTACCTCAGGTTGATAAGGAGTATATGCTGTATAGAACTCTCCCCTTAGAAGAATATGATCAACCACGCTTGGCACAAAGTGATCATAGGCACCTGCTCCCATAAAAGAAACTGTAGAAGCTGCCGAGAGGTTCCTACCAGCCATACTGCTTAAATGACCAAACAGTTCATATTCACTCATTGGTTCAGGTAACTCAAGACTGCCTCTAAAACGAACGGCTTCAGGAATCTCCTTCCACAGATCCTCAAAGTTGTCCATGCCAAGATCCGCTAACATCAGTTCTATATCTTCTTTGGTATGTGGGATATATTTCATAGGATAGGCATCCTGTAGATGCCACCGTCACCCCTTTCCTGTAAAGGTTTAGTTGGTTTAATCTAGGCTGGCTTCATAAGCACCAGCATCTAAAAGCTGATCTAGCTCACTGCTATCAGTTAACTCTACCTCCACAATCCAGCCATTCCCATAGGGGTCCTCATTGATAAGCTCAGGAGAATCAATTAAGTCCTCATTAATTTTAGTAACCACTCCGGAGACAGGTATATACAAATCAGAAACACTCTTTACAGACTCGACAACACCAAAAGAGTCATTAACAGCAAACTCATCACCAACCTCGGGTAACTCCACAAAAACAATGTCCCCCAACTGGTGTTGTGCATAATGAGTAATACCGATTACACCCTTATTCCCCTCTACTCTAATCCATTCATGATCCTTTGAATACTTCAATTCCTTTGGATACATCTATTTGACCTCCCTTTTGTAAAATGGTATTGGAATAACCTGAGCCTTAATAGCTCGGTTACGAATGCCAATATCAATATTCACACCGATTTCAGCATATTCACTTGCCACAAATCCTAAACCAATATTCTTTCCCAAAGTTGGAGAAAAAGAACCACTAGTCACAAAGCCAATCTCTTTACCATCCACTAGGATTGGATAATGAGTTCTAGCTATACCTCTATCTAACATCTCAAAACCAACTAGTCTCTTCTTTAAGCCCTCATCCTTAGCTTTCTGGATAGCTTCTCTACCCACAAAATCACCCTTCTTAAGCTTAACAAAGAAACTTAACCCTGCCTCTAAAGGATTAACATCCTCACTAAGTTCATTGCCATACAAAGGCAAACAGGCTTCAAATCTTAAGGTGTCTCTAGCACCTAAACCCGCAAGAACCAAACCATCCTCCTGTCCGGCATCTAGCAGCAATTCAAAGATATCAACCGCATCATCTCTCTGACAATATATCTCAAAGCCATCCTCTCCGGTATAGCCTGTTCTTGATACCAAAGCCCTAAACTTCCCAACCGGGAAGTTCTCTCTAGCATAAAAAAAGGCGATTTCATTAAGGTCTTCGCCTGTACACCTTTGTAATATTTGCTGTGCTTTTGGTCCCTGAATAGCAATCTGAGCAATCTCTTTAGATATATTCTTGATTGTGACATCATCAAAATCTCTGGCAACAGAGTTAATCCATTCCCAGTCCTTTGCAGTATTAGCAGCATTAACTACTAGTAGATAGCGATCCTCAGCCAATCGATAAACCAGCAGGTCATCAACAATACCACCATCAGGTTTACACATAAGGGTATATAACACCTGACCATCTACTAACCGTCCAACATTATTGGTGACTAGATATTGAACAAAATCAAAAGCCTTCTTCCCGGTCACCTCTATTTCACCCATATGAGAAACATCAAAAAGCCCAGCCTGATTACGAACAGCCTGATGTTCTTCAATTATACCCGAAAACTGAACCGGTAGTGCCCAACCACCGAAGTCAACCATCTTGCCACCATACTTAATATGTACATCATACAACGGTGTTAGTTCTAACCCCTCTGTTGACACATCAATCCCTCCCTATCTACTTGGACCAACTTCTGCATTCTACATACACTCCTTTATTCCTGCCGTTATTCTGTTCTCTTTAGGGTACCCAAAGAGAATTTTCCTAATGTACAGATAATCCTAGTGTGATACCACTCTTAGCACAAGGTAAGGAGCCACCAGTGGTGACCCCTTACCTTGTGCGTACAGCTGCTTCAGCTGTGCTTGTGATAACTAGCTCCGCTCTATCTGTTAAGTAGTTGATAGACCAGGGGAGTGATACTTCAACTAGCACTCTTGCTTCTTGAACATTCTCACCGGTTAGAGGATGCTTAACCGGTTCTGTATCACTCCCCTTCAACACCCAGGTAACTATCCTAGCCTGAGATGCAGTTTCTTTAGAGAAGGCAGCAACGATATTCATCTCCCCATAGATGTTAGCAATATCCATAGCCTCTTCTCTAATGACAATCTCACCATCTATTAGCTTATCCATGTCAAGCTCTTGTACCGCTGCTAAGGCTGCCATATCTGCTGTGTTTTGAAGCTTTGCCTTAACAAGAAATATCTCTCCTTCTAATATCAGCAAGGACAAAAGCAACATGGCCACAGGCAGAAACAGAGCCACCATGACAGTGATAGATCCTTTCTCACCAACGGACCTTTTCACTGCGGGTAATAACTGCAACTTCAAGGATAACATCCTTTCTGTAGATACTTTGCAAGAAGGCAGATTTCCATGAGTATCTATATACCAAACGTACTTCAATGGGGCTACCATAGGAAGCTCGATTAGGAGTAATCTGTATTTCCACATCCTCAGGCGAAATATTACCAAAACGTAACTGTTGTTCTATCCTGCTATAGACACTATCGTGAGCTCCACCCTCCACCGCGGCTCGCCTAGCACCCTCCCTTGCAGCTGTAGAGAGAATAAGCCTAGAATTTAGCATCGAGCCAATTTCCAAAATAGCAAAGAGAATAACTAAGAGGATGCTAAAAACCAGTACAAATTCCACAACTGCCTGACCTTGTTCTGATCTTCTAATGTGCTGCATTTAAGCTAGCAATGATATCGCTAATCTTATCATTTAAGACACTTCCAAGGGTACCAAGAGAACCAATCAGGATAATCACAACAAGAGCTAATAGCAAAGCATATTCCGCTGTTGCTGCACCTCTTTCATCTGCTTTAAGACTTAAATATATACTCAACAATCTTTTCATATCTACCCGGTTATGTACTTATCAGCTTTCCCTAGACTTCCGGGTCCTCACCTCTCTTTCTACCAATTACTATTCATAAAACCAACCATATGGGGTAACAAAACCAGAATAACGACAACAGGAAACAGGAAAACCATAGAGATAATCGTCATCTTAAAAGGTACTGCATTAAGAGACTTCTCAATCCCCTGTCTTCTTAGAGTCCTTTGAAGCTCTGCCTCACTCTGCAAAGTTTCCTTTAGAGGTATCCCCAATGTCTCACCATAAATCAAAGCCCCAAGAAAGCTCTCTAAGACAGGGAACCCTAATCGGGATCTTAAGTTGATTAGTCCCTTTGTTAACGGGATACCCACCTCTACTCCAGCCACCACCTCCTTTAACTCAGCATAGAAGATACCTTGCCTCACCTCAGTTACAAACTTCAATGACTGATATAGATTTAGCCCACCTCCTCCACATAAAACCAAATAGTCAACTAGCTGGGGCAGTTCCTTTATCATTGTCTCCTGCCTCTGCTTAAAAGCCAAACGCAATAGTATATAGGGTAGATACCAGACCAACACAAGTATCAGCATACTTAGAGAAAGCTCTAATATCCCAAAGAAAACTAGCACTAAAGTACTTCTTAGATTGAACTCACTCAATCTTTCTTGCTGCCAGTCTTCTGTCAGTCCACTATCTTTAACCAGACTCTCTAATACCTTTTCATAAGGTTTTAAGTATTTCCCCAGATAGGGATATAACAGGGGTTTTCTCTTTTTGAACCAGAACCTAGAGAAGAATATCAGAATATCCCTCACTAAACCATTGGGAATCCGTTTAAACACCTTGACCTCACTACCCTTCATAATACTTGAGGCGGGGATGCCCTTGACTTCAGTCATGGGAGGAACGCCATCCTCCTTTTTTAGTATGATTGCTAGTTTTTTTGTAATACTTAAAATCTTGTCAGCAAACTATTCTAGAAAACTAGCAAAAACTAGTAATCCCCTCTTCGCCAATGTTATCCAACAGTTTTTTGTTGACAGCACAGTTCCTACCCCTCAGAACTGTTTAACCTCAACCGCAGTGCTAGGCTAGTCAATCAGAACTTGTGTCTAGGTTTCAACACAAGCCCTCGACTTTAATCGTGGGCTATTGACGAATACGTTCCTGTTCCTTATGAACTAAAGTCCTCAAAAGCAATATCCCTATCACCCAGGAAATACAGGCATAGATAAGGCCCATCTTTCCCAGAGGATCATTGAGAGTTGCTAAAAATACCTCCCTCTGACCAAAAACAAAGAAAAGAAGAAAGAGAACCGGCAGAGCTGCTAGAAATATTGCTGATAGCTTTGTTTCAACTATCTTGGCCTCAAATTGTCCCTGAAGCACCCGAATATGTCTTTTTTGCTCAGATAGACTCCTTAAAATCTCTAACATACTGCCACCAGTCTTAAAATGGATCTCAAGACTCTCTGCTAACTGTAGAAACTGACTCATTCCAGTCTCTTTTCCAGTGGTTCTTAAGGCTTTAGGAACACTCTGCCCAGTCTCTAATAGTTGATTAACCCTCGTTATAGCTCTACCGAACTCTCCATCAATCTCCTCTTCAACTCTTTTCAGTCCAAGATAAAGACTTTGACCTGCCTGTAAGGTACTGATTAGGATTAAAATCAAGAATTCAAAACTCTCATCGGCCTTTTTGATAGATATCTTTCTTTTCACTCTTGTCTCTTTCCTAAAAGCAAAATATCTTTCAAGACGCCTGCTTTCACTAACCCTGTAAGTAGCTAGAGAGCTACCAACAACAAGAATTAAGAAGATAAGGATGGTCTCAGGTCGCATAAATACCTCCTACACATTAAAACTGAACACATAGTCTTCAAGCCCCTTTTGAATAAATCTTTCAACTATCTCTTCTGGCCAATTAAGATCCCTATTCTTCTCCCAGCGATTCTCCTTTGGTACCTTCTTAAAAACAGAGAAAACTATGGATCCCTGCCGCCCCTTATTCACTATAGCTATCTCCTTAATGTATCTCTGCCCGTAAGAATCTCGTTGCTGATGTATTACAAGATCTACAGCACCTAATACCTGTTCTCTCATTACACCATGGGGGATGCCCTCTCCCGCTGTAAGGGCCATGTTCTCTAGACGGTACAATGCATCAATGGCACTATTTGCATGTACCGTAGAAAGACTACCCTCATGTCCCGTATTTAAGGCCTGGATTAGGTCATAGGCTTCTTTCCCCCTTACCTCACCGATAATAATTCGGTCAGGCCGCATACGTAAGGCATTTCTTAATAGTTCCCTAACAGATATGGAGCCTAGACCCTCAGTATTAGCATTACGGGCCTCAAGACGAATAACATGAGCCTGTCCTAACCTTAACTCTGCTGCATCCTCTATGGATACAACTCTCTCATTTTCAATGAAGCTAGATAAAACATTCAAGGTTGAAGTCTTACCAGACCCCGTACTGCCAGAAACAATTATGTTTAGCCGAGCTCTAACCGCATAACGAAGAAACCGTACCATTTCTTCATTAAGAGTCCCTAACTCTAGTAGATCCTGGACTCCTAACTCCCTTTTAGCAAACTTCCTGATGGTTAGAACAGGGTAATCAATAGCTAGTGGAGGTATGATGACATGTACTCTTGAGCCATCAACTAACCTCGCATCAACAAAAGGTTGAGCAGCATCAACCCTTCTACCTAAAGGTGCAACAATTCTTTGAATGACACCAAGGAGATGCTCAGTGGACTTAAAAGTCACATCAGTTAATACCAATCTACCCTCTTGTTCAACATAGATAGTATCCGGACCATTAACCATAATCTCATTTATGGTTCTATCCTGCAGAAAGGGTTCAATGGGGCCATAACCAACAAGTTCATTGGTTAGTTGATCAGCTAGTCTGTCCCTTTCCTCCATATTCTCTTCTGCTAACCTAGTCAGTACATAACGCCTCACCCTTTTTCTTGCCTCTTGATCTGTTCTTGCCCTAGCCAGATCAAGCGAATATTCCTGCAAAACTGATTGCTGCAGTTTCTCAAGCATTTCTTCAATATCTAAGAGACCTTCATCTCTTGACCAGCCCGATTGCTTCCGTAAACTCTCTAGCTTTTCGCTAAGCCCTACCAAACTCAAGCCTCCCTTCTCTTTAAGAAGAAGCTCAACACTCTATCTAACCCCTTAGATTCCAAAGTCAGCTGTATCTGATCAGGAAAAATCTCATGAGCTAGTTTCATAAAAGCTTTCTTAGCTTCAACTGCCTGACCATCTAACACCAGAGGTATCCCTCTTAAGAGATTCCTTTCAACTTCAGGGTAGAGATAGGGAAGGCTAACAATTCTAAATATTCCGGTTAGTTCCTGAGCCTTAGCAGGACTTAATAACTGCCCGTTTCTTACCTTGTTTAAAACCAGTATTAACTTATCTGCTCCTTTAACTTCTAGTTGTTTTAAAAGATCAAAAGCTAACTTTGTTTGTCTTAGTGCAGTCATATCGAGGGTACTAACAAGCAAAATATCTGTAGCCTGTTCTAAACAAAGCAAGGTTGTCTCATTATTGATCTCAGGAGAAAGATCTAAGATCACTACCGGGAACTCCTCTTTAGCTGCTTTAAGCAAAAGACTAAGATCTTCAAGCCCGACTAGATCAGAGAGTTCTGGTCTTGGTGGTCCAAGCAATACCGGTAACCCACTATCATGTTTAGGTAAAAAAGGCTCAAGCCTATCCCCCTCCCACCTAGAAAGAACATCAAGAATACTGGTAGTGCCAATCATATCTAGATTCAAGGCTATATCACTAGAAGTCATATCAGCATCAAAAAGAACTGTATTAAGTCCTTGCTGTTTCAACCAGATAGCTAGGTTAGCTGCCACAAAAGTCTTGCCCACACCCCCTTTAGTATTAAAGACAGCAACAATTCTTGGTTTTCTTTGGGCATACACTTCCGTTTGCTCATAAACAACAGTTGCACCCACACCTAGAATCCTTGAATAGTTAAAGGGAGCTACATGAATACTCATATTAGCTAGACCCTCATTATTGCCAAGATCAACTAGCAAATCCACACTATCAAGCAAAAGATGAGTCTCACCTGACCAATGCTCTCTAGTCAGCAAGTCCTGTAACTTAAAGATCTCCTCTTTTTCTTTGACCACCAGAAAGATAAGATCAGCATTAGATACCCTAACACTTTCATCCCAGTTTCTGACCCCTAACAAGGATATGTCTCCCTGATTAGCTATTGCATTTAAGAGGCCCGTTTCTATACCCATTAACCATGCTGTACGCTTCATGCCTTTGCCCCCTGAAGACTAAGATATATCTTACCTCGCTCCTGTAGGTATGCTAGCAATTCCGCTTCCTCTTTGCTGACCCGCAAGAGCACTCCTAAGATATTCTCACCACTCTTAAATGTCTGAGATCTCTCATAAACCACATCAATGACCATCACTCTTTCTAGAACAACAACACTATCAGTACTAAAGTCACGTTTATCTGCCACATAGATAAGATCCACATATGCTCCAGGCTTAAGTATCGAACCTAGAGGCGCATCCCTGTTTAGCGGTAAGTACACAGCCCTATCATATTGCCCTAAAATACTTAAATAGCCACCATCATTCTCTGCAAGCTTAGGTTCGAGAATCTGCTCTCCTGCCACTAAAGGTACCAGCGTTGTTCGGCCAATTACCTTTGCTTGATCAGAGAAGGCATACTCATGCCTAGCATCCCTATTTAGCCTAACAGTAGTTACCTGATCGGCCTTAATCGTCTCAAATGCTTCAATATCTCCCTTTGCTACAACCACAGCTACCGTCTTCTGACTGTTAACCTGTAAGACAATAGCTAAGATTAACCCCAAAACGACCAAAATACTTATGTACCGAGAAGAAACACTCACGATATACCTCCTTCCATGTATTGGTAATTATATCCGGGTAAAACATAGTTGTCAACCTTTTCCAAATAGATGTTGTAATTATTTTCCAATGATGTTACCCTAGAACAAGGAGGTGTTATCGATGAAAACAATTGTATTTATCCTAATGGCCATACTTTTTGTTGCTCAACCTAGTAGTGCTAGCAGTAGGGATACCTGGTACTATGATGTTTCTAGAAGTCACTGGGCCTACAAGGAACTACAAACAATGTGGGAGGAGTATAACCTGGATGGTTGGATTTTCCGGGATTTATGGACAAACCGAGACTTCTCATACTACCGTCCCAATAACCAGATCACCAGAGCTGAATATGCAGTCCTAATAGCCAAAACCTTTGACTTATCACCCATCAGACCGGACATACCTACATATACCGATGTACCAAAAAACTATCAAGTCTATAACAGAGGCAAAGAAGGCTATCCCTGGATAGAAACAGCCACAGCCGCTGGTATCATCACGGGAGTCTCAAACACCCTGTTTAGACCTGACAACTACCTTAGAAGAGACCATGGAATAATAATGCTGGTAAGAGCATTAGAACTAGAAGGCTATGTTAATAACCTTACAGAAACAGAAATAGAGAATACCTTAAGGGCCTTTAGGGACCATAACAAGGTGGATCCATCAATTCGAGCTGAGTTTGCCGCAGCCATCAAACTAGGAATCATCCAAGGATATCCTGATAGAACCCTTAGGCCCGATAACTACTTAAACCGTGCCGAAGCAGCTGTGATCCTTTATAGATCAGCACTGTTTGTACCAAAAGCAACACCCATCACCTTTTCTCCTGATGGTGATGGCTACCAAGACACTACAACCTTCACATTTAGAACCCTAAAGAATACCAACATTTCTTCCTGGTACTTTGAAGTAGTTGATGCCAGAGGAGTCCTTGTAAAACGCTTCTCAGGAACAAACGGTACCGCAGGATACCCACCTTCCGAGATTATCTGGGATGGTAAAGACAATAACGGCTATACAGTCCTACCAGGAACATACTTCTACTCAGGCTGGATAAGAGATAGGAACAACACCATCTATTCAAGTGTCACAAAACCCCTCTATGTGGAAGAAAGAAGACTCATTGCCGGAGTATCACCAACCATAGTTCCCTTAGGGGATAAGACGACAATCTGGGCAGAAACAAAGGGAGATGCCTACCATGTCGAAGTATCAATTCTAGACCAAACACACTCGCTAAACAAGAAAAGTCGGTGGGAAACAGAAATAGATGCTAACCTAATAGGTCCTCAACAAGCAAGAATTACCGCCCACTACTCACCAGGAATCACCCAGACAGTATCCTTAACATACTGGGTCGAAGAAAGGATCTGGCTTTATGCCTATCTTGATAAAACAAGTGCTCTTGCAGGTGGCACCCTAATACTGACTGCACAAACTAGCCCAAATGTGGAACACGTCGAAGTCCACTGGGAATATGGAAAAGAAGACCTTATCCAAATCTCACAAGAACTCTGGCAAAAAGAACTCAGACTACCTCTTGATATGGAAGCGAAAGACTATATCCTGACAGTTATCGCCTATGGCAAACAAAAACAGGAGGCTATAGACCTCCTGTTCACCCTAAAGGATTTCTTTGAAATCCCTCTGTTCTTCCATTTAATCAACTAGCTACTGCATCTGCATAATCTGAATCAACACCGGCCCTAAAAGGACTATAAAAATAGTTGGGAAGATAAAGAGTACGAGGGGGAAGAGCATCTTAATTGGAAGCTTCATAGCTTTCTCTTCAGCTGCCTGCCTCCTCTTAACTCTTAGTTGATCAGATTGCACCCTTAACACCTTGCTAATACTAACCCCTAAAGCATCAGCTTGGATAATTGCCGCCGTAAAGCTTCGCATCTCCGGAATATCTGCTCGCAAAGAAAGATTACGTAAAGCATCAGCTCTTTTTTTCCCTAAACGAACCTCTTTAAGATAGGTACCAAACTCTTCAGCAACCGGGCCACTGAATTTTTCACTTACCTTTTGTACAGCACCATCAAAGCCAAGCCCTGCTTCCACAGAAACAGTTAAAACATCTAGAACATCCGGTAAAGACCTAGATAACTGTAGCTGTCTCTCATTTGTCTTAGTCTTTAACCAAACATCTGGTAAGTATAACCCTATTCCAAAAAGCAGTATTGCTAATAACATATTAGGGCTATCAAGAATAAAAGGAACACTCCCTAGAAGAAAGGCCAACAATACCTTATACCAGATATAGGTGCCTAGCTCAATTGGCTTACCAGCTTTAGAAAGCCTATCTGCCCAGGTATTCTTTAACCGGGTCGGTGTAATGAAAACTAGTCGTTGTTTTGTGCTTTTTAAAAAAGGCAGCCAGACCCTCTCTTTAAACGAATCTCCTTTTTGTTCCACACGGCTATTTATATCAGCCAATCTCTGTTTAGCAACTAACACCTCTTCAGAAGGAGCAGCAATTACAAAATACAGGCCAACACCCATAAGAAAAGCCCAAATCATTGCAATTTCCATACACTCACCCCCCCTAAATATCTATCTGAATCATCTTCTTGATCATGAAAAGACCCATAATCTCCATAAAAAGAGCCACACCTAGCAAAACCAGACCCAGTTCATGTTGAAGAAAGGGAATCAAGTATTCTGGACTAAGGATATACATAACTAACAAGAGCGTTACAGGCAAAAGACCAATAACCCAACCAGACAACCTACTCTGACCGGTAATAGTGCGTACCTGACCCTTCAAATTAACTCTCTCTCTTAAGGTATTACCTAGTTTTTCAAGAATCTCAGCAAGATTACCACCGACCTGCTTTTGAATAAGGACAACAGTAATTAGAAGATCTAAATCCTTACTAGGAACCCTCTGATTCATCCCCTGTAAAGCATCTTCTAGGGACATCCCTACCCTTGTTTCCATAATCAACTGTTCAAACTCCTCAGCAATTGGTCCTGACAGTTCTTTAACTACTACCTCAGAAGCTTGAAGAAAAGAATATCCTGATCGTAAGGCATTAGCAATGAGATCCACACCATCAATAAGTTGATTCTCAAAGGCTCTAACCCTGCTAGTTGCCTTGCTCTTAAGGTAGAATCCGGGTAGAACTAGAGATATACCCACTAAAAGGATTGCTAGCAAAAGATCTCCTGTAAGCAGACCTAGAATACCCAGAATAGCTATAAGAAGTATTTTCCCTATCAAGTATTCACCAGGTCTAACTTTAAGGCCCGCTCTCTTGAGACTTAGCTCTAACTTAACTAACCTGGGGTTATCCTCTAACACACTCTCAGCCATACTTCTAAGCTGTTCCCTGCTTAGAAGAAATATGTCTTGCAACTTACCCTTTTCCCTTGTTTTCACTGGTTGTTTTTTTGTTTTAAGTCTTTCTAGTACTCGTTTATTAGCTCGCTCTTCTGCCAGAAGCAAGACTCCTAAACCCATCAAGAACGCTGCAAGAAAGATTAGACCCATTAAATATTCAGGCATACTAAATAACCCCCTAAAGTTCAAAAAACTCTCCAGGCAGAGATAAACCGGCAGAATCAATTCTTTCTTGAAAACTCGGCCTTATACCGGTAGATGTAAACATACCTAAAACCTTACCATCCTCATCAATTCCATCCTGTCTGAAACGATAGATATCTTGAAGCACAATAACATCGCCTTCCATACCCTGCACCTCAGTGATATGAGTGATTTTACGCTGACCATCTCTTAACCTTGACTGTTGAATAATCAAATCTATACCAGAAGCAATCTGTTCACGAATAGCCTTTACCGGCAATTCAATACCAGCCATTAAAACCATGGTCTCTAGACGCGATAGCAAATCCCTTGGATTATTAGCATGGGCTGTAGTTAATGAACCATCATGACCTGTATTCATCGCCTGAAGCATATCTAAAGCTTCACCAGAACGAACCTCACCAACAACAATCCGATCTGGTCGCATACGTAAAGAATTTCTAACCAGTTGTCTAATATCTATTTCCCCTCTGCCCTCCACATTAGCAGGCCTTGTTTCCAAAGAAACAACATGATCCTGCCTTAACTGTAACTCAGCGGCATCCTCAATAGTGACAATTCTTTCATCATTAGGGATAAAGGAGCTTAAGACATTCAAGGTAGTCGTCTTACCACTACCTGTACCACCAGAGACAATAATGTTTAAGCGAGACTTGACAGACACTTCTAAGAACCTTGCCATAGCTTCATTAAGAGTACCAAACCCAATTAGGTCCTCCACCTGATAGGGATCAGCTGAAAACTTCCTGATTGTTAAGGAAGGACCCTTCAAAGCCAGAGGTGAAATTACCGCATTTACTCGAGAACCATCAGGCAATCTGGCATCAACCATTGGACTAGACTCATCAATCCTTCTCCCGATCGGTGCAACAATCTTTTCAATTAAATGCAAGACCTGCCTATCATCCTCAAAACGGATATTTGTCCTTTCTAACCTACCATGCCTCTCTATATATACCTCAGTTGCTGAATTAACCATAATCTCACTGACATCAGAATCATCTAACAGGGGTTGAATCGGTCCATACCCAAGAATCTCAGCATAAAGACTATCAACTACCTGATCCCTCTCAAGTGGATTGATGCTGTTCTCTAAAGCAAGATAATCATAGATAAGGCCCCTGATCTCTGCCTTCTCCTTCTCTGCCAGTTTATCTGTATAAATCAATACCTTGCTATCCATTTCTTCTATTAGCTTAAGTTGGATCTTGTTCTTCAGCTCACGGTGCTGATCCCAGTGCCGTACTTCCCTCTTCAACTCATTGCTCTTTTGTTCTGTAGTACGTAAGCGTTCATAAAGACTAGACACCAGCTACACCTCCAAACAAACGAAAACGACCCTTTGGCTGTTCCTCTTTCTTCCCTGCCTTAAGAACAGGAATCTCAGCAATAACTTTATGGGCCAGACTCTCTAAGTCAAATGCCAGCTGAGACCTTCCCCTCCTAGAAACCAAAGGTACCCCCACATTAAGAGCTTGAGCAGCCACAGCATAATCTGAAGAAACACTATGCCAGACGCCAAAATCTAGACTATGTGAGATCTCATCAGGAGTTAAACCACTAAGGCTATCAGCCCTATTTAATACAAGCTTAATCTTCTCCTCAGGATAAGATAGCTGCTTAATCAGCAAATCCAGAATCCTCATGGTGTTCTCTAAAGCAGGAATCTCAGGAGTAGTTACCAGCACAACCAAATCAGCACCCTCAATAGCAGTTACGGTAGCTTCCCTAAACCCATTACCTGTATCAACAACAGTCAAAGGCAAAGCCTTTCTAAAGCTTCCTAGAATCTCAGCAACATAGTTTCTATGAGGATTCTTCTTTCCCTCACCATCAACCTCAGCAGCCATATGGATCTCAAGAGGTGCAGTTAATACCCGTAAAGGTAGTCTTTCTGGCTTTTGCCAGACCTTTTCTAGACTCTCCTTAGTTATCTCTTCTTTTTGCTGACACAAATCAATCAAGGTAGTCTGAGATCTCAAACCCAGTGAACTACTAAGTGTACCTAACTCCAAATCTAAGTCCAGTAGACCTACACTACTATTCAACTGCTGACCAATAGCTGTTGCCAAGTTAACTGCCATGGTAGTCTTCCCGGTACCACCCTTAGAGCCAAGAACAGTAACCACTGCTCCGGTAGAGAGATCTACCGTCGAATCTCTTTTCTGTACAGCTTGCCAAATAGCTGCACTCAATTCCTTTTGACCAAAAGGCTTTACCAGAAAGTCACTAGCACCTGCATTCATAGCCTTACGGAAATATTCTCGTTCTCCCTCAACAGAGATCATTATCACTGTTGTCTTAATCTTTCTAATTAACTCATCAGCCACAGAGATACCATCAAGGCCGGGAAGATTAATATCGAGGATAACCACATCCGGTTCAAGCTTTACACCCAATCTTAAAGCTTCATAGCCGTCTTGAGCCTGACCAATCACCTTAAATTCAGGTTCCATTTCTAGCATTTCGACTACAGTCTTACGTATCTCCTGACTGTCATCGACTACCATAATCCTTAACATGTCTATCCCCCCTAAGCCTAGTTCCCATCCACTATGCTGGTTAACCCTATCTTTTGCCCTTCTGCAGTTAAAGGTCTTAAGAGCAACCTGATATCGCCAAACTCATCTGCCCAAACCAGATGTACCGCTTCCTTTGGTGTAACAGCCACAGTCAAATATGAATAAATGCCTTCCTCCCACTCTTCCAATTCCCTTTCCACTGCCAAAACCAGTATCTCCTCTAGAATAAGGCTGGCAACATTCTCTCTTTCAGGATTCTGATAGGTAACAATGATATCCACATAATTACCTGGTTCAATAAAGCCACCCACACCAATAATTTCATTGGCTCGAAAACTCACAGCCCGCATACCCTCAGGAATCACATAAGCAAGCTTACCACTATGATACCTATCAGTAACTCTAGCACTCCGAACAGGTTCACCTTCTAGTACAGGTGCTAAGGCATACATTCCAGATAACTCATCAATATTGCCAAAAGTATCGCTAGTGAGATATTCTGCTGGTACCTCCTTTAACATCAATACCTTAGGGCTTAGTTCCATACCAGCTTCCAAATCTTCTCTAGCCACAACAACACTAACCATTTCCATATCGGTTGCATCCACAACTACTTCAGTCTCCGGCCAATAGCTGTACACCAGCAAGGTTACCAGCAAACCAAACAGACCTGGCAATATCAAAAACTTAATCGCTTTCTGCTTACTCATCTCTAAAGCCCCCTATTGGCTCAATCGCACACCATAAAGGCCATAATCTCTATATCCTGCCGACAATGGTGCAGTCTCACCAGGTACTACCTTTTTCATGAATCTTCCATAAACCGTATCTGTTCCCTGAATATTTTCAAGAAAGAAAGCAGCAAAACCAACGATAGTCACATACTTCCTTCCTTCAACTTCAAAGGACTCAACAATAGGCACATAAAGAATACGGGGTGAATCCACAGATACATTCTCAAAGGTTGCCGTTGGATCTTGATCTATTCTCTCCTTTAACCCCTGCCTGGTAGGTCCCCTCATATCCCCAGGTTCTGTTAGAATCTCTTGACCAACACTTAAGACTCCCGAATACCCGTGAATTATATGGTTTCTGTACCTATCCGCACCCGTACCATCTAAAGCCAAGGCCTGGAAATTACCCTTCCTCGGCTCTATTTCTCCATCCCCGGAGACCTTTAAGGTATATCTGTCACCATAAGCAAAATCTCCTAGCTCAACACCCCAAGGTTGTGCCCCTCTAATCCCCACAATCTGTTCTAGATCAGCTGCAGAAGAAACACTGGTATAGGCGCTATCCCTATTCCAGATAGCCTGAGCAATTACCCAGCCCTGCAGCGTTCCCACCTGAACAATAACCCTAGAATAGTCATCATCAATATGGACTAAGGTCTCCTCAGAATTAGCACCGTTAAATTCAACATACTTAAGGGCTTCGTTTTCGATGGCATTAGGGTTCTGGGTATGCAAAAGAGCTGCTCCAGCCAGAGCCCCAGCATCAGCAGCCGTCTGTATCTCACTTCTAGTAACATACAGTCGACCCAAGTCCACACTCAAAGCCATAAACCCGGCTGCAACCACCATAAACATGGTAGTTACAATTAGGACTGCACCTCTTTCATTCTTCATCCCATCACCCTATTCCACCCTCATGGTTGATCTAGCAGTAAGGGTTATGCCCTCACCGGTAAGAGACGAAAACAAAGGAACAAAAAAACTATGATCATATCTAATCTCTACAGTTAGAGGATCACCACTTCTCTTCACCGCGGGAGTAATGATAACCACATACAACTCATCATCTACTCCCATAATAATCTCTCTAACCTTAGCGACAATCTGTTCATCACTAGCACCAACTACACCTAGACGTACACCTTCACGACTAGCATTATCAAGCATCAACTGCACACTATAGACCCGGCCAAACTCAACAATCCCTAACAACAACAGAAGAAGGATGGGGAGCACAATAGCTAATTCAACTAAAGATTGTCCTCTCTGATTTCGCACTACCATCCCTCCTTAGATAGTTTAAGGGCTGAAGACAGCACCGGTTTCCCAGTCCAGTCCCCAGCCCCAGGGAACCTCCCCCCATAGTCTGGCTCAGGGGGACAGAACTAGGGGGGACAAGTATAAACTATATATATTTAGTCTGGGGGTCCTTCAACAAATTATTCTCCACCACCGAGTCCATCTAAAACATCAGTGAATATGCCAACTACACCGTCTCCCAAAAGACCCAAGGCCACAATCGCTGCCACAGCCACCAACGCTAAGATCAAACCATACTCCACCATACCCTGCCCACGCTCATCATTCCTCAAGACACTAATCACATTCATCAATGTACGGATCATTCTGCCCTACCCCCTTCAGTGAATTTGTCTGGTGAGATCCGCTTGTTGTACATATCTTAGCATCTTCTAAATAATCAGCATATCAGGCAGCAGTCCCCTTAAGGACAGGCAATGGTCCCAAATCAAATGCCCTTTAGTCCTATTAAAAAAGCCTGGTACAGGACTTTGGTCCTACCAGGCTTTTAACCTATCTTCACCCAGCCCCTCTTGAGGGCCTCAATTACCGCTTGAGTTCGATCAGCTACATCCAACTTCCTAAAGATATTAGTAGCATGATTCTTCACTGTCTTTTCACTTATGTACAACTTATTGGCTATCTCCTTATTGCCAGCTCCCTCTGCCATAAGTCTTAAAACATCTAACTCCCTTTCTGTTAAAACCTCTAAAGCCGGGTTCCCCTGAGCATGTCCCTGGGCCATATCAGACAAACGATTCAACTTGTCAATAACCTTGCCGGTAACCTGAGGATGTAGATACGTACTCCCTGCCTTACAGGACCTAATAACCTCTATGAGAATCTCTGGATCCACATCCTTAAGGACATACCCATTTACTCCAGCCTTAATAGCCTCAAAAAGATACTCCTCAGAGTCATGAATAGTAAGCATAACGATACCCGTTTCCGCTTTCTCTTTTTTGATCTCCTTTGCCACCTCAACACCACTTATACCCGGCATACTGATATCTAGCAAAATAACATCAGGAGAAAGCTGCTTATGTAGCTTCAATACTTCATTTCCTGTAGAGGCTTCACCAACAATATCCATATCCTTTTCCATCTCTAGAATCTGTCTAAGACCCTGTCTTAAAAGAGCATGATCATCAGCAATCAGTACCCTAATCCTATCCATTGCTCTCATCCCCATCTGGTAGAGGTAGCTTAAAGACAACCCGAGTCCCCCTGTTTACCACAGATGTGATCTCAAAACTACCACCTAGAATATCTACTCTCTCCTTCATACTAGTTAAACCAAACCTCTCCTGATTAACCTTCCCTGCCTTTTCAACATCAAAACCAATACCATCATCAGAAACAACAGCTATAACCTGGGTTGTACCTAACTCTAATTTCACATCAACAAAACTGGCTTGAGAATGCTTAGCCACATTATTTAACGACTCCTGAATTAACCTGAAGATAGCCACTTCCCAGTTAGGATTAAACCTCCTTTCATCTCCAAGTATCTGAAGATTAGTACCAATTCCAGTTCGATCTTCAAAACTATTAACAAAACCCTTTAGAGCTGGCAGCAAACCTAAATCATCTAAAGCCATCGGTCTTAAATCAAAGATAATCTTCCTTACATCCTGAAGACTCTGACGAACTAGATCTTTAAGCTTACGAACCTCGCCCCTAGCCCTCTCTAAATCAGACTCCATCACTCTTTCAGTAACTTCTAACCTTAATACCACATTAGCCAAAAGCTGTGCCGGTCCATCATGAATATCCCTAGCAACCCTTTTCCTTTCCTCTTCCTGAGCACTGATAATACTCATGGCATGGAGCTCTCTGTTCTCCATGTTACGCATCTCAGCATTAACTCGCTGCAAGTCTCCCCTTAAAAGGTTCATCGCCATACCCACATTGCTAACCAACTCTTCTGCTCTATCCACCATCTGTTTGATATTCTTTAAACGTCTCTCTAAGGCATCCCTTTGTTCCCTAAGAATCTTTTCTCTCTCCCTAGCCAAAAGAAGCTTGCTCTGAACAGTCTTAGCATTATCATAAGCAGCCTTTATTTCATCCTGGGAATATGCAGAAAAATCTTTAGAGATCTCCATTAAATGAAGCCTAGTCCGACGGTCTTCCCTCTCTAACTGATCAACCTCTTGAATACGTTTTAAGACCTGTTCCTTGATAGCCTGAAGCTCATCAGAAACAGCCTGATAATCCTCCCTAGCGGAATCCGCTATGGAAAAAAGCTGTTCCTGACTGCTCTCAACAACCTTAAGCGTATCATTTATAATGTTGTCTAGGATTGCATAATCTATCTTTGCCAACCTGATCTCCCCTTTATCCCATCAGGTCCAAAAGAACTCTATCAAGTATTTTTTCTGGTACAATACAATTTATTTTAGCCTTACCTATTCTTTCAGGCAAGACCCATCTAACCTGACCTTCACTCTTCTTCTTATCCTTGCCAATACTCTCCTTTATTCTTTCCTTAGCATACATACCCTTTAACCTTACAGGCAACCCCACCTGCTCAAGCAAAGCAATAACCCTCTCCTTATCACCCCTTTCCACCAAACCCAATTCTTCTGCCATAGCAAAAACAGCAACCATACCAATACTCACAGCTTCCCCATGTGAATATTCCCGATATTCACCTAGCTGTTCAAGAGCATGCCCTAAAGTATGACCAAAATTCAATACAGCCCTAACACCTAAGTCAAGCTCATCCTGCCTCACTATTCCCGCTTTCAACTCACAAGCTCTAGCAACCATCTCTTCCCGTAAAAACCTATCACCTTCAAGAATACCGGCAACATTCTCCTCTAAAAAAACAAAGAACTCATAATCCAAAGCAACCCCATACTTAATGACTTCAGCGATAGCTCCCCTTAACTCTCTCTCTGAAAGAGTATCTAACAAGGACGGATCAACCAAAACAGCTTTTGGCTGATAGAAACTCCCGATTAGATTCTTTCCTAAAGCATGATTAACGGCCACCTTCCCACCAATACCAGCGTCCACCTGAGCCAAAAGAGTACTAGGAATCTGAATATAGGGAACACCCCTTAAGTATGTGGCAGCTGCCATACCCGTAATATCACCAACAACTCCCCCACCAAAAGCCAAAAGCACATCCCTACGCTCATACCCATTAATAATCAAATAGTCATACAACCTATTTAAATTCTCAAGATTCTTGTTCTCTTCCCCTGAAGGCAAAACAAACAAATCCACCAGAAGACCAGCAAAACTCTCTAGAACCCTTTTCCCATATAACTCAGCAACAACCTCATCAGTAACTAGGAGGAAACGCCTATCCCCGGGTGCAATCTCAGCTAAGATCTCCTTTAACCTAAAAAGCAAACCATACTCAATCTGAATAGAATATGCCCTATTATGAAGAACAAGCTCAATCCTTTTCAAACCCTTCACTCCCAGAAATAAGGCTGACTATCATATTAGCAACCTCTAACGATGATCTATAGTTGGTATCAATAACATAATCAGCCCAAGCATAAGCATTAACTCTTGCTCTCATCAGCCTTAAAAGCTCTTCTTCCAGATTCCCTGCTAAAAGTGGTCTCTGCTCACCCTTTTTTATCCTAGAAAGAATTTGATCATAAGAAGCTGTTAAATGAACAACCAGACCCAGCTCACTTAACACCCTCCTATTGTCTTCCCTTAACCCAATTCCCCCACCAGTAGCGATAACAGCAGACCTAATCCCCTTAAGCTCCCCACAAACCTCAGATTCCAGATCTCTAAAACCCTCTTCACCAAGCTCTTCAAAAAGCCTTGCTATCGACTTACCTGTCCTGTGCTTAATCAGCTCATCTGTATCAATATAGCGAAACCCAAGACCCGCCACTGCCAATGCCACCGTAGACTTACCAGTACCAGGCAAACCAATCAAGATTATGTTCATAACTCACTCAAAGGATAACCCCTTACCCTTTCCAGATACTTTTCATATGATACCTTTAAATCAGCCATAGTATCATTGGCAAACATCTCTAGCAAACTATCAGCCAGAACCATAGCCACCATAGCCTCAGCAACCACCACAGCTCTAGGTGCAGCACAAACATCAGACCGTTCAACCATAGCCTCTTCCTCTTTACCAGTATGAATATTAAAACTCCCTAATGGCTTTAGAAGACTAGGTATTGGCTTTAACCCAAGATATATAACCAGTGGTTCCCCATTACTCAAACCACCCTCAATTCCTCCAGCCCGATTAGTATTTCTCTTAACAACTCCATCCTTGTAACCTATCTCATCATGAACATCAGAACCTAATCGAGACGAACTAGCAAAACCTTCACCAATCTCTATAGCCTTAACTGAAGGAATACTCAAAAGAGCCTGTCCAAGCCTGCCATCCAATCTTCTGTCCCAGTGAACATGACTGCCAACACCCGGAGG
Organism: Thermaerobacter marianensis; assembly: GCA_020724425.1. GTDB lineage: Bacteria > Bacillota > Sulfobacillia > DVGY01 > DVGY01 > DVGY01. The sequence goes on from DYGY01000002.1 coordinate 109,147, forward strand.
CAAACCTAAAGCCCAAACAACTATCTCGCCTCCAAGAGTATCCCCTGCAGCTTTTGCCCTAGCAATACCAGCAACCATCTTGTCACTTAAGACAGGATTAGGACACCTGACCAAAGAACCCTCAATTTTTTCCTGTAATACCCTACCTCTTTTAACAAAAAAAAGCTCCCTAGGATAGTGATCATGAAAGTACCTGCCACCAGCAGGCTGACTTCTTATCTCTTCAGGCAGCCAGTCATTAATCTCTTCCCTTGAAGCCTTAAAACCACCAATATTGCTTACTGCACCAACCACAAAAATATCAAGCTCAGCCAAAAGCTCTTTAGCCAGAGCACCAACAGCAACCCTGACCGCAGTCTCCCTAGCACTAGCCCGCTCCAGAGTATTCCTTAAATCACTAAACCCATACTTAATTCCCCCAGGCAAATCCGCATGACCAGGCCTTGGCCTATCAACAACCCTTGTAGACTCTCCCTCTTCCACACCCATAACATCAGACCAGTTCTCAAAATCCCGATTCCTAATCACCATGCTTACAGGACTACCAAGGGTATAGCCAGCCCTTATCCCTCCAAGAACCTCAACCTGATCCCTTTCAATCCTCATCCTGCCACCACTACCAAAACCCTGCTGACGCCTAAAAAGCTCCCTGTTAATACCCTCAATATCAACTCTTAAACCCGAAGGAAAACCCTCAACAACTGCCGTTAGAGCAGGACCATGAGACTCTCCCGCTGTCAAATATCGCAACACAACTAATCCCCCAGTTCCCTTAAAAAAGGATTCCTCTCTGGTACTAAAGGAACATCCGCTAGAGGTATCTCTGGCAACTCCTCATCATTAGTAACCAAATAGACCACAACCTCATACTGTCCAACAAGCAACTCATCAGCAAGCCTTAAATCTATCGCTTCAACCCATACCCTTGGTACAAACTCCAGCAAACCCTCCAAAAAAGCATAATGCTCCATAAACTCTCCCTTTACACTCACACTAGCACTACCCTTAATTAAAGATTGATTAACAGGCTGAAAATCCACCTGTCCCAAATAGTATGGCTCACTACCATCAAAAGAAAGCTCTAGAATATCTAACCCACTATCCTCTAGCAAAGCCTCAATATCCCTTAACCATTGCGCAACATCAATATATGAAGGAGTATACCCAATTAACTCCTGTTGTCTTCCATATAGCTCCTCATAATCCTCACTTGCAGCATCTAACCTTGCCTTTTCTCTAGAAACCTCATAAAGATTATTCTCCCAGTATATAATCTCATCTTCAAGTTCCTGAGCCTTTGATACCATTGGCATATGAACATAATTTATAAAGGCATAACCCAAAAAAACAACCAAAAGGGTAAGTAGAAGAAACCCTTCACGTCTAGAAAGTCTCCCACTCATCAGTCTACCCCCTTACGTTGACCGGATAAACTGAAACTAACAGGATATGACCCTTCACTATTAACCCTATCAATACTTAACTGAAGATCCTCATACACCCCTAAAGCCCTCAATTCCTCACTTATCCTCGCTACAGCAGTAAGACTAATAGCCTCTCCTCTAAGACTAAACACCCTGCCATTAATACTAAACTCCCTAACCTGTACATCCCTAGCAGAAACAGCACTTAACTCAGCCAAAACCAATCCAGAATAGTGCTTTTCTTCTAGGCCAACCAGAATCCTCTCCCTGTCCTTAACATCTTCAGCAAGACCCTTAATATCCTTGTAGCCACTCAACTCAGCCCAAGCTAGTGAATACTCTTCCTCTACCATCATAAGCCTATCCTCTAAAACACTAATCTCATTTTGCCAATAAAAGATATAGTATACCCCCGAAGCAACACCTAAAGAGACCATAACAAAAACCAAAAAACCCCTGAACCACCTTCTTTTCTTAAACTGAATCTCCCGGGGCAAAAGATTAACCTTCATCGGTCAGCCTCCTTCCACAGAGCCAGACCAATAGCGGTAAGGTAGTCACTAGACACCATATCCCTATGTCTCTTCCCCTTAGCAAACCTGACATTAGATCCCCACTTGAACTGTGGTACCAAAATACCATAGTCAAGACTCAATCTCTGCACCAATTGCCTATCTAAATACTCCCTTAACTCCTCATGAATACCCTTCAACAAGGAACCTCCACCAACCAGATAAACATTGGGAGTCCTATATTCCCTGTTCTTTAAAAGGAAAAACTCTAAAGACTTACCAATCTCAAAAAAGAGATCCTCTAAAGCCTCTAGCAAAACACTCCTTACCTTACCATCCTCACTAAGCCCTTTATAGCACTTCAAAGACTCAGCCTCTTCCAAATCATATCCCTGCCCAGCCAGATGCCTTGTTAAATCCATACCCCCGGTACTAATACCCCTGGTCATAACCGGAACATCTTTAGCAAAGATACTAACCCTTGAACTATTTAAGCCAAGATCAATGACAGTATGAGCCTGCCCAATCCCACTATCAAGATACCCAAGGAAATCAAGAGCCCTAAAAGCAGCCAGACTATCAACATCCACAGTCTTAACCCTAAGACCACCAAGCCTTGTAATCCTTAAAAGCTCAACCACATCACTCTTCTTAGCCGCTATTAGCAATACCTGCATACCTTCAGACTCACCAAGAATAGGTTCATCTACAACATGATAATCAAGAATGGCCTCATCCCTAGGAATTGGCACATACTTATCCCACTCCCACTTAAGAACACTCTCAATCTCACTCTTTTTCATCTTAGGAAAACTAGCCAAACGCATAATTACACTCTGACTATTTAAAGAAACAGCTAGATGTCCCCTCTTCCTAGCCCTTTTCCTCAGCTCTCTTCCCATCATCTTTAACCTTTTATCCTCATTAACATCCTCAGAAGGAACAGGGAAATTGCCATAATCTAGAACAACAAGGCCATTCCTAATTGTCTTTAACCTTACAGTCCTAAGAGTACTGCTACCAAGATCTACACCAATACCTACCCTAGCCATCGCCCATCTCCCCTCATCAGTTCCCCTCAGACCAACTACCCCACGAGAAGCCTTCACCAACTAAATCACCAAAAACACCGATAGCCTCACCTGACCACTTACCAGCAGTCATATCTCCACCCCACTCCAAATGCTCAGCAGAAATAGAGCCATCAACCTTAGCATTACCCTCCCACTTCAACGTGTTATATGCTATCAAACTGGCTCCAACCTGATTCGCACCCTTAGCAGTCAAGTATATATCAGAAAGACTAATCAACAACAAATGTCCCTGATCATCCTTCATCTTAATATTATCAGTCACAGTAATTTTGCCAGAAACAACAATGACTCCGGTACCCGTAAAAGTACCATGAATACTCAAATCACCCTCACGAATATACAACCTACCATTGAGATTCATCGGCCGATTATCACTTGGAGTCAAAACCCCGGATTCCAATACCACATGTGACTGGCTCTGATAATGCTCCAAACTAGGCCTGCTCCATGAGATCTGTGGAACCTTTCTAAGATAAGCAGTATTACCCCACTTATCTGCCCCTGTATAATTGATACCAGTGTAATATATATCAATCACCGTGTTACCCGGAGTATCGATCTTGCTCTGACCACCTAATCGAATGTCCCCATTAACCCAAGAATCTCCCGCAAAAGTAATCTGCCTTTGAGTGGGTACAATCAAACCACCAACACCAATATTACCATGATAATCAAAACCAAATGCCATAGACCTAAAATCCATACTAACCCTTTCAGTAACTCCCCTGACAGTACCCTCAGAAACAAGAAGATACCTACCACTCCCCAAATCCTCAATACTCAACCTATAGCTCCCATTACCAAGATCAAAAGACTCACTACCAGGCCTCCAGTTAGGATTCCTCTCAATCTCAGCCATAGCCACAGCCAAACCACCCTCAGCAATAGCAAAAGCCTGAGCCGAACTCCTCTGCCTATCCACCCAGAAAAGATCATTCCCAGCGATAGCCACAAGACCAAAACCCAGAACAATAAACAAAGCTATAGTCACAGTAACAGAAACAAACACCAATCCATTTTCATTCTTCATAAAATACCACCTAATTTCTCAAGGTAGCCTTACCAAACAACTCATACACCTTTCCATCTATACCAATCCTCTTCAAAGAAGACTCAACCATCCCACCAGAACAACTAAAACTAACCTCATCCATATCCCTAACAGCAACCAGAATACCCTCACTACTCTCCCTCACAAGCTGCCTACCAGCCACATAATACTCAATATTATCTACAATAAGAGTATCACCAGAACACACAACCCCACTAGCACTCCTCACATCCCTATTAATCCAATCCAAACCCAACTGCATATCCCTATAGGCACTAGCCTGAGACTCCCCACTCCTCCATGACTGAAAAGCAGCCAACTGAAAATCAGTAACCAGCACAAGTACAAGCCCGAGAATAGCTAGAACAATCAAAACCTCAACCATACTAAAGCCCTTCTCATTCACCCTCATCATACCTACTCCCGCACCTTAATAATCGAAGTCAAAGAAAAGATCTCTTCCTCTTCCTTCACATAAACAGTTACTGACTTCAATCCCTTCTCACTATCCTCAGCCCAAACATCCACCCTTAACCAAAGCCCAGGATACTCACTAACCCCCACCCAATCCTCACTAACAATCTCCCCATAACCACTAACCCTTAACTCCTCCAACTTCCCCTGAGCCGCATTAATAGCCTGAAGAGTATCAGTACTAGAATCAATACTAATTAAACTCTGCCCAAACAAATTAATTGAAGGCACAAGCACCAAAACCAGAATAGTCAAACTCACCAGAACCTCTACATAAGAAAAACCCTTCTCATTCCTCACGGGAACTCACCAGCCCCAATTAGACAAATACCACCTGATAATCTCATTACCCCACAAAACAGCCACAATACCACCAACAGCCATAAAAGGCCCAAAAGCCATATAATCCTTCCTACCTCTAAGTTTCAACAATATTAGAGCTATTCCTGCAAAAGCCCCCAGGAACACAGCACCAAGAAATGCCACAATACTCAACTCAATCCCCAAAAAAAGACCAATAACAAAAGCTAACTTAATATCTCCCCCACCCATACCACCTCTGCTCACAACAGCAGTCAGCAAAAGAACTCCCCCATAAAACATAGCCCCAAAAACCGCCGCAGAAATAGTTATAGGCTGAAAAACAACAAGCCAAACAGCCCCCAACACAAAACCCACCAGATTCACCCTATTAGGGATAATCTGAAACTCAAGATCAATCAAAGCAGCCACCAACAAAACACTAACAAGAATATAATAGTACCCCACCAACTCCAAACTATAACCCCTCAAGTATACCAAAACAAAAAGAACCCCCGTAGACAACTCCACCAAGGGATACCTCACACTAACCTTCTCACCACAACCCCTACATTTACCACCTAGAACCACCCAACTAACCACAGGAACCATCTCCAAACCCCCAAGATACCTCCCACAACCAGTACAATGTGACCTAGGCCTTACCACAGACTCCCCCCTGGGCACCCTATAGATGACCACATTAAGAAAACTACCAATAACTAACCCAAGGATAAATTGTAAAGCTAACATCTATTCACCTCCGCAGATATGGTGTAAAGGATGAATATGGATTATGAATATGGAAAAGGGTGGTGGAAAACCACCACCCTAGAAAAAACTAATTGTTTCTTTACTCTTGAATTTTTCCGTTTCGGTCAATTGTAAAAGTCATATCTACACCATTACTTTGTGGCCAGTTGCGGACATAATTTGGCATAAGCTTATCCTTATCTACAGTCGTAGGATCATCTACTACAGTTGGAAAGCCACCTGTATCAAAGTGATATCTATCCACTGCATTCTGAACCACAGCTCTACTACCATCATCAACTTTACCCTGTGAATCAGCTCTTACATCAGTAAAACTACCCATAGCCATTGTAGCCAATATGGCAATGATAGCTACAACAATTAGTAACTCAATAAGTGTAAAACCTTTCTCCGCCCTTAGCATTTTCTTAATTTTTAGCATACCCAAAGTCCCCCTTTTGTTTTTCTTTGTTGCCAGACCTTTTTCTTCCTATTTAGTTTATCTAACTTTTGGCTGTATTGTCAACCTTTTTCTTGTATTTAGAAGGCCATATACGATTCAAACATTGGTATATATATTGCTAGGAGTATGATAGCTACTATAAAGCCTAGGACAGCTAACATAATGGGTTCTATCATCACTGTTAGTTTGTCTGTTGTGTTCTTTATATCTTGGGTATAGAAGTCGGCTCCTTTATTAAGCATTATACCTAATGAACCTGATTCTTCACCAATGGCTATCATCTCTACTAGCATGGGTGACACTACTCCGGATTTCCGGAGGGGTGCAGAGAGGCTGCGGCCTCTTTGTACCTCTTGTTCCGCTTCAGCTATTGCTTCTTCAAATATGGGATGGTCAACTATATCCTTGACTACCCCTAGTGCTTGAAGGAGTGGTATACCACTCTCTACTAGGGTAGAGAGTGTTCTGGCAAAGCGTTCCTGGGACCGAATAGAAAGCAGGAGACCTACGATGGGTAGTCTCATGGCAATCAGGGTTAGACTTCTACGGCCTGATGGTGTTTGTTTGTATCTTTGAAAAGCAAAATAGAGTAGGCCTAGGAGTACAAGAAGAAGATACCAGTATGTTAAGACTATATGACTGGTGGTCATTAGTATCCTTGTTAGGAGAGGTAAATCTATACCCATATCATCGAATAGGGTGGCATAGGTAGGTAGAATAAAGACTACCATAAAGAGAACAACAGCAATAGAGATGGTTAAGATTACTTTAGGGTAGACTAGAGCTGTTTTGACCTTGTTCTCTACTTCTTCTTCTCTTTCAAAATGATCTGCTAGTCTTTCTAGAGACTCATCAAGAAAACCGCCAACTTCTCCGGCTGCAGTCATACTGACCATGATTGTGGGCAGTCTGTTACCCTGTTTGCGAAAGGCACCTGCGAGGGTATCACCATTATTTAGAGACTTAATTACATCCTCTAGGACTTCTTGTAAGGGTTTGCTTCTTGTTTGATCATAGATTATCTCTAAGGAGGACATGATGGGAACACCTGCTGCCAACATGGTGCTTAAAAGACGACAAAAAGAAGCTAGCTCTTTACGGGGAACCTTCTTTTTGCCGATAACCATTCCTTTAAGCATGTCAAAGACATCCTCAACCTGACGAAGCTCAAGCAGATAGAGATTCTCTTCCCTTATTCTCTCTCTAGCTGAGGATAGATCAGCTGCTTCTACTATCCCTTGGTGAAGATTGCCTTGTCTGTCTCTTGCTTTATAGCTAAACTCTGGCATTAGGTCATCTCCTTACACAATGAAACCAGAATCATCGGTGTTTTTACCCTCAGGATCAGCTATTAGTCCCTTGTCATAGAGATCGCGTAGTGATGCTTCCATGGTTACCATCCCATACCTTGCTCCTGTCTGTAGGGAGGATTGCAACTGATGAGTTTTTCCTTCTCTAATCAAGTTACTCACTGCAGAGTTGGCTACAAGAATCTCAAAGGCAGCTACTCTGCCTTTACCGTTTCTTCTAGGCAGAAGCTTTTGAGCAATGACACCCTTTAAGCTAGCAGCGAGTTGAACCCTAATCTGTTGTTGTTGATGGGGTGGAAACACATCAACAATACGATCTACAGTCTGAACCGCACTACTAGTATGTAAAGTAGCGAGGACTAGATGGCCTGTCTCTGCTGCTGTCAAAGCAACAGAGATTGTTTCTAAATCTCTCATTTCGCCAACAAGGATAACATCTGGGTCCTGTCTTAAAGCAGCCCTTAAGGCATTGGCAAAACTAGTTGTGTTCTCCCCTATCTCCCTCTGGTTAATAACCGATCTCTTATGATTATGAATATACTCTATGGGATCTTCAATGGTCAAAATATGTTTTTTGTATTTCTCATTCAAATAGTCTATCATGGCAGCTAGAGTAGTTGATTTACCAGAACCGGTAGGTCCGGTAACCAAGACAAGCCCTCTTTCATGTTCGGCTAAACTCTTTAGAACAGAAGGCAAGTTTAGCTCATCAATAGTTGGAACATCAGCAGAGATAAGGCGTAAAGCTAGAGCTATTCCTAGTCTGTCCTGATAGCAGTTAACACGAAAACGAGTCAGTTCTGGGATACTGTAGGCAAAATCTAGCTCACCAAGTTGTCTAAATTGCTGCTGTTGTTCTGGAGTGGCAATGGTCTTAAATATCTCTTCAGTATCCTCTGGTGAGAGTATCTCTTCTTGCATGGGTAATAGCTCACCATTAACCCTTAAGACTGGTGAAAGACCAACCGCTAGATGAATATCAGAAGCCTTCTTTGTCCATGCCTCTTTAGCAATTGCCAAGAAATCTACCACTAGGAATCCCCCCTAAGAGTCCTCTCCGTATGCAACCCTGAGTACTTCTTCCAAAGATGTTTGGCCTTGTAGGGCTTTATCAACGCCATCAGCAGCTAGAGTACGCATCCCCTCTTTAACGGCCTGTTCAAAGATTATGTTTGTTGGCGCGTTATTTACCACAAGCTTACGTATCTCCTGACTGACCTCTAGAAGCTCAAAAAGAGCCAACCTCCCCTTATAGCCCGTATGGTTACAATTAGGGCAACCTGAAGGCTCATAAACAGTTACAGCTCCTTTGGGAATGGGCAAGAGAATTCTTTCAGGAGCATCTGCTGCTAGTTCTCTTGAAACCTTACAGCGACACAGTTTTCTAGCCAACCGCTGACTCAAAATACCAGTAACAGCAGAAGCAACTAGATATGCTTCAATGTCCATATCAACAAGACGGGTTAAAGCACCAGCACTGTTATTTGTATGAATAGTGCTAAAAACTAGGTGGCCTGTCAAGGCTGAACGGATAGAGATCTCAGCAGTCTCAGAATCACGAATCTCACCAACCATGATAATGTTGGGGTCCTGACGGAGAATACTGCGTAACCCGGTAGCAAAGGTAAGGCCGGCTTTGGGGTTAATCTGAACCTGATTAACCCCGGTAATCTCATACTCAACAGGATCCTCTACAGTGACAATATTAACCTCATCATTGTTCAGATAATGGAGAGTAGCTGTTAGAGTGGTTGTCTTTCCACTTCCAGTTGGGCCAGTAACTAGAATCATACCATAGGGTCTTTTCAATAGACGATAGTATTTCTTTAAGACATCACTAACAAGACCAATATGATCTAGGGAAGTAATGACACTATCTTTGTTTAATAACCTCATCACTATCTTCTCACCATAGACAGTTGGCAAAGTGGAAACACGAATATCTATATCTTTGTTTCTTTCTTCAATCCTGATACGACCATCCTGAGGAATTCTTCTTTCGGAAATATCCATCTGCGCCATAATCTTAATACGAGAAACAACGGCTGCTAGAGCATCTTTGCTGACAGTAGTTATCTCTCGGAGAACCCCATCAACACGAAACCTAATCCGCACACGCTCCTCTAAAGGCTCAACATGAATATCACTAGCCCCTTCAGCAACAGCCTCTTCAAACATACTGTTAACAAAACGAACAACAGGAGCATCATCAGTCCTAGTAGTTAGAGAGAAACGAGCATCCCTTAAGGCAGACTGAGGTGATTCTACAGAAGTACTTAACTCATCAGGAGTTGGATCATGCTTTCGATAGGCCTTATCTAAAGCCCTATCCAAAACAGACATACTGACAATAACGGCTTCAACCTTTTTTGAGGTAGCAAAAGCAACCTCATCCAAAGCAAAGACATTTAAGGGATCATCAGTAGCTACCTGTAGCCTACCAGCACTTTCAGACACAGGCAATACCCTATGCCTTCTAGCAAGATCTTCACTAACCGTATGGGCAACCGCAGCATCAACTCTTAACTTGCCTGCCGGAACATAGGCCATATCAAACTGTAGAGCTAACACCCTAGCCAAGTCTTCCTCAGTTACAAAACCAGAACGAACCAAGACCTCTCCCAAACGGGTCCCGGGATGTTTCTTGAGTTCAGTTAGAGCAACACTTAACTGATCTTTAGTAATCAGGCCATGATCAATCAATATTTCGCCCAAGGGTTTACGGATCATATATCTCTCCCCAATACCTCATGAAATGTACTAACAGGTCCCAAAAAACCAAACCAGATCTCCCAGGCTAAAGCAGCCTGGTAAGCTAACATCCCTTTACCATCAACTGTCTTTCGATTAAGACTTTTAGCTCTAGATAAAAAACCGGTATCTGTATATCTTAAATCGATAACTATGGCAGATTCTTTTGTTTTAGCCAGATCTACCGGCGGGTCAACCGGGGTTGCATTAATTAGTATATCTGCTGAAGATATAAGCTCTGTATCAGTATATGGATAAACCTTCAAACCAAAAGGAAGTTCTTTGTTCTCTCTATTTACGACAGAAACAGAAGATATACCTGCCTCAATCAATCCCCAGATTATTGCTTGGGAAGCCCCCCCGGCACCAAAGATAACTGCCTTTTTATTTGAAACATTAAAATCTAGAGATTTAATGAACCCTTGAGCATCAGTATTAAAGGCTAAAGCTCTACCGTCACTAAAAAGGATAGTGTTAGCAGCACCAATAGCCTTGACCTCAGGGCTAACCTCATCAACAAGATCAAGAACAGTCTGCTTATGGGGTATGGTTATGTTTAAACCGACAAAATCCTCTATGAGCAGGGGCCAGGCCTGATAGATATCTCTAGTGGGTATAAGTTCATAGGAATGATTTAGCCCTAGTTCTGTAAAGCCGGCACTATGTAATTGTGGTGAAAGGCTATGGGCAATAGGATAGCCCACAAGACCAAAACGCATAAGATCCCCCCCAAACAAGGAAAGCGCCTCTCTTGAGGCGCTCCTATCCTAAGCAAATACCTTCTTTACTCTCTCAATCGCCCAGTCTAATTCCTCTTTAGAGATAATAAGTGGTGGAGCAAAACGAATGACAGTGTCATGGGTTTCCTTGGCTAGAACACCTTCTTCTTTTAACCTTTCACAGTATGGCCTTGCTTTGGTAGTAAGTTCAATCCCCACAAAGAGTCCCTTGCCACGAACGTCCTTGATTTCAGGATGTTCAATCTCCTTAAGTCTTCCTAAGAGATACTCACCTAGTTCTAGAGATTTCTCTACCAGATTCTCTTCAATAATTACCTCTAGAGCTGCTACTCCCACTGCTGCAGCTAAAGGATTACCACCAAAAGTAGAGCCATGGGAACCTGGTTCAAAAACACCGAGGATATCATCATCTGCAGCTATAGCGGAGACAGGATAGACCCCGCCGCCTAAAGCCTTACCCATAACATAAATATCAGGAACAACACCTTCCCAGTCACAAGCAAACATCCTGCCTGTACGTCCAAAACCAGTCTGAATCTCATCAGCAATAAAGAGGACGTTATTTTCCTGACAAACCTTCTGAGCATCCTTTAAGAAGCCTTCAGGAGGAATAATGATACCTGCCTCTCCCTGAATGGGTTCAACCATGAAAGCAGCGGTATTCTCAGTGATTGCTCCTTTTAAGGCTTCAATATCTCCATAGGGAATAATCTTAAAACCAGGAGTTAAAGGACCAAAATCCTTTTTGTAGTCCTCATCTGAAGAAAAAGAGATAACAGTAGTTGTTCTACCATGGAAATTACCTGAACAGACAATAATTTCTGCCTTATCCTTCTGTGCTCCCTTTACCCTGTAGGCCCAACGTCTAGCTGCCTTAATGGCAGTTTCTACAGCTTCAGCCCCAGTATTCATGGGCAGGATCTTCTCTTTACCTGTCACTTCACTAATTTTCTCATACAAAACACCGAGTTGATCATTGTGAAAGGCCCTTGATGTTAAGGTAACCTTATCAGCTTGATCCTTTAATGCCTGAATAATCTTGGGATGTCTGTGTCCCTGATTCAAAGCAGAATATGCACTAAGCATATCCATATACCGATTACCCTCCGGATCCTCAACCCATACACCTTCAGCTTTGGAGATAACTATCGGTAATGGCAGATAGTTTTTTGCTCCATACTTCTCTGTCTGAGTAATTACTGCTGTACTCTTAACCATGAACAATCCTCCCTATTCCCAGTCTTTAAGTAGCCCATTTTTTGTCAACGCCTTTAAGACACTCTTTTCTACCATTCTCACCATTCTTGTGCCAATGAACTCCTTGCTGCTAATAGGTACAACCAGAATGGTTAGTAAACCCAACCTATTTCCTCCTAGAACATCAGTAAAGATCTGATCTCCTATAACAACCGTATTCTTGGTATCTGTACCCATCAACTCCATTGCCTGATAAAAGCCAGATCTTCTTGGTTTTGCTGCTCTGGGCACCGCAGGAATATCATATTCCTTAGCAAAAAGATCAACTCTTGCTCCCGTATTATTTGAGTTAATACAAAGACTAATACCTGCATCCTTTAGTTCCTTAATCCAATCAGCCAGCCTATCATTAGGCACACCAAGCCGCCAGGCTACAAGAGTATTGTCAAGATCAACAATAACTCCTTTGATTCCCCTTTTCTGCAACGATTCCTTAGTAATAGCATAGATTGATTCCGCATATGCATCCGGAGTCAATGCCTGCAAAAACTTCTTCATCCACTTCCCTCCGACTCTAAAAAAGTCTGGGGTAAACCCCAGACTACATCTACAGTTATATTGTTTGACGTAATAACCAGATTATCCTTCCAACCCAAAAGAGAATCAGCAAACTTTAATTGGGTCGGGATTTTGCCTCCGGCTTCCTTCAGATTCCACCTCACGATGGCTAGCCGACTTTTACCGCCTATGCCGGGCACACAAAAAAGAGTGCTCCGAAAAAGCACTCTTATTCACTTAATTCACTGGTTAGTTTCTGGATGGCTTTCTTCTCTATTCTAGAAACATAAGACCGGGAAATGCCCAGTCTTGTAGCTACCTCCCGTTGTGTCAGTCGCTGACCATTTATAATCCCATAACGCATCTCTAATACCTTTCTTTCTCTTTGAGAAAGACTTTTTAGAAGAGACCTAATCTTCTTTAGGGTTAAGCTTCTGCCAACCTGTTCATCCACCTGATCCTCATCTGCTTGCAATACATCCATTAGGGTTATCTCGTTACCTTCCCTATCAACACCGATAGGTTCTTCTAGATGTACCTCTGTTCTGTTTTTCTTGGTTGCTCTTAAGTGCATTAGGATTTCATTTTCAATACATCTTGCTGCATAGGTCGCTAGACGAGTCCCCTTATTAGGATCAAAGGTACTAACACCTTTAATCAAACCCACTGTTCCAATGGAGATTAGATCATCGGGATCCTCTCCTGTACCATCAAATTTCTTAACAATATGAGCAACTAATCTTAGATTGTGTTCAATAAGGGTGTTACGAGCCTCTTCACTACCACTCCCCATCAGGTCTATATACTTCTTTTCCTGTTCCCTGCTTAGTGGTTTTGGAAAGGTCTTGCTGTTACTAACATATCCAGTGAGAGTTAAGAGGTTGCGTAAGAATGTAACTAAGGCGGTGTTTAAGAGACCATCCATACTTCTCCCTCCCCGAGCCTAAGTACTCACTATTCTATGCTCAGGAAAGGCTAAAAGTGCCTGTCACCTTGTAACTTGGACAATCATATCCGCAATTTCTTTAAATAGCGGAGCAGCTGTTTTTGATCCAGACCCACCATTTTCAGCTAACACCACAATTACATATTGAGGATTCTCTAAAGGGAAAAACCCAGCAAACCAGGCATGTGCCCCATTGCTTCCAGATTCAGCTGTCCCTGTTTTCCCTGCTGAGCCATAACCCTCAACCCAGGCAGCTGTACCTGTACCATCTAGGGTTACTCTCACCATAGCCTCATGCAAAACCTCGATAGTCTCTTCACTTAAGAGCCTTTCACCGGTAATCGGTCTATTTTCTTCAATAATTATCCCTTGACTATCCTTGACCTGTCTAACAAGCAAAAGTGGTTTTTCGACACCATCCACAAGGTTAACCATAACCTGTGCCATCTGTAACGGGGTAACCAGAAGATCCCCCTGCCCCATACTTAGATTAGCCATAGCTAAAGGGGAATCCACATACCTTGGTAAATTTCCAGCAGCCTCTTCAGCAAAAAGACCAATATCTACTTGTTTCCCTAACCCAAGGGTGCTAGCCATGGATAAGACCTTCTTTGAACCAAGTTCCTGCCCTAAAGCAATAAAGGCAGGGTTAGAAGACCTAGCAAAAGCACTCAAGATATTTATTTCATCTAAAAGAGGCCAATCAGGACCAAGATAACTTCTCCCAGAAATACTTAACCCATTAGGCAACATGGTTTCCCTGTCCACAAGATTACTCTCTAGACCTGTAGCCAGCAAAACAATCTTAAAGACTGAACCAGGAGGATAGCTGCCTCTTGTAGCCCGGTTCCAGAAGTATGCCTGCTCACTATCCTGCATATATGGCGCTGGATTATCCTGTTCAAACACCGGTCTACTTGATAGAGCTAGAATCTCCCCGGTCGTTGCATCAGCAACAACTACTGCACCCTTAGCCATATTTTCATCCAGTATTTTCTCAAGACCAGTCTGAATCCGTGTATCTATGGTAAGGCCAATAATAGGTCTTTCTTTACCCGCCTCCTTTAGGACACTATCATAAATCCTTTCTAATCCCATTACACCGGTTCCTCTGCTATCTAAATACCCTACTAGATGTCTTGCCATACTATCGCTACCATAACGGGATTCACTCTGCAAAAGAGAAACACCGGTTAGATTCTCCTGACTGATGAGATATGCCGTGGTAGCACTTATCCCTCTGTAAATAACCTGTTCTTGTGAGGCTAATATTTCATAGATGCCTTTCCCATAACGTCTTTCTTCCTCTGCTAGAATACTCCTAACCCGTTCTAAAGACTCCCTTTCAGTAAGTCTGACCTCAACTTCCCAAACATAGCGGCTATCTAAAAGAGACCGGCCATCCCTGCCAACAATATCCCCCCTACTAATACTACTAGTTATCCTCTGCTTGACAGCCTGTTCACTCAGTTCAGTACCAGAGATAACCTGAAGCTGAAAGAGCCTACCAACAAGGATCAAATACAAAAGAGAAACAACAATAAGCAAAATTAGTGTTCTATGTTTATATCCAGAAAAACTCCTCATGAAAAAAGCCCCCTTGGGAGGTATTATTTCCCAAGGAGGCTCTAAAATATTCTATCGTTGCTCACGCACATTAGCATTATGTTCACTTAAAGTCCTGCTAAAAACATGTTCTCCAGACCCATCACTCTTTGCAACAAAATAGAAATAGGGGACATCTGCCGGATACAAAGCTGCCTCTATTGAGCCTTTACCCGGTGCAGCAATAGGTCCCGGTGGCAAACCTGCATTCCTGTAGGTATTATAAGGAGAATCCACCTCAAGATCCACATACAAGACAATCCCATCATACTTCTTAAGTGCATACCTGACAGTAGGGTCTGCATCAAGCTTCATACCAATATTTAACCTATTATGATAAACACCAGAAATAGTCTCTCTCTCAGCAGCAACCATAGCCTCTTTTTCAATAACTGAAGCAAGCGTAACTATTTCATGAATCGAATAACCAAGCTCAAGAGCTCTCTCCCTGTATGTTTGATCAAAAACTCTCTCAAAAGCATCTAACATATGGCGAACTATATCACTCTCACTAGTACCTCTAGGAAACGTATATGTTTCCGGATATAAATACCCTTCAAGGGGAAACTCGGCCTGCTCCCTATACTCATCATTTATATGAGGCCAGGTTTCAGTTTCTCTTTCAATTGCTTCCCAGAGCTTCTCCTCCTCAAAAAACTCATGCTTAGCCAATACAGCTACAGTCTGTTCAACTGTCAATCCCTCTGGAACCGTAACCCGATACTGAACTACTTCACCTCTTGCTAGCTTCTCCATGATATCCCACATGGACATACCCGGACTTAACTCATATTCGCCAGCCTTTAACTTCCCATCAAGTTCCTTTTGCCTTGCTCCTAACCGGAACAACCACTCATACCTCACTAGACCTTCATCTTCAAGAACCTTTGCAATCTGAGCCGTACCCCAACCAGGCTTCACCTCAATAGTTACAACCTCATCTGTTTCAGGAACCATGGGTAAAGGTCCTGTGGAATATATGTACCAGGCTCCCAACGCCACTCCCCCTGTACCTAAAAACAACAACAGAAGGAATACAACAACAACCTTTAACCATCTTCTTGACTTTGGTTTATCTTCCATGATTGATACCTCATTTTCAAGTATTCATTAATATGGTATCACAATCAGGATAAATGGGGCAATGTTCAAAGTTGTAGATTACAGCACAAAGAAATAAAGCTGCTGGCAAAACCAGCAGCCCACAGTCTAACTCCTAAAACTCGTCTTCTTCCTCATCCATCTCATCTTCTTCAAACAAGAGCTCAATATCTTCTTCTTCATCTAGCAAAGCTTCCCAAGCAGCGGCTACACGATCCCATTCTTCATCACTCTCAACCACTGTGAAAGTTTCTTCGCCATCTTCAGTCAAGTCTACTCTTAACATAAATGCCTCATCTTCAGACTCTGGCATAGCCAAGATAACATACTCTTGATCATCAACTTCTAAGTAGTCCAAAACCTCATACTCATGTTCATGACCTTCATCATCTTTTAGAACGATAATGTCCATATCTTCCACTGAAAAACCCCTCCTTAAAATGTTTGCGGGCACTAAACACTTACCAAAATTGTCCGTTATCATGGACAATCATACTCCCTTTTTCCCCGCTAGGTCAATAACTAGTTTTGATTTTTCTGCCTCTCTCTATCCAGAAAGCCCTGAAGAATTATTACGGCTGCCAGCTTATCGACAACCTTCTTTCTTTTTCCCCGACTAACGTTAGCCTCTAACAGGGCTGCTTCTGCTGCTCTAGTTGAGAGTCTTTCATCCCAAAAATGTACCGGTACAGAGATAGCTTCCTTGAGATTTTCCACAAACTCTTTTGTTATCTCTGCCCTAAAACCATAACTTCCATCCATATTCCTTGGCATACCTACAACAATACCATCAACCTCATACTCAACAATTAACTCAGTTAATCTCTGTATATCCTTTTCCAGTGTGTTTCTCCGGATAACCTCTATTGGCTGAGCACTAAAACCTAACCCATCACTTATAGCTACCCCTATCGTCTTATCTCCCACATCAAGCCCCATATATCTCATTAGCCACTCTCCCTGGCTTCTTTTTTGCTAAAAAGACCAACCATAACCATACCGGCTAAAAACCCACCAATATGAGCCCACCAAGCTACAGTCTCTGTCACCTCTGCAGCTCCAATACTAGCAAGACCACTTACAACCTGCAATCCAAACCAAATAAAAAGAAACATTACCGCAGGCACCTCAATAATCGTGAAAAAGACCCCCAGGAAAAGCAAAGTCAAGATCTTCGATCTAGGGAAACTTAGAAAATATGCTCCCAAAACAGCTGCTACAGCCCCACTTGCCCCTATAGTTGGAATATTAGAATTAGGATTGGCAATTACATGAGCATAATTTGCTATGGCTCCAGCTACAAGATAAAAAACCAAAAACCTCTCTTTGCCCATCCTATCTTCCACATTATCAGCAAACACCCACAGGTACAACATATTTCCCAGAAAATGAACCCAACCAGCATGTAAAAAGGTCGCAGTAAAGAGAGTACCAATAATCTGCAGACTCAAAACCGGATCCCCAATGGAAATCTCCTTAAAATCCCGTGGCACTACCCCATAAACATAGACAAACCTTCGTAACTCCTCTTGAGTCAGCAATAACTCCCAGAAGAACACCAGTGCATTGGCTATAATCAAACCAATAGTTATCACAGGCAGTTTATCTGAGCGAATACTGTCTCGCAAGGGAATCATGCATCAATCATCCTTTTCCAGATAGCTTCTAACCAGTTCCTCTAATATTTCATCCCTATCTAGCTCCTGAATCTTCCTCCGAGCATCCCTAAACCCGGTAATATAGGCAGGATCACCAGAGAGCAAATAGCCGACAATCTGATTTACCGGGTCATAGCCCTTTTCAATCAAAGCCATATGAACCTCTCTTAAGATATCCCCGGCATCCTTCTCTTCTTCCACCCGTGCCTGAAAAGCACGGGTACCATTAATATCTCTAATCATCTTAAGGCTCCCCTCTAAAAGCTAGTCTTATTCAAGCATTTCCCTTGCTATTTTTTCTCCCTCTTTTAAGGCTAAAGCCAAATTAGTTACATCCTTCCCTCCGGCCTGGGCCATATCCGGTCGGCCACCACCACCACCGCCAACCATTTTAGCAATATTACCAATTAGTTTGCCAGCATGAACACCCTTGTTTACAGCATCAGGGGTACAGCTAGTAACAAGCATGGCCTTTTCTCCGTTTCTAGCACCCAAAACTACTACAGCAGAACCCAGCTTATCCTTTAACAAATCAGCTGTTTCCCTTAATGTCTCCATATCCTCAGCAGAGACCTCAGTTGCAAGTATCCTGATACCTGAGACCTCAACTGCCTTATCAAGTATCCCCAAAGCTTCTTGTCTGCTACCAGCCTTCTTTAGCTGTTCAAGTTCACTGCCAAGAACACTTACCCTGTCCTTAAGCTCACTAACTCTAGCTACCAACTCCCTAGGTTCTGCCTTTAGAATACCCCCGATACGCTCCATGGTATCCTCCAACTCTCTAAGATACTGCAGAACCTTAGGACCAGTTATTGCTTCAATTCTTCTAATACCAGAACCAATACTACCTTCACTCAAAATCTTAAACTGCCCAATAGAGCCAGTAGAACGAACATGAATACCACCACATAACTCAAGACTATAGTCAGCAATACCGACCATTCTAACTCTTTCCCCATATTTTTCCCCAAAAAGAGCCATAGCTCCCCTCTTCTTGGCTTCATCTAAAGAAAGAATCTCAGCCTCAACAGGTAAATCCTTAAGAATCTGTTCATTTACCAAATCCTCAACCCTCTGTAACTCCTCCTTGCTCAAGCCCTGCAGATGACTAAAATCAAACCTTAATCTCTCAGCTTCAACAAGAGAACCTGCTTGATTAACATGATCACCAACAACCTCTTTCAATGCCTTATGTAGCAAATGGGTTGCTGTATGATTTCTAGCAATATTTTGCCTATTCCCATCCACTATTGCCGACACTGTATCATTAAAGGCAAGACTACCCTCTAACTTACCAATATGGATTACATGATTACCCGCTACCTTCCTGGTATCCCTAATCTTCACCCTACCAGTACTACCTTCTAGAACACCCTTATCACCAACTTGACCGCCACCCTCGGGGTAAAAAGGAGTTCTATCTAAAACAACAAGAACCTCAGAATCACTAATACTTTCCACAAGACTACTTCCAGCAACTATAGCTAAAACCCTACCAGAATCTTTAAAGGTATGATGTCCTATAAACTCAGTCTCTGGCAAATCAACTAACAGATTCTCCAAAACATCACTTTGCTGCACAATACCTCTAGCGGCCCTAGCTCTTTCCCTTTGCTCCCTTAAAGCCTGCTCATAAGCCTCTTTATCAACCTTTAGTCCTGCTTCAATAGCAGCATCCTCAGTTAAATCAAGAGGGAACCCATAGGTATCATAAAGAAGAAAAGCAGCAGAACCATCAATAGTATCCCGGCCCTCACTCTTAGTCCTTAAGATAATATCATTAAGAATCTGAGAACCCTGATCTAAAGTCTGCAAAAAGCGTTCTTCCTCTAACCTAATCACCTTAGCAATATACTCATCCTTACCCTTAAGCTCAGGATAAGCAGAACCCATCTCAGCAATAACTGCCTCTACTAATCTATACAGGAAAGGCTCAGTTAATCCTAAAACCTTCCCAAACCTTACAGCTCTACGCAAGATCCTTCTTAATACATAGCCCCTACCCTCATTAGAGGGTAAAACCCCATCAGCAATCAAGAAGGTACAGGCCCTAGAATGATCAGCAATTACCCGGTGAGGAAAACCCTTTTCATCTGAAGAATACTCAACCCCGGTTAACTCCTCAACCCTCTTGATTAAAGACCTAAAGAGATCAGTATCAAAGTTAGAATCTACCCCCTGCAGAACACTAACAAGACGCTCTAACCCCATACCCGTATCAATACTCGGTCTTGGCAAAGGACTTAAATTGCCAGCTTCATCCCTATCAAACTGCATAAAAACAAGATTCCATAACTCTAACCAGCGATCACAATCACACTCACCAATCCCACAAACATCCGCATCACAACGATACTCTTCCCCACGATCAATTACGACCTCACTACAAGGACCACAAGGACCTGTATCACCCATAGCCCAGAAATTATCCTTCTCCCCTAAACGTAAAATCCTCTCTTTAGGAACATTAGTTAACTCTAACCATAACTCATATGCTTCATCATCATCAAGATAGACAGTAGCCCAGAGACGCTCCTCAGGTAAACCCATCTCCTTAGTTAGAAAATCCCAAGCATACCTAATAGCATCTTTCTTGAAATACTCCCCAAACGAGAAATTACCTAACATCTCAAAGAAAGTATGATGCCTAGCAGTCTTACCTACATTCTCTAAATCATTATGCTTACCACCCGCCCGCACACATCTCTGCACAGTGGTCGCCCGGGTATAATCCCTCTTCTCCTTACCCAAAAAGACATCCTTAAACTGTACCATACCTGCATTTGTAAAAAGGAGAGTCGGATCATCAATAGGTACAAGAGAAGAACTACCCACTACCCGATGATCCCTCTCAGCAAAAAACTCTAGAAACTTCTCTCTAACTTCCCTACCAGTTAATTTTAGCATCATTAACCCTCCAGTCTAAAATACAAAACCCCGTCCAATACAGGGACGAGGTTACTCTCGTGGTACCACCCTACTTCACCAAGAGATCTTACCCTCTTAGCCTCTAGGATAGGTTGCCAAAACAACCCTAACTATATTCATGTAGCTTCAGGAATGGCCCATCTCTATTCAGGACCCTTTCAGCCAGAGGAGTCCTTCTCTGTCCATTAAAGCTAGAGACTTCTTTCCTTGCGTGTAATTATATTCCTAGAGGATTTTCGTGTCAAGCAAATACAGGATTTTCCCTGGATAACCTATCCTAATTGTGTAATTTCATGCCATATTGTGTTATACTTATTTCAATATTCTAAAGGAGTTGAATCTATTGCGAAAAAAGATTATCGTGTTGATTCTGGTGACCTTTTTGCTCTTCTCTTTAGGAACTACCACTTTTGCCGCTGAATTTGTTTCTCAACCTTATCTAGACTATGACAACAATCTGCCTGCATTTATCCTCACAAGTTTGGGTATCATGCAAGGAGACGGTGGCATAGGTGGTTATTTTCGACCCGACAACTCAATCACCCGCGAGGAATTTGTTGCAGTAGCCTTAAGACTCTACGAACTTGAACACAATAGAGAATATACAAATCTCTTTAAATCAAGAGGATCGGATAAACCCTCCTCTGTGTATAATGTAGAGAGCAATATTCTCATTGACAGTTTTGCAGATGGAGCAGATGTATCTCTATGGGCGAGAAATTACATGGGTACTGCTATCGAAATAGGACTCATTAAAGGTTATGCAGATAATACTTTACGCCCAAAACAAAACGTTACTCAAGCAGAAGTAGTCACAGTACTTATGCGTGTTCTAGGCAATCAAGAAATCGCGGAAAATCGTAACATATCATGGCCCGAAAATTATGATACCCTCCCAACTTCTCCAAGAATACCCGAGTATACTCGCAACAGCCCAGCTACTAGGGGTCAAGTGGCTTCTCTAGTTCTCGCAAGCTTTCAAAGCCTTACGAATGGTCTAAGTGAGCCTGGTTTAGTAACCGAATATGTTGCTACCGTTCGCATACTTGCTATAGATGATACAACAATTACTGTCCTCGTTAGAGAAGATGGCACACATGATGTGATGGGACTTAGACTACCAGAAGCATATCTTCCCAGTTATCTAGACATGTTCAATAACGGAGAGTCCTATAAGTACTTTGTTGCCAAATATAACCTTGCTGATACTGTCTTGATTAATACTGAATCGCACCATGCAGTAGGCCATGTTGCCTATATAGTTGGGCGAGGTAACACTATACACGGCATTCGTGTCCAGGGTCAAGATAGGACTATGACAAGTTCAACAATACCAGAGGCAGAAGCCCGTCGTACAGCACATACACATGCCCAAACAGTTGTAGATAGCTATGTTAATGAAAATGATACTCTTCCCACATCATCTGGTACACCTAGTTTTGTAGCGCGAGATAAATTAGACTTAACGCTTGCTTTTAACTACCTTTATGTTGTAGATAGTAACGGCATTGTCTATACCGAGCAAACTAAACCCTCGTCAACCTTATTAAGCCTCATTAATGCGGCGAAGCTCGATACTGATACTAAATACCAGCAAGTCATCCAAAAAGCTATAGATGAATATATGAAGAGTCATGATGAATATCCCATAACAGAAGAAAACATAATCGATTATGATATACTCATCAAGACAGGCTACTTGCTAACTGCACCCATCATGTCCACAGTATTAACAGACGAAGGGCTAGTCCAAATAGCTGATTAAAATACCCTCCTGCATTGATATGCTCCCCTAAAGGTAGGCCAAGAACCGGAAGGGGAGCATTGCTATATCCAAAAGAACCTACCGATTCAAGAGGCCAGTACCCTTCCTTCAAGAATAAACTGAATTCTTCTAAATGACATAAAGTATGAGTTGGAAAATGTATAGATAACTGCCCACTAGAATCCTTTTGGATCATCATCAAGTGAGAATACTATCCAAAAAACATCTCACCTAAGCTGACGCGATAGATGAATATATCAGCTTCTACAAAAAAACGGCCTCAGCCTGAGTAATTCCAGAGCTTTAGCCGCTTAAGTCAACTTAAATTATTCCCATCTACCTGACAGGATGCAATTCAAAAAAGAGGGGTTCTTTCAAGAATGCACTTCCTCAAGTTCAGCTACAGGAATTCTCACAACACTTTCCTGCAAAACACCACCTGTAGCCACTAAGCCCGCAAGCATAGCTACCATAGCTGCCACCACAGGACCCATACTGGTTCTATATCCATCAGGCAGGACCCCACCCTGATAAGCTACCACAGCCGCTACTACCGAAAGTATTGCCAATGAAAGAATAGCTTTCCTCGATATATTAATACCATATTCATGCTTAATTCCATTCAAACTATCAAAGCTAAACATTCTGCCACCATCAAGAGCTAAGACTGCAAAGAGATACCCAAACATGAAAGGTGAATAGCGAGTGAAGCCCAAGACAATTAGCAACGCTAAAAACCCTAGTCCAATCTTAGCTGCGATTCTCGTTCTGATGCCCAAGAGCAACATAATTGCTACCGCTGTATGAATTACTGCAAAGAAAATCGCCCAGAAACCAGCTGTAGGAATAAACACACTATCCATCAAGAAACCAATAGCCGGCCAATGCAATTCACTAATCTGAGTAAAGACAGCAGTTAGTTGCTCTTTTGTACCCCAACCAGGAATACCATTGAGTGCCGGTACATTGCGAACAAAAATCTCATGCAAGAACCGATAGCCTAACCAGATTCTTAATAAAGAAGTAGTTAGATCAATCTTGTTCATTTTATCGTTGGCTAAGAAAAACCAAGCAGCAACAAAACCAAACAATATACCTAAGTCTAAACTAACCATTTTAATCTTTTCGGTATCAATTACAGTAGTTTTCTGGAGATAATATACGGCCAGAACTGCAGCAGCAGATCCTGCCACATAACGAGCCTTATCTGGGAAGAAATTCAGATTAATCAGTTTCTTTAACCACTCCTTGTCATACCTATTGACTAAATAGGCATCCAAACCATAGTACATACCGGCATTAGTAGCCAAAACAAAAAGATGACCAATAGAGAAGAACGGAGGAATCCTTGAATTACCAAGCATAAAAATAAAGAAATCCATACTCAAACCAATTACAGCCATTGGTCTAACAAAAAGACCAAAAATAAATGCCAAAGCCAGCATTATCTGTACAGCTACAGCAACATAGCCCCATAAAGCTGCGTTAGGATACATCAAGGTCTCTAGTACCCAAGCAAACCAAGACCAGGTACCAGCTGCAATACCTGCATTACCCTGTTCAATAAGATAACTACCAGCCTCAGGACCAAACCACCCTGGATGAGGTCCAGAAGTAAAACTACCAATCTTCCAGTTATGACCTATAGTGACTTCATATAACCAGAATACACCCAGAAAAATACGCACAAAAGCAACCCAGGGACCTGCATTACCCTTAAACATCAGCACTACCTCCTTAAGAAACGTTCTGATTAAATTATCATCCCTTAAGAAAAATCCCGGTAGTGCCATCACTCACCCTAAAACTAAGAAATATGCTTCCTAGAAGAGCACAAATGTCATGATTCAGTCTAGGACATCTATTCAAAAAACTTATATTTCATAACTAAAGATGCAGCTTCAACCCGGTTACTCACACCAAGCTTATTCAAGATCTGACTCACATAATTCCTAACTGTCTTCTCACCAATCCCAAGAATCTCAGCAATCTCCTTATTAGCCTTGCCTTCAGCAATTAACCTCAATACTTCCTTTTCCTGATTGGTTAACTCACCAAAAATTCTCTCTTTTTCCGATATGCTTCGCATCTTTCGAAAGACTTTCTCTGTCACTACTGGGTCCAAAAGCGACTTGCCCTCAAGAACCATCTTAATTGAATGAATTAGTTCCTCTCCTTCAAGCCCTTTTAAAAGATAACCACTGGCATTGGCTATGATACTTTCATATATCGATGATTCATCAGCAAAAGAACTCAGCATAACTACTTTAATATCAGGCAACTGTTCCTTAATTTTTGCACAGGCGGCAATGCCGCCTTCCTGACTTCCCTCTGCTGACAACTTAACATCCATAATTACCACATCTGGCCTTAGTTCCAAAGCTTTAGCAACAGCTTCTTCTTGGGTACTAGCCTCACCAACTACAGAAAAATCACCATGGATCTCTAGCAGACTTTTTAGACCCCTTCTCACTACCTCATGATCATCAACAATCAAGATTCTTGCCATAGCTATCCTCCCACAGGAACCGTAACCAAAATACTTGTCCCTCTACCCTTAACTGATTTTATCTCCATGTTCCCCTCAATACTACCTATTCTCTCTCTCATGTTCTTGAGCCCCTGCCTGTTTCCGGCAAGTTCCTCTTCTACCTCTTCCAAAAGAAACCCTTTGCCATCATCACTAATCTCAATATGTAGGATACTTCCCTTCTCTTTCATCCTAACTACCAGGTTCTTGGCTTGTGCATGTTTTAAGACATTGCTAATTGCTTCTTTAAGAACAAGGGCTAGATGGTATGAGGTAGCATAGGGTACAGAAATATCTACATCCGGACACTCGACCTTCACAGCTAGTCTTTCCCTCACACTCAGTTCATCTAACAGAGCCTCAATCCTCTCCTTAAATGACTGAGTCTTTGGTATCCTCTTCAACTCACCAATATATTCTCTAATCTCAGAGATGATCTGATTACGCTTCTTAAGGGATATGTCTAATCTGTTCCTGGCTTCATCAGGATCCTCTTTAACCAAATGCTTGACTACCTCCAACTCCAAGTTGCTAGCATAAATAGATTGGATAATTCCATCATGAAGATCCTGGGCAATTCTGTTTCTTTCATCATAGATAGCTCTTGTTTTTTCACTCTCCTGAATCCTTGTAATATATTCCATATCAAATACCTGAATAACCTTCAAGATACTGACACTCAAAAAGAACCCACTAGCAGCACGAATCGTTTCAATAGGGATGCCAAAAACAGTGCTAAAAACCTGATCATTAACAATTCTAGCAAGACCAAAGGAACTAGCCGGCACTATTAGCCCTGCGGCCAAAGTATATATCAACAAAGATATTCTCGCCATGTTGAGATACCTAGCAAACTCTGCATACCCTGCTTCAATAAATTCCTGTCTTTGTAAACCAATAGCGTACCCAGCTAAAAGAGTACCCGGTAAGGCCAACAAGTATCTAGCCCAGATATCCCCCATCCTTACCCACCAGAGTTCATCACCAACCATATCCAAGAAAACAATGTAAGCAATCATCTGTACTAACCAGATTAGAAAAATAGCTAAAGGGAATACTTTTAATCTTCTGTCTAACCCCTTAGTATCAATCAATAGTGAAAGACCAAAATAGAACATGAACATGAAGGAGAGGGCATTAATAACTATCCGAATAGTTCTTAGAATAATGTAGGTCTGCTCACTAGCATAAGCCTGCTGCAAAGGGATAAAGAGATGCCCCCAATCAGCAAAAGCATGAACTATACCAAACAAAGCCAACCAATGTAAGCTATGCGCCAACTTAAAACGACTATGCTGTCTGCTCTTTAATAGAATGCCAAATCCCATGAGGAAAAAGATCATCCCATAAACAAACAGAATGACCACCTTATTAGCCTCTAACAGCTCATGGAAGGTCCCTAACAAAGATTAGCCCCCTCACAAATATTGCTAGCTTAATACTACCACACAAATAGCCAAAGCAAACTCCTTTTGATAAATCTGCTTAGAATAGGGAATACATATCCTGTGAAAGGAGCAATTAAAATGAAAAAGACATCCCCTTTGATAAGGAACCTCAAATACTTTTCCAAAAGAGAGAAATACTCAGAAGGTCATAGCGAACTATCACCCTTTGATAGAGAGATGGAAAAAACATACCGTCGTCGCTGGCAACATGACAAGGTTGTGAGATCTACCCATGGGGTAAATTGTACAGGTTCATGTAGTTGGAAGGTATATGTCAAAGACGGCCTTATTACCTGGGAAACACAACAGGTAGATTATCCCTCAACAGGTCCTGATATGCCCGAATACGAACCAAGGGGTTGTCCTAGAGGTGCAAGCTTCTCCTGGTATATCTATAGTCCTTTAAGAGTTAAATATCCATATATCAGAGCCCCACTGCTCAGTCTCTGGAAAGAAGCTCTAAGACAGGAAAAAGACCCAGTACAGGCATACAAAAGCATTGTGGAAGACCCTAAAAAAACACAGGAATATAAACCATTCAGAGGCAAGGGTGGCTTTATAAGGGCTTCCTGGGATGACATAAATACACTTATAGCAGCCTCTTTGATCTATACCATTCAAAAATATGGACCTGATAGAATAGTGGGTTTTTCCCCCATTCCTGCCATGTCTATGGTCAGTCATGCAGCAGGTTCACGCTTTCTCACCCTAATTGGCGCGCCTATGCTCAGTTTCTATGACTGGTATGCTGATTTGCCACCTGCCTCACCACAGATCTGGGGTGACCAGACCGATGTACCCGAGAGTGCCGACTGGTTTAACAGCGGCTACCTATTAGTCTGGGGTAGCAATGTGCCGCAAACCAGAACCCCTGATGCCCATTTCCTGGTCGAAGCCAGATATCGGGGGACTAAAGTAGCAGCAGTTAGCCCAGACTATGCCGAATACGTCAAGTTTGCCGATACCTGGCTACCCGTTAATGTGGGAATGGATGCAGCCCTAGCCATGGCCATGACCCATGTAATCCTAAAGGAATTCTATCTAGACAATGAGACCCCATACTTCCTAGACTATGTAAAAAAGTATACTGATCTACCCTTCCTAGTTACTCTTAAACCTCAAGGGCAAGCATATGTAGCCGATCGCTTTCTTCTAGCAAGCGATTTGAACCTGCCCTTAGATAAAGGCGAATGGAAACCAGTATTGCTAAATCAAGATCTAACCCCTGCTATACCTAAAGGGAGCATCGGTCATCGCTATGATGGCAAAAAGAACTGGAACCTTCACCTAGAAGATGAAAACAACAACAAGATTGAACCTTTGCTCTCAATCCTAGATCATCATGATGAACTAGTTGATCTATCTCTGCCATATTTCGGCATTGATGAGAGATCTGTAATTCAGCGTCAGATACCTGTAAAGAAAATAAATAAATATTATGTAACAACTGTCTATGATCTCCTCTTAGCCAACCTAGGCCTATCTAGAAGTCTTGGGGGAGACTATCCGGCTAACTATGATGATCCAAAACCATACACCCCTGCCTGGCAAGAGGCAATCACAGGAGTCAAAAAAGACTTAGTCATCAAAGTAGCTAGAGAATTTGCCGAAAACGCTAAAAGGACCAAAGGAAAATCAATGATCATCATGGGAGCTGGTATCAACCACTGGTATCATGGCGACTTGATCTATCGAGCCATACTTAATCTAGTCCTTTTGACAGGCTCCCAGGGAGTCAATGGTGGTGGCTGGGCTCACTATGTGGGTCAGGAAAAAGTAAGGCCACTAGAAGGCTGGCAGACAGTCGCCATGGCCCGAGACTGGGGTGGACCACCAAGACTTCAAAATGGCACAAGCTACCTATACTTTGCTAGTGATCAATGGCGCTATGAACACTTACCAGTATCCGAACTAGTCTCCCCCCTCTATGAAAAACCAAGATACCAACACTATGCCGACTACAATGTTCTAGCTGCCAGATTAGGTTGGCTCCCAGCCTATCCCCAATTCAACAAGAACACACTAGAACTATATGAAGAAGCACAGAAACAAGGGGCTAAAACAGACCAAGAAGTAGTTGAACATTTGGTATCTCAATTACAAAACCAACAACTAGACTTTGCCATGGCAGACCCAGATGACCCACAAAACTTTCCTAGAGTCATGTTTATCTGGCGTGCCAACCTTGTTCCTAGCTCAGGTAAAGGCCATGAATATATCCTAAAACACCTACTAGGGACAGACCATGGAGTACTCGCAGAAGAAGAAGGAAACGTCAAAACAGAAGAAATCAACTGGAGAGAAGAAATTCCCCAAGGGAAACTAGACCTTTTAATCAACCTTGATTTTCGAATGACAGGTACAGCCCTGTACTCCGACATCATTCTTCCAGCTGCAACCTGGTATGAGAAATATGATATCAGCAGTACAGATATGCATCCCTTTATCCATCCCTTTAACCCAGCAATTGCTCCTCCCTGGGAAGCAAGGTCAGACTGGGATGCATTCAAAGAACTAGCTAAGACATTTTCCAAACTGGCAGAAACCAGTCTTCCGGGAACCAAAAAAGACATTGTAACCATACCACTCTTGCATGATTCACCAGGAGAGATTTCTCAACCATACGGGAAAATATCAGACTGGAAAAAAGAAAAAACTAAGCCAGTCCCCGGCCAAAACCTGCCGCAAATTCAAATAGTTAACCGGGAATATCCAAAAACCTATGCCAAAATGATTACCCTTGGTCCAACAATTAAACAGCAAATAGGGGCCAAGGGCCTGGCCTTTGCTGCAGAAGCAGAATATGAAAAACTAAGAGACCTCCTTGGCAACAGCAAAGAAATGCCTGAACACGTAAGTATATTTACCGATAGAGATGTGGCTGAAACCATCCTTACCCTATCAAGTACAACCAATGGTTCCCTAGCCATTAAAGCCTGGAAGGCCCTTGAAGAAAAAACAGGCCAGGATCTTAGAAAACTTGCTATGGGTAGAGAAGAGGAACACCTGAGCCTGCATGATATAACCACTCAACCAAGAAAGGTAATATCCTCACCAATGTATAGTGGTTCAGAAACAGGTAATCGTCGGTATTCCCCCTTTACCACCAATGTGGAGGGCCTAATACCCTGGCGTACCCTAACAGGCAGACAACACTTCTATTTAGACCATGAAATGCTCTTTGAATTCGGTGAACCACTAGCACTATTTAAACCAACACTACCAAACCAACCATTCAATGAAAATGACACAATTCCCAAGAGTACCGGCAAAGAGCTAACCCTAAGATACCTAACACCACACTTCAAATGGTCATATCACAGCACTTATGGCGACACTCTACCCATGCTTACCCTGTTTCGTGGAGGTCCCCATGTCTGGCTTAATGACCAGGATGCAAAAGAAATAGATATAGCCGATAATGACTGGATTGAAGTCTTTAACCGGTATGGTGCGGTCATTGCCAGAGCCGTAGTTAGCCATAGACTTCCAAGAGGGATTGTCTTTATGTACCACTCCCAAGACAGAAACATCAACATACCAATCTCTAACCTAACTGGCAAAAGAGGTGGAAGCCATAATAGCCCGACCAAGGTATACCTTAAACCTACCCATATGATTGGTGGCTATGCTCAACTAAGCTATGGCTTCAACTACTATGGACCCACCGGTAACCAAAGAGACCTAACAGTATTAGTTAGAAAAGCAACAGAGGTGAACTGGCATGAAAATTAGAGCCCAAATGGCAATGGTAATGAGCATGGACAAGTGTATCGGCTGCCACACCTGTAGCGTAACCTGCAAAAACACCTGGACCAAC
Organism: Thermaerobacter marianensis; assembly: GCA_020724425.1. Lineage (GTDB taxonomy): Bacteria > Bacillota > Sulfobacillia > DVGY01 > DVGY01 > DVGY01. Next base: position 139,575 of record DYGY01000002.1, read on the forward strand.
AGACCAGGTGCAGAATACATGTGGTGGAACAACGTTGAAACCAAACCAGGTATAGGCTATCCAAAGGAATGGGAAAACCAAGAGACCCATAAAGGCGGCTGGATTCTTAAAAACAACAAACTAGAGCTTAAAGCAGGAGGTAGACTAACAAAACTGCTACAGATCTTCTACAACCCAGACCTAACACCCATAGATGAATTCTATGAGCCCTGGACATACAACTATGAGAACCTAATCAACAGGAAACTAGGTAAATATCAACCTGTAGCCACACCCCATTCCCAACTAACCGGCGAAAGAATCGAACTGAAATGGGGTCCTAACTGGGAGGATGATCTAGCTGGTGTTCACATCACCGGAAAAAGAGATCCCAACCTTGAAGAAGCAATCAAACTGGCCTATGAACAGGTCTTCATGTTCTATCTTCCAAGAATCTGTGAACACTGCCTAAACCCCTCCTGTCTGGCATCCTGCCCTTCAGGAGCCATCTACAAAAGAGAAGAAGACGGCATCGTCCTAGTCGATCAAGACATGTGTAGAAGCTGGCGCTTTTGCATGACCGGCTGCCCCTACAAAAAAGTATACTTTAACTGGAAAACCCATAAAGCAGAAAAGTGTACCTTCTGCTATCCAAGAATAGAGGTGGGTCTACCCACCATCTGTTCAGAAACCTGTGTGGGCCGAATCCGCTACATTGGCATTATCCTATATGATGCCAATCAGGTTGCAAAAACTGCTTCAACTGAGGACCCCTATCAGGATCACCTAAGTCTGTTCCTAAATCCCCATGATCCCAAAGTCATTGAACAGGCACGACATGATGGTATTACCCAGGATTGGCTAGAAGCAGCACAAAGATCACCAGTATACAAGCTAGCAGTAGACTACCAATTAGCCTTTCCACTCCATCCTGAATACAGAACACTACCAATGGTATGGTACATACCACCACTTAGCCCGATGATCAATGCCGTATCTCAGGAAAACCTTTTAGATACGGTAGAAGAAATGCGCATTCCTCTAAAATACTTAGCAAACCTCCTCACAGGAGGCAAAACAGAACCAGTCAAACAGGCCCTTAAGAAGATGATTGCCCTGCGTAGCTACATGCAGAAACAATACTATGACCAGGGTGAAGATCTCCTAGAATCCCTTGGTCTTAAACCAGAAGAAGCTAAAGATCTCTACAATCTTCTGGCCATAGCCAAATACTCTGATCGCTATGTCATTCCCACAAACCACAGAGAACACAGTGTAGACTTACATGCAGCCCAAGGTACAGTAGGGTTGGAATTCCAAGAAGCCTGCCTCACCTGTGGCCTAGAAACCTATGAAGAGCAGAACCTTATTAGAAAAACGGAGGTGCAACATGGACGCTAAAACCACATATCAAGTAACTGCTCAGTTGCTAGACTATCCAGATAACTGGATTAATCAAGACATACAAACCAGTGATTCAAGAATCTTAAGCTTCTTAACCTATGCCAAAAACACCCCCATAGAAGAACTATGTCAGCTATATGTTAACACCTTCGACTTTAGCAAAGATACAACCCTGTATCTCACATACTACCGCTATCAAGAACAGAAAGAACGGGGAGAGGCTTTAGTAAAGATCAAAGAACAGTATACCAATGCCGGTCTAGATCTTAATAAGGAACTGCCAGACTACCTGCCAGTCATGCTGGAATTTGCTAGCATCAATCCAGCCGGAGAAACCCTATTAGAGCAATATCTGCTAGCCCTCCTAACTCTTAAAAAGAACCTTTGCAAAAACCCATACAATTTCCTTATTGAAACAATACTAAGGCAGATTGAAACTCCAAAAGCGGTAGGTGATATACAGTGAGCCAGTTTCTCTGGGTTGTCTTTCCCTATCTAATGCTAACTACCTTTGTTGTCGGACATCTGTACAGATATCATACCGACCAGTATACCTGGTCAGCAAAATCTAGTGAAATCCTTGAAAAAAGGATCCTAAAATGGGGTAGCTTGCTCTTCCACTACGGCATCATCTTTACCTTCTTTGGTCATGTAACCGGCCTTTTTATCCCCAAAGAAGTCTTTGATGCCCTAGGTATAGACCCCCATCTCTACCATATCTTTGCCGTAACCATGGGTACCTTAGTGGGTATTCCAACACTAGTTGGTCTGCTAATCCTTGTCTACAGAAGAATGACAACACCAAGATTAATCCTGCATACCTCAAACTTTGATCTCTTTGTCCTGCTGCTCCTTTTAGCAGTTGTACTTGAAGGTATGTATATAACAGTAATCCACTCGGGCTTCCTTGAAGCCTATGACTACAGAGAAACAATCAACCCTTGGGTTAGGGGCCTCCTAACACTAAAACCCGATGCCAACCTGATGGTCAATGTACCTTTCAGTTTTCAGCTTCATGCCCTAACTGTTCTGCTGCTTATGGGTCTATGGCCCTTCAGCAGACTGGTACACTTCTGGAGCCTACCCTTAATCTATCTAACCAGAAGCTACCTCATCTATCGCAAAGCGGGACAGAAGAACTAAAGAAAGCCCCTGGAATCCCAGGGGCCTATTTCTATAACTCAGTACCATCAACAACCTCAAAACCCAGTTTCTCTGCTTCTGATACTAGGAAATTTATGCTCTCAGTCCTAGTCCTATCACCCAGACTCTTATGCTCATAAGCTCCGGTAAGAGCTAGAACCATAGTTTCAGCCAGACAAGCTGGCACCTGATTCTCACCAAAATGAACATCAAGATTCCCCTTAAACCCTCCTGGAGGTCTAACAACTCCCCCGGGAATAACTTTAACATCAGGCACATCAGCAACCTCAGGACTCACATCCGGTGGCCTACCTATATCAAATACAATGGCACCAGGCTTCACATGCTCAGGAAAGATAACAGCTTCCGGTGAAGAAGTAGCGGTAAAGATGATATCTGCCTCCGGCAAAAGATCATACTTAGTATCAGCAACAACCTCTGTATCAGAAAACCGTTTGGCAACAACCTTTCGAGATCTCTCTAATCTCTCCGCATTCCTGCCAATCATGATTAGCTTCCCAACTCGATCACCAATGCTGCGAGCAATTCCTAGACCAACAACACCATTAGCACCAACAATAGCGGCAGTTATCTCTGATTTGTCCTTGCCCTCAAGAGCAGCTAAAGCTCTTTCAATACCAATCTTAACAGTCCCTGCAGTATAACCCCCACCATTGGTGACCGGTATATCAATACCCTCCTGAACATCCATACCCTTGTTACCAACAACTGACCAGAATGCTCCCAAACCAATATCTCTTGCTCCCAAATCCCTTGCCAACCTTGCTGCCTGTTTAGCTCTTTTTAACGCTAAATCTGGTTCAGACACAATTTGTTCCGCAAAAAGAGGAGCACCAAGAATATATACCCTTAACCGTTTTCCATCTTTGCTCTCAATCCCCACATACTCATCTAGCTTCATGGGTCTCATAAACCTGCCAAGATAGCGTACCATACGCTCATTTAAGAGCCCCGCTCTATACATACTCTCCAACCAGCCAAACCTTGGTGGTTGCCAGAAATCATCCACAGTCATCGGGTGAACCAGAAAAGCACAAGCAATCTCACCTTCACCACTAGGTAAAGGTCTCTCCTGCCCCAACCTCACCTCAATACCATCTAAAACTCTCCCCAGATTCTCCTTATGCCTCCAGAGAATCAACAGAAAAACTAAACCTAAAACAAGAGCCACATCATACTTACCCAAGAAAACATAAACAACAGGAACTACTAAAGCTCCAGTCACATTGGCTAAAGAGGGATAACCCCATTGATCAGACCATAACCTCGGTAGACTAACCACAATTGCCCAAGTCAGCATACCCGCAACAACAGGTATAAAGGAGCCTCCTCCAAGACCCAAACCAAAAACAGCACCAAACAAAACTGTTACACCACGGCCCCTAGAGGGTTCCTTCTCCGGACTCAACCATCTCAAGAAAGGAGAATATAGATGACCAGCTACAACACCCATTACACCAAAAACCGCTGCTTCCGGCCAAAATAGTCCCACAACAACCGGTATAAAAGCTCCCTTTAAAAAATCAACAGCAAGAAAAAGGATTGTACGCAATACACCAACCTCTTTAATAGATGCACCAAACCCCACATTATAACCATGACTTCTCCGGGTCTTAACCCCTGTCCACTTACCTAACCAGTATCCCACTGGTATGGTACCAACAAGGAAACCACCAGCCAAAGCTAATATCCCCTGAATCACAAGCCTTTCCCCCTAACAGAATACATCTGTTCTCAGTTTAGCAGATGAAAAGGCCAGTGTCTAACCAAAAGATACCCTGTACCCTGCTTCCTCAATACCCCTTATAACATCCTCTGTACTTAAATGTTCCTCATCATACTCAACAGCTACCTCTTTAGACTTAACATCAACTACCACATCCCTAACTCCAGTTAAGCTATGCAAACTCTCATTAATAGCCATAACACAGTGCTGACAGGAAATATCTAATACCTTGAATACCTCTCTCACATACATCCCTCCTACTTGTATGGATTAAAACGCTTAAGTAACGAAGCATTGCTCACAACCGAAACAGAACTTAAGGCCATTGCCCCACCAGCAATAATTGGAGTCAAAAGACCAAAAGCAGCCAAAGGAATACCTAAAGAATTGTAGATAAAAGCCCAAAAAAGATTCTGCTTAATCTTTTTCATGGTGGCCCTGCTTAACTTAATACTAGCAGGTACACCCCCCAAATCCCCACTCATTAAAGTTACATCACCAGCTTCAATGGCTATATCAGTACCAGTACCGATAGCTATACCCAAATCAGCAACAACTAAAGCAGGAGCATCATTAATCCCATCACCAACCATAGCAACAATTCTGCCTTCATCCTTAAGCTTCCCTATTTCCCTTGCTTTTTCTTCAGGCAGTACTTCAGCTAATACCCTTTTAATCCCAACCTGTTTAGCAATACTATTAGCTGTGCCATAATTATCCCCACTTAGCATCACTACCTCTAAACCCAAACTCTCTAGCTCCTTGATAGCTCTAAAAGAAGTATCCTTAACAGTATCAGCTACCGCTAAAACTCCCTCAATATTTCCATCAATACTGCAGACAACCACAGTCTTCCCCTCTGTTTCCATACTAATAATCAAGTCATCCCTAGACTCTGGTCTACCAACATAAACCTCGTGATTTCCAATTACAGCCCTAACACCCTTGCCAGGGATAGCCTGAAAATCTCTTACACTATCAAGCTCTAGTCCCTTTTGACTTGCCTTATCTAAAAAAGCCCTGGCAAGCGGATGTTCTGAATTCTTCTCCACACTAGCTACAGTTCTTAAGAGTTCATCTAGAGATAACTTGCCAATGGGAATAATATCTGTTACCTCAGGTCTTCCTGTAGTGATTGTACCTGTCTTATCTAAAACTACAGTATCCACCTGACTAGCTCTCTCCAAATACTCCCCACCCTTAAAGAGAATACCATTCTCAGCTCCCAAACCAGTACCAACCATAATGGCTGTAGGGGTAGCAAGCCCTAGGGCACAAGGACAGGCAATAACAAGGACAGTAACCATGGTTAAAAGAGCGATAGTCAAACTACTAGTCCAATAATACCAGCCTAGGAAAGTGACTAAAGCAATCACAAGAACAGCTGGAACAAAGTATGAACTCACAAGATCAGCCATCCTCTGAATTGGTGCCTTTGACCCCTGAGCATCCTCCACAACCTTGATAATCTGAGCTAACGCCGTCTCCTTACCCACCTTTTTAGCTTCAAAAGTAATAGTGCCGTGAAGATTAATCGTGGCTCCAATCACCTCATCACCCACATGCTTTTCAACCGGCATACTCTCACCAGTAAGCATGGATTCATCCACGGTTGAATAGCCCTCTTTAACCACACCATCAACAGGCATCTTCTCTCCGGGTTTAACTAAAACAAGATCTCCCACCCTAACTGCCTCAACCGGAATATCATACTCCTGACCATCCCTTAAGACTGTAGCCGTCTTAGCTTTAAGACCCATAAGCTTCTTAATAGCTTCAGAAGTCCTTCCCTTTGCCAAAGCCTCAAGATACTTACCAAGAATAATTAAGGTTATCAATATGGCACTAGTTTCAAAATACAGATACTCAACATCTAGGACATCACCAAAAAGCATTACAGCAACACTATAGAAATACGCAGCCGAAGTACCTAAAACAACCAATGTGGACATATTGGTATTCCGATCCAAAAGATTCAAATAGGCATCCCTATAGAACTGACCACCCGCCCAAAACTGAACAGGAGTAGCTAAAGCAAACTGAACCCAGGGATTCATCACAAAATGAGTCAAACTATTGCTAATCCCAAAAACATCCCCAATCATCACCAACAACAAAGGCGTAGAAAGAATGGCAGAAACTAAAAACCTCCTACCCTGAAGCCGAATCTCCCTTTCCCGAGATTCGCCCTCAGAATCTTCCTTGGCATAAGCCTTATACCCTATACCCTCTACTTCAGCAACCATATCCTCGATAGCCACACTACCTATGACATACCTGACAAAGGCCTTCTCGGTAGCAAGATTAACAGAAACATCTAACACCCCAGATAAGTCCTTAAGTTTCTTTTCAATCCTGTTTACACAAGCAGCACAGGTCATACCCTGAATCTCTAAAGAAACCTCACCTACAGGTACAGAATATCCCGCTTTCTCCACAACCTGAACAATCTCCACTAAAGAAACTAAGTTGGGATCATAAGTAATGCTTGCCTTTTCTGTAGCCAGATTAACTCCAGCACTTACCCCTGATAAACCATTTAAATTCTTCTCAACCCTACTAGCACAAGCAGCACAAGTCATACCTAAGATAGAGAAATCAGCTCTCATAAAATCACCTCATATACTATACGGGGGTATTAATCCACAAACTTCTTAATCACCAACATCAACTCATCAATCTTTCTTGCTTCATCTTCTGTCTTCATTGCTTCAGCTACACAACCCCGGGTATGATCCTCAAGAATAATTAGACCAACCCTGTCTAAAGCAGCCTTAGCAGCACTTATCTGATTTAAGATGTCCACACAATATCTATCCTGTTCAACCATCTTCTGAATACCCCTAATCTGCCCTTCAACTTTTCGTAATCTTTTTAAGAGATCCTCTGAGTCCCTCCGATACCTACTATGCATACTATACTCCCCCTATGTATCCCGATATAATTAAAGATAACCTATATTGATTTTAACTTCAAGAGATATTGATAAATATGAGAAAAAAGCACCCTTAGGAAAGCTACCAGAGGTACCGCAAACAAAGCTCCAAAAATCCCATAATGATACCCCCCTGTAAGAACCGCAGAGAGAATCAAAAGAGGATGCAAACCCAAACGATCACCCATGATTTTTGGAGAAAGAATCACAGCGTCAATCTGTTGAATCACCACAAAAGCAACAATGACCTTGATAACCAAAGCCGGAGACTCTAAAGCCGCTAACAACACCCCGGGAATCGCACCAACAATCGGACCCACATAGGGAATAATGTTAAAGATTCCCGCAATAAACCCAATCAAAAGACTATACCTAACACCTAAAAGACTCATAGCCACAGCAACCATAGTGCCCACAAGAAAAGCAATTAGCAACTGACCTCTAATAAAAGCAGTCAACACATAATCCATGTCAGACAACATGTTAAGTACCGGCTTCTTATGCTTAGAAGGTAATAGATTTACAAAAGTAGTCCTAAACCGAGGAAGATCCCTTAAGAAATAGAACCCGAGAATAGGAGCAAGAACTAGACTTATTAGAACCGAAAAAGCAGCCAAAGACTCCTCAATAGTCCTTTGAATTAAATTTTGTAATCGCACTTCACCTTCTAATAGCATATCATCAATAGCTTTCCTTACCGTATCCGGCAAAGGTGCCTTGCTATAATCAGCCTGATAGACATTGATGAGCTCTTGAATAGTCCTTGTATACTTTGGAATACTCGCTGAAAAAGCATATAACTCTCTAGCAAAGCTAGGGATAAGATAAGCAAGAAAACCCGTAAAAACAAGAGACATAAGCAAATAGAGAATCAAAATAGCCTGAGTTCTAGTTAAACCCTGCCGAGTACCCCATTCCACCACCGGCAAAAGCACATATGTCAAAGTGACAGCAAGGACAAAGGGAATCACTAATGGCTTAACAACCCAAAGAAGCAGGAAAAAGAAGACTGCAGCAACAATAAAAGCCGCAGTCCCGAGTAACCCCTTCGAATATGTTCCCTTACTAGTAACCGGAATTCACCCTTTCAACGTCTAGTTACCCTCTCTAGCATCTCTCCAGCCCTTTCCGCAGAGCGCTCCCAGATCCCAGAATGATTATCCTTAACCGGAACAGTTACTTTCCTTCGCACAACAGTTGGGTTAAGATAATAATACAAACCTATACTTGCTAGTGCACCTAAAGCAATCCCTTGCCAAAAACTACGACTGAACATCTTGTTCACCTCCTGAATCAGTTGGTATCAAATTGCCTTCATCATCAATCCAATAGGCTTCAACACCTGTACTATTTACAACTACTTCACTGTAGCATTCCCAACAATAATACTGTTGAACACCTATTTTACCTATCATGCGACTACCACAAGCAGGACAATTCTCCACTGTTCTTCCTCCCCGTTAATGCCAGAGCATAAAAGTATCAGCTGTTAAGCTATAGCAGTTAGAGTACTGCTCCCTAGTTGTTCCCTCAAGAATATCTGCCAGAACACCTTGAGAAATTAAGACCTGATTTACATAGCCTTCCCTTATCAACAAATCTCTAATCAAACCTATTTCCTCTCCAACCCTATTCATCACTCGCCTATTAATATAGTCTTCCCCTCTGCCAAGACTCTCTAAAAGATCCTTATCTAGAAAACAAATATCATCATCCCCAGTAACAAAGACTCCGATGCTACCAATCCTTTCAATGTTCTCCCAGGGTACTAGAAGACGCTTCCCAAGAATCAATAACCCTAACAGACGTCCATCTATATCATCAATAACAATGTCTTTGATAACTCCAATCTGCTCTCTACTTCTTAAAGAAAAAACAGGCAACTTTAAAAGATCTGACCTTAACATGAAAAACTCCACCCTGAACCTTAGTATTGACAAAATAGAGATAAAAAAAACACCCTCCAAGCGGAAGGTGTCACAATCTTATCCTATTTAACAACTTTGGTAATCGTTCCCCCACCAACAACACTATCTCCATCATAAAAAACTACAGCCTGTCCCGGGGTTACCGCCCTTTGTTCTTCTTTAAAAGTAACCAATACTCCCTCAGCATGAGGTTCAATCATAGCCAATACCTCTAGAGACTTATACCTAACCTTAACAGTAACCTCGGTAGGCTTAGTCAAATCCTCTATAGCTATCCAGTTAACCTTCTCAGCAATCAAACCCTTAGAGAAAATCTCTTCCTTTTTACCAACAATAACTGCATTATCAGTACTCCTTAATTCAGCCACATACAAAGGAGTATCAGAAGTTATACCAAGACCCTTACGTTGCCCAATGGTATATAAAGCTATACCCTCATGGGTACCCAAACGGTTCCCCTGCATATCATATATGGGTCCTAGCTTTAACTCATCAGGCACCTCTCTCTTCAAAAACCCTTTATAGTCATTATCTGTCACAAAACAGATCTCCTGACTGTCAGGTCTATCAGCTGAAATCAAACCCCTCTCAAAAGACATCTTCCGTACTTCTTCCTTTAAATATCCTCCTAAAGGAAACAGCACATGAGCCAACTGATCTTGAGTTAGACCATAAAGAACATAAGTCTGATCCTTATGTGTATCTCTTGCTTTTTTTAAAACATACCTGCCATTCTCATACTCAATCCTAGCATAATGCCCGGTAGCCACATGGGAACAACCCAACTGCTTTGCCTTTTCTACTAAAATATCAAACTTAACTACCTTATTACACATAATACAGGGGTTAGGTGTCCTCCCCTGGGTATACTCATCAATGAAATACCTGATAACAGTCTCTTGGAAAGTATCCCGAAGATTCATAACATAATATGGCATACCAAGATCAAAAGCAGTCTGTCTGGCATCTTCCACTGCCCCTAAAGTACAGCAACCACCCTGTCTTGCTTCCTCTTCAGGATCCAATGCCTTCCAGACATCCATGGTAACGCCAATTAGATGATAGCCCTGCTCCTTTAACAAAGCTGCAGTTAAAGAGCTATCTACTCCCCCACTCATTGCTACAAGAATCTTTTCCATATTCTCATCCCTTGTTAACTATAGAGCAAATAATCTCTATAGCCTGATCTATTTCTTCCTTGGTAGTTGGCATGCCAATACTAACACGAATTCCTGCCTCTTCATTATACCCCATAGCAGTCAAAACAGGACTAATTAGAACTGTCCCTGCCCCACAGGCAGAACCACCTGAAACTGCCAAACCCTCATTATCTAAAAGCATCAATAGCATTTCCCCATCTAGACCCTCAAAAACAAAGTGAGCATTATTAGGCAGTCTATCCATACTCCCAGTTAGTTTCCCCTCACTACCCCTTAAAACACCTTTAATAAGCCTGTCTCTTAAGTATGTATAATGAGCTATTCTTTCATCTAGTTCCTCTTTAGCTAACTCTGCCGCCTGACCAAAACCAACAATCCCGGGCACATTCTCAGTACCTGCCCTTCTCTTTCTCTCCTGGGAACCACCAACTAACAAGGGATGAATCTGCACTCCCGCCTTCACATAAAGAGCCCCCACACCCTTAGGACCATAAATCTTATGAGCAGATAAAGTCATACTATCAACACCTAGATCCTTCACATCAATGGCCATTTGACCCACAGCCTGTATTGCATCAGTGTGAAAAAGAACCCCATGGCTATGAGCAAGCCTGACAATCTCCCTAACAGGTTGAATAACTCCAACCTCATTATTAGCCATCATAATGCTGATAAGTACAGTATCATCACTGATTTCTCTCTCTAGGTCCTCTAAAGAGATTTTGCCCTCTCTGTTAACAGGCAAATAGCTAACCCTGTAACCCTCTCTCTCAAGCTCATTAAAAACCTCCAACACAGAAGGATGTTCAATGACAGAGGTAATCAAATGCCTTCCTGAATTAGCCTTAACTAATCCTCTAATGGCCAGATTATTGGCTTCAGTCCCACCACCTGTAAAGACTATCTCTCTTCTTTGAGAACCAATCAGACTAGCCACCTGTCTTCTAGCCACATCAATACCCTGCCTTGCTTCCCTTCCATATCCATGAATACTAGAAGGATTAGCAAAAACATCCCGGTAATACTTCTCCATCACCAGAAACACCCTATGATCTAACGGCGTACTCGCAGCATAATCAAGATAAACACCCATATGAATACTCCTTCTATTCAAGTCTGTACCTATGTTAGCAACCCCGCCTAGAAAAATCAAGCAATGTCCCCACAAAAAAACCGCTGGAATCCAGCGGTTTAATCTTCAGGCACCTCTTTAACCTCACCGTTAATATCATAGAAATATGTTATCTTGGCAGCCTGTTTCAACATATATGAAACACTGCAGTATTTTTCCCTAGAAAGATTAATCGCTTTAATCACCTTATCCTCACCAATATCACTGCCACTAAAACGATAAGTAATGCGGATATCAGTAAAATATTTGGGATGTTCACTAGCATTATCGCCCTCAATCTCCATATCATAAGAATCAACCTCAACTCGCATCTTCCTAAGAATAGAGACCACATCCATCCCAGTACAACCACCTAGAGCTGCTAACAAAAGCTCCATCGGTCTAGGACCCTGATCCTCTCCGCCAACCTCCTTTCTAGCATCCATCAAGACCTTATGACCAGAACCAGTCTCACTCTCAAACTGCATCCCATTAACCCATCTGACATTAGCTTTAGCCATTCTCATGCTCCTTTCAATAGAACTTCAAGAAGGTATTTATGGTTCTTTCTACTGCGTCTTTAGTGTTACCTTCTTTCTTAAGTTCATCTTCAATACACATCCCCATATAGCCACCAATTAACTTCATACCGACCTTGTTAATAGCTGCTCTCATAGCAGCAAGCTGGATTAAGATATCCTCACAAGAACGCTGATCCTCTAGCATCTTTTGGATACCTCTAGCCTGCCCCTCAACCTTCTTCATCCTTGTTATAAGCTCAGAATAGTCTTCAGGTTCAATATATTCTTTATCCGCCATTGTTCTCTACCTCCTCCCCCATATCAGACCATAGGGGGTACATTACGAAAAAGAGGAGGAAAGGGTCTCCCCCCCCCTCCCTCAAAGTTACCCTATGAGCGGATCGCTTTTAGGACATGATCTAGATATGCTGCTTCAGGTAAAGCACCCTCAAAGGAGGTATCCTCATTAATAACGACCTTAGGCACACCATATACCCCATAATGACTAGAAAGCTCAGGATACTCATTAGCTTCAATCATCTCAGCCTTAATATTCTCATTAGCCATAGCCATCATATGGGCTGTCCGTACTGCCTTAGGGCAATATGGGCAAGTTGGAGTAACAAAAACCTTAATGGTAACAGGCTCAGTAATTCCTTTAATAGCCTCAATAGTCTTCTCAGTCAACTCAATATTACCAGTTGATACACTAACAATATCTTCTATTAAGGTGCCAAACTCATACCCAGAAGGAATCCCATATAAACGAATATTATAATCCACATCGCTGACAACAGCGATAGCAGGAATTCTTTCAATACCATATTCCTCTACTAATTCCTCTTCTTCATAGTAGTTATGAATCTCTAGCTTAATCTTATCAGACAGTTCAGAAACCTCTTCTAAGATAGCCTGAGTATCCTCACAATACATACACTCTTTACCGGGTTCATCAACATTACCATTTGTAAAGAACACCAAACGAACATCCTTCTCTAACTCACTACCAAACTTCTCCACCAGATACTGACGATCCTCATCAGAAATTAAAGCCATTACCTATTTCCTCCTTTATTTTTGGGGTCTCTCCCCCTGAAAAATTCATCAAAGCAACCTTTGATGTTCTTTTAACATACAGCGATCCATAATAACCTCTAAACCTGCCTCACGAGCTAACTTCTCAGCTTCGGCATTAACTATACCCTCCTGAAGCCAAAGCACCTTAGCTCCAATCTCAACAGCCTCTCTAGCAATAGGTTGCACATCCTCAGGCTTTCTAAAAACATCAACCACATCAATACTAACGGGAATATCACCAAGTGATGCATAAACCTTTTGCCCCATAATCTCATCTGCTGTTGGATTAACAAAGAAGAGCTCATACCCTTGATCCTTAAGATACTCAGAAACATGATAACTAGGTCTTTCTTGATTCTTAGAAATACCTACCACAGCAATCCTCTTGCTTTCCTGCAGAATGGACTTAATTCTCTCATCGGTCACTCTTCCCACCCCCTGAAATTATACCCTATACCCATAGGGGTATTCAAGTAGATTATAGATAAGGATTATCACTTTGTCAAGGAACAGAAAAACAAAAGGGATATTCCTCTTTAGGAATACCCCTCTAGATTATTTCTTAAACATTACAAAACTGGCTCCAAAAGCTTCTTCATCTCATCCTTTGGCTTAAAACCAACAATCTTCTTTACAGGTTCACCATTCTTAAATACCATCAATGTGGGAATACTCATAATACCATACTGAGCAGCAGCCCTTTGATGATGATCAACATCAAGCTTGCCGACCTTCAACTTACCTGCAAATTCTTCAGCCAAACTTTCAACAACAGGAGCTACCATCTTACAAGGCACACACCAGGCAGCCCAAAAATCAACTAATACAGGTAAATCAGCATCCAAAACCTCTGCATCAAAAGTAGCGTCAGTTAACTCTATAATGTTTGCACTCATTTTGTATCCTCCCTTTCTCTGCCATTATATCCAAGACAGCCACACTGTCAAGTGACTAAAATCACTGCTTAAGCATCTTTAAGAAGTTCTCTTGCATATCCTGCTTCTTCTGACAGGAAGGACACAAATCTAAAGGCCCCACAAACTTCTCCTGACACTGCAAGCAAGTCTTCTTCTCAAAACTAATAATCTCCTTTGACCTTTCCTCTTTAAACTCAAAGGGATTAATCCCTTGAACCAAACTAATTGCATCTAGAGGACACATGACTTGACAGACCCCACACAAGGTACAATACGCAGGGGTAAGTTCGATATGAGCTTTAGTATCATCACCACTTAACCTCAATGCCCCCGTAGGACAAACAAAAGCACACTGTTCACAATATGTGCACTTTTCATCAATTGTTACCTCTCCAAGACCAAGCATTTCTGCTTCTTGCCACTTATCCTGCAGTTTTCGATTTTCCTTCTGTAAAGCAGCTAACAAAGCCTGTCTATTCAAAGGCAAAGCCTTAGCATGCTTGTTCTTCTTTGCAGCTCTTAACCAGTCTTTCTCTAATTGTTCTACCAGCCTCGCCGCCTTATACATGCCACCATCCTTAAGAAAACCAAAGAAATCTCTTCTAGACATCCCGGTACTCTTAATGCTCTTCTTATCAGTATTTACAGATACCCTACCCGGTAGTTCCAACAGCTCCAAAGTCCTATTAGCTTGTTCCTTAACACCTAAAGCCAGCTGATAACCTGCCTTTTGTGGACACTGTTCACACTTTTCTCCATTAAGACTTATCTCTTTAGGTCCCAAAGATAACAACCTAATTAACAACCCCGAATCTAACCAGCCAATACAGGGTACCTCAAAGGCACTAGACTCAACCAAAGGACAAGCCAACTCCATAGTACCTCCAACTTTAGCTTTAGCAGCCTCACCCAACTGCTTCATTGGAAAATCCCTTTCAAACACTCCAGTCGGACAAACAGCAGCACAAATACCACACCCAGTACACAAAGACTCATCAATCTCCACACCTTCTTTAAGATCAATAGCCTCATGTGGGCACAAATCAGCACACAAAGTACAATCATTACCCTTATATTTTCTTAAACACCGATCAGTCTCAATTTCCAAAGGAAAATCAGCGACAATCCCGGCTAATAGTTTTAAGCTAAGCATACTTCATCTCTCCTCACATACCCATTATATTACACAAATGCATTTGAACCAACCTTAGTATCACTGAGAAATGCAGCATACATCGCCATTTATGTTCAATACTTGGAGGTGAATCCTTGAAGAAATTCCTGTTTGCTCTGGCAATATTCCTAGCGGCCATACTCTTTGTCCAGCTAACCAACACCCAGATAAAGCCATACCCTGCCTCACACCAGATTCGCTTGCTAATAGCTGGTACTCGCTATGTCATTACCGCCACCATACTCCTAACAACAATCTATCTCTCTACCCTTATCTGGATAATACTTTCATATGTCCCTGTCTTTAAGACAACAACTCGTATTGCTCCTTTAATTTTCAACATTGTTTCAAGTTTCCTTCTCATTAATATGCTAAGAACAGAGTCTAAAAACATAGCTATATTGATAATTTTCCCTACAACCCTTGTCTTCCTAATCCTTATCAAAACACTCTTTCAGATCCTCTCAACAAACAGAAAAACTTAAGACCTAACCCAGAGGAAGCTTCTCCACCACAACATATAACCCATATTCTTGATTAATATCTGAAGATGTAGAGCTCAGATGAAGGCAAAACGGTCATAATCCTTGAAGCAAGGTGGATTATGACCGTTTTGCCCTATAATATCCATCAAGTCCTGCTACCAACAAACGCTAATCCAACTCATTAACTAGGCCCAGAAAGAGAATCTCCTCGGTAGAACTATCATGAACCATGAAGAAAAATGGTCTATCCACTTTTAGGTTGAATTGACCTTCTGGCATACTAGTAACCGCTATCTCCACTGAAGTAGCGGCTGCTGCCTCAGTGCCTTTTTCATCAACTTTAATATATGACTTGTGTTTCACTTCACCGATAAATACTCTTTGATTATCATCCCAGGCCACCATGTCATAGAAATCCGCCATATTATCATCAAAGGCAACTGCCATACCCATAGCCTTCAGGACAGCAGTCAAACTCTGTTCATATTCCATTTCAAACCTTGGTAAAAGAAGGACACCATTAAGACTTCTAAATTCCTTTTGCCACTGACTCCACTCTTCCATACTGAACATATCGACAAACTCTTCTAGATTATCAGGCAAAAACACATACATGGCCAGTCTTTCTTCTGTACCATAGGGCAACCGAACCGCTTCAAACTCTCCCTCTTTCTTCAGATATTCTGTCATTCCAGACCGATACATAAAAGGTACCTCAACGGTCTCACCTGACACATTATGAAAGACATCCATCCTTGTATCTCTAGAGTTAAATGCTTCACTCCAGTCCCCCTGAAAATATACCGTATTAATCAGAAACATAATAGTTTCAGGACTGATGGGATCTGCTATAATCTCTTTAATCATACCCTCTGTACTATCACTAACCCACCGGTTAATATCCTTAACAGCTTGACCTGAAGAAAAATCAAGCTCTGCTATCAATGCCTGATAGAAATATTCATTGCGCTCCAAGAAATCCCTATCAAACTGGATACCCTCTCTTAGCCACAACGAGTTCGCTATATTTAGCCTGACAGAGGGATCAGCTTCCTGCAGCAAAAATATAAGGGCGAGATTGTTCTTGTTAAATTTCTCTAGGTCAACACCTGCAATACCTAGTACATCAGCCATGGCCTCTTGAGTATCTCCACTAGCCCCGTTATAGGTCATAGCAAGTGCTAGATAGATACTAGTCGGCGAAATAAAGATATTCTTATCAGCCATCAGCTCCTGAAAAACTCTAACACCAAAATCATTAGAGTTAGCAGAGAGATTCTGATCAAAGGAAGCAAGAATCTCGGGGTCTACCTCCTCAAAATACATCTTACCACCGCTAGCTACCTGCTCCTGACAACCAGCGGCTGTTAAAGCAACTGCCACCAAAAGAACTAAAGACACAATGAACTTCTTCACTCAGACTACCTCCCCTCACTCATATAGACTAGTTCTCTATCTAAAAAGTTCCTGCCGATACTCAATACTGTCCTAACCAGCAGCGAATATGGTATTCTAATCTTAAGACTCGAGGAATCCTTTTTGACATGGTAAGCAGGTTCGTAACGAGGATACTTCTTTTAAGCCCAAAGTAATACTAAGAAATACCATATAGTGTTGAGTTATATAGCTTACAAGTTTCACTGAGTGCAATATTGCAACATGTTCGCCCGTAATATAACTAGCTAGTAAGAAGAAAGGAGGGAAGGCGCATTTCTCCCCCACTTATAGAAGATGGGGATATCCTGCGCCAGATGAAAGATGAACATCACAATCTCAACTATAGATAGCAATAGGCATCATGCAGAAAAAATTGAAGAGAGTCTCATCAAGGCAGGACTACACGTTGTGGACGATGGTGAAACCATCGTCTCTGTCGGTGGTGATGGTACCTTCCTCAAAGCCCTACACAAATATGGATTCAGCAAGAGATATGTGGGTATCAACACAGGACACTTAGGGTTTCTCCCAGATCTCCTGATGGAAGACCTAGACCGGCTCATATCCGCTCTAAAGGATGGCACCTATCAGCTCATTGAATACCCTGTCCTTAATGCAACCTTTAACAACCAATCAGTCTGGGCCTTTAATGATATAGTCCTTAAAGCTTCAAACTCAAAAACTATGCATATCCATGTAAACGTAAACAAGATCCCTCTGCAGAAGTTTGCCGGGGATGGTCTAATTATCTCAACCCCCTTGGGCTCTAGTGCCTACAACTACTCGGCAGGGGGTGCCCTTTTACCGCCTGATAGCAGAGCCTATCAGATTACACCTCTAGCACCACTAAACACTAATGCATACAGATCACTAACATCATCATTTGTTGTTCCAGCATACCAGATATCAACCCTAGATCTAGAACCTAGTCAAGCCATACCACACCTGGTTGTTGATGGTGAAGAAATAGATCATGAACCATTTGATAAGATCTCTTTTAGATTAGGACCTGATGTGGTAAAGCTTCTAAGAATAGCTGATTATGATTTCTGGGCCAGAGTTAAAGAAAAATTCCTGGGATAGGTGATAACTAATGAAGACCCTACAAGAGAAAATAGCTGCTAGCCTTGCTGATTTAGATACCAGAGAAGCCCGTCGCAAAGGAGTTATGGGTCATAGAGATAGAGTTATAGAAGTGAGTAAGGGGTTAGATGGCTTAAGAGAAGAACTGCGAGCAGCCAAACTAACAGTCCTTAACACAGAAGAATCTCTTAAGCACTATACAAACCTGGCTTCAGACAACCTTTTAGCCAATGGCTTTAAAGTCCATACCGCCAAAACCGCAAAGGATGCCTTAGAACAAATAGCCAAGATAGTTAGAAAAGGGCCTCTAGTTAAAGCCAAAACCAACCTGGGTAAGGAACTCGGTCTAACAGACCTCCTCAATGCTAGAGGAATTGAATATATTGAAACTGACTTGGGTGATCGCATTAATCAGCTAAATGGTACCCATTCTAGCCATACCCTGGCTCCAGCAATACAAATCAAAGAGGAACACATAGCTGAATTGTTTAAGAAAAGAGCCAAGGAAACCAACAAGGTTCTAGAAAGTACCGATGAACAATCTTTAGTCTCCTTTGCCAGAGAAGACTTAAGAGAATACCTGACAACAGCCCCCTATGGTCTTTCCGGAGCCAATGCTATTGCAGCTGATACAGGCTCCATCATCCTAACCGAAAATGAAGGTAACATCAGAGCAGTAACCTCTCTGCCAGATGTTCATATAATCATTGCTGGAATAAATAAGATTGTGCCAACACTTGAAGACGGTATTAAAGTAGTTCAGGCTGCCTCCTCCTTTGGTGCCGGTCAGGAAATCGGCACCTACATAAACGTCATCTCTGCCCCAGGTAAGGAAATCGGGCCCAAAGAAGTACATGTAATTCTCTTAGATAACGGTCGTACCAAAGCAGTACAAGAGGGATTTGGTGAAGCCTTTACCTGTGTTAACTGTGGCAGCTGCTTAAACTTCTGCCCCGTCTACACCGTAGTCGGTGATGCCTATGGTCAAGATCTCCTCGGAGGCATAGGCCTCCTGCAAACATTCTTCATTCAAGGAAAAGAAGCAAGTATTGAACAAGGGTTATCCCTCTGTATCGGCTGTACCAAATGCCTAGAATACTGCCCTGTGAAGATAGATACCCCACACATGATCTCAGAGGTAAAACAGGATATACCCGAAGAAAACTTCCTTAAGAATCAGCTATTAGACACAATAGCTAGACCAAAAAAACTTGATTCATTAACAAAACTCCTAAGGTTCTTTAACAGCTATAAGGATAACGCTTTTGTATCCAAAACCATCAACTTGCTCCCTTCTGATTGGCAGACCTATATCAGCATGCTCCCTCAAGATATAGCCAAACCAGTTACTCCAGAAGAAGCAGAGGGATACTCTAGAGGTGGAGAAATGATCCACTTCTTCCTTGGTTGTGTTATGAACAGCCTTTTTGCAGACATTCACAGAGATAGCCTCTATGTCTTAAGCAAAAATGATACCCGAATATCCTGTCCCACAGAGCAAGCCTGCTGTGGAGCTCTACACTTCCATGCCGGTGATAAAAGGACAGCAAAGGAGTTAGCCTTAAAAAATATCAAGGCATTTCCCGGGAAAGAACCAATCATCATTAACTCTGCCGGGTGTGGTGCCATGCTCAAAGACTATCCAAAACTATTTAGCGATAACCCAGAACTAAAAAGGAAAGCAGAACAGTTCAGCTCCAGGGTAATGGATTTTTCTGAGTACCTCTCTCTTACCAAAAAAGACATACCCCAGAGCCTTAGCAAAAAAGTTACTTTCCATGATGCCTGTCATCTAGCATTAGCACAAGGCATCAAAGAACAACCTAGAGAGCTATTAAGAAATATTGATAACCTTGAGTTAGTAGAGATGCCGGATCGTAATGCCTGTTGCGGCAGTGGTGGTATCTATTCCCTTACCCATACAGATGTCTCTCGAGCACTCCTAGAAGAAAAGGTACAGGATGCAAAAACAGTTGAGCCCGATATAGTGATTACAACTAACCCTGGCTGCTTAATGCACCTTAACTATGGTATGAAAGATACACCGACCTATCACCTAGCAACTATCCTAGCTAAAGCATATCGAGAGGGTGAAGAGTAATGGAACTAAAAGAGAAACTAAAAGAAAAAAGGGTAAACCTTCACCTTATCAAAGAAGAAGAACTAGAAAACACCCTAGAAGCCATAATACCACCAGATAGCAGGGTAGCAGTACACAAGGAATCTCTAGGAATATCCCTAAAACTTAATAGAGAGACTCTCTATACACCACTTCCTAAAGAGACCCTAACCAAAGCTACCCATGGGATTACCGGAGCCAGCTCAATCATAGCAGCTACAGGCACTATAGTCTTAAGTGAAACAGATGGTTATGGTCGTATCTTAAGTAATATGCCGGAAACCCATATAGTTATAGCAAGCACCCAAGCGATAGTACCTGATATGGCTGCCGCTTTAAAAGAGATTAGACAAACTGACTTCCCTCCCTATATCTCCTTTACTACCGGGCCAAGCCGGACAGCTGATATTGCCGGGAAGATTGTCCATGGTATGCATGGACCAAGAAAAGTTGAACTAATATTAATAGAGTACCGGCAATAACTGCCGGTACTCTATTACCTCAAGCATATAAATGGCAGGCCACATGATGACCACCACCAGCATCTAACCAGATTGGTTCATCAGTCTCACAAATCCTTCCCATCTTAACAGGGCAACGAGTATGAAAGCGACAACCCCTTGGTGGATTAATCGGTGAAGGTACCGTACCCTCAAGAATAATCCTTTCCTTCTTCTGACCGGAAACAACCGGAATAGCAGAAAGCAATGCTTTTGTATAGGGATGTCTTGGGTTGCTAAAGAGCTCATCACTATCTGCTAACTCAACCACCTTACCCAAATACATAACAGCTATCCTATCACTGATATAGTAGATGACACTGAGATCATGAGCAATAAAGAGGTAGGTTAGCTTAAACTCATCCTGTAATCCCTCTAAGAGATCAATAATCTGTGCCTGAATGGATACATCAAGGGAAGACACAGGTTCATCAGCAACAATGAAACTAGGATGCATGGCCAAAGCCCTAGCTATCCCTATCCTCTGTCTCTGTCCCCCACTAAACTGATGGGGATATGAATCAATATGTCTCTCACTCAATCCCACTCTCACTAACAGATCTAGAATCTCTAACTCTTTCTCTTTGTATCCCTTAACTCCCCTGCTAATTAACGGCACAGAGAGAATCTGTCTCACTGTAAGTCTTGGGTTCAATGACGCATAAGGGTTCTGGAAGATAATCTGTGCCTTCTGGCGATACTCCTTTAATTCTTTCTCTTCTAAAGAAGACACCTTCTCCCCCTCAAAATATATCTCTCCATCACTAGGGTCATATAAACGAATAATACTGCGACCTAAAGTTGTCTTCCCACAACCACTCTCACCCACTAAACCAAGAGTCTCCCCTTTATAAACCTGCAAATCTACTCCATCAACAGATCTAATAACTATATCATCCTGCTTAAAGACACTCTTGGCCAAAAAGCTCTGTCTTTTATAGAAATATTTCTTTAACCCCTTTGTTTCCACTAATATCTCTCTATCCAAAGATACCACCACCTTCCACCTAAGTGTACAGGATACAACGCACCTGATGTCCTTTGTCAACTTCAATCATCTCTAACTCTGTGCCGATACATTCCCTCTTAGCATACTTGCATCGCTGATGAAATGGACAACCAGGTGGCATATTAATTAAATCCGGAACCGTTCCAGGTATGGCTTCAATCTTCTTCCTTCTATCTTCAATTCGAGGAATTGAGTTAAGCAGTCCTTGGGTATACGGATGAGCGGGTTCCTCCACTAGAGTCCTTGTTGGTCCCTGTTCTAGAACCAGACCAGCATACATAACTACCATTCTGTGGGTAAATTCCGCTGCTACACCTAGATCATGGGTAACAAGGATAATGGTAGTGCCATGTTCCTCATTAATTCGATTTAGAAGTTCAAGTATCTGAGCCTGGATGGTTACATCCAAAGCAGTTGTTGGCTCATCAGCTAAAAGAAGTTGAGGTTCACCTGCCAAAGCAATAGCTATTAAAGCTCGCTGTTGCATCCCGCCACTAAACTGATGTGGATACTCAAGATATCTAAGATCAGGCGAAGGTATTCCCACCTCAGCCATAAGCTCCAATACCCTCTCTCTTTCTCTATCTTTACGGTCACTGAAAAACCACTTGCGTTCACCCTTAATCAAACCATGGATCCTTAAAGCCTCCCGAATCTGTTCTCCCACAGGAAAAACAGGATTAAGGGTAGTCATCGGATCCTGAAAAACCATCGAAATATCCTTACCCCGGAGCATTCTCATCTCCCGATCACTCTTTTTTAAGAGATTATCTCCATTAAAGTTAATCTCACCAGAAACAATCTCACCTGGTTTGGGCACCAGCCTTAACATGGAAAGAAGTGACATACTCTTTCCCGAACCCGACTCCCCTACAATACCAAGGATCTCACCCTTATTGGCACTAAGAGTTAAACCATTGACCGCTTTCACCAGTCCCCGTGAACTAGGAAACTGCACTCTTAAATCTTTTACATCTAATAGCATAGCTTCAACTCCTCTAATCCTTCTTCAATCTAGGATCAAGGACATCCCGTAACCCTTCACCAAAGAGATTGATACTTAAAACCAAGATGACAATAGCCAGACCGGGTAGAGTAGATATCCACCAAGCATTAAGAATATAATCTCGACCATCAGCAACCATGGTACCCCAGGCAGGAATCCTTGGTGGCACACCAATACCCAGAAAACTCAAAGATGCTTCAGTGATAATCATATAACCCATTCGCAAGGTGGCTAGAACCAACACCGAATGAAAGATATTTGGAACTATTTCAAGCGTGATAATCTCTTTGCTGCTCCTCCCTAAAGCCCTAGCAGCTTCAATATACTCCTTGGTCATCTCAGACATGATTTCCCCTCGTACCAGTCTGAAAAACTCAACCCAAGCCTTAAAAGTCAAAGCCACAATCAAATTCCAAAAACCAGGTCCCAAAATAGCCATCACAAAAATAGTGAATATCAAAAAGGGAAAAGCCATCAACAACTCAGAAAATCTTGAAAGCACAGTATCAAAGAATCCTCGGTAGTATCCGGCAATAGCTCCAAGAACAAAACCCACAAAAACCGATATAGCTATAGAGATAACTCCCACCAACAAACTAACCCTGCTACCATAGATAATCCTGCTAAGTATATCCCTACCAAGATAATCAGTCCCCAGTGGATACTCACTAGTTCCTCCCTCAAAAGCCATAGGCGGTAACAAGCGATTGGATATACTCTGCTTATTCGGATCATGAGGAGCAATAAAGGGAGCAAAAATAGCCATAAGGATATAAATAATGAGAATAACTAGACCTAATACAGCTAAAGGATGCTTCCTGAATCTTCTCCAAAAATCTTTTGTGTTCTGCCACCATAATCTTGAACTATCTCTTAAGATCTCTTTTCCTTCTGATAAAGTCATCCAACCACCCCCTACAACTCAATTTTCGGATTAAGATTAGTATACAGAATATCCACAATCAGATTAGCCACCACAAAAGTCAGAGCATACAACATAACAGCTCCCTGAACCAGAGGATAATCTCTACCATAAATAGCATCAACAACAAGTCTACCTAGTCCAGGCCAAGAGAAAACCTGCTCAACAATCATGTTCCCACCAAGCAGAACACCAACCTGTAGACCAACAACTGTAATTACAGGAATCAAAGCATTTCTTAAAGCATGCTTAGTAACCACAGCCCATTCAACCAGACCTTTGGCTCTTGCCAAAGTTACATAGTCCTGTTCCAAAACCTCAATCATGCTTGATCTGACAACCCTAGCGACAATAGCCATCAGATTAGCCCCTAGAGTAAACCCAGGCAAAAGTAAATGCCTAACACTGCTTTTAAAGGCCTCTAGGTTACCCGTCAGAATACTATCAAGGGTATATATCCCCGTTATTGTCTTTAGTTCAACAAAATGATCAAGCCTTCCCTGAGTAGGCAACAGACCCCAATTAACACCAAAAAGAATAATCAATACTAACCCCAACCAGAAAGCCGGCATTGATATACCTAGAAAAGCCCATCCCATAGTAATCCGATCAAGCCAAGAATTTCTCTTTACCGCTGAGAGAATACCAATAGGGACACCTAAAAGAAGAGCAATAACTATCGCTGCTAAAGCTAACTCAATAGTAGCTGGTAAAGCCCTTAAGATAACATCCTTAACCGGTGCATTAAACATATAAGAGTTGCCTAAGTCTCCTTTAAGAATCCCACCAAGGAAACTAAGCAACTGACTCCCAAAAGGTTCATCTAAACCCATAGACTCTCGAATCATACTCATTTCCGCTTCAGTAGCTAGAGAATCTCCCATCATGATGTCTACAGGATCACCCGGCAACATCCTCATGAAGACAAAAACTAGGATAGCCACTCCTAGCATTAAGGGAATCGTTGCCAGTATACGTTCCAAAACCTTTATCTTCTTCACATACATCCCCCCACCTAAGCTGGGAGGGACCCCGCAAAAGGGTCCTCCCACAGCATACTAATCATTTACCCTATATCCCGCTTCTCTTAAAAGCTCCTTTGCTTTTTCAGGATTATATGAATATGGCTCTAAATCTGGATCATAACCAAATCCACTGGGCAAAAAGGCGGTAGACAAACGATGTGCTCTTCCCTGATACAACTCAGTAAGAATCTCATCCCAGTTAACAGCATAGTTAATTGCCTGTCTTACTCTAACATCATCAAAAGGTTCCTTAGCAGTATTAAACTCCAAACCATAAACCCTAGTTCCCTCTGCAGTCATCACATTGACTCGTGGATCAGCCTCTAACCTTGGAGCCAAATCTTCAGGAACCATCTGGATAATATGAACCTCACCTGCTAACAAAGCAGATACCCTGGTAGAAGGCTCAGGCATATTCTTAAAGATTACCTTCTTAACAGGTTCCTTACCTGACTTCTTCAAATCGGGAGAACCACCATAATAGCCATCAAAACGCTCTAACACAATCTGGTCATCTAAACGACCACTAACATACTTATATGGTCCTGTACCCACTGGATTTTCGGCCAACCCCTTAGCTCCAACTTCTTCAACGTAGTCCTTAGGAACAATCTGGGTGTGAACAAGAAGCTGCAAAAACACCGGAAACGATTCAGAAAGAGTAAAGCGTACCTGATAATCATCTATCTTCTCCACACTCTCCAACGGCCCTAACAAACCCAACCTCGGTGAAGGCATACCATCAATGCCATCCGGTGCCATAATTCTCTCAAAGGTAAAGACCACATCATCAGCAGTCATCTTCTGACCATTATGGAAATAGACATCATCCCTTAATACAAACTCATAAACAGTAGGTTCAGGATTAGTCCAAGACTTAGCTAACTCAGGTACAACCTCACCATCCGGAGTCCTTGTTACCAGACCATCATAGATATTGCGAATGACTGTTTCAGTCTCCCTATCACGATAATTAGCAGGATCAAGAGTTAGGATCTTATCACTTCTTAGACCCACTACAATGGTGTCACCCTCAGTAAGGGCAACATTATGAAGATTTATCCTGGTATCCATGCTAGGCTCCCAGTTCTGCACCTTTATCGAAGCAGCCTCAATAGAATCCTTATAGTACCCAAAAATCCATGGTGCATCTTCATGAATCAGCTGTTGTGCTTGAACATAGGCTTCATATCTTGCCTCTTCAGTAAACCCAGTTGAGCCCTGCATCAACAAAGCATCAACCTCCGAATTACTATAAAAAGAAAAATTCCCTCTATCATCGGTCTTTAGCTTCGGTACTGCCAGGTCATAGGGATCAAAAGTGGCACTACCCCAGTCACTGGTATAAACCTGCCTCTCACCAGCTAATATAGATTCCCTCAACGTATTCCATTCCCAAACACGGACCTCAGCGTCAACCCCAATTTCCCTTAGATACCCGGCAATAGCATCTGCCTCAGCTTTACGGTCAGGTATACTATCAATCACAATTGACAACGTCTTACCATCAGCCCCTGTCTGCTCCGTGGAATTTCCACAACCTCCTACCAAAAGGCCGACCATCAAAATGACGACCAACGTGGTTAGCAATACAGGATAGCGAAATCTCACAGTATCGACTCCCTTCTCCAGTAGAATGTGTAATATATTTCCCTTCTCGAAAGAAGCCCTGATATCCTGCCCAATCTGTCATTTTTCGTTATTTTGTTGACTAATTTGTACATAATCAAAAGAAAAGTCCGTGAGCTTAACATCTTGCCAAAGACAAGATTGAAACACAATTTGCCATCGTAAACTACCCCCCACTAAGAGGAGAGGGCTTTGAAAGAAGTTTGACTAAGAACCTGCATTCCCGGTTATAACGAGGGTGGATCGACACCTAGCGCTATGTAGATCTCTTCCTGCTTCTTGGCAACTTCGGCCGAGGAGCCGACCGTGCTCCGGGGACTCAAATCGCTCGATTGTATCGAGTTTATCAAACAAGCCTTGCAGGGTCCATTTTTCGAATAGACCAGCATCTTGCACTTTCTTCTTCACGTACGAAAGGTAAATAAGTGCTACAAACTCCACGAAAAGTTTCCGTTGAAAAAGATGATAAATTTCCTGTATCTGTTAAAGGGTTATTGAGAAAATATGCAGGACATTTATATACAACATGGCCAGTCATTCTGAAGTTTTACACATGTTGGATTTTAGTGTAAATACACAAATTGACTTTCTGACGTGGATTAGAAGAGGGGCATTGGATGTAAAGGAAATTAACGCGGAAGACATTTCAAGAATCATTGACCTTTCCAAGAAGTATTCAGATGTTCCTATGGACTTTGGGTCACGTCTTGTCAAGTGGTGTAAATTCTTAAGTCCAATGAATGCATAATGACCAAATTCACTTTGAAACTATGTTT
>DYGY01000021.1 GCA_020724425.1 Thermaerobacter marianensis
GGGTTATGTGGGAAAGAGCTACCAGCGAATTGCCGGTAGCTCTTTTGTGATTAGTTGAAAGCAGTGGTAATAAGCTAGATCCTTACTGCTGTACCATAGACAATTACTTCTGCTGCTCCGGTGGTGATGGTGGAGGTTGAGAAACGAATAGCTATGATGGCGTTTGCTCCTAGTTGTTCAGCTTCTTTTATCATGTCCTGGATGGCTTCTTCTCGGGCTTCTTCTAAGAGTCTGGCATATTCGCTAATTTCTCCACCGACGATTTTTCTTAGTGAAGCTACTATGTCCTGTCCAAGGTGTTTGGCTCTCATTTTGCTGCCTTTTACCATACCGAGTACCTGATAGTCTGTTCTTAGGTCGCTTGTGGCTAACAACATGTGGATTCCTCCTTTAGAAGTCTTTTTGGTCTAATATCTTTGTGGTTATTATCAACAGGAGAGCTGTTATGGCTAGGAATATGAAGAATACTAGCCAGGGGAACTCTCCGTTAAGGAATATGGATATTCCTTTCATGTGATAGAAGATTGAGAGTTTGTATATTGGTTCTTTTGGTATCCAACCGGGTATGGCAATGATAGCAAGGATTAGGGCTGATATGGCTCCGGCTTTGATGGAATCATCAAAGAGGACGGAAAAGAGTCCTGTTAGAGCAAGGATTATTAATAGTCCTGCTGCTGTCATTGGCAGTGGTGCGAGAAAGTCTAGTCCGGGCATCTGTTCTCCGACCATAGCCGTAGTTGGATAGAGTATCAGGGTGGAGAAAAGGAGCATTAGTATTAATAGTCCTGCTGCTGTACCGAATTTGTAGAGATAGATTGTGCTGCGTTTTAGTGGTTGGGTAAATATTAATGAGCTTGTTTTTCTTGTTGTTTCGTTAGCTATTAGACCCATACCAAAGAAGAGTGCTATCAGTGTGCCCATCTGGTAGAGGTTTTTTGCATACCAGTTACCAAAGAGATAGAGGGGGTAGTTGGTAAACTGGATGAAAAGATCATGGAGCAGAGCTTGATCGCCTAAGAGATCTACAAAGAGATCTGCTAGGTAGCCAAAGGTTATGGGTATTATCAGGGCTGTGGCTATTAGTATGGCAAAGCTTAACCAGAACTTGAAGCGAAGATCCTTATACTCCTTATAGATTAGTCTGGTATTCATCTTAATAGCCTCCCTTCGGTTTTGGTATATTCAAAGAATATTTCTTCTAGGTTAAGGTCAAGTATATCTACTGCAAATGGTTTGGTTTTTTCGATTGCTACTAGGATTTCTTCAAGGTTGCTATTTACTGTTAAGAGGTAGCTTCTTTTCTCTTGCTCTACCTTTATGACTCCAGGGTGGTTGAGTATGTGTTTTGGTGCATCACCTTGGAAGACTACCCTTATCTTTTTCTCTTCGGTTTTTAGTTCATCTACTGGTCTTGTTAGTACTAGTTCTCCGTGTTTGATTATTCCTATGGTATCAGCTATTCTTTCTACCTCAGAGAGTACATGGGATGAGAGAAATACTGTCTGATTGTTCTGGGTAGCTTCTGAGATAATTGTTTGCAGGAATTCCCGGCGCATTATGGGGTCTAGTCCTGCTGTTGGTTCATCAAGGATTAGAAGTTCTGGTTGATGACCAAGGGCTAAAAGCAGTGCTAGCTGGGTTTGCATACCCTTGGATAGCTGATCTGCTTTCTGTTTTTTGGGCAGATTAAAGATGTCTAGGTATCTGTTTATTAGGGTTTCATTCCAGGTTTTGTGTAATGATTTTATAAGGTCTAGATGTTCCTGTACGGTTAGATAGGGGTATAGGCTGGCTGTTTCTGGAACATAGCCAATCTTTTGTCTAAGTTTGAGATGGTCTTTTTTCGTGTCTAGACCAAGTATTGTTGCTGTTCCTTCTGTAGGTATCAGTAGGCCTAGGAGCATCTTTATTGTTGTTGTTTTACCGGCACCGTTTGGGCCTAAGAAACCAAAGATTGAGCCTTTTTCAACTTCAAGGTTAAGGTTCTTTACAGCAGGTGTAACTCCGTAGGTTTTTGTCAGTCCTCTTGTTTCTATCGCCTTACTCATGTTTGTCCCTCCCTGTTGAGGTTTTTTTGCCAGTCTGTTAAGCGTTTATCAATAAGTTCTTTTAGTTCCTGCAAGTCTAGACGCATATTAAGAGCATCTATGATTAACCTATCAATGTTATGGTTAAGGAGTTCTAGATTAGCCTTAGAGTTTAAAGGTGTTTCTTGATTAGCAATAAAGGTTCCTTTACCCCGGATGGTAGTGATGATACCTTCTCTTTCGAGTTCCTGATACGCCTTTGCTGCGGTGTTGGGGTTGATTGTTAGTTCTAGTGCTAATTCTCTTACGGAAGGGAGTTGATCTCCTGGTTGGAGAGCTCCACTAGCTACAGCTGTTTTGATTTGCTGACCTATTTGCAGGTATATGGGTATCCCGCTGGCCGGGTTAATTTTGAACCACACCACTACACCTCCTTAGTGTATTAGTACAATAGTACAATACTAGTTTACGATGGTTAGAGGTATATTGTCAAGGAGTGAACAATTGAGTAAATATATTTAAAATAATTCGGGTAAAGATAGATTGACAGGCAAATTTAGGCTTTGTTAAACTAGTTATTGAGAGTATACCCGAACAATAGGAGGGTTTTGTTGATGGATGTTTTGATTATGATGGGTTCTGATTCAGATTTGCCGGTTATGGAGAAAGCTACTGTTTTGCTTAAGGAGATGGGTGTCAGTTATAGGATGCATATTAGCAGTGCCCACCGTACTCCGGAAAGGACTGTAGAGCTTATCAGAGAGGCTGAAGCTAGTGGGGCTAAGGTAATTATCGCTGGTGCTGGGGGTGCAGCTCATTTGCCCGGAGTTATTGCTGCTTACACCACCCTGCCGGTTATTGGTGTTCCTTTGACTTCCTGGGCTTTAGATGGTATGGATGCTTTGCTATCTATTGCACAGATGCCTCCTGGTATCCCTGTGGCAACTGTAGCTATTAATGGTGCTAAGAATGCAGCTTTGTTGGCAGTAGCGATTCTGGCTATAGGGGATAGTTCCTTGAAAGGAAAGCTTCTTGAATATAGAGAAAAGATGGCAATGGAGGTCATTGAAAAGGATCGTCGTTTAGAGAGGGGATAAAGATGATAGAGAGATATACCCGTCTGGAAATGAAAGAGATTTGGTCAGAACAGAATAAGTTTCAGCAGTGGTTAAATGTTGAGCTTGCTGTAGTTAATGCCTGGAAAACCAGAGGTGTAATACCCAAGAGTGAGGCAGAAGCTATTAGAAGGCAAGCTAACTTTAGTTTAGAGAGAATTAATGAGATTGAAGCAGAGGTTCATCATGATGTCATTGCTTTCACTACAAGTGTAGCTGAGTATGTGGGTGAATCTAGCAGGTACTTTCACTATGGTTTGACTTCTTCGGATGTGGTTGATACTGCTCTGGCCTTACAGCTAAAACAGGCCAGTGAGCAGATTCTAAGGGATCTAGATGGACTGTTAGAGGTATTAAAGGAACAGGCTCTTAGATATAAAAATACGGTTATGATAGGTAGGACTCATGGTGTGCATGCTGAACCAATCACCTTTGGTCTAAAGCTTGCTTTATGGTATGAAGAGATGAAACGGAATAGGGAGAGGCTTTTATCTGCTATTGAGACTATTAGCTATGGAAAGATCTCAGGTGCTGTCGGTACCTATGCCAATATTGAGCCTGAGATTGAAAAAGAAGTGTGTTTGGAGTTAGGTTTAAGACCCGCTAATATTTCGACCCAGGTCCTGCAAAGGGATCGCCATGCTGCATATGTCAGTACTTTAGCCATTATTGCCAGTTCACTAGATAAGTTTGCTACAGAAATTCGTGCTTTACAGAAAACAGAAGTTAGAGAAGTGGAAGAACCTTTCTTGAAAGGACAAAAGGGGTCTTCGGCTATGCCTCATAAGCGGAACCCAATTACCTGTGAGAGAATTTCTGGTCTAGCTAGGGTGGTACGAGGGTACTCTCAGGCTGCTCTAGAGGATATTCCTTTGTGGCATGAAAGGGATATTAGCCATTCTTCTGTTGAAAGAATTATTCTTCCTGATGCCACTATCCTGCTTAACTATATGCTTTTCCAAATGACACGGATTATTAGAGACTTAGAGGTATATCCTGAGAATATGTTAAGGAATTTGAATAGGACAGGTGGGTTAATCTTCTCTCAAAGGATTCTTCTAGCTTTAGTTGATAAAGGGATGAGTCGTGAGGCTGCCTATAGGAAGGTACAGAGTCTGGCCATGGAGGCCTGGCAGAACTTAGAGGAAGGGAAGACCTTTAGGGAATTGGTTATGAAGGATCAGGAATTAAGGGAGTATCTAAGTATTGAGGAGATTAAAGAGAGTTTTGCCTTTGATTATCACTTAAGACATGTGGACAAAATTTTTAGGAAAATAGGGTTAGGGGAGGAAAGGGAATGATTAAAGAGTTTACTAATGCGCCTGAGGCTAGAGAGTTCATGTATGAGGGTAAGGCAAAGAAAATCTATACAACTGATGATCCGGAATTGGTTCGTATTTATTATAAGGATGATGCAACTGCATTTGATGGCAAAAAGAGAGGGACTATCCTTGATAAGGGGGTTGTTAATAATAGGACATCAGGAATATTTTTTAGTTATCTAGAGGATAACGGTATCCCCACTCACTTTCAGGGGTTAGTTAATGAAAGAGAGATGATAACTGAAAGAGTGGAGATTATCCAGGTAGAGGTAGTGGTAAGGAATGTGGTTGCCGGTAGTCTTGCTAAGAGAATAGGGTTAGCGGAGGGTACTGTGTTGGCTTTTCCGGTGTTAGAGTTCTATTACAAGAGTGATGAGTTAGGGGATCCTCTAATTAATGAGTCACATATGAAGGTCTTAAACCTAGCTACTCCTGAGGAGTTAGAGATTATTGGTGGTATGGCTTTAAGAATCAATGGGTTAATGGTTGGTTTTGTTGAACCAAGGGGTTTAAGACTGGTGGATTTTAAATTGGAGTTTGGCAAGAATTCTAAGGGTCAGATTATTTTGGCTGATGAGATCTCTCCTGACACTTGTAGGTTCTGGGATTTAGAGACGGGTAAGTCGCTTGATAAGGATCGCTTCAGAAGAGATCTTGGTGAGGTGGAAGAGGCCTATCATGAAGTTCTAAGGAGATTAGAGGTGGGTCTTAATGGGTAACTATCAGGCTAATCTGAAGATTTCTTTGAAGAAGGGGGTCTTAGACCCCCAGGGTTCTGCTACCATGGGTGCTTTAGTATCACTTGGGTATGAGGTTACCGATGTTAGGGTTGGTAAGCAGATTATGGTGGAGTTTGAGGCAGAATCAAGGGAAGAGGCTCTTGCTTTGGTTGATGAGATGGCCAAAAGACTATTGGCCAATCCTGTAATTGAGGACTACAGCTTTATGGTTGAGGAAGTTGGTGAAACAAAGTGAGGTTTGCTGTAGTGGTTTTCCCGGGGTCAAATTGTGATCTTGATGTTCATCATGCTATTAGGCTTATGGGGCAGGATGTTTCTTATGTCTGGCATACAGAAACTGATTTGAGTCAGTATGATGTGGTTATTCTGCCCGGTGGTTTTTCTTATGGAGATTATTTAAGGGTAGGAGCTATTGCCAGCTATTCTCCGGTTATGAGTGCAATAAAGGAGTTTGCTTATCAGGGAGGGCTGGTCTTAGGTATCTGCAATGGTTTTCAGATTCTCTGTGAGGCAGGGCTTTTGCCGGGAGCTTTAAGGGCTAATGAGGATCTTAGTTTTCATTGTCATGATATCTATGTCAGGGTAGAGGATACTGATACTCCCTTTAGCAATCAGTTAAGAACAGGGGATGTCTTAAAGCTACCTATTGCTCATGGTGAAGGCAACTATTTTGCCAGTGAGGAAGATATGAAGAATTTAAGGGTTATCTTTAGGTATAGTGATAGCCAGGGCAATAGGGGTGGGAATCCCAATGGTTCTGTAGATGATATTGCGGGTATTAGTAATCTGAGTGGGAATGTTTTGGGGCTGATGCCACATCCGGAACGGGCGATGGAGGAACTCTTAGGCTCTAGGGATGGTAGAGGGATCTTTAGTTCAATTGTTGCCTATCTCAAGGAAAGGAGTGGTATCAGTGTCTGAAGCTCTTTATGTAGAGGTTGGCTTAACTGAAGGGGAATACGAGAAGATTGTTGAGCTATTGGGGAGAGAACCAAATCATCTGGAGCTTGAGCTTTTTGGGGTGATGTGGTCTGAACATTGTAGTTACAAGAGCTCTAGGGTTCATCTGGGTCTTTTCCCTACTGAGGGTGAGAGGGTTCTTGTAGGTCCTGGTGAGAATGCCGGGGTTTTAGATATTGGTGATGGTTGGGCGGTAGCTTTGAGGGCTGAGTCTCATAATCATCCTTCCGCTATTGAGCCTTTCCAAGGCGCCGCTACTGGTGTTGGTGGTATTTTAAGAGATATATTTACTATGGGAGCAAGACCGGTGGCTTTGTTGGATTCCTTACGGTTTGGTCCCTTAACTTATGCCAGAAACAAGTATCTCTTTAGAGGTGTTGTGGCTGGCATAAGTCATTATGGTAATTCTGTGGGTGTTCCTACTGTAGGTGGTGAAGTCTTTTTTGATCGTTCCTATCAGGGGAATCCTTTAGTTAATGTGATGGCTGTAGGTGTTCTAAGGAAAGAGAACCTGGTTAAGGGTCAGGCTTCCGGTGTGGGTAATGAGATTCTTATTGTCGGTGCTAAAACAGGTAGGGATGGAATTCATGGGGCTAGTCTTTTGGCTTCAAGGGAGTTTAATGAAGCACCTCTAGAGATGAGGCCGGCGGTACAAGTTGGTGATCCCTTTATGGGTAAGCTGTTGATTGAAGCTACCTTAGAGGCCTTAGAGACAGGGGCCGTTGTTGGTGTTAATGATTTGGGAGCAGCTGGACTAACTTCTGCAGCTTCAGAAACTGCTAGTAGGGCCGGGACTGGAGTCGAGATAGATGTCTCTTTAGTTCCTAGAAGAGAAGAGGGTATGACTCCTGATGAGGTGATGCTTTCAGAGTCCCAGGAACGGATGCTCTTCATTGTGGAACAGGGTAAAGGGGACAAGGTTAGAGAGATATTTAGGAAGTGGCAGTTAGATGCTGCAAGGATTGGTTTTGTAACTGATGATGGGATGCTAAGGATTAGAGATGGTAAAGAGGTGGTAGCACAAGTGCCTGCTGCTGCTTTAACAGAGTCAGCACCTGTCTATGAAAGACCAATGGAGTTTCCTAAGAAGGAAGATAAAGAGGTTAGTGTTCCCTTACCGAAGCTACCCGATGGCTATGGGGAGATTTTAAGGTCCCTTTTGGGTTCACCTAATCTTGCTAGCAAGGCTTGGGTATATAATCAGTATGATTATATGGTACGCGCCGATACGGTGATGGGTCCTGGTGGGGATGCAGCCATTATCAGGATAAAAGGTACTGATAAAGGGATTGCCATCAGTACTGATGGCAACAGCAGATATACAAAGATAGATCCTTTCCTAGGTGGTGCCATGGCTGTGGCTGAAGCAGCTAGGAATGTGGTCTGTGTGGGTGGTAGGCCTATTGGGTTAACCAATTGTCTTAACTTTGGTAATCCAGAGAACAAAGAGATTATGGGACAGTTTAGGAAAGCTATTGAAGGTATGGCTCTTGCCTGTAGGGTCTTAGGTATACCTGTTACTGGGGGTAATGTCAGTCTATATAATGAGACTCAGGGTGAAAACATTAATCCCACGCCCCTGGTTGGTATGGTTGGTCTGCTTGAGGATGTTTCTAAACGGGTTGGCAATGGCTTTACCAAATCGGGTAACCTTATCTGTTTGATTGGGGAGAATCTTGAGGAGTTGGGTGGTTCTGAGTATTTAAGCTATGTCTATGATATTTATGGTAATGATCTCCCTGTATTTGATCTGGAAAGAGAAAAAGAGGTACAGGAGTTTTGTCTGAGGGGTATAGATGAGGGGCTAATCAAATCTGCTCATGATGTTAGTGATGGTGGTCTGGCTATCGCTATTGCTGAGATGATTTTTAATGGTAGGGCTAAGGGTGCAGCTATTAGTATGACTGAACCTTTAATAAGGAGAGATAGTCTTCTTTTTGGTGAGGCACCTTCAAGGATTGTTGTTGAGGTAGAGAAGGCTGATGTTGAAAGAGTGAGGGAGCTTGGTATGGTGCCCTTCATGGTGATTGGTGAGGTTAAAGAGAGTGGTTTTAGCTTTGCTTTAGATGATGAAGAGATATTTAATGAGGATACTATTGAGTTAGAGAAGATCTGGAGGG
Source organism: Thermaerobacter marianensis (assembly GCA_020724425.1). GTDB lineage: Bacteria > Bacillota > Sulfobacillia > DVGY01 > DVGY01 > DVGY01. The sequence goes on from DYGY01000021.1 coordinate 8,285, forward strand.
AGGCTCTTAAGTGGTCACTCTAGGGGAACTTAGGGAGGAATGTGGTGTTTTTGGCGTTATCGGACATAGGGATGCGGCTTTGTTAACCTATTATGCTCTTTATGCCTTGCAGCATCGGGGACAGGAGAGTGCTGGTATTGCTTCGGTAAGAAGGGACTGGATTGAAGCTAGACGGGGTATGGGTCTTGTTTCTGAGGTCTTTGATGATGAGATATTAGGTGAGTTGGAGAGTGATACAGCTATTGGTCATGTTAGGTATTCCACTTCGGGTGAGAGTCTTTTGGTTAATGCCCAACCTATTGTGGTGCGGTTTAAGCATGGGAGTTTAGCTTTGGCTCATAATGGTAACCTGATTAATGCTCATCTCTTAAAGGAGAGGCTAGAAGGTGAAGGTTCGATTTTCCAGACTACTTCTGATACCGAGGTTATTGCTCATCTGATTGCTAGACAGCCCTGGAGTGACTTAGAGGAGGCTGTTTTAGCTGCCCTAAAGGAGATTAGGGGAGCCTATGGCCTAGTGATTATGACTAAAGACAGGTTGTTTGCTGCTAGGGATCCCCATGGAATAAGACCACTAGTTTTAGGGCGTTTGAATGGGACCTTTGTGGTTGCTTCTGAGACCTGTGCTTTAGAAACTATTGGTGCTGAGTTTGTTAGAGAGATTGAACCTGGTGAGCTCCTAGTTATTCCTAAAGAGGGTGAGGTATATTCCCTACAGATTGACAAAGGGGAGAGAGAGGCCTTCTGTGTCTTTGAGTATATCTATTTTGCCAGGCCTGATAGTGACTTTAGGAATCGCAATGTCCATCTGGTACGAAAGAATCTAGGTAGGTTTTTAGCTGAAGATTATCCGGTTATAGCTGATGTGGTAACCGGGGTACCTGATTCAAGTATTTCTGCAGCTTCAGGTTATGCTGAGGAAGCAAAGATACCCTACCAGATGGGGTTAATTAAGAACAGATATCTTGGCAGAACCTTTATTCAACCAACTCAAAGGTTAAGGGAGAGGGGAGTTAGGTTAAAGCTTAACCCCATTAAACAGGTTGTTTGGGGGAAAAGGGTGGTTTTAGTTGATGATAGTATTGTCAGGGGGACAACAGCTAAGCATATCGTGCAGTTACTGAGGTTGGCTGGAGCCAAGGAGGTCCATTTAAGGATTAGTTCTCCTCCTTATCGTTTCCCCTGCTATTATGGGATTGATACCTCTCAGGCCTCTGAACTTGTGGCTGTTGGCAGGAGTGTGGAGGAGATAAGGGAGATGATTGGTGCTGATAGTCTAGAATTCCTAAGTGTGAAGAGAATGGTGGAGGCTTGTGGCTTTAGCTATGATAGTTTCTGTACTGCCTGCTTCACTGGAGACTATCCTGTGTCATTGGAGAAAAGGGTCTCTTTGCCTAATGACTTTTAGGGGTGAATGGTATGGATATTAGGACATACAAGGATGCTGGTGTGGATATTAAGAGAGGGGAAAGATTGGTAGAGAGTATTAGAACTCTGGCTAAAAAGACACAGAGTCCCGAGGTTATTAGTGGTATTGGTGGTTTTGCCGGGCTTTTTGCTTTAGGTGGTTACAAGGATCCGGTATTGGTTAGTGGTACTGATGGTGTTGGTACTAAGCTTGAGGTGGCGATTAAGTATAATAAGCATGATACTATCGGGATTGATCTTGTAGCCATGTGTGTAAATGATATCTTGGTACAGGGAGCAAAGCCTTTGTTTTTCCTAGATTATCTGGCTACAGGGGCAATTGAGGGGTATTTGGAGGATGTTATTAAAGGGATTGTAGAAGGGTGTCTACAGGCAGGTTGTACCCTTTTAGGGGGAGAGACAGCTGAGATGCCAGGCTTCTACTCTAAAGGATTTTATGATCTAGCTGGTTTTGCTGTGGGGGTAGTTGAAAGAGACAAGATTGTGGATGGTTTAGGGATTAGGGCTGATGATGTTTTGGTGGGAATACCTTCAAGTGGGCTTCATAGCAATGGCTATTCATTGGCAAGGAGTGTTCTTTTGGGTCCCAAAGGGTTCTCTTTAGACTTATATATTGATGAGCTAGGAGCAAGACTTGGTGATGAACTGCTTAAACCTACTAGAATCTATGTCAGTATGGTTCAAAAGCTTTTAGAGTCTGTGGAGATTAAAGGCATGGCTCATATCACTGGTGGTGGTCTCAAGAGCAATACTCTAAGAGTGATTCCTCAAGGGCTAAATATTGAGATTGATTATGAATCCTTTGCTAGGCCAGGGATTTTTAAGCTGATTCAGGATACTGGAGGTATCGCTGAAGAGGAAATGAGGAAGGTCTTTAATCTTGGTATTGGTTATGTCCTTATCGTTAGTGAGGCAGGTATTGAGAACCTCTTTAAGGAATTAGATTCCATGGGAGAAAAGGCATACATAATCGGAAAAGTTATTAAGGAGAGATAGTATGGCACTATCTATTGGCATACTTGTTTCCGGGCGGGGCAGTAATATGGAGAATATTCTACAGGCTAAAGATTTGCCTGTAGATGTTGCTGTGGTTATCAGTGATAACCCAAGGGCTCAGGCTTTAGAGAAAGCTAGGAAGCAGGGAGTGCGGGCTGTCTGTATTGAAAGAAAGAATACTAAAAGAGAGTTTGAAGAAGAAATAGTTAGGGAGTTGGCAGGGGTAGATTTGGTGGTTTTAGCAGGGTTTATGAGAATTCTAAGTCCCTGGTTTGTGGGTATCTATGAGGGTAGGATTATGAATATTCATCCCTCGCTTTTGCCTGCTTTTCCAGGGTTAGATGCTTGTAGGCAGGCTATTGAGTATGGTGTTAGGTTAAGTGGTTGCACAGTGCATTTTGTTGATGCCAAAATGGATCATGGTCCGGTAATTTTACAAACTGCTGTGCCTGTTTTTGCAGATGATACGGTGGAGAGTCTGGCAGAAAGAATTCTAAGAGAAGAACATAAGTTATATCCTCAGGCTATTAGGTTATATGCCGAGGGTCGTCTAAGAATTGAGGGAAGAAGGGTTAGAATACTGGAGGGATAGGTATGGTGAAAAGAGCTCTTTTGAGTGTTTATGATAAGTCTGGGATTGTTGAGTTTGCTCAGGGACTTACTGAGATGGGCTGGGAAATCATCTCTACCGGTGGAACTGCTAGGGCTTTACAGGGAGCAGGGGTTCCTGTGATACCGATTAAGGAGATTACTGGTCTCCCTGAGATTCTTGATGGCAGGGTAAAGACCTTACATCCCACTATATATGCAGCATTGTTAGCCAGGAGAGAGGATCCTAGTCATTTGCAGACTCTAGCACAGATGGGTATTGTACCGATTGATCTAGTGGCAGTTAATCTTTATCCCTTTGAAGAGACTGTAGCTGGAAGAGAAGTGGAATTAGGTGAGGCTTTAGAGAATATTGATATTGGTGGACCAGCTATGATTAGAGCTGCAGCAAAGAATTTCCCTAGTGTGGCTGTAGCTGTAAATCCTTCAAGGTATACTGACATCTTAAGGGCTTTCCGGGAGGAAGGCAATCTCTCCCAGGAGTTCCGTCTGCTTCTGGCTCATGAGGCTTTTCAGCATACTGCTTTCTATGACTCAGTTATTGACAGCTATTTTAAGACTCTCAGACGGGAGAAGGTAGATAGGGGTTTCCCTGAGGAACTGGTAGTTTCCTATAGGAAGACTGAAGAATTAAGGTATGGTGAGAACCCACATCAGAAGGCTGCTTTCTATCGGGATGTACTAGATCAAGAAATGGGGATTGCTCAGGCAAGGCAGTGGCAGGGCAAGAAGCTTTCCTATAACAATATTAATGATGCTGATGCGGCTCTAAGACTGATTAAGGAATTTAATGAGCCTGCCTGTGTGGTTATTAAACATACTAACCCCTGTGGGGTTGCCATTGGCGAGGATTTGGATACTGCTTATGCTAAGGCTTATGCAGCAGACCCCATCTCTATCTTTGGTGGGATTGTGGCTTTTAATAGGACTGTTGATGAAAAGCTAGCTAAGGAACTAAACAAGATCTTTTTGGAGATTGTTCTGGCACCGGGCTATGAGACAAAGGCCTTAGAGGTGTTTGCTAAGAAACCGAATTTAAGGGTGTTAGAGGTAGATTTGAGTGAACCAGAAGAAAAGACTTATGAGATGAAAAAGGTTTTAGGAGGCTTATTAGTTCAGGAAGAGGATAACATTAAGGAAAAGGGGAGCAGCTGGCGAGTCATTACTGAGAAGAAACCTGAGGAGAAGATGTGGCCTGATTTTCGCTTTGCCTGGCAGGTTGTAAAACATGTCAAGTCTAACGCTATTGTTCTTGTTAAAGATGGTCAGACCTTAGGGGTAGGGGCGGGACAGATGAACCGTATTGATGCAGCTAGATTAGCTATTGAGCATGCTAAGAAGGTATTGCCTGGTTCTTTAGAGGGAGCCGTTCTGGCTTCTGATGCCTTTTTTCCTTTCCCTGATGTGGTGGAAGAGGCAGTCAAAGCCGGTGTTAAAGGCATTATTCAACCGGGGGGTTCCATTAAGGATGAGGAATCTATTAAGGCAGCCAATGATAAGGGTATAGCTATGGTATTTACAAGTGTTCGTCATTTCCGGCATTAGAGTAGTGGTGATTTGATGCTCCACACGCATAGATTCGGGGTAGCCTTATTCTCAGTAGGGTAGGGGAATGTACTAGGAAGGTAAAGATTGAGGAAGTTGCATAAATAACGTGGCAGTCTCTCATAAAGGTATTTTGATAAAGAATTCCTTGAATTAACTTAAGGGCAATGTAAAGAGATATAAGTTGCAGAGAAGAATTCATGAGCACCGAACTGACGATTATAGTTTAGGTCGGTAGTTGCTCATAGTATACAAGGAGGCATTCTCATGAGAGTACTGGTGCTTGGTAATGGTGGCAGGGAGCATGCACTGGCCTGGAAGTTAAGTATGAGTCCTCTGGTTACTGATCTTTATGCGATTCCTGGTAACCCAGGGATTGCTCGGGTAGCTAGTATTGAAGATGTGAGTGATCCTGTCGGTATTGCTAAGTGGGCTAGGGATAACCAGATTGATTTGACTGTTGTTGGTCCGGAGTATCTTCTTTCTGTGGGTATTGCTGATATCTTTGCAGAGTATGGATTGAAGCTTTTTGGGCCTTCTAAAGAGGCTGCCACTCTTGAAAGCAGCAAGGTCTTCTCTAAGGAATTGATGCGAAAGTATGGTATCCCAACGGCTGGGTTTGCAGTGTTCAGTCGCTTTGATGAAGCTAAGCAGTATCTTGAGGGAAAGGACTGTCCCTTAGTTATCAAAGCAGATGGTCTTGCTGGTGGCAAAGGTGTGGTAGTGGCTAAAAACAAGGCGGAAGCAATTTCTGCTTTGCAGAGTATCATGATTGATAGGGTTTTTGGTGAGGCCGGAAATTTCGTAGTTATTGAAGATTTTCTAGAGGGCAAAGAGGTATCTGTGTTTGCCTTAGTCAATGGTGATAAGGTTATTCCTTTAGTTGATGCTAGGGACTATAAGGCGGCTTATGATGGGGGGGAAGGACCCAATACTGGAGGTATGGGGGCATATTCTCCAGTAGAAGACTATACAGATGAGTTGTCTAGAAGGGTATATGAGGAGATATTAGAGCCAACTGCTTTAGGTATGGTCAATGAAGGCAGACCCTTTAGAGGGATTCTCTATGCTGGTTTGATGATTTCTCCAGAGGGTGATCCTTATGTCCTAGAGTATAATGTTCGTTTTGGTGACCCGGAAGCAGAAGTGGTTTTACCAAGGTTAAAGAGTGATCTTCTAGAAGCCATTGTTGCCCTCATGGATGGTAGGACTGTTGAACTAGAGTGGGAAGGCTCTTGTGTGGGGGTAGTTTTGGTATCTAAGGGTTATCCTAAAGAGTATGAGGTTGGCTATCCCATTAAAGGCTTAGAGAGAGTACAAGATGTCCTAGTATTTCATGCTGGTACAGCTATGAAAGAGGGAGAACTTGTAACTGCTGGAGGTAGGGTTCTGGTAGTTTCTGCTTTAGGGAAAGATAGAGAAGAAGCTAGACAGAAGGCTTATGAGGCGGTTAGTCTGATTGAGTTTGTGGGTATGGAGTTTAGAAGTGATATAGGCAGGAATTAAGTGATAGATAGAGAATATCTCACTGCGGTCTATATAGACCCCGGTCATTGGACCGGGGTTTCTTGTCCGTTAGAAAAGGGGTAGATATGGTGTCTAAACCGGCAGAATTGTTGTTAGGGATTCCTGAGTTGGGTGGTTTTGGTGAGCAGTTACCACCGGTGCGTATACCGGAGTCGGGTAGTATTCCCACGACTAGAAGGTTAAGGAACCTTATCGATACTGATGTTGTACAACGGTTAAGGAAGATAAAGCAGTTGGGGCCTTTGTCTTTAGTTTACCCTGGGGGGATACATTCGAGGTTTGAGCATTCCTTGGGTACTTATGCCATGGCAAGGAAGATGCTTTTGCAGCTTTTAACCAATTATGCTGGGGGATTGGTAGAAGAGGAATTCCCTCTAGATGAGGGTGATGTAAGAGCATTCTTAGTGGCAGCATTGCTACATGATATTGGTCATTATCCCTTTTCTCATGTCCTAGAGGAGATACCTGCAGTTGGGGAGTTTGATATTATCCATCATGAGAAAAGAGCTAGGGAGATGATTGCTGGCTCTAAAGACTTGCAGAGGGTTCTTTGGGAACAGTGGGGTTTAGACCCAGAACGGATTGCTAGAATCATTGATGAGAGTGTCACACCAGAGAATATTAAAGACAGGCGTTTATGGGAGATGTTAAGTGGTCCTTTGAATCCTGATAGGTTAGACTATCTTATGAGGGATAGCAGTCATGTTGGTGTTCCCTATGGTAAAGCTATTGATCTTGATAGGTTGCTTGGTTCTCTTGTTTTTGGTCCTTCTGGTCTGGCGGTTACTTCTAAAGGGATCTCTGCAGCTGAGACCCTTATGTTTGCTTCATATTTGATGTATCGGGAGGTATACTGGCATCATACCTCTAGAGCAGGAACTGCCATGTTAAAGAGGGCTGTCAGTGAAGCGGTTCTTCATGAAGAGATATCCTTGGGGGAACTCCTAAGGCTTAATGATGAACAGGCTATTAGTCAGCTGTTACAGTGTAAGAATCCTGTAACTAGGGATCTCATTATGAGACTAGAGGGTCCGGGTAGAAGGCTATATAAGAGGGTTGTGACTAAGGATATCCTTGAAGGCTGGTATTTGGAGCTAGCTAATGCTTCATACTGGGAGCAGTTGGAGCTTTTGAGGGATGTAACCAAGAGGGCTGGTATTGCTGAGCATCTGTTGCTGGTAGATATGGCTGGGCCTGGGAAGCAGTTATTCTTTTCTGTACCAGTCATACAGGATGGGTCTTATCAGAATACGGCAGACCCAGAGGTATCGATTCTTGCTCCTTATGTTTCCAAGAATTTTCATGAGCATGCCAAGAGGCTATATCTTTTAGCACCGGCAGAAGTTGTAGAGAGGGTAAGGAAGGTCCTGTAGATAGGACCTAATCCGGGAGTTCATAGCAGTCGCGGCAACGAGCTTCATAGGCTTCGGTACCACCAATGAGTATTAGGGGTGAGGTGCGGGAAGCCGGCTTACCATCTATCAGTCTTTGGGTATGGTAGGCGGGTTTGCCGCAGACTACACAGATTGCTTTTAGCTTAACTACCTCATCAGCTAATGCTAAGAGTGTTGGTACGTTGTTAAATGGTCTGCCGGCAAAGTCTAAATCTAATCCGGCAGCAATTACCCGATTATTGCGTTTGATTAAGGTCTGAATTATGTCTAAGATCTCACTTGAGAAGAACTGTACTTCATCGATAGCTACCACGTTTACACCACGCTGTTCTGCTAGAATGAGGATATCCTGAGGCTTATCCGGGTCTATGGGTATGGCTTGGATACCGGTACCGTCATGTGAGACTATTTGCTGTTGAGAATAGCGGATATCGATGGATGGTTTAACTACTAGGACCCTTTGTTTAGCTATCATGGCTCGTTTGGCCCGACGGATCAGTTCTTCGCTCTTGCCGGCAAACATACTGCCACAGAGTACTTCTAGACTACCCATGAACATGCTCCTTTGCGACAAAAATTTTGACCTAACAGATTTCTGTCCCGGGATAGGTCATTCCTGCCGGGATGGACAAAACTTTTAAGAAGGAAGGAATATCAATGGATAAGGTTTATCATGAGCTTATGGAAAAAGCTATTAAGGCAAGAGAGAATGCCTATGTTCCGTATTCCAAGTTCCCTGTAGGAGCAGCTTTGCTCACTGAGGATGGTAAGGTATATACTGGGGTAAATGTGGAGAATGCTTCCTTTGGAATAACTAATTGTGCTGAAAGAACCGCTTTGTTTAAGGCAGTATCTGAGGGGGATAGAAAGTTTAAGGCTATTGCCGTTGTTGGGGATACTGAGGGACCTGTAGCACCCTGTGGGGCCTGTAGGCAGGCATTGGCAGAGTTTGATCCAAATTTGACCTTGATTTTAGGTAACCTAAAGGGTGATACTATGGTTATTAGTTTAAAAGAGCTCCTGCCGGGAGCTTTCTTGCCCGAGGATTTGGAGAGAGGAGAAAAAGAATGAAGGCCTATGATTTAATTCTTAAGAAACGTCAGGGATTGGCCCTGAACAAAGAAGAAATTGAGTTTTTGATTGAGGGATATACAAAGGATGAAATCCCTGATTATCAGATGTCAGCTTGGGCTATGGCTGTGTTTTTTCAGGGTATGACACCAGAAGAAACAGCATACTTGACTACAGCGATGGTTAACTCAGGTGAGACTCTGGCCTGGAATGAGATAGCTGGAAAAGTGGTTGATAAGCATAGTACTGGTGGTGTGGGTGATAAGACTAGTATTGTACTAGCACCTTTGATGGCTGCTGCAGGTATTCCCTTTGCCAAAATGAGTGGTAGGGGCTTGGGTCATACCGGAGGGACATTAGACAAGCTTGAGTCTTTCCAGGGTTTCAGGATTGATCTATCTAGAGAAGAAATCAGCAAGAATGTTAATGAGATTGGTGTGGTTCTAAGTGGTCAGACAGCTGATCTTGTTCCTGCTGATGGGAAGTTATATGCTTTAAGGGATGTTACCGCTACTGTGGAGAGTATTCCTTTGATTGCTTCTAGTATTATGAGCAAGAAAATAGCTTCAGGAGCAGATGCTATTGTTCTTGATGTTAAGGTTGGTAAAGGGGCTTTTATGAAGTCTCTTGATGATGCTGTAAAGCTATCTGAAGCTATGGTTGATATTGGTAAGAGGCTTGATAGAAGCATGACTGCTGTATTGTCCCAAATGGAAGAACCGTTAGGGAATATGGTTGGTAATGCTCTTGAGATTAAGGAAGCCATTGATACTCTAGCTGGCAAAGGTCCAGAAGATTTAAGAGAACTGGTTTTAGTTATCGGTTCCTACCTGATGGTATTAGGTGAGTATCGGGATAACCGGGAGGCAGCCTATGAAGAACTGGCCTTGCTCTTAGACAATGGTAAGGCTTTAGAGAAGTTTAAGGAGATGGTTAAGGCTCAGGGCGGAGATATTGCTGAGGTAGATAATCCTGAGTTATTGCCTAAAGCAAAGGATGTCATACCGTTTACAGCTAGCAGAGCCGGTTATGTTGCTGAACTAGATGCCTTAGCTGTTGGCCGTGCGGCTATGAGTTTAGGTGCAGGCAGACAGAAAAAGGGTGACCCAATCGATCTTGGAGTGGGGATTGAAGTGGTTAGGAAGACCGGTGATATGGTAGCTGAGGGTGATGTTCTAGCCTATATTCATAGCAATGATGAAAAGAAGACCATCGAGGCTATGAAGGAGTTGGATTTAGCTTATGTTCTTTCTGAAAAGGAACAGGAAAAGCTACCGTTAGTCTATAGGATTATTCAGTGAGGAAAACCCGGTCATTGACCGGGTTTCTCATAGTATGATGCCAAGTATTAGGGCTACTAGAGCTAGGTAGGCAGCTGTTTTTAGCCAGTCAAATCTCTTGGGGTTATCATAGGAGATGACTAACATTGCTTTAGAGAGATAGTTTTCTGGTACAAAGATTCTTGTATGTTCGGTCTTGTAGGGTATGTTTTCGCTAATTAGTATATCTAGAAGTATGTCTAGTTCTTCTTCTGTGGCTAGGGTTAGAAAGACCCAGGTACCCTCAAGTTTTCTGCCACAAATGGTACAATTGCTGCCTTCCAGATAGTCTATTTTGCAGTTAGGGCAGTACATGTAATCACTCCTGAGCTAGAACTTTTTCTAAGGACTGCCAGACTTCCGGGCTATTCTTTTTTACACTGCAGACTCGGCCTTCTTTGTTAATAAAGGCATGGGTTGTATAGCCTTCTGCTAGAAGGGTGTCATCTCGATAAATCTCATAGGAGAACTTAAGCCTAGTTGGGCTCATTTCTGTCAAGGTGGTCTTAATTGTGATTACATCATCGTATTTGGCTGAACGACGATAGCGGATGTGTGCTTCAGTGACCGGAAGGTATATTTCTTGTTCTTCCATTTCTTTATAGGTATAGCCCTTGTCTCTTAGGAATTCGGTTCTGCCTATGGTGAACCATTCGAGGTAGTTGGCATAATACACTACTCCCATCTGGTCGGTTTCACCATAGCGTACACGGATATTAGTCATAGGTTATCCTCCTGCAGGTTTATTTCGTTACTCTATAGAATAATGTATGTTGGTTAAGCTTTCAACAGGGAAAGGACGATAGTGTTGTCTAAGGATACGATTTTGTTTGATCTTGATGGAACTCTTCTTGATACTAAGGAGTTAATATTGCTGTCTTTTCAGCATACATTTAGGGAGCATTTGGGGATTGAGGTAGCCAGGGAAGAATTATTAGAGAATTTTGGTGAACCCCTTTGGAATACTCTTTCAAGATATACAGATGGGGATTTGGAACCTCTTGTTGCAACTTACAGGGAACATAATTTAGGGAATCATGATTTGATGGTTGAGGCTTTTCCAGGGACCAAAGAGATTATGAGTGAGCTAAAAGGAAGGGGTTTCCGGGTAGGTGTGGTGACTTCTAAACTGAGACAATCGGCCTTGAAGGGTCTTAGGCTTTGTAGGTTAGAGGAGTATGTGGAGTGCCTTATTACTCTAGATGATAGTATGCCTAAGCATAAGCCTGATCCCTTACCTATTCTGCTGGCATTGGAACAGTTAGCTGTTTGTGCTGATCAGGCCATTATGGTTGGCGATAGTCCAGCAGACCTTGGGGCAGCTAAGGCGGCAGGTGTTGATAGTGCTATAGTGAGTTGGAGTGTTTTTCCTTTAGATAAGCTTGAGAAACCAACATACTGGTTAAAGCAGTGGGAGGATCTTTTGGAAATTGTTGAGATGTAGCCTAAATGGCTAGAGAATTTTTCCAATCCTATGCAGAATATATGAAGTAGCTTAGGAGGGAGGGATTGGATTGCTGAGGGGAAGTAGCTTGTCTCGTGTTGACCTACTAACAATCGTGTTGGGTTGGTCAATGGTTTTTTTTCTGATTCTTCAGGTGGCTCTTAGTGGTAATGCGAGGTATGATTTTAATAAGGCGGACCTATTATTGATTAGTGTATTAGGCTTAGTTTTTGCTCTGGTTGAATGGGCAAGAGTTAAGCTACCATCCGGGTTTTTCCTTCTGCTCAGTCCTTCCATGCTTGTTGTATCTTTATGGCTTTATGGGCCTTTAGTTGCTTTAGGTATTCTTTTTTGGGGTATGGCTGTTAAGTCAATACCAGCAAAGACAGAACCCCTTGATGTGATGTATCAGACTACTCTTTACATATTCCCTCTATTTTTTGCTCAGGCTTCTGCTATATTAATGATTCAATATTTTCAAGGTTATCTTAGTTTTACTCTCCTTTATCAAACGTTTTCTCTAGCCATTGTAGACGTGGCTCCTTTAACTGTCAGGCAGTTGCGTTTAGCTCTTATGGGTTTGGCACCGATACCTGCTAGTTTTCTTTTCTTAACATTAGCTATATCTTTTGCGGTATTTTGCTTTACTAATTTTTTGGGATTTGGGCGCAAACGTTTTCCGGGAGAGAATACTTCCCAATCAATGTTTATTGAACTCCTTACTGTCAGGTTACCTAGTTACGGTGTAAATCTCTTTTTGGCTTTTGTGGTATTTCTTTTGCACTCTGTGGGAGTTTTACTAGCCTGGCTAGTTTATCTGGGTATTGTGGGGTCAATTACCCTATTTTTGAGGGGTTTTGTGAGCCGTAATGAGAAACAGGCTTTAGAGAGACTTATCGGGATGCTTGATCAAGCTGAATACAGTTCCGATTCATATTGGTTATTAGAGTTATCTCAGGCTATTGGGAATAGGTTGAGATTAAGCTGGTCTGAGCTTGTCTATTTACGTTTCGCTGCGCTATTGCATGATATTCGTCTTAGTCCTGATGTTGTGGGTCTTAGGGTATATAAGCGAGAGGAAGCTGAAAGGATTATGCTTCATCCCCAGCAGGCTGCCTGTGAGATTAGCAAGCTTGCTAGTTTGAAACCTGTAGCTGAAATCGTGAAGTATCATCATGAACGTTGGGATGGTTATGGCTATCCTGAAGGTCTAAAGGGTGAGGAAATTCCTTTAGGAGCAAGAATTATGGGGGTTGTGGACTATTACATAGTTTTGCGGTCACCCTCTTTGGAAAACAAGGTTATGTCTGAGGTAGAGGCTGTTGCCGCGGTTGAAAAGGAGAAGGGTAAGGCGTTTGACCCACGAGTTGTTGATGCTTTTCTGGATATTATGCAGGAATGGTTAGACCCAATGGTTGCTGTAACTAAGGAGTCAAGTTTTACGGTTTCTCAAGGGAGCAAGCCATATGATGATATGATCCAGAGACTTAAATCCTATGTGTTTGCTAGCAGTGCACAGGAAGAAGTTATCAGGGAAGAAATGCCTGTAGGCAGACGAGAGGAGAGACTGGTTCGTAAAGCGGAAGAGATTTTGGCTGTCAATAATTTTGGGCAGTTGTTGAATTCCTCTCTTAGTGTAAAGGAAGTTTCTGAAATCCTAGTCCAGTCTGCAGGTTATATTACCAAGAGAAAGACTTTTGTGGCCTTAACTGTCAGTGATGAATGGTCGATTACAGCTACCTTTGGTTTTAAGCAGTTTACCGGAACTTGGCTAGGTCTTAAAGAAAAGGATCTTAAGAGATTAGAAACAGGGAAAAGCGTTGTTGTTCCTAGGAGTTCTCTGTCAACGTATCTGAGCTTTGTTGAGTTACATGAGCTTAACGAAGCTGGAGAGTTAATGTTAATACCTGTTATCTACCAGGAGAGTCTGTTGGGGATTCTAGGGTTAATTACTAGGGCCGGACAGTTATCTCCAGGTGAGATGGAACAGAAGTTTCTTGAAGCCATTCTTAGACAGGCAGCCGTTGCCTTAAGAAGAATACAGAGACTAACAATAGCTGAACAGAGACTAGAAGAAAGTATTGGGATGCATCGTTTCCTAGCAATGATTCTAGAGACGATGACTGACCCCATCATAGCTATTGATAGAGAAGAGAATATCTTGCTTTTAAATAGGGCGGCTAGAGATCTGATGAAAAAGGTTGTCTCAGAAGATGAAGTATATACTGGAAGAAACATTGAAGAACTGTCTGTGCTAGCAGGTATTACAAGGTATATCAAAGCAGCATTAGAAAAGGAAAAACAGACTCATTTAAGTGAATTGGTAATCAGGGGACCTAGGGGTTCACGTTTAGTTGAGGTAACTATTAAACCCTTGCAGGATGATACTAAGAATGCCAAGGGTGTTCTGATTGTTGGTAATGACAGAACAGAGGAGAAAAGATTGCAGGAAGAAATCAAAAGAGCAGAGAGACTAGCGGACATTGGTCAGATGGCCGCCGGAGCCGCTCATGAGATTAAGAACCCCCTTACTTCCATCAAGGGCTTTGTGCAGATGATGCAGTATCGTATTAATGATAAGGATCAGACTTGGAGTTCTGAGGATGTTGCTAGAAAGCAGCAACAATCTCTAAAATATCTTGATATAATCCAAAAGGAGATTGAACGTATTGACTCTATTGTTCAGGATCTTCTCTTAATGACAAGACATAGCAGTATGCAGAAGGTGCCTTGTAACTTGCAGAATACTATTAAAGAGATAGCATTGAGTTTAGAACCCTTAAGTGAAGAAAAGAGTGTTCAGTGGCAGATGGATTTCATGAAGTCTTCTCCGATTATTGATGCTGACCCTCGACAGTTGAAACAGGTCTTTGTTAATCTCTTTAAGAACGGTATTGAGGCAATGGCAACAGGGGGAACTTTGAATATATCTACAGGGATATATGATGAAAATCATGCTTTAATTGTTGTTGCTGATGAAGGTAAGGGGATATCTGAATCTGAGTTAGCTAGAATATTTGATCCATTCTATACAACTAAGGATGAGGGAACCGGTCTAGGTCTACCAGTTACATATGGAATTATTCATAGGCATGGTGGCCAGCTGAAGGTGGAGAGCAAAGTTGGAGAAGGTACAAAGTTTTTGTTAATCTGGCCTCTAGCAAAAGGAGTTCGGGTATTTAATCAGGAATAGTGAAAGGATTGATTGGCAGAAAGGATGTCTTTAGTGAGTGAATTGTTGCATGGATTGAATAGGGAACAGCAGGAAGCAGTGAAGATCAAGGATGGTCCCGCTTTAATTCTAGCTGGGGCAGGCAGTGGTAAGACAAGAGTATTGACTCGCAGAATAGCCTATCTTGTTTCTTTGGGAGTTAGCCCTTCAGATATTCTCGCCATTACCTTTACTAACAAGGCTGCAGGTGAAATGAAAGATAGAGTAGCTGAGTTACTCGATACTGACATTAGCAGAATGTGGGTCAGTACCTTTCATTCAGCCTGTCATCGAATATTAAGAAGGGATATTGATAAGCTTGGGTATAACCGGAGTTTTGCTATTGCTGATACCACAGATCAGAAGGCTTTAGTTAAGCGATGTTTGGATGAGTTCAATCTAGATGATAAGAAATATACTCCAGCGATGGTTTCGGGAAAGATTAGTAATATAAAGAATTCGTTGCAGTCTCCTGAAGAGTATGCTAAAAGAGCAGGAGATTTCTTTTCTGTAAGGATGGTGGATATTTACTATGCTTACCAGAAAAAACTAAAGGAGAACAATGCGGTAGATTTTGATGATCTCTTGCTTTTAACTGTTCAGTTATTTAGGGAACATCCAGATGTTCTTAAGTATTACCAGGAGAAGTTTAAGTATATTATGGTGGATGAGTATCAGGATACCAATCATGTACAGTATGTTTTAATTAAGCTTTTGAGTGCTAGATATGAGAATCTGTTTGTGGTTGGGGATTCTGATCAGAGTATTTTTGGTTGGCGGGGTGCTGACTTAACCAATATACTTAACTTTGAGGAGGACTTTCCGGAAGCAGTGGTAGTTAAGCTAGAAAGGAATTATCGCTCTACGGGGAATATTCTTTCAGCGGCCCATCAGGTTATCAGTAATAATGTTTATCGTAAGGAGAAAAAGCTTTGGACTGAAGAGGGACCTGGAGAGAAGATCTCTCTTGTCCGCTTAAATACCGGAGAAGAAGAAGCCAGATTTTTGGCAGAAGAGATTGGTCGTTTAAGAAGGGATGGGTATGCCTATGGCGATGTTGCCGTATTATATCGTACCCATGCACAATCCCGTGCGCTTGAGGATGCTTTGATGTCTAGAGGAATTCCCTATGGTCTGGTGGGGGGAGTTAAGTTTTATGAGAGAAAAGAGATTAAGGATATTCTTGCCTATCTTAATTTGATTATAAATCCTGAGAATATGATTAGTTTTCAGAGGGTTATCAATGTTCCGGCAAGGGGTATTGGGGAAAGAAGTATTGCTAGGTTAGAGATTTTTGCAAAGAGACATAATCTGAGTGCTTTTGCTGCTCTAGGCCATGTGGATGAGATTGATGGTTTAACAGCTAAACAGAAGCAGGGGATGAAGTCTTTTTATGAGCTTATTAGAAGCTGGCAGGCTCTTGATGAGGGTTTGTTTGTCCTGGTTCAGAGGGTTATGGAGGAAAGTGGCTACCTAGCATATCTTCAGGAACAGGCTAATAGGGAAGCAGCTGACAGGTTAGAGAACTTACAGGAGTTTCTTTCTGTCGTGAGGGAATATCTAGAATCTGGTCAGGTTGATGACTTAGAGACTTTTCTGGCAGAGATATCGTTAACTACTGATTTGGATACCTGGTCTGCTGAGGAAAGCAAGGTTACCCTAATGACTTTGCATAGTGCTAAAGGGCTTGAGTTTCCAGTTGTTTTCTTAACGGGTATGGAAGAGGGAACCTTTCCCCACTCTCGTTCTCTTGAGAATGATAATGAGCTTGAAGAAGAGAGAAGGCTCTGCTATGTTGGGATAACTAGGGCAGAGAAGAAACTATATTTAAGTTATGTGGATACTCGGAAGGTTTATGGTGTAGATCAGATGCGTTTGCCTTCAAGATTCCTTGATGAGCTACCTGAAGAGGTAATAGTAAGTTCCGGTAAGGTGATGGGAGTTAAGCCTTTTAAGGGAGAGTTTTTTGCTGGAGATAGGGTGATTCATCCAAAATGGGGAAATGGTACAATTGTTTCAACTAG
This sequence comes from Thermaerobacter marianensis, assembly GCA_020724425.1. Taxonomy (GTDB): domain Bacteria; phylum Bacillota; class Sulfobacillia; order DVGY01; family DVGY01; genus DVGY01. The sequence continues at coordinate 24,853 of DYGY01000021.1, forward strand.
AGGCAGTGGGGATAATCTTGAGTTAAGTATTGCTTTTAATAGCCTGGGTATAAAGCAGGTGTTAGCTAAATATGCTAAGCTGGCAAAGGTTTAAAAATCCTTTCTTTGACTATTTAAGGGGTCTTGGTATTGGGGTAGCCGTTATTCTACCGGGAATGAGTGGTGGAGCTGCTGCTTTAATTCTTGGTGTCTATGAGGATTTTGTCCTAGCTTTAAAAAGGCTTAGGGTTCCTCGAGGCTGGCCGATGCTTTTAGGTATAGCCATAGGTGTTGTTGCTGGAGCCAAACTGATTGGTTGGCTTTTGCTAGATTACCCTACAGTTTTGTTTGCTTTTCTTTTGGGACTGGTTTTGATGACTGGGTTTAATATGAGTCTACCGGTATTTAAAAGCTTTAGGCTTACAGTTTATCTCTGGTGGTTAGTTGGTTTTGTTCTGGCTTTTCTGGTTGCGGTACAGTCTAGTGAGATAATACCATCGGGTCAATCCCTTAGCAGATATTTAATCGGGGGTATTGTGGCTGCAGCTGCTTTGCTTTTGCCTGGCTTAAGTGGTGGTACCCTAATGGTTCTTTTGGGACTTTATGATGATTTGATTTTAGCCTTAAATACCTGGCAGTGGAGTGTTCTTCTTACTTATGGTTTGGGAGCTGGTCTTGGTTTAATGGGTATGGCTCATGTTGTTTCGCTTTTGCTTAAGAGGTATCGGGCTAAAATCATGGCTCTATTGGCAGGTCTGATGTTAGGTTCGGGTAGAGCTTTATGGCCTGAATCTCTAGGAGTTGCAGAAGCTATTTCTTTTGTGGTGGGTGTACTTGTAATCCACTATTCAGGGAGGCAAAGAGAGTGAAAAGGATAGAGGAATTGCGTCAGTTAATTCGCTATCACGATTATCAATATTATGTCCTTGATGCTCCAGAGATTAGTGATCAGGAGTATGATAGGCTATTTCAGGAATTAGCTACACTAGAAAAAAAACATCCGAACTTAGTGACTCTTGATTCACCAACACAAAGGGTCGGGGGAAAACCCTTAGAGGGCTTTGGTCAGGTTCAACATGCAATACCTCTATTGAGTCTTGGTAATGCTTTTAGCGAAGGTGACATTAGAGATTTTGCTAACAGGTTAGGAAGACTTTTACCTAATCAAGAGATAGAATATGTGGTGGAACAGAAGATTGATGGTTTATCTGTTGCTTTAGAGTATGTTAATGGTCTTTTTACTAGAGGGGCTACCCGTGGTGATGGGGAAATTGGTGAGGATATCACAGAAAATCTTAGGACGATTGGTAGTATTCCTTTAAGGCTAAGAGGTGATGCCCCAGAAAGGTTGATTGTCCGGGGTGAGGTTTTTATGTCTTTTGAGGCCTTTAAGAAGCTTAATGAACAAAGAAGCATGGCTAATGAGATGCTTTTTGCCAATCCTAGGAATGCTGCTAGTGGGTCTGTAAGGCAGTTAGATCCCCGTGTTACTGCTTCTAGGGCGTTAGATGCCTTCATTTATGGCATCCTATTGTGGCAGGGAGATAAAGGCCCTCTAACCCATGGTGAAGGTCTGGAGAAATTAAAGGAACTGGGTTTTCGAACTAGTCCGGAGTACCAGGTCTTTAGTGATATTAGAAAAATGATTGACCATATAGAGCAGTGGCAGGTAAAAAGGGCTTTACTGAGTTATCCCATTGATGGGTTGGTTATCAAGGTGAATTCCCTTATGCAACAGGAGGAAGTGGGTAGTACAGCAAGGAGTCCACGCTGGGCAATTGCCTATAAGTTTCCTGCTGAGGAGGTAACCACAAGGGTTGTTGATATTAGTGTTGGTGTGGGGAGGACGGGAGTGTTAACCCCGGTTGCCACACTCGACCCTGTCAGTGTGGCCGGGAGTGTGGTAAGCAGAGCTACCCTCCATAATGAAGATATCTTGAAAGAAAAGGATGTCCGTATTGGTGATACAGTTATCATTCGTAAAGCGGGGGATGTAATTCCTGAGATTGTTAGGGTTCTTAAAGAGAATAGAACAGGGAATGAAAAGGTTTTTAGAATGCCTGATGTTTGTCCTGAGTGTGGTTCTGAAGTCTTAAGAGTTCCTAGAGAAGCTGCTATCCGGTGTATGGGTGTGGCCTGTCCGGTTCAGTTAAGGGAGACCATTATCCATTTTGCCAGCAGGGCCGGGATGGATATCCAAGGCCTAGGTCCCTCAGTAATTGAACAGTTACTTGATAAAAAGCTTATTCATGATGCTGCAGATCTCTATTATCTAACTAAGGAACAGCTAATGCAGTTAGAGAGATTTGGAGAGAAGTCTGCAGAGAATCTCTTAGTGGCTCTTGAAAATAGCAAGAAAAGGCCGGTAGAGAAACTCCTTTATGCTCTAGGTATTAGGTTTGTGGGTGAAAGAACTGCAGAGCTATTAATTGATCAATTTGGTTCTTTGCAAAAGTTGAGGGAAGTGAGTCAGGAAGAATTAGAGAGTATTCCCGAAATTGGTCCTAGGATTGCTAACAGTATTGTGACTTTTTTTAGACAGGAACAGACTGATGAGCTTTTGGGAAAGCTTGCTAATGCAGGAATTAGAATGGAAAAGACAGAGAACAGACAAGGTATGCTTTCAGGTAAACAGTTTGTCTTTACCGGGGGGTTGCAGAAGATGTCCCGTCAGGAAGCCAGTGATTTAGTTAAATCACTAGGTGGTTCTGTTGGTAGCAGTGTAACTAAAAAAACTGATTATGTGGTTTTAGGGGATAAGGCGGGATCAAAGTTAACTAAGGCTGAGGCTTTGGGGATACCCATATTAACTGAAGCAGAGTTTTATGAGTTAACTGGGAAAGATGTGGTATAATCGAGGGAAGTTTACAAGAAGGAGGATCTTTTATGGCTATTGGTGCAAAAGATGTAAAGCATGTGGCTAAGCTAGCAAGATTAGGCTTAAGTGAAGAAGAGATCACCACTTATACAAAACAACTAAATGATATTCTTGAGCATATGGATAAGCTTAATGCTCTTAATACTGAAAATATTGATCCTTTAACCCATGCTATCCCGGGACATCTGAATGTAATGAGACCTGATGGGGTTAGAGAGGGTCTTTCTAGAGAAGCTGCGTTAAGCAATGCTCCACAGAGCAATGAAAGATATTTTAAGGTGTCACGTATGGTTGGGGAGGGTGAGAAATGATTTATGCAAAGACTGCTCATGAACTCCATCAGTTGCTTATCAAGGGTGAAATCAGTTCAAAAGAGGTTGTTAGTGCGGTTCTAGAGAGAATTGATGGGGTAGAGACTGATATCAATGCTTACATAACTATTAATGAAGAGGCTTTGGCTCAGGCTGAAAGAGCTGATCGTATGATTAGGGATGGTAAGGCTACCCCTTTAACAGGTATCCCTGTAGCTGTAAAGGATAATATGTCTACTAAAGGGATTAGAACTACTTGTGCCTCCAACATGTTAAAGGATTATGTACCTCCCTATAATGCTACTGCAGTTGAGAAACTTATTGAGGCTGGAGCCATTATTATTGGAAAAACCAATTTAGATGAGTTTGCTATGGGTTCTTCTTGTGAAAATTCAGCTTTTAAGCAAACAAAGAATCCTTGGGATTTAAGCAAGGTGCCGGGGGGTTCTAGTGGTGGTTCTGCTGCTGCTGTTGCTGCAGGTGAAGCTATTATGGCTCTTGGTTCTGATACAGGAGGTTCTATTAGGCAACCGGCTGCTTTTACTGGGGTAGTTGGTCTTAAACCTACCTATGGTAGGGTTTCGCGGTATGGACTTGTTGCTTTTGCTTCATCATTAGACCAGATTGGTCCCTTTGCTAGGGATGTGGAGGATGCAGCTAATCTGCTTAGTGTTATCTCAGGTCATGATCCTTTAGATTCCACTTCAATTCCTGGTAAAGAGAGTGATTTCTCTTTAGATGGAGCTTCTGTGAAAGGATTAAGGGTTGGTATTCCTAAGGAGTTTATGACTGAGGGGTTAGATCCTGTTATCAGGGATGCCATTAACCGGGCGGCACAGTTGCTTGAAGATGAGGGCGCTTCTGTCAAGGAGTGTAGTCTACCTCATAGTGAGTATGCTCTGTCAGCATACTACATTATTGCTCCGGCAGAGGCTTCTTCTAATCTGGCCAGGTTTGATGGGGTCAGGTATGGTTTAAGAGTTTCTGGTGATAACCATACTGATATGTTCATTAGATCCCGGCAGGAGGGTTTTGGTCCAGAGGTCAAAAGGAGAATTATGCTAGGGACCTATGCTCTTAGTGCCGGCTATTATGATGCCTATTACAAGAAGGCCCTGCAGGTACGTAATCTTATTAAGCAGGATTTTGATCATGTATTTGCTGATTTTGATGTTATCCTATCACCAACCACACCTTCTGTTGCTTTTGGATTAGGTGAGAAGGTTGATGATCCCTTAAGCATGTATTTGAGTGATGTCTACACTATTCCAGTCAATATGGCTGGTTTACCTGGATTGTCTTTGCCTTTTGGTTTTAACAACGGGTTACCTATTGGTGTACAGCTAATCGGTGGTCTCTGGCAGGAACGGAAGCTCTTACAGGTTGGTAAGGTGTTAGAACAAGCTACTGGCTATGTACCGGTGGTACCCGAAAGGGGAGATAGATAATGGGATATAAGACTACTATAGGTTTAGAGGTTCATGTGGAGTTAAAGACAGAGAGCAAGGTTTTCTGTGGGTGTTCAACCGCTTTTGGTCAGGAACCCAATACACAGGTTTGTCCTGTCTGTCTAGGACTCCCGGGAGCTCTTCCGGTTCTTAATAAGAAGGCTCTTGAATATATTATTGCAGTGGGACTGGCCCTTAATTGTGAGATTAATGAAGATACAAAGTTTGATCGTAAGAACTATCATTATCCGGATTTGCCTAAAGCCTATCAGATTTCCCAGTATGATAAGCCGGTGGCCAAGAATGGCTACCTTGATATTGAAGTGGATGGCAAAATAAGAAGGATTGGTATTACAAGGGTTCATCTTGAGGAGGATACTGGGAAAGCTATTCATGGAGAAGATGGTTCATATCTAGATTTTAATCGTTCTGGGGTACCATTGATTGAGATTGTCTCAGAACCTGATCTTGAGTCTCCAGAAGAAGCCAGACTATACTTGAATAAGTTGAAGAATATTATTGCCTATACCGGTGTATCTGATGTGAAGATGGAAGAGGGTTCTTTACGTTGTGATGCTAATATCTCCTTAAGACCTGAGGGTACAGAGGAATATGGTAATGTGGTCGAAGTAAAGAATATGAATTCGTTTAGGTCTGTAAAGAAAGCTTTAGAGTATGAAGAAATAAGGCAGGCTGAGCTTTTAGATATGGGTCAGGAAATCGTTAGAGAAACAAGGCACTGGCAGGAAACTGAGGGATATACTTTCAGTTCTAGAAGCAAAGAAGAGGCTCATGACTACAGGTATTTTCCGGAACCTGATCTTGTTCCGATGAGTATTTCAAAGGAACAGATAGAAAGAATCAGGGAGAGTATGCCAGAGTTACCTGATCAGAAAAAGGAACGCTTTGTTTCTAGTTATGGCCTACCGGTTTATGATGCAGAGGTTTTAACCGAGTCAAAAGAGCTTGCTTCCCTATTTGAGGATATTGTAGCTTCATTTAATCAACCTAAGAAGGTTAGTAACTGGTTGATGGGTGAGGTTTTAAGGTTATTAAAGGATGGCGGTCAGGAACTAGCTGATATGCCTTTAAAATCAGAAGATATTGTTGAGTTACTAAAATTGGTGGACAATGATACCATTAGCAACAGTGCTGGAAAAGTAGTGTTTGAAGAAATGTTTAAGACTGGCAAGAAAGCAATGGTAGTCATTGAAGAAAAGGGTTTAAAACAGATCAGTGATAAGGAAGAGTTAGTTGCACTAGTTAGGGATGTTCTGAATAAGAATGAAGGGCAAGTAAATGATTATCATAATGGCAAAGAAAAATTATTTGGTTTCTTTGTTGGTCAGGTGATGAAAATTAGTAAAGGGAAGGCAAATCCTGGGCTTGTCAACGAAATATTAACTGAGGAGTTGAATCGGCTAAAATAGGTTCTTGACACTGTATTGGCCATATATTAGAATAGGATTCGACAATTAGGAACCTAGTTTCGCTTAAAGGGTTGGGGCTGCCTTGGCGCCTGACTTTGATTATCCCCCGTGGCGAAAACGATGGTCCCGGCTAGCCTGAAAGGGCTAGAAGAATAAAATATAGGGGGGATTTTCTATGACCAAAACCCACAATATTCATGAAACGCTAGGGCAGCATATTTTGCTGGATGTATGGGAAACAGATTTTGAGAAGTTGAATGATTCAGGATTTATTAAACAGATTATGCTTGAGGCTGCTGAAGTATCTGGAGCAACAGTAATTACATCAACCTTTCAGGAATTTCCTGTACAGGGGCTGAGTGGTGTTGTTGTTCTATCAGAATCCCATATCTCAGTGCATACTTATCCTGAACATGGTTATGCTTCATTTGATATTTACACTTGTGGTGAGCATGTAGATCCCAGATTGGCATGTGAGTACATTGTTAATAAGCTGGGAACAAGAAGATACTATGAGCGTGAGTTTGTTAGAGGAAAAGCTGAGACTGGAATTATAGAGGCTAGAAATAAAGCGGAAGTTTGTGCTTGAAAACTTAGAAGATGTTTACTGAGAACTGTTATATGGCAGTTCTCTTTTTTTTTGTAGGATTCTGCCCAATAATGCAGAATTGATTAGTGGTCGGCTGGGTAGTTTAGATACCATGGAACTAAGTACATAGCCTATTGCCAGATATTAAGCAAAGGAGGTGGCATAGGCAAGAGACCTTCTTTGCATTTCTTGCCTAGTTATATGAATCTCTATAAGTTTTCGGTTAATCGTCCTGTTGCAACAATTATGTTAATGCTTGTGGCTTTGTTGATTGGTGTAGTCTCTCTTGGTGGTTTGTCTATGGACTTACTGCCTAAGATTGATGCTCCGGTTTTGGTTGTGGTAACTACTTTTCCTGGGGCTGGACCTGAAGAGGTTGATCTTTTAGTTACTGAGCCAATTGAGAAAGCTGTGGCCACTACAGGTGGTGTGAAAACGGTAAGTTCCATATCTCGAGAGGGGCTTTCTGCAGTTGTTGTTTTGTTTAACTGGGGTGTAGATGTTACAGATGCTCGCCGGGATGTTCAGGAACGGCTTGATCGTTTAATGCTACCTAATGATGTTGATAAGCCTTATGTAATGCGATATGACCCTACTCAGATGCCAATTATGCAGTTAAGTGTTTTTGGTGAAGGGAGTATGGAGGAGTTAACAAGGTTAGCTGAAGAAAACATTATTCCTAGGATTGAGGCTGTGGAAGGTGTCGCTTCTGTAGGTCTAATCGGTGGGGAAGAAAGAGAGGTCTTAATTAGTTTAAATCAAGAGGCCTTAATTGAATATGATGTAACTCAGGAACGAATTGTGGGATTGATTCAGGCTAGTAACCTGAATTATCCCTTAGGATATATCCAGCATGATGATAGAAGCTTAAACCTCAGGTATGTGGGTAGAATGGAGAGTATGGAGGATTTAAGCAGTCTAGTTGTTAGTCAAAGACCTGTTTTTTCTGAAACTGGAGAGGTATCTTTAGAATCTATCCATCTAGCCGATGTGGCTACTATTGAGGATAGGGCCGTTGAGACTAAGTCTATTAACAGGACTAATGGTATGCCTAGTATTGGTTTAACGATTCAGAAAGAAGGGGATGCCAATACGGTTCTTGTTTCTGGTGCGGTAAGAGATGAACTCGATAAGCTTAGTGAAAGATATGATGTTTCTTTTGTTGCTGCTGTCGATGAAGGAGCCTTTATTGAGCAGTCTCTTGAGAATGTGGCTACTTCTCTGGTGATTGGTGGTCTTTTGGCTGCACTAGTATTGCTTCTATTCTTAAAGAGTATTAGGACAACCTTGATTGTGGCCATAGCCATACCTTTTAGTATTTTAGTTACCTTTATCTTGATGTACTTTAGGGGTCTAACGATAAATATTATGACTCTTGGTGGTTTGGCTCTTGGTGTTGGTATGCTTGTTGATAATTCGATTGTGGTTGTTGAGAATATTCATAGGCATCTACAGTTAGGGGCTAGTCGTAAGGATGCTGCTTTGAAGGGTACTGGTGAGGTTGCTAGAGCAATTACTGCAGCTACTCTAACTACTCTAGCTGTTTTCTTGCCATTAGCCTTTATTGGTGGTTTAACTGGTGAGTTGTTTAAGGAGTTGGCTCTAACAGTTAGTTTTGCTTTAATAGCTTCCTTGTTGGTTGCCTTAACGGTTATTCCAATGCTATCTTCGTTGTTTGCTAGCAAGGCTCCAGGCAGTGGGAAACACAGCAGGAGAGAGAGCTTCTATACTAGAGTTCTCAAGGGTGCTCTAAAACATCCCTATGTTACCCTCCTTATTGCTCTGGCATTACTAGGAGGCAGTTTCTTTTTCCTCTATCCTGCTATTGGTACTGAGTTTTTGCCAACTGCTGATGAAGGAACTTTTGTGGTATCTGTTAGCTTACCGGTAGGGACTAATCTTGATACCACACAAAAGAAGGTCAGGGAGTTTGAAGATATTATTTTAGCCATTCCCGAGGTTGAGAGTGTAACTAGTCAGATTGGTGCCGGAGCAGGTATTGAGTCTCTGAGATCTTCTGCTGTAGGGGGAACCCATTCGGCTGAACTCTGGATAAAGCTGATTCCGGTGGTTGAAAGGAATAGAACCACAGAAGAGGTTATGTTAGAGGTTAGAAGGCAGATAGAACCAGTACGGGGTGAAGCGGAGGTAGCATATAATCTTCAATCAGCTATGGCGGCTGCTTCAGGCCAACCTAGTACCTTGGAAGTTATCGTTAAGGGTAGTGACCCTGATATCTTAAGAGAAATTGTTCCAGGTGTTATGGATGAGATAGCTCAGGTTGACGGTGTTGTAAGGGTTGAAAGCAATCTTGAGATGGCAAAAGAAGAAGTGCATCTGGCTATAGATCAGGATAAAGCTAGTCAGTTTGGATTGTACCCTGGACAAATTACCACAAATGTTTCACAAGCAATACGGGGAACTAATGTGGGCAGAATGGCTGATGGCACAAATATAAATGTTAGGTATGACCAGGAATATTGGCATAACAGCAAGGCTTTAGAGGAGCTGATGATTAAGTCACCTACAGGTGCTTGGGTTGCTTTAGGTGAAGTTAGTGAGCTTAAAGAGAGTACAGGGCCACTAACAATTACTAAGGAAAATGGACAGGTTACTGCCCAGTTAGTCGGTTACTTTGAAGGTAGGGACCTTGGTTCCATTACTAGTGATGTCACAAATATGGCGGCTGAACTTGATTTGCCTGAGGGATACTCTGTGGAACTCGTTGGGGCTTCTCAGATGATGCAAGAGGGTTTTGATGACCTGAAATTTGCTTTGATTCTGGCTATTTTCCTGGTGTATATGATTCTAGCGGCTCAGTTTGAGAGTCTGGCAAAACCATTTAGTATTATCTTCTCAATGCCTTTTGCCGCTATAGGTATTCTGGTAGCTCTGTATTTAACCAATATTGCTTTTGGTATTACGGCCTTTATGGGTGTAATTATGCTTGTGGGTATTGTGGTTAATAACGGGATTGTCTTGGTTGATTTTACAAATCAACTCAAAGAACAGGGTCTTAACACCACTGCAGCTATTATCGAGGCAGCTAGAACTAGGTTACGTCCAGTGCTTATGACAGCAATCACCACTACTTTTGGTCTATTGCCGCTGGCTTTAGCTAGGGGTGAAGGAGCTGAATTACAGCAACCATTAGCTTGGGCAGTTATTGGTGGCTTGACATCAGCTACCCTGATTACCCTAATTATTGTTCCTGTGGGCTATAGTCTAATTGATGGTTTTAGCAGTCGTAAGGAGAAAGAGGATCAGTTAGGAGATCTGGCCGGTGCCGTTATTTCTGGGAATCAGGGAGGCTATGTTGCATCTTCAGGATATCAACAGAAAGACTCAGAGGCCTTTAAGAAGGAAGATTTCAAGGAACTAAAGAGGTTAATCCAGAAGTTAAATAGATATCTTGAAGAAAAGAATATATAGAGAGCAAGCCCCCACAGAATTCTGTGGGGCTTGCTTTGTAGTAGGCATTGTTAATTATGTGTAGAATACTAAACAAATACTTCACAGTTTCTTGACATTTCAGGCATCATTTGCTGAAAAGATTGTGTTACGCTTATGATGCCATAAAGAATTGGAGGAGTAGTGATGGGTATGAGACGAATCTTGATGGTGGATGATGAACCCAAGTTAGTCAATATTGTGCGTGACTATCTTGTTAGTGAAGGGTTTGAGGTTTTAACTGCCGGCAGTGGTGAAGCCGGACTAGAGATTCTAGAAAAAGAGGGTCTTGATCTTGTAGTTCTTGATCTCATGATGCCCGGTATGAGCGGTTATGAGGTTTTTAGAGTAATTCGTCAGAAGTGGGATATACCTGTGATTATGCTGACAGCCCGTTCTGAGGAAGTTGATAAGCTTCTTGGTTTAGAGATGGGAGCAGATGACTATATTACAAAACCATTTAGTTTAAGAGAGTTAACAGCTAGGATTAGGGCTGTTTTACGTCGCGGGAGTCGTAATGAAACCAAAGAAGATTCTGAAGATATCCTGCAGCTAGGTAAAGTAACTGTTGATCTAGGGAGAAGACAGGTTATGGTGAGTGGTGAGACCATAGCAGTTACACCCACCGAGTTTAAGATATTACAGGTACTGATGAGCAGACCTGGTCGGGTATTTTCCAGGCTACAGCTACTAGATGCTGCTCTTGGGGCTGCTTATGAGGGGTATGAGCGCTCTATTGATACCCATATTAGTAACTTGCGCAAAAAGATTGAGATTGATCCGGCTGATCCCCAGTATATCCAGACTGTATATGGAATGGGATATAAAATGGAAGTGCCAAAGGCGTGAAGCAAATGAAGAAGATGAAAAAGAGTATAGCCTTAAAGATTTCAGTTAGTTTGGTTTTGATAGCTCTAGCGGCAGCGATGCTGACAAGCCTTGCCACCGGATTAGCTACTAGAACCTTTTTTGACCGTTACGTGATGGATGTAAGGGATATTCGTTATGGGCAGGTTCTTTCCTTGGCATCAGGATACTATGTTTATACTGGGAGTTGGGAGGGAATCCAGGATTTCATGTTTTCTGAGACCCATATATCTAGGTATCGTGGTGGCTATTCAACCATGGGGGCCAAGAAGGATATAGCAGGTGAACAGATAATTATCGCTGATGGGTCAGGTGTGGTTGTTGGTGATTCTCATCAGGATTTACTAGGTAGTACCCTTAAGAAAGACCTATTAGCCCGTGGTGTACCTATTATGGTTATGGGTGAACAGGTAGGGACTGTACTTGTTATGGGTACTCCCATAGGCTTTACCGGCCTTACGCTTGAAGAGGAGTTTTTGGGTTCTGTACGTAGCTATACTATTGGTGCTGCTGTTGGCACTATCCTAGTAGGGGCTCTTCTTGGAATGTATATGGGCAAAAGACTAACACGACCTATTAGCTCACTAGTTACTGCCAGTGAACACCTTAGTAAACGTAATCTTTCATACAGGGTAGATATTGAAACTGATGATGAGATAGGTGATCTTGCACGATCCTTTAACAAAATGGCAGAGAATCTAGAGCAGAATGAAAAGCTAAGGAAGAATCTCTTAGCTGATGTGGCTCATGAACTCAGAACCCCTATCAGTATTATGCGAGCTAATCTTGAGGCTATCCAGGCAGGAGTTATTGAGGCTGATGAGGAGGTAATTCTTAATCTCAATGATGAAATCTTAAGGATGTCCCGTCTGGTTAATGACCTTCAAGAGTTAAGCCTTGCCGAAGCAGGAGAGTTGGTATTACACAAGCTGCCAACAGATGTGGGAACCTGGGCTAAAGCAATTGCTCGCTCACTACAGGCTGAAGCAGCAGTAAAGGAGATCAAGCTTAATACTGAGATAGAAGAGAACCTACCGGTGTTAAATCTGGATCAGAACAGAATGGATCAAGTTATCCAGAATCTGCTTAATAACGCTATCAGGTATACCCCTGAAGGTGGACAGATCTTCTTCTCTGTATCTAAGAAAGACAGTAAAGTTTGGATTCAGGTTAGAGATAGGGGACCTGGAATCAAGGAAGATGATCTACCACATATCTTTAATCGTTTCTATCGGGGAGAGAAATCCCGTACCCGTAGTGAAGGTGGTATGGGACTGGGACTTGCCATTGCCAAAGGATTTGTTGAGGCACATCGTGGTATAATTAGCGCAGAAAGTGAACTTGATAAGGGAACTACTTTCTTCATTGTCCTACCGATAGAAGGAGAAGAGACTTAATGCAAAAAGGAACCATACTTAAAACAGAGATTATTGAGATTGCTCAGGGGGGAGATGGTGTAGCCAAACCTGATAACTTCACTCTTTTCATCCCTGAGACTGTACCTGGTGATACAGTATTAGCTGAAGTTACTGAAGCTAAAAAAACTTATGGCAGAGCAAAGGTTCTGGAGGTTTTGCAGGCAGGCCCGGAAAGGGTCATGCCTGCTTGTTCATATTTTGCTTCCTGTGGTGGTTGCAGTCTTCAACAGTTAAGTTATATGGAGCAACTAAAAGCTAAACGTAAGATTGTCCAGGACTCTTTAACACGTATAGGTGGCTTTAAAGACATAGATCATCTTGTTAAGCCGGTTCTAGGAATGACTAACCCCTGGTACTATAGGAACAAGATAGCTGTACCTGTACAACCAGATTCGAAGAGACAGCTACGAACTGGGTTCTACGAGAAAGGAACACATAACATAGTTGAGATGGATAAGTGTTTGCTCCAGGCTGATCCAGGCAATGAGATTTGGCAGACAGTTGTTTTTCTTGCTAGAGAATATGGGTTACAACCCTATGATGAAAAAACTCACCAAGGAGTCTTACGTCATATTCTCATTAGGGTAGCGAGAAGAACAAATGAGGCTTTAGTTGTTTTGGTACTCAATACTCAGGGATTCCCTCAGGAAAAAGAACTCGCTAAAGAGATTATGAAGAGACATCCCCAGGTAGTGGGTGTGGTAAAAAACACTAACACAAAAAAGACTAATGCAATCCTAGGCTCTCACACTGAAACTATTCTTGGTAAAGATCACATGATTGACTATGTTGGACCTCTAGCGTTCAAGGTATCAGCTAGATCATTCTTTCAAGTAAACCCCCAACAAGCAGAGGTTCTCTACCAGGTGGCCAAAGAATATGCCGGTCTTACCGGAAAAGAGCATGTACTAGATCTCTACAGTGGTATTGGCACTATTGCCCTCTATCTAGCCCCTGCAGCTAAAAAAGTAACGGGTATAGAGGTAGTACCCGAAGCCATTGAAGATGCCAAAAAGAACGCAGAGTTTAATAATCTTAATAGTGCTATCTTTGTTCATGGTGATGTAGCCGAACTATTAACCCAAAAAAAATATCAAGCTGATGTAATAGTTGTTGATCCACCTCGAAAAGGACTTGACCTAACAGTTATAGAAGGCATGGTCAAGATGGGACCACAAAGGATTATTTATGTTTCCTGTAACCCAGCTACCATGGCTAGGGATCTCAAAGAGATTACCAACCATGGCTATACCATAAGAGCTGTGCAGCCGGTTGATATGTTTCCGCAGACGCCGCATGTTGAGACGGTAGTATTGATGTCAAGGGTTAAGGTAAATACGATGTTTTAGGGATAAAAAAGTTTATAAATAAAGGGATTCCGTGATTTGAGATCTGGTTTCAAGCCGGCAGGATGATCACGGGATTTTTCTTTGTGGGAACTTGTCCAAGATAGGCAGGCTAGATGATTAAGAAGATGATATAGATATTGATGTGGTGAGTTGACAAAATTGCTGGCAAAAACGTGGTGAGTTGACAGGGTAGTTGTCAAGTTTAAACTAGAACAAATGACAACAAACAACATAAAACATGTTGAAAATTGCAATAAACTATGCTAAAATATATAATAGAACGCTATTAAACTATACTAACTGGTCTTGAGGTGAAGAAATGATAGAGCAGAATGAGAAATGGATAAATATTGATGAGGCTGCTGAATATTTAGGGGTTAAGCCAGGAACTGTGCGTGATTGGATCAGAAAAGGCAAAGGAATCCCAGCTCATAAAATCGGCAAACAATGGAAATTTAAATGCGTTGAGCTAGATGATTGGGTTAAGAGTGGGAAGAGTGCTATTGACTAGATACAAGGAAAGAGAGGCATCATGAAAAATGGATTTAGGTCAAATATTCACAAATAATCACGTTGCAAAATATATGGCGTCTCTATTTAATTTAGATAATGAGGATTCTATTTTAGATCCATGTTTTGGAGATGGAGTATTTCTAAAGGCTTGTTTGAGTCAAGGATACAATAATATATCTGGATACGAATTGGATGAAAATCTTTTTAATGAAGTACGAACAATATATCCGGCGCTTGATTTATACAATGTAGACTTTTTAAATATAAATCGCGAAAAAAAATACGATGGAATTATTATGAATCCTCCTTATATAAGACAAGAAAAAATAGACGATCTTAAACACTATGGAATTACAAAAGAGATATTGAGAAAAAACAGCATTTTTGATAAGCTGCCTAAGACAGGTTAGAATCTCAAGTAGTGGTGTAAATTTTGATGGCGGGTATTGACAGAAAAGC
>DYGY01000022.1 GCA_020724425.1 Thermaerobacter marianensis
ATTAATATTGAGTAATCTTGAGTAATGTGTTATAATATAAGGAATAGGAGGTGTCTTGATTATGAGATTGCATGTATCAAGGTCAAAGAATGCGGCTTCCCTGTACATAATAAAATCTATCTACGAAGACGGAAAACGTTCCACGAAGATAGTTGAAAAGCTCGGTACTTATGCCGAACTTGAAAAGAAGCTTGGTGGACAAGATCCTATTGAATGGGCAAAAGAGTATATTAACGAGCTTAACCAAAAAGAAAAAGAGGAAAATCGCGAGATTATCGTTAAGTACTCGCCATCAAAGGTAATTGCTAAAGATGAACAGCAATCTTTCAACGGTGGTTATCTTTTTCTCCAACAGATATACCATGAACTAAGACTTAATAAGCTTTGCACGGCAATATCCCAAAGACATAAGTTTACGTTCAACTTGGATTCAGTACTTTCAAGGCTTCTTTATGCAAGAATCATCTATCCATCTTCAAAACTTGCAACCTTCCAACTTTCCAAGAGATTCATCGAGCAGCCTGATTTTGAACTTCAGCATATATACAGGGCCCTTGAGGTCCTTGCCAAGGAGACTGATTTAATACAGTCTACCCTGTACAAAAACAGTCTGAGAATTTCCAAGAGAAATACTGGGGTGCTCTATTACGACTGCACCAATTACTTCTTTGAAATTGAAGAGGAAGAAGGATTAAAACAGTATGGCTTTTCCAAAGAACATAAGCCAAACCCCATCGTGCAAATGGGGATGTTTATGGATGGCGATGGCATCCCTCTCGCTTTTAGCATTAACAAAGGTAATACCAATGAACAACTAACACTAAGACCCTTGGAAGAAAAAATCTTATCCGATTTTGACCTTTCTAGGTTTATTGTATGTACCGACGCCGGACTGGCATCCGAGAGCAATAGGAAATTTAATAACAAGGGCGAACGAGCATTTATCACAACACAGTCCATCAAGAAGCTGAAAGCTCACCTTAGAGAATGGGCTCTTGACCCAAAGGGCTGGTCCCTCGCTGACGACCACAGGACCTATGACATTACTAAACTTGATGAAAATAGAGACAAGGACAAGGTGTTCCATAAGGAACGTTGGATAAAGGAAAACGATCTGGAACAGAAACTCGTCATTACCTACTCTATTAAATATCGTGATTATCAGAGAAATATCCGAAACTCCCAGATAGAACGGGCACAAAAAGTAATCGATTCTAACCCTGGAAAGCTGAAAAAATCTAACCCCAATGATTACAAAAGATTTATAGAACAAAGCCACTGCACTGCTGATGGAGAGATTGCTGAACATAAAATGTACAGTATTGACACCGAACTTATTTCCAAAGAAGCTGTTTTTGATGGTTTCTATGCTGTGTGTACAAATCTTGAAGATGACGCTTCTGCTATCATCAGGGTCAACAAAAGGAGATGGGAAATCGAAGAGTGTTTCCGGATTATGAAAAGTGAATTCAAAGCTAGACCAGTATACTTGAGCCGAGATGACAGAATAATAGCCCATTTTACGACCTGCTTTGTTGCCTTAGTCATCTACAGACTCCTTGAAAAGAAACTGAACGGAAAATATACATGTCATGAGATTATTAATGGATTAAGAGACATGAACTTCTTGAAAATAAAAGGTGATGGTTACATACCTACTTACACTAGAACAGACTTCACAGATGATTTACATGAAGCATTCGGCTTCCGTACAGATTATCAGATTGTCAGTATGAGTCAGATGAAAAAAATTTTTAAGACTACAAAATCATAAATATATTACTCACTTTTTAGCAGAAGAAGAAAAGCTTGAGATCCTCTATTTTCAAGGGTTCCCAAGCTTTTTCTCTTCTTCAACTGTTAAAGACGAGATCTAAGAATTACGCAAGCACCAATTTTAGCTTTTTGGCCTCATTAAAGGAAAAAGTATAACGTCTCGAATAGATGGAGAATCAGTCAGTAGCATTACCAGACGATCAATACCGATTCCTAAGCCACCAGTAGGTGGCATACCATATTCTAAAGCATTAATATAGTCTTCATCCATTACGTGAGCTTCATCATTACCCTTTTCTCGCTCTTTTAATTGAGCTACAAAACGTTCCTTTTGATCTATAGGATCATTTAACTCAGAAAAAGCATTACCAAGTTCCCAGCCAGCTACAAAAGCTTCAAAACGATAGGTAATATCAGGGCTGTCCTTATTCTTCTTAGCCAAAGGAGAAATTTCTGTTGGATGATCCAATAAGAACACTGGCTGAATTAAATGAGGTTGTACAAAAACATCTACAAACTCATCAATAATCTGACCTTTAGTAGCCCTTGGTGACAAATTGATACCCTTAGCCTTAGCTGCTTCCCTAGCTTCCTCATCGCTTTTCCATGAGAGAATATCTACATCGGCATATTTCTTAATTGCATCAATAATTGATAATCGTGGCCAAGGTGGTGTCAAATCAATTTCCTGTCCCTGATAAACTATTTTAGTGGTACCCAAAGTCGCTTCAGCTATATAAGCCACCATTTCTTCAGTAAGCTTCATCATATCTGTATAATCAGCATATGCTTCGTACACTTCAAGCATAGTGAACTCGGGATTGTGCTTAGTTGAAATACCCTCATTCCTAAAAATCCTGCCTATCTCATATACCTTCTCCATACCACCAACAATCAACCTTTTTAAATGCAGCTCTGTTGCAATACGTAAATATAGAGAAAGATCCAAAGCATTATGATGGGTAACAAAAGGTCTAGCAGTGGCACCACCAGCTATAGGAGACATAACCGGTGTCTCTACCTCTAGAAAACCCCGATGATCTAGATACCTGCGCATAAAGGAGATAATCTTACTCCTAGAGACAAAAGTATTACGCACATCAGGACTTACAATTAAATCTAAGTACCTTTGTCTGTATCTAAGATCAACATCTTTTAATCCATGCCATTTTTCGGGAAGTGGACGTAAAGATTTAGTTAACATTACAACATCTTTAACAAGAATACTTATTTCACCGCGTTTTGTCCTAAATACCTGCCCATGAACACCGACAATATCACCAATGTCCAAATCCTGAACCAAATCGTATACTTGCTCCCCTACTTCATCCTTCTTAATATATAGTTGAATACGTCCGGAAAGATCGGTTAGGTCGGCAAAAGTAGCCTTACCATGACCACGAATAGCCATGATTCTTCCTGCCAGACTGACATCCTGGTTTTCTAGTTGGTCAAAGCTATCAATGATTTCTGTGCTTTGGTGAGTACGTTCAAATCTATCACCAAACGGATCAATACCGTTATCTTTTAGCTTATCTAGCTTGTCCCGTCTAATTCGAAGCAATTCGTGAAGTTCCTCAGACAAGTGCGCTCCCCCCGTTACCTATTAACGCTAACAATTTTATATTTAACTAACCCCATGGGTAGCTTTATCTCAACAATCTCCCCAGCACGATGTCCCATCAAAGCCTGACCAACAGGAGACATATATGAAATCTTACTTTCTTCAGGATTGGCCTCTGTGGAACCAACAATATAATACTCTTCTTCTGCTTCATATTCTAAATCAAGCAACTTTACTTTTGAGCCAATTACGACAGTTGTAGGATCTGCCTCACTATTGTCCACAATCCTGGCATTACGCAAAGTCTTTTCTAAAGTAATAATACGCCCTTCAACAAAAGCTTGCTCATTCTTTGCTTCTTCATACTCTGAATTCTCACTAATGTCTCCAAAATCTCTAGCTTCTTTAATTCTCTGAGCTACTTCTCTTCTCTTAACCGACTTCAAATATTCTAGTTCGTCTTCTAGTTTCTTTAGACCTTCTTTGGTCAACAGGACCTCTTTTTCACTCATTGACCCGCCTCTCCCTTTCTGCGAAGCATATTTATGGTGCCTTCTGTCTAAAGCAATATATGTAGCTAGTCGTCAATTTATACGCTGTAATGGTTGCCATATATTACTCTAAGAACAACTCCTGTAAGACAGGACCAGACTGGATCATATGCTAATTTTAAGCTGTATTGGCTCTAGACAAAGAGCAAACGGCATTGATGCCCACTAGGGACTTCTTCTGCCGTAAGAGTCAAGCAAACACTTTGATTTGTAAGTGTTTACTAATTATATGCAGGCGTCAAAGAACTTGTCAAGACCACCCAGCCTTTTTCTTGTCTGCACTTACCCTAATAGAAGCAATTTTTTCATCATCCAAGGCTCTCTCAAAACTACGGAAACCAGAAACCTTGAATCCATGCTTTCTTGCAATAGCGTTAATCTCATCAATCTGTTCAACCGAGAGATCCCTACCTATGGTAAAGTTTTCGTATCGCTCTTCCATAGCCAACATCATTGTCTCAGCCATACAGGCCATTGAAGTGCCTTTTGGAAAACCGAAATCAAAATGAAAATCCACATTCCCTGGCACATCCACAACACCACCATCAATAACCAGAACATCATCTCGCTTTTCGATGACTGCCCTTGAAACATCTCTAGGTCTAGCCACATCACAAACAATTGCTCCCGGCTTTAAATCCTCTGGCTCAATAATAGCATCAACTGCACTTGATACAGCAATAACGATATCACTTCGTCTCAAGGTACTCTTAATATCGGTAGAAACATTGACTGCTAAACCTGTTTCAGAAAGAATAATATTAGCCAAATCTTTCAAATTTTGTTCACTTCGAGCCACCATTGTCAGGTTCTTAACATCTCTAGCTAGAATACGTGATACTGCCTTACCAATAGCACCAGTAGCACCAATAACAGCAATATTGGCTCGATTAAAATCAATTCCCATCTTAAAAGCAGCCATTCTTGTTCCCTCAAGAGCAGTGGCGACTGTATAGGAATTACCTGTAGTTACAGCAATATTTAAGTTGTTAGCTATAGTCATACCTGCATCTCCAACCACACTGGTAAAGGCACCTAAACCAATAATCTTTGCACCCTGTTTCTCTGCTAGTTTCCCAGTTTGAATAATCTTCTTAAGAGCATACTCGGTAGGTAACTCCATTAACTGCCTAGAAGTCAGGGGACAGGCAACAAAAGCACCTTCAGCTTCAGCATGTTCTGATTTAATTCCTGTGATATTGGAGACCTTTATGGGTGGACTATACTTAAATATTCCTTCAACCCAACTCTCAGGCAGATATTTCGCAAACTCAAACTTACGTGTATAATCACTAACATCCAAAGGATGAATCATAAAAGCAAAACGACCCATTAACTCTTCCCCCGCATTAATTAAGTTCTTCAATCCTTGGTTCAAACCCTATTCTATCTAACACATCATTATAATCCTGAACTGTCAAAGTCTCAACAGGTTTTCCTGAAGCTGCAACCAGAACACCTTCCATGACATTTGTTCCAAAAGAACGACCTTCTAATTCCGGAGTCGTTGTAATCAGTGTCCTAATTCCTCTTTCCCTAAACAACTCTTTATCTGCATTGGTAACTGTATTTGTAATAATGTCCTTGCCTTTCATATCCTCAGGCATATACCTTCTGATAAAATGAAAATCTCCAGCAATTATATCAGCTTCTTCAAAATATTTTGTATACTTAGGAGTATTCTCTTCTTGCTTGCTACCTGTTGGATACAACATACTAAAAGGAAGTTTGGAAACAATAGGTCCTAACACCCTAGCAATATAATCAAGAGTACGTAAGGAATATATGGGGAAAGGAAGACCAATCGTATATAAAAGATCTCCCATTGTTAGCTTAGCACCTTCCTCAACCAAAGCCTCAGCCATACCAAAACGATCCACAGCAGATACCATTAAAACCTTTTTACCCTCAAAAGAATAACCAGACTGACTTAAATGCTTAATAACCCTGCGTTCCAGCGTATTTTTTAAGCCTGATCCATCCACAATCGGAGTTTTCTTTGCTGCCTTAGCTATCGGAATAGCATCCCTTAAGACATATCTCTTCTTTCCGGCAACAACATACAAGTCGATACCACCCATGCCAAAAGCATCTACCTGGCCATCTAACTCCTCGATAGTCTTGATAGCTTTCTGCATATCTCCATCTGTTCCAACCCGTTCTATACTAAATTCTTCACCCAATATTTTAGTATTTACCTTATGGTTTCGCTTGGATGAACCAAGACTAACACTAACTACTCGTTTCAAGAACAACTCCCCCTCCAGTCAATCCTTACCTCGATTGTGAACCTTTTATGATAATAAAGCAAGAAAAATGTCAGTTTAGAGACCTCTTGAGAATTCGCCACCACAAGACTTGTCACCTTCTAACTCCTGATATATCATAAAACTAATGACAAGTATTAGGAGGGCTTTATATGAAGCTGACGTTTTTGGGACACGCAGCCTGGCTGCTAGAAGAAAACCACACCAGCTTGATTTTTGATCCATTCTTAACAGGTAACCCCCTTGCATCTAAAACCCCCGACGAAGTTCAACCACAGTATATACTTCTAACTCACGCTCACGGAGACCATCTAGGAGACACCATAGACATTGCTAGGAAAAACGACTCACTAGTTGTGACCACACATGAAATAGCAGAAATGCTTAGCCAGGAAGGTGTGAAAACACATTCTTTACACATCGGTGGTAAATTCCCTTTTGATTTTGGCTTTGTAAAGGCTGTTGAGGCATTACATGGTTCAGGTATCCCTGGAGGTCACGCCGTAGGATTTGTTGTTAAATTCTTTGATAGGTTTATCTATCACTCTGGTGATACAGGCCTTTTTGGCGACATGAAAATAATTGGTGAACAATACCCCCTAGATATAGCCCTCTTACCCATCGGAGGTAACTATACAATGGATATTGAGGATGCAGCCATTGCTGCTTCCTGGCTTAATGCTAAGACAGTAATACCCATGCACTATAACACTTTTGACCTAATTAAGGCAGATCCTCATGCCTTTGTGACCTTATGTAATAAGATAGCACCAACTAGCAAGGTGGAAGTTCTTAAACCATCCCAAAACTATACCCTATAATTCAAATGGGAGTCCTTCCGGACTCCCATTAAGCATTTTCTGCATTATGATTAATGCAAATAGTCATCATCCTGTGCCTGTTTAGTTATAGCAGCCTTCTCTAATACCTCATCAGCCACAAAGATAGGTGCTTGACTCCGAACTGCTAATGCAATCGCATCACTTGGTCGAGCGTCAATCTCCTGTACACCATTGTCTGTCTCTAACTCGATTTGGCCAATAAAAGTCTCACTCTTTAAATCATGAATAATTACTCTCTTGACCCGTGCTTGCAGGCGGCCGATAACATGGTAAAGCAAATCATGTGTCATTGGTCTGGGAGTCTGAAAACCCTCCAACGATACCGCAATAGCACTAGCTTCCATCAACCCAATACTAATTGGCAAATACCTATCACCATTCACTTCTTTAAGAATCACCACATTACCCGAGGAATCCTGCACCATACCAACACTAACAATCTGCATTTCTAACATTCGGCCCGCCTCCTCTCCTCAAAAATCATTTTTTCACCTATTCGTCTTTCCTAACCTTTTTCCTCTTACCAATTTATGCTCATCATCTAAACCTTTTGATTCATTTCATAAATAATTTTTAAACCCTCAAGAGTCAGAAACTCATCAACTAAATCAACCCTCTCGGTTTCTCCAGCAATAAAGCGAGAAAAACCTCCTGTTGCAATTACCCGGGTTTTTACACCCAGTTCTTTTTGTATCTTATCTACAATACTATCAACCTGACCAGCAAAACCAAAGATAATTCCCGATTGCATGCTTTGAACAGTATTACGACCCACTACTTTAGGAGGCCTTGTTAGCTCAATCCGTGGTAATTTGGCAGCTCTCTCCACAAGAGCCTCCGTAGATATGCCTATTCCTGGGGCAATAACGCCACCAAGAAAAGATCCTTCCTCAGAGATAACATCAAATTTTGTGGCAGTCCCAAAATCAATCACTATTACCGGGCCACCATACTTTCTATAAGCAGCAACCGCATTAACAATCCTGTCACTACCTACTTCTTTAGGATTCTCTAAACGTATATTGATACCTGTCTTGATACCCGGACCTACTACCAGGGGTTCAGCATTAAAATACTGTCTAGCCATATCTTCAAACACCGGAGTCAGTGGTGGCACTACAGAAGATATCACCACCATATCTATATCCCTAATAGAACAACATTCCTGATTCTCAATGAGCTGCTTTATCAATATGCCATACTCATCTTCAGTCTTATGCCTATCACTAGCAACCCTCCAGTGAAAAGCTAACTCATCATCCTTATATGCCCCTATAACTATATGGGTATTTCCCACATCGATAACTAAAAACAAACAGACCACTCCTATTCGGTCTTAGGCAGAACCTTTCGCATACCCTTCGCTACCCCAACAACAACTATAACAGCTACCAACATTTCTGGAATACCATGCAAGAAACCGATTCCGGCGACAATCTTAGCCGCTTCTGGCCCCGTCCCAAAATACCCTCTGAAAAATGCTAGTCCTAGTACACCAACAGTATTGGTTAGAGTACCTACAATAGCTGCGATAGCGATAGGTGCAGTGTCGTTAGTTAACCACTTATGTGCCAAATAGATGGTTATACCACCTATCAAAAAGGCCAAACCTAACACGGCATAAAAGCTACTAGCCCAGCTCAAAATTATCCCCTGCAACCAGTTAGTATCCACCGTGCTTAAAGTCTCTCTAATTCCCTCTGCCGAATAATAGATTGTATGAGCCATCAAAAAACCCATCAAAATAACTACAACCTGTCTAGCTCCCTTGCTTCTAAAAGCCTGGTAAGAGTAATATGCCATTACCCCAATCAAAACCCTAGGCACAATAGCAATGAGTGGATCCTTAAACAGAGGTAATGTGGCCCGTAAAAAACTCATTAGACCAAACACCAGGCCAACCATGCCACCAACAATAGGTCCCTCTAAAATACCAGCTAGAATAACCGGAATATGCATGGTCGTTGCTGCTCCAGCTGGTGTCGGTACAGGGATAAAACCTAACGGGGTCATACTCAGAACAACCGTTAATGCCCCTAACAACCCTGCCACCGTCATCTTACGAATCTTGCCTCTACTATTCATTTATAAGCACCTCCGTTCCAACTCCCTTAAAAGAGATGTCGGACGATTTGCTTTAATTATACCATGACCGAGAAAAAAACAACCAGCTATTGTATATCCTGATATGACTTAAGTCCGGCTACACCTTGAGCCTTCACAACTGCTCGCTTTACAGCGATAGCCAGTACTTCAGCAGCCATTGTACCAATAATATTCACACTACCTTCCTTGGTGCCCGTAGACAAAGCAAAAACAGTATCTCCATCAAACATGGTATGCACAGGCTTAATAGTCCTTGCTAGACCATTCTGAGCCATCTGAGCCACCTTATTAACCTCTTCCTTGGTCAGTTTAGCATCAGTAGCTATCACAGCAATTGTTGTGTTAACCCCCGCAAAATTGTTACCAATCTCAAAGGAACTCGCCATCACATCAATAGTTTTGACAAGCATCCCTGTCATAGGGTTAAGAGCACCAGCAATCATCTGGTTAGTTTCAGGATCATAAACATCACCAAAGGCATTGACAGCCACAATAGCCCCGATAGTAACGCCGGAATCCAGTCGTTTGGACGCAGTTCCCAGACCACTTTTCATGGCATAACCAGGTCCAAAAAACTTACCTACAGTAGCTCCTGTACCGGCACCAACATTACCTTCTTCCACAGGACCACTAATTGCCAATCCAGCTGCTTCATAGCCCATATTAAGATCAGGTCTGACCTTGGGGTCACCAATGGCTAGATCAAATAGAATAGCTGCTGGTACTATCGGTACTCTAGCAACCCCCACATCAAACCCGATCCCCTGTTCCTCTAGATATTTCATAACCCCACTGGCAGCATCCAAACCATAAGCACTACCACCAGCTAACAGAACCCCATGAACTCTATCCACAAGAGTGCCCGGTCTTAAAAGATCTGTCTCCCTAGTCCCAGGAGCAGCACCTCTAACATCAACCCCACCAACAGCTCCATCCTCACACAGAATAACTGTACAACCTGTCAGCGCAGACTCATTGGTTACCTGTCCCACCTTTATTCCCGGCACATCAGTGATATTTCCAAACACGGTCAATCCCCCCGTCAAATATCATTAGACTATATTTCTTAACAGACAAACAATTTTCCTTTTCCTAGTGTTATCCTTAAGACTCCCGGGTAACCTAAAACGAGGTGATAAAATGACAAGAATACTATGTGCAGCAACCAACTGCAAAAACAATGAAGGAGGTACTTGTAGCGAAGATGAGATAGTCTTCTCCTTTATCTCTGATAGTGATGAAGACCTCCACTGTGCCTATTATACCGAAGATGATGATGCGGAGTTTAATGAAGCAGACGATCTCCCCTGGGATGCCGGTCCTTGGGAAGACCCATATTGAAAAGACCCTGCAGAATCACCTGCAGGGTCTCCATTCTTAGAACAAACCGCTAATCTTTCCATCCTCATCAATATCAATATTCTCTGCAGCAGGTCTCTTGGGCAAACCAGGCATGGTCATAATCTCACCTGTCAATGCTACCAAAAACCCTGCACCAGCAGACGGAGTTATATCCTTAACAGTTATCTTAAAGCCACTGGGTCTGCCTAAAAGCTCAGGATTATCTGAGAAAGAATATTGAGTCTTGGCCATACAGATAGGCATCTTATCCAAGCCATGTTTTTCAAAGTTACGAATTGCTCTTAGAGCCTCAGCGGTATACTCGACACCATCAGCACCATAGATCTCTTTAGCAATGGTCTCAATTTTCTCCTTGATACTCTGTTCAGTATCATAGATTGGTCTGTATTCAGCTTTACCCTCTTCAATTACCTTAACAACGGCTTTGGCTAACTCAACACCACCTTCGCCACCCTTGGCAAAGACATCAGATAAAGCGACAGGAACACCCAGCTCTTCAACTTTTCTTCTCACCAAATCAAGTTCAGCCTGACTATCAGTGGGGAAGCGGTTAATGGCGACTACCGGTGGTACCCCAAACTTCTTAACATTCTCCACGTGTTTCTCTAAATTAGCAAAACCTTTTTCAAGAGCTACTAAATCCTCTTCTCCCAGGTTCTTTTTATCAACTCCACCATGAAGTTTTAATGCCCTGACGGTGGCAACTACCACAGTTGCTTCAGGCTTAAGATTACCAAAACGGCTGACAATATCAAAGAACTTTTCAGCACCTAAGTCAGCGCCAAAGCCTGCCTCAGTTACCACATAGTCAGCCATCTTCAAAGATAGCTTGGTAGCCATCAAGCTATTGGCTCCATGAGCAATATTAGCAAAAGGACCCCCATGAACAAAAGCAGGAGTATTCTCTAAGGTTTGAACCAGGTTAGGTTTAATAGCATCCTTCAACAAGGCTGCCATAGCACCCTGAGCATTCAAATCCCCTGCAGTCACCGGCTGACGATCATAGGTATAGCCGATAACAATCTTACTCAATCTCTCTTTTAAGTCACTAATACTATCAGACAAACAGAGAATAGCCATAACCTCAGAAGCCACTGAAATCATGTAGTGATCCTCTCTTGGTACGCCACCATTGATACCACCAAGGCCAACCACAATATTCCTTAAAGCTCTATCATTCATATCAACTACACGCTTAAAGATAATTCTCCTAGGATCAATTCCCAGTTCATTACCCTGCTGTAGATGATTATCAATTATGGCTGATAAAAGGTTGTTAGCCGCAGAAATTGCATGAAGATCACCGGTGAAATGAAGGTTAATATCCTCCATCGGTACAATCTGGGCATAACCCCCACCGGCAGCACCACCTTTAACACCCATACAGGGTCCTAAAGAAGGTTCTCTTAAAGCAACAATAGTTTGCTTATTAATCTTATTCATTCCCATCGCTAAACCAACCGATGTGGTAGTTTTACCTTCACCAGCAGCAGTAGGGCTAATAGCTGTAACCAGAATCAAATGACCATCAGGACGGTCCTCTAACCTTTTAATTACATCAAGATTCACCTTAGCCTTGTAACGACCATATAAATCAATGTCATCCTCACTAAGACCTATTTCCTTAGCAATCTCGATAATCGGTTTCATCTTCGCCTCTTGAGCAATTTCAATATCTGACTTCACTTTTCTCATCTCCATTCAAGCTAATTTACCCTATCCTTGACATAGCTGAGTACCTCTTGATAATCAGAATCTACCTTCTCTCTTAAAAGAGAAACCTCTTCCTTAAACCTCTTTGCCTCTGTTTTGGGCAAATAGGGTAGATTCGTCAATACGTTTAGCATACCCCCTTCCACTGCAGCATAAGCGGTAAGTGCAGCAACCCCGGCATCACTAGTAGCATTCACATTACCCTTCAGTGCTACCTCCTTAGCTAAGGCAAGCAATTGCTGCCCAATACGTGCTGTCTCTAAAGGCACTAAAGCTGCTTTCACAAAAGCTTCAGCTATCAGTTCTTCATACTTATCACTATCTGTCTCTGCTGCTTCTCTTTTTGCTTTATAAGCAGCCATAACACCATCAAAAGCCTTAACATCCTCATCTGCTAAAGCTAGAGCTTCCCTTCTCAAAGAAGCAGCCTTCTTCGCTACCTCTTCCATTTCAGTGTGTACCTCAACATACTTTTTCCTGCCGATAGTTAGGTTTGCTACCATCTCAACTAACCCAGCTGCAGTAGCGGCAGATAACGCTGCAGCTGCTCCACCTCCAGGTGTGGCATCTCCTCCAGCCAACTTATCAAGAAACTCTTCTATTTTCATTTCTTTAATCAATTCTTCTCACCTCAATTGTGATTAACTATCTGTCCATTCTTAACCTTTAGGATACCCTTCTTATATACCGAATCTACCAATTGACTGCCAGCCCGATAAAAGATATGCCTATAATCAGGTGCCTTAAGGATAACTAAATCAGCCTGTTTTCCTGTATCAAGACTTCCTACCTCACTAGCCACATCCAGTGAATATGCTGCATTTAAGGTTGCAGCTATCAAAGCCTCTTCAGGCAGTAAATCATACTGCAAGACACCTAAAGCCATCACAAACAGCATATTCCCGGTGGGACAGGTACCCGGATTATAGTCTGACCCTAATGCCAAGGGCACCCCTGCTTCAATAAAGCGTCTAGGAGACTCATATCCCCTTTTCTTTAGAAAAAAGCTAGTACCTGGCAAGAGGGTGCCGATGACATTTGCTTTAGCCATAGCCCTAACACCCTCTGGAGAAGCAAAAAGAAGATGATCAGCAGATAAAGCCCTTAACTCTGCGGCAACCTCAGCACCACCAGAAGCAACAAGCTCATCAGCATGGAGTCTGGCCTTTAAACCATACTCTTTAGCTTTTCCTAAAAGCTCTTCACTCTCCTTAGCTGTAAAAACACCTTGCTCACAGAAGATATCAGCAAAGTCTGCCAACTCTTGCTCTGCTACCAGAGGCAAAACCTCTGTCATTAAATACTCCAGATACTCTTTCTGTTTTCCTCTAAACTCAACAGGCACTGCATGAGCTCCTAAGAAAGTGGTTTTAATATCCAGACAGTGCCTCCTACCGGCCTCCTTAGCAACCCGTAGCATCTTCAGTTCAGTTTCTCTATCCAGCCCATAACCACTCTTAATCTCAACAGTAGTGGTACCTGTAAGCAAGATCTCATCCATCCTATTTAAGGTGCCTAGAAGAAGATCCTCCTCACTAGCTTCCCTGGTTCTTCTAACCGTATCAAGAATTCCGCCACCTTGAGCCAAGATATCCATATAAGAAGCTCCAGAAAGTCTTAAGGCAAACTCCTCTGCCCGCCAACCAGCAAATACCAGATGAGTATGAGGATCAACCAGTCCGGGTATCAAAGCCTTTCCTGAAGCATCATGAATTTCTGTATTAGAATCACAATACTCCCTACCATCACCCCTGCCAATGGCCAAAACCCTACCATCCTTAATAGCCACATAGGCATCTTCTAAAACCATGACCTTTGCTTGTCCCTCACCTTTAAGCGGAGACTTCTTGTCCACTGCAGAAACAACCTGACCGGCCCTAATTAGGATATCAGCCTTCATTGCCTCACTCCTGCCACAAACGATTCTCAAGAATCTGATTCTCAGAGAAGTCCTCTAACTGCATATAATATTTCAAAGAATCCACTAAAGCCTGCTGAGGTACAAGACCTATCAACTCAGTGCCAGAAACCCTGACACCATACCTTCTAGCCTCTGCCTTAATAAGTTCTAATGCTCTATACAGGGGAGTCTTCACATAATTAACCATGTTCATGGACACCTGTACCTGCACCCTATCCTCTAAAGCTAAACCAATGGCCTTCACATTACTGAGACCACCACTTGCCTGCCTAACAGACTTGGCTATCTGTTTGGCTACCTTGATATCAGCAGTATCGAGATTTACATTAAAGGCCACTAAAGGCATCCTAGCTCCCACAATAGTTGCACCGGCAGTTGGATGCACCCTACTAGGACCATAATCTGGCTTCCGGTTCTCAATATTTTCTTTTAACCCCTCATATTCACCTCTTCTAACATCAGCAAGGTTTTTTCTCTCAGGCACCCTTGCAGCCTCTTCATAGAGATAGACAGGTAAATCTAATTCCTTTGCTAATCTCTCTCCTAAAGCATTAGCCAAGCCAATAGCTTCCTCCATGGAGACATCCTTAATAGGGATGAAAGGAATAACATCGACAGCACCCATCCTTGGATGACTCCCCTGATGCTTCTCCATATCAATTAGCTCTACCGCTTTTCTAGCTCCCTGATAAGCTGCCTCTAATACTGCTTGTGGCTCACCTACAAAGGTAACCACAGCCCGGTTATGATCCCCATCCAAACTGTAATCCAGCAAACGAATACCCTCTACACCCTCAATTGCTCCGACAATCTTTTCTACCAGAGTCCTGTCCCTTCCCTCACTAAAGTTAGGGACACATTGAACTAACCGATCCATCTAATCCCCCCATTTCATTTTTTAACCCATTGCCTCTGGGCAGTTAGTTTCTCTAGATATATACCCTCTTGATTAGTTACCAGGAAATATATATTCCCTTCTTTATCAACAGCACCATATTCACCAAGAACATGTTCCTCTGACCAAGCTACAGGGATCACATAAAGCACCTCTCCCTTCTTACTTAGGATCAGAATCTGCCCACTACTTCTACCCGGATTGATAGCCAGATAAATATTTCCCCCATCATCAACCCCAAGAATGCTACAATCCCTTATATATTCAGCACTTTGATAACTAAAACTAACCTTTTTCTCACCAGAAGAACCGAGTACAGTGATATCCCTAGAAAAAACATCCCTACCTTTAGTCTCTAGATAAATATTATCCTGCAGATCTATAGTGAAACTATTCACAGGTCTTTGCACAGTCTCAGTAGGCCCTACCAGCAGACTGCCACCTTCTTCTAGCTGGGCTCTATGCAAGACCCTTTCTTCTTCATCATAAGCAACAAGGCTGACCTCATAAACCTCATCACTAATGAATACCTGCTTTACATAGATCCTCTTACCAACCTCAATGTTTTCAGCCTGATAGTATGGATGTGTACCTTCACTTTTAGAGAGTTCTATCCATTCCATAGTCTCTACAGAAAGCACCATATTTGTGCCAAAAGAAAGAGCATAGAGATTCCCCTGCCTGTCAAAAGCCAGTGAACTTAAGACAGGCTCAGGAGAAAAAGCAAACTGTTCCTGTCTTCCTTCCTCAAGCAAGATAATTCTGCCATTATAGGTATCAGCCAGAGCAATCCTTTTACCATCAAGACTCACTGCAAAACCCTGGGGGCCATAAGATCTATTAAGAGCTACTTCCTCCCAGGACCAAAAAGAGATATTTTCCCTCTCATAGGAAACTAAAGGTTCATATAAACCTAACCCAAGCAAGCCAGCAAAAATCAATACCGCCAAAACAACAAGGAACCACCGGGTAGAACGAAGACTCAAAATATACATAGGGAACCACTCCTCCTGTCCCCCCAGTTCTCCCTACATTCTTAATCCATCATCGGCACTTTAATTCCATGTTTCTTGGCTGTTGCCTTAGCAATATCATAACCGGCATCCACATGACGGATAACACCCATACCAGGATCAGTAACTAGTACCTTGCTTAACTTCTCTTGAGCCAAATCAGTACCATCAGCAACCACTACCATACCAGCATGAATAGAATAGCCAATGCCGACACCTCCACCATGATGGACAGAAACCCAGCTAGCGCCAGCTGCAGTATTAACTAATGCATTCAAGATAGGCCAATCAGCAATAGCGTCACTACCATCCTTCATTGCCTCGGTCTCTCTATTTGGTGAAGCAACAGAACCACTATCAAGATGGTCCCTACCAATAACGATGGGTGCCTTAAGCTCACCCTTACGTACCATTTCATTGAAGATAAGACCCATCTTATCCCTCTCAGCATAGCCAAGCCAGCAGATACGGGCAGGTAGACCCTGAAATGGTATTTTCTCCTGAGCTAACTTAATCCATCTCGCTAAAGACTCATCCTCAGGAAACTCTCTTAAAATAGCCGCATCCGTCTTATAGATATCCTCAGGATCACCAGAAAGAGCAGCCCAACGGAAAGGCCCCTTGCCCTCTTCAAAAAGAGGTCTGATATATGCAGGCACAAACCCTGGGTACCTGAAAGCATCCTTAATACCTGCCTTTTCTGCCTGAGCCCTCAAGTTATTACCATAATCAAAGACAATAGCTCCAGCATCAAGGAAATCTAACATGGCCTGAGTATGAACTGCCATACTCTCCATTGATTTTTCAATATATTCTTCAGGGTTCTCAGTTCTTAACTTCAAAGCAGCCTCAAAACTCATACCCCTAGGTACATAACCATTTAAGGCATCATGGGCAGAGGTTTGATCAGTAACCACATCAGGAATAATGCCTCTTCTTAAAAGCTCAGGGTGTACTTCAGCAGCATTACCTAGAAGAGCTACAGAGATGGGATTGCCTTCTTCCTTGGCTTTCAGAACTAGCTTGATTGCCTCATCAAGGTCTTCAACCATCACATCCACAAAACCCTTGTCAAGCCTCTTCTTAATCCGTTCTCGATCAACCTCAACAATCAGACCAACACCCTCGTTCATGGTAATAGCCAATGGTTGAGCACCACCCATACCGCCTAAACCTGCAGTTAAAATCAACTTATGCTTCAAACTACCACCAAAACGCTGCCTAGCTAACTCTGCTAAAGTCTCATAGGTGCCCTGGATAATTCCCTGGGTACCAATATAAATCCAGCTACCTGCAGTCATTTGACCATACATCATTAAACCTTTACGCTCTAGTTCCCTAAAATTCTCCCAAGTAGCCCAGGCAGGTACCAGCAAGGAATTAGCAAGAAGAACCCGGGGAGATCTCTCATGAGTCCTAAAGATCCCTACCGGCTTACCCGATTGAATCAAAAGAGTTTCATCATTCTCAAGTTCTTTTAGAGACCTAACAATGGCCTCATAGGCTTCCCAGTTTCTTGCTGCCTTGCCACTTCCACCATAGACCACTAACTGATCAGGATCTTCAGCCACATCAGGATCCAGATTATTCATTAGCATCCTCAAAGCTGCTTCCTGTTGCCATCCCTTGGTCTCCAATTCTGTCCCTCTAGTAGCCCTAATTACCATCAAACTCTTCCTCCTCTAACACCAATATTCTTTTCTCTAGCTCTCCCTCTAGCAAAGACTCAGCAAGCCTCTGCACCTCATCAGCCAGTGATCGATCCTTACCCACAAAAGAGCTATATTCCCTAACAAAGTCATAAACAATCCGGCTACCTTTACCTAAGCCATCCACATCTCTAAAATCCACTGCCTGAGCTGCAGCCAGAAGCTCAATACTGATAACATGAGAAACATTAGTACATATCTGATAGGCCTTCCTAGCAGCAATAGTCCCCATACTAACATGGTCTTCTTGATTAGCAGAGGAAGGAATAGAGTCAACACTTGCCGGTGAAGATAAAACCTTATTCTCAGAGACAAGACTCGCAGCAGTGTACTGACCAATCATGAACCCCGAGTTTAAACCTCCCTCTCTAGTTAAAAAAGCTGGCAAACCACTCAAAGAAGGATTCACTAAGCGTTCAATCCTTCTTTCAGACATATTCCCCAGCTCAGCAATAGCAATACCCAAAAAATCCAATGATATGGCCAAAGGTTGTCCATGAAAATTACCACCTGAAAGAACCTCATCGGCAAAAATCAAAGGATTATCAGTAGCGGAATTCATCTCAATTAGAACCTTGTCTTCTATGTAGCCTAAAGCATCAGCTGTTGCCCCCAAAACCTGAGGAATACAGCGTAAAGTATAGGGGTCCTGAACCCGAAGTTCCCCAGGTTCACTAACAAGAGAACTCCCCTCCAAAAGCTTTAACATATTTAATGCAACCTGCTTCTGCCCAGAATGAGGTCTAACAGCCATAATCTTTTCATCAAAGGCTTTAGGGATACCCCTCAAAGCCTCCATGCTTAACGCAGCAGCACCTTCAGCAGCTGATAAGAGATACCTAGCTCTCATTAGCGAGAAAGCGCCTATAGCCGTCATAACCTGAGTACCATTTATAAGAGCTAAACCTTCTTTAGCCTGTAACTTCAGAGGAACTATATTGGCCCTTTTTAAAGCCTCAGCACCCGGTAAAAGATCACCCTGATACCAGGCTTTTCCTTCACCCATTAAAACCAGTGCCATATGTGCTAGGGGAGCCAGATCCCCACTTGCCCCTAGAGAACCTTGAGAGGGTATATATGGATGTACCCCCCTATTAATCAATTCTAAAAGAGTATCTACAAGAACAACCCTAACACCTGAGTAACCCTTGGTCAAAGCATTAGCCCTTAATACCATTACAGCCCTAACAATCTCTTCAGACAAAGCCTCACCAACACCAATAGCATGACTCCTGATTAGATTCTCCTGTAATTCCTCTATTTGATTAGCAGATACCACCGTATCAGCAAACTTGCCAAAACCAGTAGTTACTCCATAAACCACCTGACCCTCACTAATATACTTCTCTACCAAAACCCTGCTTTCTTGGATTCTCTGCCTGGCCTCTAAAGCCAGTTCAACCTTTTCTCCCTTCGCTACAGCCATAAGTTCTAGAAAAGTCAAAGAACTACCATCAATCGTTAAAGCCACTGTTTCTCCCCCAATCCCAGTCTTCTGCCAGTCCATATGTTCCTCTTAGAAGAAAAAAATCCTGCCTAATCCTTGGGTTTGATAATCGAAACCACATGTCTTTCTGATACCAGATGATCTCTTAGTCGCCGGTTAACATCCTCAAGAGTAACTTCACTTAGAACTTCTAGATAGTCAAAGAGAGATATATTCTGAAAGTACAAAGTATTAAAGATATAGGCAATTGACTCTACCGAATCAAAGGCACTGATATATTCCCCGATACTCCTGTTCCTAACCCGTAAGAAATCCTCTTCAGTTATACCTTCATTCCTTAAACGCTCTATCCCCTTTAGCAGAGCGTTAGCTAGCTCTTCAGGCTTTTGCGTATTACCACCCATAATTGATATACCATAGTTAATATTGACCATATAGTGGCTAGAGAAGCTATCATCAATTAATCCCTGCTCATATAACTCTTCATACAGACCTGAACTCTGGCCTAAGATGCTTTCAAGCATTATCTCTGTAAGGACAATCTTTTTTAAATGGTCTCTTGGCTCTAGGTCAACATCCACATCTTTAAAACCCATCCTGAATAGTGGTTCGGAGACAACCATCTGCTCAACTACAAGCTTCTCCCTAACCCCTTCAGGTTCAGCAGGAAATATTCTTCTAATTTCACCTTGAGCAGGATGTTCACGTTTCAAAAGATTACTTTCCATCTGATTGAAAATAGCTTCTGGCTCCACATCTCCCACAACAAAAACCACCATATTGCTAGGGTGATAGAAAGTATAGTAGCATTTATATAAAAGATCCCTATCAATCTGTCGAACAGACTCAACAGTACCACCGATATCAATCCTGACTGGATGTTCAAAATACATAGCCTCCAAAAGGTTAGACAGAACCCTCCAATTAGGGGCATCCCGATACATTCTTACCTCCTGTTCGATAATACCCTTCTCCTTGTTAACACCTTCTTCAGTGAAATATGGATGCTGAACATAATCCAAAAGGAGTTCTAAAGCCTCCTCAATGGCATCAGTGGCTGAAAAAAGATAAGTAGTACCATTGTAGTTGGTGTAGGCATTAGCCTGAGCCCCTAAAGCAGAAAATCTTTCAAAAGCATCACCATACTCCATGGCAAACATCTGATGCTCCAAGAAATGAGCAATACCATCAGGTACCCTTAACTCCTCACTAGTATTAGGAACAACAAAGTGATTATCTATAGAACCATAATTGGTTGAAAAGGTTGCAAAGGTCTTGCTAAAACCAGGCTTCTTAAGTACATAGGCCTTAAGGCCATGGGGTAACTCCCGATACCAAAGATCCTCTTTTAGAGTCTGATCCTGCAATAACTGTGCCATCAATATTCCTCCCTGCCTGAGTTACGTAAAAAGAAACTAGTATCCAATTCGATTCCCTGCGCTACTGCCACCACCTGTTCTTTGCTAACAGCTTGAATAGCTTCTAAAGCATGAGATACTGTCTCATCTCGAGCATTAAGACGATAGTCCATATTGTAGTCACAAATCGCTCCACTGCTATCAACTAAAGATGTTAGATGATTTATCAATCCTTTTCTGGTAAATTCCATTTCCTCTTCAGAAATATCACCGGCCTTGATAGCTTCTAACTGCTTTAGGATGAGATCAGCAGCTCTTTCATATTCCTTTGGTTCAATGCCAGAAGAGATAAACAGCAGTCCTCTGCTGCTTTCCAATCTAGATGAAGCATAATATGCCAAACTAGCCTTTTCCCTGACATTCTGAAACAGCTTAGAATGTACAAAACCACCTAAGATTCCGTTATAGAAAAGCAACGCATAGTATTCAGGATCAGCTACAGCTACCCCTGTTCTAAAACCCATAGTTAGCTTGCCCTGTTCAATATCCTGGTCTTCAAATACCTCTTTGCTTTTGGCCCGATCAAGACCAATACCTTTGCTTTCATGCCTTGCTTTCCCAGAGAGATTCATTACCTCTTTTTTACCCTCACGAGGAAATACCAGTGCCTTACTAACTAGCTCCTGTACTTCCTCTCTGGTGACATTACCAACCACAAAGATATCCATAGGATTATTCCTAAGAATATCCTGATAATACTCATACAAGTTCTCTTCATTAATTACCTCTAGATCTTCTATTCGCCCTAATCTAGAAAGAGAGATGTTATCACCAGGACACATTTCCTCTAAACAACGCATAGCAGCATATCTGGCTTTATCATTGATAAGCCCTTCAATCTTTCTTTTTAACACCTCTTTTTCCTGAACAACATAGCGGCTAGAGAATCTACCCTTTTCAAGATATGGCTGATGGATTACCTCACCTAATACTCCTAACCCCTTGCTAAAAAGACCATTTCCCATAGATCCTGGAAGATATTCTTCATTCAAGATTTCTAGCTCATAAACGAGGCTATGTACCTCGCCAACCTTCTTTATAGAGGTACCCAAGCTTGCTCCATACAAACCCTCAAGATACTTAGATAAGTCCCTTCTGGTCGGTAGGGATTCTGTTCCTCTAAACAACACTTGAGGCAAAAGCCCGGTTTTTGTAGCATACTCAGGTCTTAAGTCTTGATGCAAATATACCTTTACGAGAGTATTCTTAAACTT
This sequence comes from Thermaerobacter marianensis, assembly GCA_020724425.1. Classification (GTDB taxonomy): domain Bacteria; phylum Bacillota; class Sulfobacillia; order DVGY01; family DVGY01; genus DVGY01. The sequence continues at coordinate 21,799 of DYGY01000022.1, forward strand.
ATTAGTCTCTTTAATATGCAAACGTACACCATTACCTAAATCTTCACTAACAAGATCACTCAACAATGACTGCAACCTAATCCTCCCTTTCCTGTCGCTCATATATAGTCTGTGCTCTTTGTAAGAGAATATCTCTTTCATTTAATCTTGGATCATCCAAAACCTCTTCTAACAAAGCGTTAAGTATCTCACCTACAAGGGGTCCTGGTCTAATTCCAGTAGCTTGCATAATATCATTACCATTAACCGCTAAATCTTTAAGACCAAAAGCTGCATCCTCAGCTAAAACCCTCTCAATTCTTTCTAGGAGAATCTTTGTTCCTTTAGATAAAGGAGTCTTTTTAGTTCCTGAGGCTAAACGATCAGCCTTCCTTAACTCAAGTAGATCCGGAATGTTAGCTAATCCAATCCGGTTAATGAGTCTTCTCACCGCAGCATCTGACATATCTCTATACAAATGTAAAGCCAAATGCTGTCTAATGAGATGACTCACCTTGCCAATCGTCTTGTTATCATACTTCAAGCGTTGCATAATCTCTTCTGTCATCCTCGCCCCTACCACTTCATGATGAAAGAAATGCCTTTCCCCATTTTCATCTACTGATAGAGTCCTTGGCTTAGCGATATCATGAAACAAAGCTGCCAATCTTAAATGCAACTCAGGCTTAATATTATCAGGACTATATATACTATGCTCCCAGACAGTATAAGCATGGTGAACATTCTGCTCTAAATCTACCCCTTCCAGTAGTTCAGGAATAAATTCTTTAAGCAGTCCAGTTTCCCAAAGATACTGTAAAGCCATACTCGGCTTAGCGCTTAACAAACACCTGTTAAACTCATCCCTAATTCTTTCCCTAGAGACATGCTGTAATTCACTGGCATGACTCTTAATGGCCAGGAAGGTGTTTTCTTCAATACGACAACCCAGCTCTGCAGCAAAACGAACCGCTCTAAGCATCCTTAAAGCATCCTCAGCAAAACGTTCATCAGCATCACCGACAGCTCTTAGAATCCTTTTTCTTAAATCTTTTAACCCTCCATAAGGATCCACAATCTTGCCGCTTTTTGATAAAGCCATAGCGTTAAAGGTGAAATCCCTTCTTGAAAGATCATCAAGCAAACTCTGAGAAAACTCAACCTCATCAGGTCTACGATGATCAGAATACCCCTTTTCCACCCGGAAGGTAGTTACCTCAAAAGCCATATTCCCTTCCCTTACCGTTACAGTTCCATGCTTAATACCTGTAGGAATAGTCTTTTTAAATAATAGTCTGACCTCTTCTGGTGTTGCACTAGTAGCTATATCGTAATCGGGTACATCCTTCCCCAAAACCAGATTGCGAACAGCTCCTCCAACTATATATGCTTCATAGCCAGCTTCTTCAAGCCTACCAATTACTCTAAAGACCTCTTTTGGTATACGCCTTAGATTAATAGCTTGCTTAAAATTCTTCATACCTGTTGCCTCACTTCAATCCCTATTAGGGCAAAATTTCCTGTCACCCCTCTATTGTATCAACAAAAGGGACTTCTGCCAAAGAGAAGTCCCTATCCATTTTACCTAAGATCAAACTGCCAGTTCATCCCACTGTTATTATCCCAGTTATCACCGTTATCCTTAAAACAGAGATTTAAGCGATCAGTCTCATCAGGAATCAAGAACACTGTTTCCCAGCGACCATCAGGCAATCTTTGCATCGCTAAATCGCTAACATTAGACCATGATCCCTTACCATAGCCAACATGCACATATACCTGTTGTGCACCTGATTTGGCTAACAAACCATCATACCTTAATTGAAGATACCGACCCTTTTCTGGTTCCCTTGGTGCAAGTTCAATATGTTGTTGCATACCAACAACATTGGCCATAACATATCACCCCCTTGCACCTTAGCATACCCAACTATTCCTTGTGCCTAACCTCCATAAGAAGCACTCTTTTTGTTTTCTCACTGACAGAGTATCTATCAGATTGTCGATAAAAGATAACCCAGAGAATCTCATCTAACAAACAGAGCAAGGGAGTTAAGTCTCTGTCTTTCCTTGGTACCTTAAGATCTATGAAAAGATCCTTTATCTTCTTGCTTCCCGCAAGACCAAAAGGTCTGAATCGATCTCCATCTCTGCGAGTTCTAATATTCAATGGTAGACCATGGATCTCATCATAATCAAAAACAGCTGTAGATTGCCCATCAATCCTATCCCAATCAACCTCATTTACATGAAGAATCTTAGTATATACAGAGATTCCTAAAACCTCAGTATTCCCAGGAACCACTAAAGGAATCTCCTCGTCCACTACTACCCTTTTAGCATCATCACCAAAAAGGATTCTCTCATACTCTCTTTGGAGAAAAATACCCCCTGGAAGATCTACCCGATCACCAGACTGACCCTTAGTAACTAGAGTGATCATATTATCCACATTTGCAAAATTGAGATCACCCTTACCGAATTGTCTGTAAGCAAAGCGTAATATTCTTCTTAAATTGGCCATATCAAGGTTCCTAAGCTTAAGCAGACTCAATCCATTTTCACCAACAAGACTCTCCCTATATATCTTCTCAGTATACTTTTCAAGAAACTCCTCTTCATCCCGCATAATCATCGCTAGTCTAACCAGATGTTCTCTAACATTTTCCTGATAGTTTTCTTCTAAGTATGGCAAAAGCTCATGACGAACCCGATTACGATAGAAGCGCTTATCCTGATTAGTAGTATCCTCCCTAGGCAATACCCCTCTATGAAAACAGAAGTCAACTAATTGTCCTTTAGGAACATCCAAAAGAGGCCTTACAATTAAAAGCCCATCATGTTTTCTAACAGGTGGTATCCCTGCCATACCAGAGATACCTGTACCTCTTAAAAGATTCATCAATACCGTTTCAGCCACATCATCCCGATGATGCCCTAAAGCCACCCTATTGGCCCCTACTTCATTAGCCACGCTCAAATACAACGCATAACGAGCCTTTCTTCCAGCTTCCTCCAAACTCAATCCATACGCTCTAGCTATCTCCTTAACATCCTGATACTCATAATACAGAGGAATATCCAAAGACCTAGTCAGATTAACCACATATTCCAGATCCAGATCAGCATCCTGCCCTCTGATGCCATGATGGAGATGAACAGCACTAAGGCTAAGATTCCAGTCCTGTTGTAAATGCTTTAAAATATATAAAAGGGCTACCGAATCCGGTCCTCCCGAAACACCTATCAGTATATGTTCATTATGATCAATCATTTTCCATCTCTTGATAGTCTCTAAAGCTCTTTGCACTACCTTTTCATCGGAATGCACTCTCACCTACCCCCTCAAGCTCAAGCAGATAACTCTTGATATCATCTCTAGCAGAAAAGCCCCCAATTTCACCATTCTTTCTAATCACCCGATGACATGGTATAACTATAGCTATTGGATTGGCCCCATTAGCTCCACCAACCGCCCTAACTGCTTTGGGCTTGCCAATTTGACTAGCTATGTCCCCATAGGACCTTACCTCTCCATAGGGAATGGTTCTTAGAGCATTCCAGACTGATAACTGGAACTCTGTACCCTCTAAGACTAGCGGCCACTCAAAAATCCTTAATTCTCTTTTGAAATACCTATCTAGATCCTCTACTAACAAAGATAATGCGGAATCATCCCGCCTAAAATCCATCTCTTTCTCTCTAGAGCCAGGCAAATGCAACTCACTAACTCCGGAACTGCTAACCACAAGCCTAATATTACCTAAAGGAGAAGCAACTTCTCCCCATACCCCCTCTTTAAGCTTCTGAAGGTATTCTATGTGTTCTGCATAAGAATATCCTCTTTTTCCCTGCACCCTAGATCCTTCCCTTCTAATGTAATACTGATAATATTCCTCCTCAATTTCCAGATGCCTGCAAAAAAAAGAGAGTGCGGCTGGGGGAACCACACTCAAATGGTGTTTGCAGCCCCAAAAATGAACTGCAAACTTGGGTTGGGGAGAAGAACTAAAATCTAGACTTAACTGGTTTAGGCTTTGATAGAGCCTTAATAACCAGAACAGTTGCATCATCATAGGATTGACCCCGATTATACTCAATAGCTTTCTCAAGAATTGCAGTAGCAAGCTCTTGAGGATCATTATACGGAGTCTCAATAAGGAATCTATGCAACCAATCGACCTGAGAATTCCTTTCTCTAGCATCTAAAATTCCATCTGTAATCATGATTAGCAAATCACCAGGTTTAAAGCGAATCTTCTGCGCATGTATATCAATGTTGTGCACTATCCCAATTGGTAGAGACTGTGCCTTAATCAAGGATACGCTCCTACCTCTCTTCAGATAACTGGGTGCTGCACCAACCTTAATAAAATTCGTTTGACCCTGACACAAATCAATCACTACCAAATCTACCGTCGAAAATATCTCTTCCTGTGACCTCAAAAAAAGAATGGAGTTGGTTGTTTTAATAGCAAGATCCTCAGGAAAACCGGCATCAAGTAACTGCCACAAAAGCTCAACAGTTGTCTGAGACTCCATTGCCGCCCTGTTGCCAGCTCCCATACCATCGGCAAGAGCAACTACCAAACGCTGTTGTGATTCACGATATAGAGATGAGTCACCAGAGGTCAACTCCCCCTCCTTGGAGATGTTAGCTCTACCTACACGGTAATCTAACATTCTCTCACCATATATACGGGGGCTACCTCCCTTTTGATAATCCTTAACAAGGTCTGCCATCATTTGTGAGACACCTTCAAGTTGCAAAGCCACAAGATTTCGACTCTCCTGCAATTGCCGCGACCAGTAGTCGTTGGTCTCATAGATCTCAAGTGCTCTTCTCACACTATCAACCAATTCACCTGAACGCATACATTTGCTCTTTAAACCATAGGGAACTCCCGAGCCTTTCATTTCAACAATAGTTACCAAATCAACTACTCTTTGATAGGTATTGAAAAACTCAGTTTCCCAGCAATAGTTGAAAGAAGAGCAATCCTTACAGGTTCTCTCTGCCACCGAATTAACAAGCATGGCCAGATTCCTTTCCTCACTGGGCACTGAAGGTGCAACCTGCCCAAAGGCCTTAGCTAACTCAGCAAAAACAGCAGAAAAGTTATTCAAACGATCATCAATACCTACAAACTCTTCTTTCCTTTTAGGTTGCCAGAAGGGCAAGTCCTCTTCTGACTCCCGATTAACTGCTCCCCAAACCTCAGAAATAAATCTCCGGGGAATGATTAGGAACAGTATGCCGGCAAACAGCATCACTAAAACCTGATCTCTTTCTCCACCGACATCTATATATAGCCCTAAAGCCAAATAGCCAATTACATAGCCAAGTACCACACCAAGCCTGCCATAATCCCTGAAAAATCCGGCAAGCAAACCAGCAAGACCCAAAACACCTATGTATGCTGGCGAAGCAAAACCTGATATTGCCGTTACAATACCCGTGACTATACCTGCAGCAGCCCCTAAGCCAGCACCACCACTCATAGCTACAATCATGATACTAACTGCCACTAGCAGTTTCTGAACTGAATATCCATAAACATAAATGCCACCACAGCCAGCGAGAATAACGGCTGCTAAAAAAGAGACCGTTAACAGCTCTTCATTAGTTAGACTATCGGTCTTCTCGCTTTTAAAGACCAACTGCAAAGCCTGCCAGAAAACGCCAGTCAATACACCTGACATTAACGCGGTTAGCATTAGGACTATAACTGCATAAAGTGTCACTGTTTCACCTAACAAGCCAAATCCGTGAATTAACACACTAGAAATAGCCACACTCAAACCTAGCTTCAGACTGTCATTTTCAATATCCCTAATATGATAACGTTCAATAATCACTATCTGCACCACTGAAAATATGAAAACAGCAAGCCCTGCCGCATAACCCTGATACCAGGTTGCTAAGAGAATACTCAATAGAACAGCTACCAATGCTTGCTGTCTAAGATAAACAAGCCCTGCAGCTAAGAAAGCAGCTCCAAATGGAGATATACTACCAAAAAGCATCGTCCTGCTAACTAAAATGGTCAAAACAGCATAAATCAAAGCATCTCTTCTAAAGATCCGCCGCCATAAATGTTCATTTATCAATGTACTGGCAAAACTCTTGTGGGGATAAGCTACTCCTCTTATCGCCATTGCCTTTTGGCACCACCTCTGTTCCCTTGTTCGGGCCCTGGGATTACTATTTTACAGTACTCAAGCAGCAATATTTGTCACTTTATGACGATAAAATAACGCAATTTCTTGCAAATATATACAAAAGAGCCGGTTCCCCGGCTCATCTTAGAAAAGGATTATTCTCTTTTTCGATATTAATAGTCGTTTCATCCTCATGTCCCGGCAATACCCGGGTATCATCGGGCAATTTAAATAACTTATCCTTAATGGATTTCATCAAAGCATCATGGGATGACCTAGGAAAGTCAGTCCTACCAACACTATTGGCAAATAGGGTATCACCGGTAAATAACAAGCCATGACCATAAAGAGAAATACTCCCCGGAGTATGACCCGGAGTATGGATAACATCCAAAGACATACCAGCAAACTCAACCCTATCTCCTTCAGCTAAGAACCTATCAGGGCTTGGTAACTTGGGAATCTCAATACCAAAATTCATTGCTTGCTGATTAGCTATCTCATATAAATACAAATCTTCCTCATGAATCAATATCTCCACATTCTCATCTTTTAAATCAGCTACTGCTCCAACATGATCAAAATGCCCATGAGTCAAGACTATGTACTTAAGCTTAAAACCCTTCTCCTCAAGAAAACTCTTAATGCCTTGACCATTACCCCCTGGATCAATAACCAATGCCTCATCTTGATCCATGATAATGTAACAATTCACACCCAATGGTCCTACAACAAGTCTGTACAGATGCAATATATCTCACCCTTTCCATACTAGATTTTAGCATAACACAAACTTAACACATTAAACTCAAAAATTAACAACACATTCACGGTTAATTAACCTGACATAGCTACAATGAAACTACAAAACAGAAAGGGGTAATGCTAAGATGTTTTCCAGAAAAACCCGCTATCTCCTGCCTGTACTCCTTCTAGCAGTAGCGTTTTTAGCTGCCGGCTGTGGACAGGAAACAACCGATAAAGATGGTCTCTCCGGAACCATAGCTATCGATGGCTCTAGTACAGTATTTCCAATAACCGAGGCAGTTGCTGAAGAATTTCAGAAAATCAATAAAGATGTACGTGTCACAGTCGGAATATCAGGTACAGGTGGTGGCTTTAAGAAGTTTTCCGCTGGCGAAACAGATATCAGTGGTGCTTCTAGACCAATCAAAGATGTAGAAAAAGAACTAGCAGAAGCCAATAATATTGAATATATTGAACTTCCCGTCGCCTTTGACGGCATTTCCGTTGTAGTTAGTGCAGACAACGATTTTATCGATTGCTTAACAGTTGAAGAACTACAAATGATCTGGGAACCCGAAAGCAAAGTCACAAAATGGAGTGATATTCGCCCAGAATGGCCCAGCAAAAATATTAACCTCTATGCCCCAGGCACTGACTCAGGAACCTTCGACTACTTCACCGAAGTCATCAATGGCAAGGGTGGTGCCAGTAGGTCAGACTTTACAGCCAGTGAAGATGATAATGTTCTGGTGGTTGGCGTTGCTAATGACAAATATGCACTTGGCTACTTTGGTTACGCCTATTACGTAGAAAACCAGGACAAATTGAAGGTTGTCAGTATTGATGGCGGTAACGGTTGTATTCTACCAACAGACGAGTCCATTAACAATGGAACCTATTCTCCTCTATCTCGTCCCATCTTTATCTATGTCAATACCGCTTCCCTGCGGAAGCCGGAAGTAGAAGAGTTTGTTCGCTTCTACCTGACAGAAGGTATAGAGCTAATTCCCCAAGTTGGTTACATTCCTTTACCGTCATCATACTACACACAAGGTCTAGAGAAAGTGGATCAAGTCGTTCGCTAAAAAATATCCAGCGCTCTCGTGATCCACGGGAGCGCTCTTTTTACCAAAAGGAGCTGTTCAGAGTGCTTAGAAAAATAAATGATAATAAGGAAAGACTTATTCACATTGGTCTTTTTTTAATAGCAATGATCTCTGTCCTTACTACAGCAGGTATTATCTATACACTGATTAGTGAATCAATACCTTTCTTTCAGAATGTATCCCTAAAGGAGTTTCTGACAGGTACCCGCTGGGCTCCCCTTTTCCAACCACAAAGCTTTGGAGTCCTTCCTTTATTAAACGGTACTTTCCTTGTCGCGGGAATAGCTGCCCTAATAGCCATTCCTTTAGGCCTTGGCAGTGCTATTTACCTTAGTGAATATGCGCCTGAAAAAGTACGTAAAACAATTAAGCCAATCCTAGAAATACTAGCGGGAATACCGACTATAGTCTATGGATATTTTGCCCTTTCCTTTATCACCCCGATTATTAAATTCCTCTTTCCACAGGCCAATATTTTCAACGCTTTAAGTGCTGGGATAGTGGTAGGGATAATGATTATCCCAATGGTATCTTCCCTGAGTGAAGATGCCATGCTGGCCGTACCCCAATCCTTAAGAGAGGGTGCCTATGCTCTTGGAGCAACAAAATTTGAAGTTGCTATCAAGGTAGTGGTACCGGCAGCCTTTTCAGGAATAACCTCAGCCTTCATCCTTGGCATCTCTAGAGCCATCGGTGAAACCATGATTGTAACAATTGCAGCAGGAGCAACACCGAAAATGACCCTTAATCCCTTAGATAGCATACAAACAATGACAGCCTATATAGTTCAGGTAAGTTTGGGAGATACACCTCATGGCAGTATCGAACATCAAACAGTCTATGCGGTTGGACTAACTCTCTTTGTTATCACACTGTTAATGAATATCCTTGCCCAGATAATTAGCAGACGCTTCCGGGAGGTATATGGCAATGCACGCTAAGAAAATGCAACAGCGTAAACAAAAAAACCATCTCTTCAAGAATCTCTCTTTTTTCATGACACTAATTACTATTACTGTCCTATTCCTGTTGCTTTATGATGTCTTCAAAGATGGCATCGGTTGGCTTAACTGGAACTTCCTTACCAGCTATCCTTCAAGATTTCCAGAACAAGCTGGTATCAAATCAGCTTTAGTGGGAAGCCTCTGGATGATTTCTTTAACCATGCCCATAGCCATACCTATAGGAGTTATGACAGCAATCTACCTCGAAGAATATTCTCCTGAAAATCGTTTAACCACATTTATCCGGGTTAATATAGCCAATCTGGCCGGAGTTCCATCTATTGTCTTTGGCATCCTCGGACTCACCATTTTTGTGCGTACCCTTGGTCTAGGTAGAAGTGTTCTAGCAGGCTCCCTGACCATGGCACTATTAATTCTACCAATTATAATTGTGGCTTCCCAGGAAGCAATCCGTAGTGTTCCTAACTCCTTAAGAGATGCCTCTTATGCCTTAGGAGCAACACGTTGGCAGACAATACGCTACACCGTACTACCTGCTTCTTTGCCTTCAATTCTAACAGGAATAATCCTAGCTACCTCTAGAGCTATTGGCGAGACAGCACCATTAATTATGATTGGAGCTTTAACCTATATAGCTTTTCTACCTTCAGGTCCACTAGACTCCTTTACCGTATTACCAATACAAATCTTTAACTGGACCTCAAGACCAAATGCTGACTTCCATGGCTTAGCTGCAGCAGGAATTATCGTACTGCTAGCAGTCCTTTTATTCTTAAATACAACTGCCATTCTCTTACGTAACAAATATCAAAGGAGGTTAAATGACTAATGCTTCTCTCTATCAAAGACCTTTCAGTATCCTATGGTAAAAATCAAGCACTTAAGAATATAAACTTAGATATAGAACCTAACACCGTAACAGCAATAATAGGACCATCAGGCTGTGGCAAAAGCACCTTCTTGCGCAGCCTTAACAGGCTGACAGAACTTACACCCAACACAACCACAAGAGGCTCCATCAACTACAAAGAGCACAATATCTACGAGATGGATCCCATGGAAGTTAGATACCATATCGGTATGGTCTTTCAAAAGCCTAACCCCTTCCCAAAGTCAATATATGAAAATGTCGCCTTTGGTCCAAAGCTCAATGGTTATGATAACAACCTTCAGGAAATAGTTGAAGAATCTCTTAAGAAAGCGGATCTCTGGCTAGAGGTTAAAGACAGACTAAAAGACAATGCCTATACCCTCTCCGGGGGACAACAACAACGACTCTGCATTGCCAGATCATTAGCAGTAAAGCCGGACATTCTCTTAATGGATGAACCAACATCAGCTCTTGATCCCCTTTCCACAGCAAAAATCGAGGACCTAATGACCACCTTAAAAGAACATTACACCATCATAATAGTCACCCATAACATGCAACAGGCAGGGAGAGTAGCAGACAATGTAGCTTTCTTCCTTAACGGAGAATTAATTGAATATGGTTCCTCTGAAAAGATATTTACAAAGCCGTTTGACAAACGAACAGAAGACTATATAACAGGGCGTTTTGGTTAGAGCTTCTTTGCAGGGATACCACTAACTCTGTCGTAATAGTCTTCTAACAACCTAACGGAGTGTATTCTATGAACTCATACTATCTTGGTATAGTCCTTGTATTCCTATCAGCCATTGGCTTTGGTGTCATGCCAATCTTTGCAATCTACGCCTATGCAGAAGGTATAGATGTCATCACCCTGCTCTGTCTTAGGTTCAGCCTAGCTGCAATAATCTTCTTTGCCTATTCAAGAAGACTCTTGATAACCACAAGACTTACTAAGAAGAATATGCTCTCCTTCTTTATTCTTGGAGGAATACTCTATACAGCTCAATCATTTTCATATTTTTCATCAGTAAAGTATATACCAGCATCACTAACAGCACTAATCCTCTATACTTACCCTATTTTTGTTGCTATCCTAGCTCTGCTTATAGAGAAAGAACCTTTAGGTAGACAGACAATCATCTCTATTGGCCTTTCTCTTCTAGGGCTAACTCTGGTGCTTGGCACAACAACAGAGTTAAATACTCTGGGTATTGCCTTTGCTTTTTTAGCAGCAATAGTATACTCTCTTTACATTACAATAGGTAATAGGGTGGTGCAAAAGACACCACCCCTAATCACCAGTGCTTTTGTAGCTTTATTTGCAGCCCTTAGCTTCTTCCTTATCGGTAATTTGACTAATAGTCTGAACTTTAGTCTAAGCTTCATAACCTGGCTGTCTATCCTAGGCATAGTGCTTTTCTCAACAGTATTAGCCATGTTTACCTTCTTTAAAGGCCTAGAATTAATTGGTTCAACTAGAGCTGCCATCCTAAGTATGCTAGAACCCCTGGTAACCATCTTCTTTATGGCTATACTTTTTTCTGAGCATCTAACTCTCGTTCAACTCTTTGGTGCTCTCTTAGTTCTCTCTGGTGCCATACTAGTGATTCTAACCAGACAACCTACTCATACCTTAGAGCCTCAATAGGGTCTAGCTTTGAAGCCTTGCTAGCTGGATATACCCCAAAAATCATACCCACCACAAATGAGAATGATAGAGCCAACAAGATAGAGCTGACACTAATCAAACTTGGTAGCTCTAACAAGATAGTCAACAGCTTAACCAAACCGGCACCAACTAGAATACCCAAGAGACCACCTATTAAAGAAAGTACTAAAGCCTCTATCAAAAACTGATACAAAAGATCTCTTCTTTTAGCACCAATAGCCTGTCTGATACCAATCTCCTTAGTTCTTTCAGTAACTGAGACAAGCATAATATTCATAATACCAATACCTCCGACTAGAAGAGCAATACCGGCAATTCCGGCAATAACAGCTGTCAAAATACTGGTTATTTCCTCTACAACATCGATGGTCTGTTCTAAACTGAGAACCTCAAAACGATTAGGCCCATGTCTCCTCGCTAAAATGTTCTCTATCTCTTTGGCTGCATCTAAAGTGACCTCACTGCTTTCTGCAGTGGCAAACAGAAGATAAAACCCATAATCACCGGTCATTCTCTGCATAGCCGTATAGGGAATCAAAACAGAATCATTGCCAATATCATTGGCAACAATCCCCATCCCCTGTTTCCTTTCCTCAATGACACCTACAACCGTAAACTGCTGCCCATTTAAATAAAAGACTTCACCTACTACCCTATCACTATCAAACAGACTCTTAGCAACATCTGTTCCAATTACCGCCACTCTATTACCTTCCTTGAAATCATACTCAGAGAAGAATCTCCCAGACTCGATATTTACATTCCTGATTTCCCTGTAATCCTTACCAACACCTGTAGCGCTGATGTCTTTAGTATCTTTAACAGTCTTAGCTGTTGACTGCATACTGATTTGAGGTGATACAGCCTTAACATACCTGGCCTGCGCCTCTATTGCCTGAATATCCCCATTATCCATAGTGACTAGACGATCCCAACTACCATGTCCGGAATCCTGCCTAGGGAACACCCAGATTAAATTAGAACCCAGTCCTTCCAATTCACCCAGTATCACTGCCTGTCCCCCAGCTCCAAGAGCAATTACTACTATGACAGCAGCCACACCAATAATTATCCCTAACATAGTTAACATTGACCTTAACTTGTTAGCCCAAAGCCCTTCTAAAGCAAGCAGGAGGTTTTCTAGAAGATTCACCGAGTCCTCACCTCCTGCCAGATATCACTGACAATCTCTCCATCCATAAAACGTATAACTCTCTTAGCATAAGCAGCAACCTCTTCTTCATGGGTAACCACAAGAATAGTTACACCTTCCCTGTTCAGTTCAGAAAATATCTCCATTACTTCCCTGCTCGATTTGGAGTCAAGATTGCCTGTTGGCTCATCAGCTAAAAGAACCTTAGGCCTATTAACCAGTGCTCTAGCCAAGGCGACTCTCTGATTCTGCCCACCGGATAACTCATTCGGTCGATGATATAATCGCTCTGCCAGACCCACACGGTCTAAAGCCATCGTTGCTAGCTGACGCCTTTCTCTTCTTGATACCCCTGCATAAATCAAAGGTTGCTCCACATTCCTAAGAGCAGTCATCCTCGGTAGAAGATTAAAACTCTGAAAAACAAAACCAAGGTGACCACTCCGCATCAAAGCAAGCTCATCTTTAGTCATCCTTGAGACATCTCTCTCTGCCAAAACATACTTACCTGTAGTTGGTTTATCAAGACAGCCGATTATATTCATTAAGGTAGATTTTCCAGATCCAGAGGGCCCAGTTACAGCCACAAACTCCCCGGCTGCAATGCTTAAATTAATATCATGTAAAGCCCTAACCTCTACCACACCAGTACTGTATACTTTAGATACCCCACTTAAACTAATCATCTTCTGATGACCTCAATTGCATCGCCATCCCGTAACGCTTCCAGAGTATCTAACCTGCCTACAAGTATCTCATCATACTCATTCAGACCTGATAGTACCTCCACTTCAGTCATGGTTCTCAGACCGGTACTAATTGGTCTCCATCTAGCTACCCCTTCTTCATTGACAAAGACCCCCGTCTTACCATCTCTTTCTAGAATAGCTTCAGAGGGAATAACAAGGACATTCTCCCTTTTGCCCAGAACAAAATTAGCATCAACTGTCATACCAGTTCTTAATAGCCCTTTAGGATCTTCAGTAATGACTTCCACATTAAAGGTCACCACATTCCCCTGTTTAACTCCTTCAGGTGCAATGAAACTCACTTCTCCATAAAAAACCTCATCAACTAGAGCCAGCGTAGTTATCTCAACCTGCTGTCCCACACTGACCTTGCCAATATCTATCTCATCAACTAAAGCGATAATTCTTAAACTAGAAACATCAGCAACAGTAGCCATATTACTACCCTTGTTAACATAGTCTCCCTCACGTACATTAACAGCCATGATTAGACCATTCTCAGGGGAATACACCTCTGCCTTGCTGTACTCAGTATTTGCTCTTAATATTTGTTCTCTAGCTGAATCAACATTAAGCTTTGCCAAAGCTACCTCTTCAGGCAATACTCGATTAGCTTCAATACTCAATTGAGCTAACTCTAAAGCAGCTTTAGCTTCCTCTAATCTCTTTTCAGCAGTCTGCCTTGAAGCATCCCAGGGTGGTAGATTAGATACCCTATCATAATCTATCTTTGCCTGGGTATATCGAGCCTCTGCCTGTACTAGCTCCTGTTCCTTCTGCTTCTCATACATCTCAACTCTTTTTTCCAGCTGTGCCAAAGCCAGTTCAGCAGAGGCTAGCTGTTGTTTCGCTCTGTTAATTTCCTCTAACAGAGATTCATTAGAGAATTCAAACAGAAGATCCCCGGTCTTAACAGTATCCCCAACCTCTATCTCAACAAGATCTATTCTTCCAGCTAACTCAGACTTAACATATGTCTCTTTTAAGGGATTTACCTCTCCCTTAGCAGCAACCCTATTAACGATATCCTTTCTTCCAAGTATTTCTCCTGTTACGGGTATACCTTTGCTACGATCCTGTTCCTTATAGAGATTGGCAAAGGCCAAACCCCCTATAGAAACTGCAAGAATTGTAATCCAAACGACCTTGCTTGATAGTAACTTGTTCATATACTCCCCCCTAGTGCCCTAGTCAGACCAATCCGGCTATCCAAGCAGATACAAACATACTGACAAGCCATAAACCTACTATCAACCTACTAGAACGTGCTACATCTATTCTGTTAAAGACCGAATACCCAACAATAACAAGCACAAGCATCCAGATGTTAAAAGGATTTAAAGCCGTTGCTAAATTAAATAGAAATGGTGAAACATCTTCACTAAGAAACACCGCCGCACTAAAAGACGTATCCACCAAATCACCACCAGCAAACTTAACAAACAACACTTGCAGGAGTCCTCCCAAAAACGTCGGTACTGCAAAAGCATAACCAACAACAGTTAGTAGCTGACGATAACTTGCTTCTGCTCCTACAAACTGCCCAACAAACAAGAGAATTAAAGGAATCAACAATATCGGTAATACCGAAAATACGACCCCTACATACACACCATAATGCACACCCGTTAGAGACATCTCTATCATTTCTACTGGCATTTCCATTGCAATTAACTCTCTTCTTGTCATCGCTAGAATTTCATCTAACAACAATGAGACAACTAAAATACTTCCAGCCATCATGGCAATTATCGGCTGCCAAACAGGAGTAGCTTCATACCTAGACAACTCTTCAAAGGTCTTTCCCGGCTCCCAGACTACCCTTACAAGCGCTTCCCACGGATTCAGCATAGAAATTATCCTCCCATCACAGTGTATTAATACGGTGGTACAGTTGGTCTCAGTATATCATTTTAAGCCAATACCCGCAATTGAAACTTGACAATTCTCTCCATTGTAGATACTGTATATATATAATATATACAGTGAGGTGGAAGATGTATATATCAATATCACACCATAATCCCCAACCCCTATACCAACAGATAGTTGATCAGTTTAAGGAAGGTATCGCTGATGGCCGGCTTTCTCCCAATACACCGGTTCCCTCAATTAGAGTACTTGCTAAAGAACTCAGGGTAAGTGTAATTACGGTTAAGCGAGCCTACACAGAACTAGAACAGGAAGGTTATCTCATAACCAAACCTGCCTCAGGCTCATTTATAGCACCACTTGAACATACACAGCTACAACAAAACCAGTTAAAAGAAGCAAAAGAACAATTAATATCTCTCATTAACAGAAATAAGGCCTTTGGGATCTCTATAGATGACCTTATCCAAATACTCAAAGAACTGGAGGAACAAGATGAATAACGTATTCGAACTCAGAAATGTTTACAAGTCCTTCAATGATTTTCACCTTGAAGACATAAGTCTTCACTTACCTAGAGGATACATTCTTGGACTTCTAGGCCCCAATGGAGCAGGAAAATCTACAACAATCAAACTACTCCTTAACCTCCTAGAACCTGATAGTGGAGAGATACAGGTTCTTGGAAGTAGCTATGCTCATAGTGAAACCCTGATAAAACAGAAAATCGGTTATGTCGGTGAAAACCAGAACTTCTATCAAGATTTGACAATTGATTGGACGGTTAATTTCATATCCAGGTTCTATAGGACATGGAATCAGGAAAAACTCAATGACATGCTAACTAATTTTGGACTCAAACGCCAAAAGCAACTAAAGGATTTGTCAAAGGGCCAAAAAGTACTGTTCAACATCTCCCTAGCACTAGCTCACGAACCAGAGCTACTAATTCTTGATGAACCAACATCAGGTCTTGATCCTATTGCTCGAAAGGAAATCATGGATATCTTGCTTGACATGCTACAGGATGAGAACAAAGCTATTCTGTTTTCTTCCCACATTACCGAAGATGTAGAACAGATTGCTGACTATGTCGCTATCATCATCAAAGGAAGACTTGCTCTTTTTGATACCAAAGAGGCAATACTCGATGGTTTTAGAAAAGTGAGTATACCAAAAAGCACAGGAAAAACCTTAGGTTCAACCCTTATTGCCAACACTCAAACCCTTTCGGAATACAAAGGCATGCATAGTCAGCCAGCAAGCCTAGAAGAGATATTAATAAGCCTGGTAAAGGAGGCAAACAGATGATTCATCTCCTATATAAGGACTTATATCTAACTCGAAAAACCATTCTCTTGTATTTGCTCATAGGTCTACTTCTCCAATTCAATCCTAGTATGACCCCTATCTTTATTTTCTTCATCACTTACGGAGTACTAGCAAAAACCGAACTAACTGAAGAGAAATATGAGGGCTACACATTACTTAGTACCTTACCAGTTTCCAAAAGCACACTGGTAATCAGCAAATATCTCTTAGGCCTGCTAATAGTTGGTTTAGCGACAACCTACACTCTCATTCTACAACTATGGATTAATAATCTCTCTGGCATTGCCGTTTCCACTATCCTAGGAATCGCCGCAGCAACATTGATAGTTAACGGTTTTCTTTTGCTGCTATCATACAAATATGGTGCTACTAGAGCTATAACATACTTTCGAATCATTGTGCTTAGCCTTTTCCTAATTCCCTGGCTGCTACAGATTAGTTTAGGGCTACCAGGAGAAGAATTGATTCTCTGGGCCTCCTCCCTACAAGCATCAGTTATGACTATTCTAATACTCTCCCTGATAGCCTATGGAGTTCTCATGCTTATCAGTATTAATACCTTCAAAAAGAGAATGAGCTAGCAGCAGCTAGCTCATTACAATATTTAACATTTATTCCTCTCCTTGAATACAATGTTTTAGTAGGCTGGAAAGGAGGAACCCCCTTGACTAACCCCAACGAACAAGAAATCGATGATCTGGGTCTTGATGATCTGGATTTCGATGATTTAGAAGACCTCCTCTTTGAAGAGGAATTTGATGAGTTCCTAGAATCTGTTCCTCTTAAGAAAAAAGAGACTCCGCGAAGAGGCCACTGAAAAAGTCCCCTTAGTTAAAAGTCTTGACGTGAATTCTGATGAAT
>DYGY01000023.1 GCA_020724425.1 Thermaerobacter marianensis
GAACTTGTGTCTAGGTTTCAACACAAGCCCTCGACTTTAGTCGTGGGTAATTGACTTACCTTAACTCTACCATCTTCAATAAGTAGCGACATATCCTTGCAAACCACTACACAAACACCACAACCAGAACACTTATCAGCATCAATTAATATTGTGCCATCAACAGCAGTCCTGCTTGTAACAATAGTCATTTGCCTTGCCTCCCAAGTAGAATCTAATCCTCTCTCTCAAGAGTTCTAGTAGCCATATCAAACTTCCAGCTGCTAATCTCCCCTTCCTCGTTCCAGTACTCACCATCCCTAACTAAGAAGTACAAAACATCCTGAGACCATTTAAGATCCATAAACTCTCCCACAAATTCTTTGCCAAACAACTCTTCAAACTGAGGAATCAGGTTAATACTTATAACCTCATCCGTTCTAACATCATAACCATGTAACTGACTAAATCCACTTCCGGATTGGAACCAACTATAGGCAAGATACCTATTATCCTCAGACCAATGATAAGCATTAGTAGTCCTGCCACTGATATTATCAAACAACTTAACTGTTCCATCTGAATTCACATAACCAATAGTGGAGAAAAAGGTAGTAACAAAATATTGCCTAGTCAGGGTAATCTGTCTCTTCCCGGCTAATTCCTCCCCAACCCTTATCTCATACAAGTAATCCTGTGGCCCAAAACCAGACCAGGGATCAAAAACCCGTAACTCCTCTAACTGACTCCAGAAAGCCCCAACCTCTATCCTCTTACCATTAGCCTGGATAATCTCCGTCCTATCTGCTAAATAATGGGGAGAAGAATTCTCCATCCTTATTTCCTTTCCCATAAAAGTAGCTCCGATATAGCTATCAGGAGAGAAAGGCCCAAACTCATCATCCTCATTCAAGTAGATATATACACTATCAATATTCTCCACAATAGCTTCCCGGAAAAGCCTATCAAACGAAGCAAATAACTGTTCAGGTTTATCTAGATAGGAAACAAACAACCCGACCTCATCTCTTTCAATAATCAGGCTCTTGGTAGTTGTTGTTTTAGATAATTCCTGTTCTTTTAAGACATCAGCGAAGATTCTCTCTAAGACTACCTCTCCTTCATAGGATAGAATCCTTTCACCTATCTCTTTAGATAATTCTGAAAACTGTTCATCCCTCACATAGGGATATCTAAGAGAAACATCTACCTTAACCTCTTTTTCGCCTAAAGTAATCCTTTCAAAGATAACCTCCAAATCCTCAAAGAAATCATTTAGTCCTGGATAATACAATACGTAATTACCAGCAAACAGATCTTTTCGAGCCTGCCCACCATAATACTCCAAAGGCCAGATTGGTCTGTTGAAATATAGTTCCATGGCTTCTTCAGTTAACGTCCTTATCTCTTCTAAGGACCAGTCCACATCACTCTCTCTCACTATCTCTCCAGAGTCCTTTACAAAAATAGCTACTAAAAATCTATCACTTCCTACCGAAAGAACATACCTGTCATCTCTAGAAATTTCTATACCAGCCTCTTCCCATCTCAAGAACCTATATCCCGCTTCTGCTTCAGCCTCTAAAACAACATCTTCCCCATGTCTATATATCCCCCCACCAAACACTCTACCCTTACCTTCTGTGTGTATATAAACCTCATATTCTTTATAAGCAAACTCAGCCACGAGGCTCCGATTCCTGTCTATCGCAAACTGATAAGTCTCTTCAGTGCTTATCTCCTTACCATCCTCTAGCCATCTTAAAAATTCATATCCCTCAGGTACCTCCACACTTAGCACAACTACTTCACCAGGTTTGAATGCTCCACCCCCAGAGACCATCCCGGCACCTTCAGGTATAATATCTATTGAAACTTCATATTGCTTGCCACATCCCACCAGAAACAACCCCATAACAAGCAAAACCAGAACTACAAGCTTCCTATGCATCCCTTTCCCTCCCATATCCCTAAAGTGATTCCTCACCCATAATTCCTATGCAACTAGCAATACTCCTTATCAGTGTTTCTTCTTCTCTACCCACTTCCCTTCTGAAAAAATAAGGAACCCCTGGATTCTCCAGAAACCATTACCGGAGTCTGCAATTCTTGCAAAGAATATTGACATTCCTCAATACACAGCTTCAGGTGATAAGCACTTTCAGTAACATTATAAACTAGAAATATTTGCAACTAAAAAAGGCGTGTAATGAAGTACATACTTCATTGCACGCCTTATATATTTTTCTAGACTCCCAATGTCAAAAGATGACCCAGCGTCTTACTTCCTACTAGAATCTTCAACATAGCCCGGAGCCTTTACCTAACATTAGGATGAGAAAATTCTAGATTCCACGTACCAATATCAACCTCAACAACATTGACTCCATCAAGAGTCAATTCCACATACTTAATAACTTTATAACCAAGACCATAGTATTCCGTTGAACCCCCATCATCATAACTGGTTATAGGGATTGAAAAAATGGGTGATCGATTATTGCTTGCTCTTAAATAGTCTGTAGCGAATATTGCAACCCAAAGAAGCAGAGCAATTAGCAAAACAAGATATGCCTTTTTCATCCACCCTTCCCCCCTTCCTGAATTTCTTGTCAGTCAAATAGGTCAGAACAAGGAGTACGCTGGAAAATCAGGTATCTAACCGAAATGCCATAAACCCATTAGTCTTGTCACAATTATACCGACTAGCAGTGAGCCAAGAATAAGGAAACCATATACATACTTAGATACTCTCATGTGCATTCACCTGTTCCTTTATTGCACCCTTATGTGCTGGTAAATTTATTCTTAAATCTAACGCCCCTACAGGACACACATCAACACAGGTTAAGCAGCTATTGCAATCCAGATGTTCCACCCTTTTGGCATGAGCTACATCCACTTTCATCTGGCACTTCCGGTTACATAGATTACAATCAATACACGTAAGTTCGTCTCTAGTGACCCTAGTAGGACTAAACCTACCAACCAGACCGATTACAACACCTACAGGACAAAAATACCTGCACCAAGCCCTATCAACGAAAAGACCTGTAACTAACACAGTAACATAAAGAATGTTCATAACTATGAAACCATAACCCTGAGTAACAGATGCCAAAGATACCAGAGCAGCCTGCAGTATCCACAAGAAAAAGATATACTTAAAATACCTACCATACCTATCTAGCCTATCGACAAAAACCCTATTGTTCTTTGTCCACCTCTTAATTCTCTTAGTCAAAGGCTTAATAAAGAATATGCTCTCAATCTTTGTTCCAAGCTTCCTAACAAGCTGAAACAGGCTACCTAAAGGACAGATCCAACCACAAAAACCGGTACCAAAAATTAGAGTTATCAAAAGGATTAACCCCAGAACAACAACAATGAACTCCTTATTTGCCATAGCTGTAATAAATATGACTACCGTAAATATTAAGAAAAACGCCTGTATGCTATGCCGATATGGCTTAGCTTTTTCTCTGTCTTTAACTCTTCCCATTCTCTTCGCCTCGATTAGTAAAATGTTCACAAAGCTAGTTTATCATAGACAGAGGAAAAGTTCCTAGCTAAAAGGTAAATGATTTAGGAAGAGTTTTGTAGGAGTATTTTCCTGTTTGAACTTTAATTGATAATGAGTTCAAAAAAACCATATTGGGAAGCCAGGCTTTTGCCATAATCCAATGTACAATAACACAAAGAAGGAGGGCTAATACAATGTCTGATGAGAAAAAGGCTTAGAACGCTTTACGCAAAAGGCTGAAGGCACAGAGGTGACCTTTGTTCCTCAATGCGCCAATTGCGAGCTAAACATTGCCTTTTCGCAATGCCAAGAGTTTAGCGAAAAACCTTATGCTCATAGAAAAAATCAAGAGGCTTGTCCAAAGAAAGTTCCCAGAAAAACTAGCTGATAATTATAGCCTAGTGTCTAAGGGACAATTAGTGTAGAATTTCAAATCTATTCGATATAGGGTTTCTCCTAGAGAATACTAGATACAATCTGTTCTAATCCCCTATGGGCGTTGCTAAAAGAAAACAAGGTAAAAAATAGTGGATTACGAAAGATGGAAGGTTACGAGTAGATCTGTAAGCCGAATTCTGTCTAGAACGATCATCTATCTAGGATATCAGTTACCTGATACCTCAAGCAACCAACCCGAGGGATAAGCGGGCAACCTAATCTCCCTCCTATTTGGTCTTGCACCGGATGGGGTTTACCTAGCCAGTTAGTCACCTAACCGCTGGTGCGCTCTTACCGCACCTTTTCACCCTTACCTCTATGGGAGTCATAAGCAAGGGTTATTAACTAACCCTTCTTTACGAAAATCCCATAGTGGCGGTATATTTCTGTGGCACTAGCCTTGGAGTCACCTCCACTGGGCGTTACCCAGCACCCTGCCCTATGGTGTTCGGACTTTCCTCGATTCGTTAAAGAATCGCGATCATTCAATCTACTCGTATTAACATTTTATCAAAAAGAGATTTATTAAGCAAAGTTAGTTCCTTTCACTCTTTCTTGATAGCTGCATCAATACCTTGATTTGCCATTTTATCAGCAACTTTGTTTTCTTCTCGAGGAACATGTTTAACTGTAACCCGATTAAAATCATTAATTATTTTACGAACTCTAGAATATAAAGGTTTCAATCCTTCATTCTTAACCCGGTATTCACCACTGAGCTGTTTCACAAGTAGTTCACTATCTAAATAGCAATCCACTTCTTTAGCACCAAGATCTCTAGCTTTTTCCAATCCTTTAATGAAAGCATAGTATTCAGCCACATTATTGGTAGTTTGGCCAATATATTCTGAAACAACATCTACTAGTTCTTCGCCTGTGTAAATAGCTACACCTATACCAGCATGCCCGGGATTACCTCTAGACGCTCCATCAGTATATATAATTAACTTGTCTGACACAATACATTCTCCTATCCTAGATAAACTGCCATGGTTCTTCTTCCTTTAAGGCAAACTTAACCTCAACTTCATCTTTTAACCTGTATTTGATATATTCAGCTAAGTATGGAATAACAGGTCTCTCAGTTGAAAAATGCCCCGCATCAATAACTGCCATACCTGCATCAGCTGCCTTCTGACCATCATGATACTTAATATCTGCTGAGAGAAATACATCAGCACCACGGAAGGCTGCTGTTGTGATCAGTTCTGCGCCTGCTCCACCACAGAGGCCGACTGTTTTTATCTCTCTATTGAGTTCACCCCAAACTCTAACCTGGGATACATTAAGCCTCCCTTTTACTACCTCAGCGAAGTCTTTAAGAGTCATCTCCTGAGATAATGTACCAATACGTCCTAGACCATAGGCCGGACCTGTATTAGCTAAAGGATATAAATCATACGCTACCTCTTCATAGGGATGTACTTCTAACATCGCCCTAAGAACCAAGGATAGGTTTTCTTTAGGAACAATAGTTTCTAGACGTAGTTCCTTAGCTTTCTCTAGTTCTCCAGGTTTGCCGATAAAAGGGTTAATACCGGTTTCACCCTTGAAGGTACCTGTACCAGGAGCTTGAAAACTACAATGACTATAGTTCCCTATCCAGCCTGCACCAACCTTAGATATAGCCTCAAGAACTTCATCTTGATAACCCTCTGGCACAAAAACAACCAGCTTATAGTATTCTTGATGGCCATTAACCTTAAGAACCGAAACACTCTCTAGACCTAGTTGCCTGGCTAAGAGATCATTTAACCCATTCTCAGCAATATCAAGATTGGTATGGGCCACATAAACATTTATATCGTTCTGAATTAGTTTTGCCAATCTTCTTCCCAAGGGTAAATCAGTACGGAGATGAGTTATTCCCTGAAAAATAACGGGATGATGAGTGATGATTAGATCAGCACCCCACCCTATCGCTTCAGTCAGAACACTATCACTAAGGTCTAAAGCTAAAAAAACTTTATTAACCTTATTGGTAGCACTACCAAGCTGAAGACCTACATTATCCCAACTCTCTGCTAATCTGCCTGGAGCAAGTTCTTCCACTATCCCCATTATTTTATGAACTGTCACGGTCATACTCTAGCAACTCCTTCAACTCTTCTATCAGAACAGCATATCTAGTAACTCTTTCTGTTTCACTGCTGTTCTTCAGTTCTGCCATAATTGTCTCATACACCCTTAACTTATACCCAATGAATTCTAGCCAGAGCGCTCCTTTTTTCTCAAAAAGACGAGGCCCTACCTCAAATAGTATTTCCCGGTCAATACTCTCCTGCCCTTGGCCTGCAGAGATAATTTCATAAATAAAGTGTTTTTCTTTAACCAGTTCCTCTTCCCTGATACTAAAACCGTTATCATAAAGCCACCTTCTGACTAGACTAGCATCAGTCATTGGTTGCAAAAGTACTCTTCTAGCCTTTCTCAGTACAGCCAAATCATTGCTCAATATATCAACTATCATTTGACCACCCATACCAGCAACAACGATTGTTTCAGCTTCAGAAGGCTCTAAAACGGAAAGACCATTACCCAATCGCAATTCGATATTATCAGTTAAACCAAACCGCTCAACATTATCCTTGGCCTGTTCAAGCGGACCTTCCTTAACATCAGAAGCAATTGCTCTCTGGATATGCCCAGTGCAAATTAAATAGATGGGTAAAAGACCGTGATCAGTACCAATATCAGCTAAGATAGAGTTTCTAGGAACTAGATAAGCGAGTTTTAATAGACGAGGAGATAGCTTCATCGTAGTAGCCCTCCCTATAAAATCTCCACAATAAAGCACTTGAGATAGTTAGTCTCCTGAGCTCCTAGAAGAACAGGATGATCTAAAGCAGCAGCTCTTTTCTCTCGTAATCTAATAAGCTTTCCTGTATCTTTGGCTGCTTCCTCTAACATCTCCTGGAACATATCTGTCTGCATATGATAGGAACAGGAACAGGTTATAAGTATCCCACCTCTAGTTAATAATCTCATGGCCCTCAAGTTAATCTCCTTGTAGCCCCGATAGGCACCCTCTAGAGCAGACTTACTCTTAGCAAAGGCAGGTGGGTCTAGTATAACGATATCAAATCTCTTTTGCTCCTTATCATATTCTCTTAGCAGGTCAAAGGCATTACCTACCTGAAACTCTAACCCTTCTCCTAATTCATTTAACTCTGTATTCTTCTTAGTTAACTCTATGGCTGACTCCGAGACATCAACTAAAACTACTTCATCAGCACCATATTTTTTGGCATGAAGACCAAAACCACCACTGTGGGTAAAGGCATCAAGAACCCTGACATTATTTTTAAGAGACTTCTGTTCTTTAACTAAGGCCTGCATTGCTCTATGATTATCCCTTTGATCAAGAAAATATCCGGTTTTCTGCCCCTGATGAATATCAACATGAAACTTTAATCCATTCTCTTCAATGACGGTGGTACTAGGAACCTCTCCATAGATTAATCCTGATATTTGTTTAAGACCCTCTAGTTCCCTTACAGGTACATCATTACGTTCATATATCCCTTGAGGGTCAAGTACCTCTACAAGAGCAGAAACGATATGGTCTTTAAGCCTATCAATCCCTAAAGCCAGAGTTTGCATGACAAGATAATCTCCATACTTATCCACTATCAACCCTGGTAACAGATCTGCCTCACCAAAAATAACCCGGCAACTGGTTGTATCACCCATTACCCTCTGTCGGTATTCCCAAGCTCTCTGTATTTGATCCCTTAAGAACTCATATGATATTTCCTGCTTGGCATCATGAGTTAGTATCCTGATAGTAATCATGGAAGCTGGATTTACATATCCTCTGGCCACAAAGTGTCCCTTTGAATCATAAACATCAACTATGTCACCTGCCTGATACTTACCACGAATAGATGCAATTTCGGTTCTATATACCCAGCGCCTACCCTTTTGAATGTGTTCCTGTCTGTTTGGTAACAAGGTTACCTGTGCATATTCCATGCAGATATTCCCCCATCCCTATTTCTTAGAAAGTGCATAATATACTGCTATGATAATTGAAGCTGCTTTCGCCTGAGGAGTATCTGCCCGGGAACCTAAAATTATGGGTACCTTTGAGCCCATAACAACTCCTGCCATAACACCCTGACCAAAATAGGTAATGCTCTTGCTCACTAGATTACCAACTTCAATATTTGAAGCTAAAAGGATATCTGCCTTACCTGCCACCTGACTATCTATCCCTTTATGTCTAGCAGCCTCGCTAGAGATAGCATTATCAAAACCTAAAGGTCCATCTATGATAACATCCCCTAACTGACCTCTATCAGCCATCTTTGAAAGCAGGGCTGCATCAACAGTAGCTGACATACTCTCTTCAACAGTCTCTACAGTAGCAAGGGCAGCAACTAAAGGGGTTCTTCCCAAAATAACCCTAGCCAGATTAGCCCCATTGCGAACTATCTCTTTTTTAGCATTCAAATCTGGTTGCGGATTAATACCACCATCAGTTATAAAGAGTAATCTTTCATATCGGGGTATATCAAAAACAGCCACATGACTGAGAATACCTTTTTGCCGCAAGCCACTCTTTAAAACACTTCTAAGGAATGGTACAGAATGAACCATTCCCTTCATAAGTATTTCTGTTTCCCCTCCCATGGCCAGATTTACGGCTGTATCCAAAGAACCATCAAGATTATCGCCGGTATCCAGGATAGTACAGCCCTCTAAAGACCAGTTCATCTCTCGAGCAAGAGCGATAATATTCCCTTTATTACCGCTAAGGTATGGCCGTATAAGTCCTTTCTCTTTAGCCCAAATAACAGCTTCCAGAACATCCTTATCCGCAGCATTGGCTACACTTAGACCCAATGGCTCTCCATCATGTTTTATGATATCCTTAAGCATTCTGTCTAGATGGACATAACCAGTGAAATCAAGGTTCATATTGCAGTGCCTCCTCTTTTCCCTCTAATACCCTTAGAGCACCTAAGGCCATAGCCAACATCTCTTTTTCACCAGGATAGATAGATACAGTTGCAATAAACTCAGTTCTCTCTTTGATCAAAGAACACAAAAGTTCTGAATAGGCCATACCACCAGTTAGGATTATCCCATCAACACTACCCTTTAACACAGTACTCATAGCCCCTATCTCCTTGGCTACCTGATAAGCCAAAGCTTCAAGAACCTCTCTGTCTTTTTTAGAACCCTCAGCAATCCTTTTTTCAATCTCAATCAAACTCTTGGTGCCTAGATAACCGTATAGTCCTGCTTTTCCCGTTAGAGCCTTAATCAAACCCTCACGAGAGTACTCTCCTGAATAGGCTAAATCAAGCAAAGGAACTAATGGCAGTGTACCACTTCTTTCTAAAGAAAAAGGCCCTTCTTCATTAGCGTTATTAACATCAACCATCTGTCCCTGCTTATGAGCCGCTACAGAAATGCCACTACCAAGATGAACCATAACTAGGTTTAGCTCTTCATAGCTAGTACCCATATCCTTCGCAAACTCCCTACCAACAGCCTTCATATTTAAAGCATGACTGAGACTTCTTCGTTCAATACCAGGCCACCCAGAGTATCTAGCCAATGGTTCAAACTCATCAACTGCAACAGGGTCTACCACAAATGCTGGTATCTCTTCCTCAGCAATCATATAGGCAAGACTAGCACCTAGGTTTGAAGCATGTTGTCCCTGAACTCCAACCTCTAAATCATAAAGCATTCGATCATTAATTAGATATGTACCACCCTGAACAGGTTTCATCAAGCCTCCTCGACCTACAACTGCACTTAAGTTCCACTCCTCACCTAGAAGCTCATCTAGATGGTCAGTAATTAGGCTTAAGCGATAGGGAACCTGATCCTCTAAAAACGGATACACTGCCAGATCCTCAGGTCTATGACTGATATTTTCTTCAAAGAGAAACCCTTCTTCTTTGCTATATAGCCCCCATTTAGTACTAGTAGAGCCGGGATTAATAACTAGAATCCTCACTAACCTTCCTCCCTTACAGCCAAGACTTTAGCAACTTCTTCACCATACTCTTCATACTTCTCAACCGGTGTCTCTAAAAAGAAGGGTAAATCTTTCAAAAGAGGATGATTAACAACATGAGAAATACCAGACATACCCACGTGCCCGTCACCGATCAAAGCATGACGATCCTTTCTTTCCCCTAACCCAAACTTTGAATCATTGAGATGGATAGCCCTTAAATATTCTAGACCAACAAGCTCAGCAAACTCCTCTAGAGTTTTATCTAAAGCCTCCTTGGTTCTGATATCATAACCAGCAGCAAAGATATGACAGGTATCAAGACATACCCCTATTCTCTCCGGATTACCCAAAAGGTCAATTATCTCTTTTAGATGCTTAAAGTCTCCCCCAATTTCTGAGCCCTGACCAGCCATGGTCTCAAAAAGAACCCAGGTATTACGATTAGGAAGTCTATTAAGAACCATATCTGTTGCCCTAACAATTCTGTCAATCCCCTTATCAGTACCTTCACCTAAATGGCTTCCAGGATGAGTGACAAGCCAGGGTGAGCCAATAGCTTCTGCCCTCTCCAAGTCCTCAAAAAGAACCTTTTGGGCAAATTCCCAAAGACCCTCCTTAGGAGTAGCTAGATTAACGGTATAAGGGATATGGACCATACCACCATCAAGACTAGATTGCTGCTTTAACTCATGCCACTCTCTTAACTCAACATCACCAATATCTCTTCTAGAGCCACCCCGAGGATTTCTCGCAAAATACTGAAAAGTATTCGCTGAAATCCTCTCGGCCATCTTAATAGTCTGTGGTAACCCTTTACTAATACTTAGATGTGCACCAATATGCATCAGCTATTCTCTCCCTCAGAACCTACCCAGTGTTCTCCATCTTCATAAACTTCTTTTTTCCAAACAGGTACAATTTCCTTTAGTCTTTCAATAGCGTACCTGCCTGCTTCAAAAGACTCGGGTCTATGTGGTGTAGCTACCGCAATTACCACACTTATATCAGAAATATCAAGCTTACCAACTCTATGACTGATAGCAATCCTAGCTTCAGGCCACCTTTCCTTAACCTCATCTCCAATTTGAGCTAAGGTAGCTTCAGCCATCTCTTTATATGCCTCATACTCTAAGTGTGCTGTCCTCTTTCCTTTAGTGAACTCTCTAACAATACCGGAAAAAGTCACTACTGCTCCAGCCCTGTTGTTAATAACCTTGTTAGTAACAACTTCAACACTTAAAGGCTCCTCAGTTACCTCAAAGAAACCTACCTCACTACCCCCACTTACAGGAGGTATGAAAGCCACCTCATCACCATCTTTTAGGGTAACCTCGTTCTGTGCATAGGTCTTATTAACTGAAGCCGCACATTGAGATATCACAGCCTTCAATTTAGGATACTCCCTAACCACTATCTCCCTTAATTGTGCAATAGTAGTTTCTGGTGGCACATCCATTTCTACCGTTCTTGTTTGTGTCTTTTCAGCTAAAATAGCGAAAAACTTTAGTTTGATAATCATAACTCTTTTCCCTCCACTATCCATTAATACCTAGAAAACCCCATAAGACCGCCATTTGGCAACGTTCTCAGATTGATTTTTATGATATTCTTGCAAAAAGGATTTGATGCTCCAAAAGCTACCCACACGTAGATACTACCAAACCAAGGTAGAAACAACAATCAGGAGGTGTTTTTTTGTTTAACAAAAAGAACACTATGTATTCTTTCTTTTTTAAAGGGCTTCTAACCTTCTTAATTGCTACAGGACTTGTTCTAATACCACTATCAGAACAACCAAAGGTAGAAGCATCCACATTAGGAGAAAGAGCAGCAAGACTCGCTTTAGATCAAGTAGGGCAGCCATACAGATATGGGGGCATATCACCGAGTACAGGTTTTGCTACTGGTGGTCTAGTATACTACGTATACTCTCAAAACGGCGTAGAACTACCAAAAACCATGACCGCTCAATCAAGAGTTGGGGAATTTGTTTCTAAATCGAATTTAAGACCGGGAGATTTAGTTTTCTTTCGTAGTCCAACTAATTCTTCAGTTTCCCACGTTGGAATTTATGTGGGTAGCGGGAAATTTGTGGCTTCAGCACCACAAACAAATGGAGTTGTCATCCGTTCACTCTCAACTAGCTACTACTCAGAAAACTACTTAGGTGCAAGAAGAGTGACGGCTACAACAAAAGGTGAACAAATAGTTGAGACAGCAGAAAAGTACCTAGGAACACCATATCGATTTGGAGCCACAGGACCAAACTCCTTTGACTGTTCAGGCCTAGTTCAAAGAGTCTATGCCGAAAACGGCATCAGACTCCCAAGGACCGCTGCCTCACAATCAACAGTTGGTACCTTGGTAGCACCAAGTCAACTCAAAGCTGGAGACCTAATATTCTTTAAGGATACCTACAAACCAGGCATCTCTCATGTCGGTATCTATGATGGGAACGGCCAGATAATCCATGCTTGGCCAAACCGAGGCGTTATCACCACAAGCATCAACAACTCATATCTTCGTGCTCATTATGCCGGCATAAAACGCATAGTTCATTAGAAGAAAGGCCCTGCCATGGTAGGGCCTCTTCAGCATATTATTCAGCAATTAGGAACAGGCAGACGCTTCCATCTGCCTGAACAGTTTCTGCACACCCCAGTGTACACCTTAATCATTTAATTCTACCCGTTCACCTGTAACCATATAGATAATCCATTCACCAAGATTGGTAGCATGATCCCCGACTCTCTCTAAATAGGCGGCCACAAAAAGGAGATAGGTAGCTTGATTAATAGTAGAAGGATCCTGCATCATATATGTCAATAACTCTCTAAAAATCTGCTTATACAGGTGATCTACCTCATCATCAAGCTTAATCATATCTCGAGCTGTCTGTGCATCCTGACTAACATAAGCATCAAGAGCGGTATGAACCATCTTCTGTACCAGTTCTGCCATTCTGGGGATATCAATGAGTGGTTTGATAAATGGTTGACCCTGTAACCTGATAGTTGTTTTAGCGATATCAGTGGCATGATCAGCCATTCTCTCAAGATCAGTAATGATTTTAAGAGCAGTCCCAATAATACGCAGATCAACAGCCATCGGTTGTTGCAAAGCCAAAAGCTTTAGGCATTTTTGTTCTACCTCTAGCTCCATTTCATCAATAATGTCATCCTGATCGATAACTCTCTGAGCTAAATCCAAATCCCTCTCTTTAAGGGCAGTAACAGCATTACTAATAGCTTCTTCAACAAGAGTACCCATCTTTAATATTTCTTCCTGCAACTCATCTAGCTCCTGATGGTAGGATTTACGCGTCTCTGTCATAGCAACAATCCTCCTTTCTCTTAAGAATTAACCAAAACGACCAGTAATATAATCCTCTGTCCTCTTATCCTGTGGGTTAGTAAATATCTTACTAGTTTCATCAAATTCTATCAACTCTCCACTTAAGAAGAAAGCCGTCTTATCAGATACACGAGCTGCCTGTTGCATATTATGAGTAACAATAACAATAGTGTAATCCTTCTTCAATTCATCAATAAGGTCCTCTACCTTGGCAGTAGAGATAGGGTCTAGAGCACTAGCAGGCTCATCCATCAAAAGGACTTCTGGCTGAATAGCCAACGCTCTGGCAATACAAAGCCTTTGCTGCTGACCACCAGACAAGTCTAGAGCAAAATCGTTTAATCTATCCTTAACTTCACCCCATAGAGCTGCCTCTGTTAGACTCTTCTCAACAATCTCTTCTAAGTCTGCTTTTCTGTTGTTCCCATGTCTACGGGGACCATAAGCAACATTTTCAAAAATACTCTTTGGGAAAGGATTAGGTCTTTGAAATACCATCCCAACCCTTGTTCTAATCTCAACAACATCAGCTTTAGGATCGTAAATGTCCTGGCCATCCACCAGAACATTCCCCTCTATTCTAGCCCCCGGTATCAAATCATTCATCCTATTGATAGTTCTCAAGAATGTTGACTTCCCACAACCGGAAGGGCCAATCAAAGCAGTTGCCTTTTTCTCTGGTATCAGTATAGATATGTTTTTAACAGCAGGGTCATTCCCGTAATATACACTTAGATTCTTAACATCAATCTTATCTGCTCGGCTCATTAGTAGCTTCTCCTCCTTGTCCTTGTCCTAATTAATACAGCCACTAGATTTAACCCAACAACCAGGGTTAACAGAACTAAAGCGGTACCAAACTTGGTTTCCTCAGGTACATTTGGAACCTCAGTAACCAGAATATATAGATGATATGGCAAAGCCATCGCTTGATCAAAAATAGACTTGGGTATACTGGGTAGATAGAAGGCAGCCACCGTGAAAAGAATCGGTGCTGTTTCACCAGCAGCTCTACCAATACCCAAAATAGTTCCCGTAATAATTCCGGGGGTAGCACTTGGCAACACAGCATTACGTACCGTTTGCCATTTAGTTGCTCCAAGTGCAAGTGATGCCTCTCGATATGAATTAGGCACAGACTTTAATGCTTCTTCAGTCGTGGTAATAATGACCGGGAGGATCATAATGGCCAGTGTCAAAGATCCAGCTATCAGACTCCTACCAAAACCTAAGACTATAACAAAGAATCCTAAACCAAACAAACCATAAACCACTGAAGGCACACCAGCAAGGTTAACAATAGCTAGATGAACCAACCGCCGCATCCTACTAGTGCCAGCATACTCATTAAGATAAATGGCCGCTCCAACACCCAAAGGTAAAGCAATAGCAATTGTACCCAAAACCAGGTACAAAGTACCCATTATAGCAGGGTAAATACCACCCTCAGTCATCATATTCCTTGGGGGTTCGGTAAGAAATGACCAGTTAATTGCCGGCAAACCTTTAATTACTATATAAACGATAATGCCCACTGTAGGTATTAAGACCATGACACTAGCAATAGTCAATAACTGAAAAGCCAATTTCTCTTTAGCTGCTTTAGTCATTTCCCTTACCCCCTTTGCCTCTGTACAAAATAGTCTGCCGTAAAGTTAATTGCAAAAGTAATTGTAAATAGTACAAGACCTATACCAAACAGGGAGTAATAATGGGTCGAACCATGAACCGTTTCACCCATCTCAGCAGCAATAGTCGCTGTCATAGTACGACCTGATTCAAAGATAGACCCAGGAATAATTGGAGCATTCCCAGTAACCATCAATACGGTCATCGTCTCACCAATAACCCGTCCCATACCCAGCATGATAGCAGCTATAAGGCCTGACTTGGCTGCAGGTAAGATTACATGAACAATAGTTTCCCAGGAACTTGCCCCTAAAGCTAAGGATGCTTCCTTATATGAACCGGGAACAGCATGCAAAGCATCTTCAGCAATACTGACAATAGTAGGCAAAGCCATTAAGGCAAGAATCAAACCCCCTGTAAACAAAGTAAATCCAGAAGAAATATTGAAGAAACTCTTAACAGCAGGAGCAATAACCGTAATTCCAATAAAACCATAAACAACAGAAGGAATCGCCGCTAACAACTCAACAGTAGGCTTTAAGATCTCCTTAGTCCTGCTTGAAGCTATCTCACCAAGATAAATAGCTAAAGCCAGACCAAAAGGAACAGCAATAGTCAAAGCCACAAGAGTCACAGCAAAAGAACCAACAAGCAAAGGTAAAATCCCAAAGGAAGCTGGCTTAGAAGTAGGTAACCAGGTATCACCTGTCAGAAAATCCTTCAAACTAACAACAGAGAAAAACTGTAAGCCATCCTTAAGCAGGAACAGAAAAATCATAGCCAGAACAACAATCGAACTAATACCTAAAACCAACAAGATCTTCTCTATAATCCAATCCTTATAATTCTTCATAAGATTCACTCCCTCCCTATTGACCTCTTAAGAATCCAACCTTCTCAACAATATCTTGTCCTGCTTCACTTAAGATAAAGTCCAAGAACCGTTGGGCATCACCACTGATTTCTCCTGCAGTCACCATATAAAGAGGTCTAGAGATAGGATATACACCTGAAAGTGCATTCTCCTCAGTTGCCTCAACAATAACTCCATCTATTTCAACATCTAAGACCTTAACTGATTCATTGGCATAACCCATCCCAATATACCCTATAGCAGTTTTATCCTGAGCTACCCTATCAACAATAGATTGAGTGGAGGGCATCCTTCCCGAATCAGGCCGATACTCTTCATCATCCATCACAAATTCCTTAAAAAAAAACATAAGTACCCGAACTGCTTTCCCTAGCGAGAACGATGATTTCTTCATCGTTACCACCAACATCTTTCCAGTTGGTCACCTTACCTGTAAAAATATCCTTGATTTCTTCCATACTTAGATGATCTACAGGATTATCAGGGTGAACAATCAATGAAAGACCATCTCTAGCAATAACATATTCATGCATTTCAAAGGCCCTTTTCTCTGGCTTTTTCTCTTTCTTCTTCTTTTACATCTCGTGAAGCCTGGACTAACTCAGCATCCCCATTAAGAAGTGAAGCAATTCCTGTTCCAGATCCTCCTCCTGTAATAGAAATGCGGACATCTGGATTCTGATCCATAAAGGCTTCAGCCAGACCCATGCCCAAATTAACCATGGTATCAGAACCCTTAATCTGGACAATCTCGGATTTGCTCATACATCCCCCCGTTAGCAGTAAGACACCTGCTAATAGCACAAGCAACAGCTTCTTACGCATCAAAAAACCCTCCTCCAATATCCTTAGCTACTTCCCCAGAGATAGGATAACAAAGAAGGGTTACTCTTACATTGATTTATTGTTAAGATTGTGTTAAGACTACTTTTCTGCCAAAGGTAAAGTAAAGTAGAAAGTACTACCTTTGCCCGGCTTACTAATTACACCCACCTCACCATCATGAATATCAATTAAGTGCTTCACAATTGATAAACCTAAACCAGTACCACCTGAAGCCCGGCTTCTGGCTTTATCAACCCGATAAAACCTCTCAAAGATTCTCCTTTGCTGCTCCTGAGAAATACCGATACCAGTGTCCTTAACAGTAACTACAAGATAAGCGCCTTTCTCTCTGGCCGCTACAGATACACGACCACCTTCAGCAGAATACTTAATTGCATTCTCAATCAGATTATATAACACCTGCCGGATCTTATCAGAATCAGCATAAACCAGGGGCAAATCATCTTCAACAGAATCCTTAAGAGCAATAGCCTTTTCCTCAGCTAATAAAGCAAAATCAACAAAGACATCGTTAACAATACTCTTAAGATTCAATGGCTCCACTCTTAATACCACTTCTCCGGCCTCAATCAAAGAAAGATCAAGTAGATCATCCACAAGCCTACCCATTCTCTTTGATTCTTCATGAATATATGTTAGAAACTTTAGCGCGGACTCCTCATCCTTATAAGCACCTTCAAGCAAAGTTTCGGAAAACCCCTGAATGGTAGTTAGTGGAGTATGCAACTCATGGGAAACATTAGCAACAAAATCAGTCTTCATCTGATTAAGCAGTTCCGAGTTAGTAATATCCCTAATAACTAGAAGAATACCACTAAGCTTACGTTCTCTAGGATCAGGCTCAAACACAGGAATAATCTGAACATCAAGATTAAGCTTGCCATTCTTCTGATACTGCATCGAAAAGTGTTCCGGCTCCATATGTTCAAGAACCTGGTCGATTTTCTCTGTCAAATGCGAGTTAGCAAGAACCTGTAATTGGTGTTTTCCACACAGCTTCTCCCCGGTTGACTCAAACAAAACTTCTGCCGCCTGATTGACCAAGACGATACGCTTTTTTGCATTTAAAAGCATAACACTATCTTTCATGTGTGAAAAAACAGCTGATAATTCCGCTCTAGTCTTAGTCAAATCATCTATCTCTGAAGCTAACTGTTCTAACAGAAGACCAGTAACTATACTAAGGCGAATATGATCATCCCACAGTGGAGTCCTACGAACATCATAACCCCAAGTTCGCTTAGCAAGCTCAGAATTGCTCCTTAAAATAGAAATTACACCCTTCTGTAATTTCTTCTTTGCTTCATATTCCTTCTTTCGATAATAAGAGAGGAAACTCAAAATAATAATTAACAATAACAAGACAATAACTGTAAGAGTATCCATCAGACTCACCTCATATCCGGAGAAAAGCGATAACCGACACCTCTAACTGTTTCAATTAGATTTTCCTGGGTATGCTCATTTAGTTTTTCTCTTAAGTGCCGAATATGTACATCGACAGTTCTAGAATCACCTATATAGTCATAGCCCCAGACTCGACGAAGGAGAACATCACGGGAATAGACCTGCCCAGGAGAATTAGCAAGCGTCTCAAGAATCTTAAATTCTGTTGGAGTCAGAGTCAAAACCATATTGTTAATTCTAGCCTCATAACGATTCTTATCGATAACAAGTGAACCTCTAACGACCCTTTCAACCTCCTCAGGAACCTCTTCACTTCTTCTAAGAATGGCCTTTACTCTCGCTAACAGCTCTCTAGGACTAAAAGGCTTGGTGACATAATCATCCGCACCCAATTCTAGTCCTATAATCCGATCAACCTCTTCTTTCTTAGCAGAAAGA
This sequence comes from Thermaerobacter marianensis, assembly GCA_020724425.1. Lineage (GTDB taxonomy): Bacteria > Bacillota > Sulfobacillia > DVGY01 > DVGY01 > DVGY01. Next base: position 18,469 of record DYGY01000023.1, read on the forward strand.
ATTAGAATCGGGATGCGACTCTCCTGTCTAATCCTGCGACACACCTCAAGTCCATCGATTTCAGGAAGCATCAAATCCAGCACAATCAAATCTGGTTTTTCTTCCTTCACCAGACGCAACGCTTCTCTACCATCAAAAGCTCTTACAACCTCGTAACCTTCTTTTTTAAGATTAAAAGCAGTAAGCTCTACAATAGCCTCTTCGTCATCCACCACAAGAATCTTATGGGGCACTGACAATTCCCCCTCTTTTTCATATTCTACCACAAGTATAAACAACAAACGGGGCTGTTACCAGCCCCGAAACAGTCCTAAACTCACTTGCCAGATTTTAGTTAACCCTGTGGCTGCTGTGGTGCCTGAGCAAGAGAACTCTCAGCTAGAGCAACCATTCTCCTGACCATCTCACCGCCAACCTTACCACACTGACTTGATGGTATATCACCCCAGTAGTCCTCGGAACCCTGGCGTACTGGCAACCCCAATTCAGCAGCAATTTCATATTTCATATTATCCAGAGCCTGATGAGCTTGAGGAACTAACTGTCTTTTACCCTGATTACCTAATGCCACAAACTTCACCCCCTTTCAAGAAACTATCTATTTCAATGATTAATTTATTGTTGCATCAATATTATCTTCAGAAATTTAAATATTATTGCATAAAAAATCTGCAAGTATTACATACTAATAGATTTAAAAACAAGGAACTTTTCGGATAAATTGACATCAAGAACTGAAGGAGAATATAGCGAATAGCTGAATTAACCTTAGAAAAAGATAATTACACAGGGAGAGACAATAAAATGGAAATTCAGATGATAGCCGAACATAAAGATTATAAGGCCGGACTAATTCCCGGCCCTACCAATCTTGGTTTAATATTAAAGGATAACAAAGTCCTGCTCATAGATACAGGTCTTGATAGATCTTATGGCAAAAAAATACTAAAAACTCTAACAGACGCACAGCTAACACTAGACACCATCTTTATTACCCATGCCCATGCTGATCACTTTGGAGCAGGAGCATACCTTAAGGAAGCCACAAACTGTAACGTCTATGCCCCAGCCGGAGAAGAGAACATAATCAGAGAGCCTTCCTACGAACCCATGTATCTATATGGAGGTGCTCAACCAATACCTCAGTTACAGAATAGATTTCTGCAAGCTCCTCCACTTAAAGCAGTACCCATCAAAGATAAAATTCCTAACTGGGAGGAGCTAGACCTAGTTCCGTTACCAGGTCATACACCATTTCAAACAGGTATAGCATTAGCAGATACCCTCTACTCAGCTGATGCTTTCTTTGATCCGGAAATTCTTGAAAAACACACTCTCCCTTATTTCGTAAACATTAATAGCACTTTCAATACCTTCAAGGGAATAGTTAAATATGAGTATGTAATCCCAAGCCATGGTCAACCCACAAGAGATATCAACAATCCTATCAAGGCTAATACAGATAAGCTAGAGACTATCTTCTCAGAGATACTTCTAGTTCTTGATAAACCCTTAACAACAGATACCATTCTCTCAAAACTGATCAAAGAGCCAATCAATACAGCTACTCAGTTTTTCCTGCTCCGCAGTGCCTTACAAGCCTATCTTACCTATCTCTATCAGGAAGAGAAAATCTCTTGGCATTTCAAAGATAACCTATTTCTCTGGGAAAGGATATAGCCTGACCTGATGGTTAGAATACCATCAGGAGGGATTATCATTGAGGGATCAGTGGAACTCTAGAATCGGTTTCATACTAGCAAGCATCGGTTCAGCCGTAGGCCTAGGTAATATTTGGCGTTTTCCCACTGTGACCGCAGAAAATGGTGGGGGTGCTTTTCTTTTTGTCTACCTTATCGTCGTTCTGATCATAGGTGTACCCGTCATGATTATAGAACTAACTCTTGGTCGCAAAAGCCAGACAAACGTAGTTTCCACATTTGACACCTTAACAAACCACCCATTCTGGAGTAAGATAGGTTTCATAGGGCTCATCTCAGCATTAGTAGTACTCTCATTCTATGCCGTTATAGCTGGCTGGGTCATCCTCTACTTCTTCTTTGCTCTCGTCGGTAGACTTAGCCTAACTTCTGCAAATGATCTCTTAGTGTTTTTTGATACTATGATAGCTCATCCCTACCTATCAACCCTAGGCTTAATCATATTTCTAACCTTTACGCTTCTTATAGTAATGACTGGAGTCTCTAAAGGCATTGAACGGTTTAGCAAGTTTTCAATGCCTTCAGTAATCATACTCCTTATAATTCTTTTTGCGAGAACCATAACTTTAGAAGGTTCCTTTGAAGGATTAATTTGGTTCCTCTCACCCCGGCTAGAAGATGTCACCTTATCAGTAGCCTTAAATGCCATAGGGCAAGTGTTCTTTAGTTTCAGCCTAGGTATGGGTATCCTCCTTACCTATGGAAGCTACCTTGCCAAAGACACGAATATACCTTCAAACTCATTGATTATTAGTATCTCCGATGTCTTAGTAGCAATCCTTGCAGGAGCTATAGTGATCCCAGCTCTCTTTGCTTTTAATCTTGAGTTAGAGACTGGTCCGGGACTAATCTTTGTAACTATTCCCGCAGTTTTCAACACCCTGCCATTAGGATCCTTATGGACCAGTGTCTTCTTCCTTTTGCTAGCTTTTGCAGCCTTAACCTCCTCTGTTTCTTTTCTTGAGGTTTTAACAGCATACACTGTTGACAAATTTAAGCAACCGAGAAAAAATGCTACTATCCTAGCTACTTTCTCTGTCTTTATCTTAGGACTTCCTTCAGCTTTAGCTGCAGGCCCACTTGATTTTTTCACTGTCCGTGGTATGAACTTTCTAGATCTAGTAGACACTTTTTCTTCTACCGTGCTTTTACCCCTATCAGGCCTACTAATTGTTCTCTTTACCGGCTGGGTCTGGGGTAACAAAACAGCAATAAAGGAAATCCAACAAGGAGCTCCTGCATTCAATGAAGAGAACTTAATAGCATCCTTATGGTCAATACTAGTAAAGTATCTAATTCCATTAGCAATTCTCTATATATTTATCACAGGCTTTTTGGCTGGCTAGATTTCCTGCGTAACATAACAGCTATTGCCGGTAAAGCAACTAATGCTGCTAACAAGACAGCCCCTACGCCCCAAAACAAAGCTAAACCCATACTAGCTGTGCCCCTATGACTTGCCATAGCTAAGCTACCAAGAGCCAACATACTAGTTAAACCCGAAACAGTAACCCCTTTGCCAACAGTAGCAAGACTATCAGAAATACTCTCCTGGCCATTAGCCAGACGTTGAACCAAATGAATTCCGGCATCAATACCAATACCTAATATCAAAGGAATAGCTACAAGACTGACAATATTCCACTGGTAACCGGTCAGAGCTGTAAATCCTAACAGCCATAACACCCCTAAACCAAGAGGTAGTGCACTCAAAATCACAAGACCTATTCTCTTGAAGTTTAGCAACAAAATCAACAAAACCAGCCCTGCTGCTAGAGGAGCACTAACCATAAGATCTTTTTGAGAATATTCAATAAAGGCCTCATAAACAATAGTACCACCAGTAGCATTAGGGTCTATGTCCCTGATATCCCTACTAAAATCCAACCAGGCATCACTAGCCCAGATATCACCCTCAGGAAAACTATAGATAAAATACTGACCATCCTGATAATAATGAGACTGCATATTCAGAGGCAAATCATTAATATCCATCATCGCCACAGGAAGTATATCCTTTGTATAAGATATCTCCTCTAGCAACATTAGCAAATCTTCATTACCTGGATCATACTCTAGTAGGCTCTCTAGATAACTCTCAGTATCTTCTAGACCCACACGTATATCCTCTATAATATCCAACTTTCTCTCCTGATCTTCAGGTAAAACCATACTTAGAGTATCAACCTCTTTAACAAGATTAACTTCTGCTAACCTCTCGGCTAACTCTCTAGCTTCCTCTAAAGTCTCTGCTGTGGATAAAGTATACTCCATCGAAGTACCATAAACCTCAACTAGCTTCTGATTATTTTTCAATGACTCCATATCTTCAGGCAACATGTCATAATATGAATTATTCATACTAGTCTGTGGCACATAGATGAGAGCAACCAGAGTAATAGCTAGAATAACGCCCAAAAATACCCCTGGCATCCTCTCAATTGCTAAAGCTGTTTTTCTAAGGAAGATAAACTCCCCTGCCCCATTCTTCTTGTTCTTCCGCTTATCCCAAAATAGCAAAATAGAAGGCAAAACAAATAACATACTAATTAAAGCCAGCAATACTCCTACACCAGCAGTTAGACCTAATTCACGAATCCCCTTACTACTACTTAAAAGCAAAGAGAAAAAAACAGCTGCAGTTGTAAAAGCACCAGTAATTACTCCCCTACCAGTCCTAGTTACAGCTAACATATGAGCCTCCTCAGGCTCCTTCCCACCGTTTCTCTCTAAGGTATATCTAGTAAAGATATGAACACCATAATCGACACCAAGACCTAATACAATAACTCCAAAAGCTGCACTAATAAAGTTAAGACTCCCGATAGTAAACCCAGTAAACCCAAAAGTCCAAGCAACAGCCATCAAAAGAGAAACACCCATAAACATAGGAGCCCACCAGGTCCTAAAAGAGAGAATCAGCAAAGCCAGAATAGCCAAAAAAGCCAGAATATTAGTATAACTAATATCATTCAGCAAAATCTGATATTCTTCCAATAGCATCACCGGCATACCCATAACAGTTATCTCAACATCGGGATAATCAGCCCTAAAAACCTCTAAAGTCCGATCAACCTCAGCCAACATATTTTCAGTAAAAAGAAGATTAGCAGTATCACCTGCCGGTCTTGCCGATAAATATAACATCCTTTCGTCTTCAGACAAGAAAGGATTAACATCTGTATCCTCCTCAAAAAGCTCCTTTACCCCCACAGGCAGATCCTCATAGACAGCATCTATGTCTAATGCTACACCCATTTGGATACCCCAAAGTAAAGCTTGTTGTTGTTCCTTAACAACTTCTTCTAACTCTACTAGTTCCTCATATTCTAGATAAAGCATCCCATAAGATTCCCAATCAATATCAAGCTCAAAAGCAACATACTCAATACTCTCTAAAGCTTCCAAATCCTTAGCAATCTCTTGAGCAAGCCCTTCTTTCCTTTCCCTCTCTCCCTCCTTAGTTTCAAGGAGAATAACTAAGTTATCCATGCCACCATAATTCTCAGTTACCTCTATATATCTTTGTGATACCTTAGAATTTTCCGGTAACATACTGGCATAACTCATATCTAGAGTCAAAGTACTAGCACTCCAGACAGCTAAAGCTGTAACAAGCACAGCCAACACTAAAATAAGCTTATAATTCTTATATGTCCTTTTAGCAATAGCCCCTAACAATCTATCAAGCATTTACATGTCCCTCCACAACATTTGAGCCAATCATCCTTAAAATTGGCTCTTTCATCTCCATAAGATTATAATTTTCAAACAGAAGTGACTGAAACATTACCCCATCAAACATAGCCGAAACAATTCTTACCACGCCTTTAATATCAAGATCACTTCTAAACTCTCCCTTTGCAATTCCCTCTTTAATTACCTCCTCAAGCAACTCTAAATTCCTGCTATAAGCTTCTTTAATTAAAGCAATCAAATCTGCATCATCTGCATCTTTTCCCTCAAAGACCATCGTCCTTAACAAAGAAATCAAATCTGGGTTATTCTGATAATACTCTAAATATGCAGACACACCAGCCTCCAACCTGTCCCAGACAGACCCCTCACCCCTAAGAATATCTTCAGTGATAATATCTATCTCAACAAAGGCATACTGAAAAACAGCCAAAAACAAATCCCTTTTATTAGCATAATGCCAATACAAAGCCCCCTTAGTTACCCCAGCTCGACTAGCTATCTCATCCATCGTAGCACCATAATAGCCATACTCAGCAAAAGTATTAATAGCCGCAGACAATATCTCATGTTTCTTATTCACTTCTACACCTCCATACTAACCGTTTAGTTAGTTATGAGTATATCATAACCCTACCACTTTGGGTAGGGTTATGCTTAAACTTAAAACTCTATCACCTTGGTATATATGGTGGAGTCTTATGCACTGTGCAGTTTTTAAAAATCCCCCTTTAGTTGCCAAGGGGGGATTTTTTGTCTTGTCAAATTTTATAAGGTTAACTGATTCCGGTGTATGTTCTTACCCGCTTTGGGTAGGAATCAGATTTCCTTGCGCATGTGAAGTTCCCTATGATAGGTTTGAAAACCTAAACCCTGGTAAAGATTCAAAGCAGCTTCATTGTCAGCGTATACATGCAGATCTAACACCCTTATTCCCTTTTCCTTAGCTATCCTTTCAGCTTCTTCCATAAGAGTTGTTGCTCCACCCTGACCACGGAAGTCCTCCCGAATAACTACTCCTCTGATGTACCCAAGATGCTCTTCTTCACCTTCTCCGATGACCAACTCAGCCTTTCCAACTACCTCACCTTCATCTTCTAAAATTAGAAAGACCGTTTCCAGAATGATACTCGGATCAACCGGAGCAAAATATTCTTCAATTCTTCGCTGTAATTCCATATCCCCAGAAAGTGCCTCCAGGATATGCATATCTTTTTCATCTGCGACCCTAACGTCCACAAGATATTCCTCCCCTAAAACTATACTAGGTTTAGAATAACCGCAAAAAGCCCAAAAAAACAAAGATCACTCCTGGCAAATACGCGAGGGGACGTCTCTCTTTTGTCACTAACTTAAATAGCCCGACATAGTTCCCTAGCCATACCAATAAATAATGAGCAAGACCAAAGGCGAGTGGAGTCCAAAGAGTGTTCCAGCCCATAACACCAACTGCAAGAGCAGCTATAGAAGCATCAATAGCCACAACTGTTCCAACCAAGAGGCTATCAACTAAAGACATATTGCTCACTTGCTTTTTCCCTTTGATAATCTCTTGAGGTTTTCTGACCATTAAGAAAGCCCTGATGCCTATAAAGATGAATAAGAGGGCTCCTACCAGATTAGTAGCCCATTCAGGTACAAAACCCATCAACATGGAACCTACTAGAATAGCTCCTAGACTACCAAGAAATGAAATCAAACCAATTAGCACTAATGCGAATTGAGTAGCGCGAATCTTCCCTAGCCCATAAGCCAAACCACTCCAAAAGCCATCCATACTAACAGCTAAAGAAAGCATTATAATCGAAAATAGCTCCATTCTTACCATCCCTCCACACGTCGTCTCACTTGATGTTATGGTCCTTACTCATCATGTGTGCTAAAAGAAGGTAAGATATGAACTAATCAAGAAATACCGGAACAGGGAGGGTTAAACCATGAACAACTATCGTCACATAACAAAAGTAGATCCAGACAAACCCCTAAATCAAGCCCAACTTGATTTTTTGAAGGAGAGTAATACAGATGCCATAATAATTGGAGGTACTCAGGGAATCACCAAAACAAAGGTATCCACCTCATTAGACCAATTTAGAAACAGCAATAAGCCTATCTGGCTTGAGGTATCCAATTCGGAAACCATCATTCCCGGCTTTACCGGCTACCTCATTCCCTTTGTCCTTAACGCTAGAAACCTTGATTATCTAATAACCAAACAACACCATGCTCTTAAAGAATATGGTGCTCTTCTAGATTTCTTGCCTGAAGAGAAAACACTAGCGGAAGGCTATATTGTGCTTAATCCAGCTTCCTCTGTGGCTCAAAAAACCCAAGCTCAAACAAATCTGACTACAAAAGACTGTATAGCCTTTACTCGATTAGCAGACAGGTTCTTTAACATGCCAATAGTCTATGTGGAATACAGTGGAACTTTCGGAGATATGGAACTACTAAGCGAAATTAGAAGAGTTACAAAAAAGGCAAGACTTTTTTATGGAGGAGGAATAGATAGCTATAAAAAGGCAAAACAAGCAGGAGAGATAGCTGACACTATCATTGTAGGCAACCTGCTTCACTCAGAGAACTATCAAAAGCTAGAGGAAACAATCCTAGCAGTCAAACCTAATCAAGGGCCCAATAGTGATTCTTAGTAGCAAAGATTAATAGAGCAACAGAGAAAAGAACTAAATCTTTAAGAATATCCAACCAGCCAACAACCTCAGGATCCTGGCCGAGACCGAAACAACCACATCCCAAAGGCAACTCCTGACCAAAATTCAGCACAAGGGCTATACCAAAAATAATACTCAAACCCATAGTCGCTACACTAGCCAGTCTGATATAAATCCCAACCACAAAAGCAAAACCAAGAACAATCTCAACCCAGGGTAGAACAAGAGCAATCCAAAGACTAAGGGTCGGCCCTACAATACCATAAGACTCAACAACAAAAGCAAAAGCCCGGGGATCAGAAACCTTACTCAACCCGGACCAAATTAGAAACACTCCAAGCAAAACACGAACACCAAATACCAGATACCCCATACTAGTCTTTCCTCTCAAGACTGTTGGTAAAAAAGATATGGTAATTAGTATAGTTCTGCGCACCTTCTATCCTCTTTACCTCTTGTCCCTCTCGGTACTCCACTACAGAGGGTACACTCTTCACACTATATTTCTTAGCTATAGACAAACTACTGCTAACATTAACCTTAACAATGCGAACACTAGTATCCTCAGCGACCTGAGTAATTATGGGTTCAGCCTCAACACAATAGGGACAGGTGGGGGAAAAATAATAAACAAATATGGAGTCTTCTCTTTGCACTAGTCTTTCAAATACTTCATCATCAGTAACTTCTTCAATAGTGAAATCGCTTAATGGTCTCTTGTCATCAACCTCGGGCTCGCCCCCCGAGAATGTCCAATAAGACCATGCAATCCCACCAATCAAGATAGAAGCAAAAACAACAGCTACAACTAATCGTGCATAAGAGATTCCTTGTCCTCTTTTCCCCTTTTTCCTTGCCACCATACAGCCTCCCTCAACACCAGTAGATTAATAGTTCGACTTGAGGCTCATTTTTCCTGCTAAACTATTAGGCTACACCAAATTCATCATCTGCTACTTGCTCAGTCTCTTCACTAATATCAATCAATATTTTAACCATTTCCTCATGACTGAATGCTTGTGGGAAATTACCCCATTGCTCATGGGTTCTTGGATCAAAGTGCTCTGCCATTAGTCCAAGATTAGTTGAAGAATTAATGCATACCTGTATTAACTCGGCACTACGCTTAGTATCACCGAAATTAAGATAATGTCTTGCTAACCATAAAGTAGGGAGATAGAAAGGAACTGCAGCATAATCATACCGGGCAATGCCTCCCCACATATTGAGTCCACCTCGCTCTTGTGCGGGAGTACCTGCATAAGGTGATGCTGTGGTATACTCTTTAATGGTTCTCTCCTTGGGAGTTTTCAGTTCCCTCTCGATTGCTTTGACAGTCTTAGTTATCCTGTCATCATCTGCACTTAACACGTTATAGAATTCTAAAGCCAGTACAGAGATATCCAAAGGTGAATCTTCAGAGTAGCTTTGCATAAAGGACTCGATTTCCTCATTCCAGCCTTCAGCTACAACTTCTCTTGCAATCTCTTCAGCTGTCTTAGACCACTCGCTGGCTTCTTCCTCATAACCGAGTAAGTTTGCCACTTTAGAACCAACATTTAATGACTGATAACACATAACTTTGCCATGGACCCAGTGATCTAATCTCTCTCTGATCTCCCAGATACCATTCTCAGGCCTATTCCAATTACGTTTGGTCCATTCAGCAGCAGCCCTAATATTCTTCCATTTGGACTTAAGATACTGAAGATCTCCTGTCTCTTGATAGTGGTACCATAGGCCATCAAGAACATTACCTTCGTTATCTAGCTGAAGTTGAACAGCAGCCTTGTTACCAAAGCGCACAGGCACTTCACCATTAGGTCCTGTAAGGTCAGGAGCAACACTCTCAAGTGGTTCCTTCCCTTCTACATCATATAAAGGATACCAAGAACCTTCCTCACTCTGTAAACTCAGAATGAAGTCATAGAATGCTCTAGCTTCTTTGTGCAAACCTACTCTATCAAAGGCTACAGCAGTATAATACCCATCTCTGACCCAAACATACCTGTAATCCCAGTTATCGCCACCACCAGGAACAGCCGGGAAAGAAGCAGTAGGTGCAGCTATAATTGCTCCTGTCTTTTCATAAGCAAGCAGCTTTAAAACCAGGAGACTACGGTAGTACATCTCTTGCCACTCACTATTATTAGTATTAATAGTTTTGGCCTTTACCAACCAACCATTCCAGAAATCTATACACTCTTTTAGAGCTTCTGAAGCATTAAAACTCTGATGGTTCTCTTCACTATCATAAGACAATACCAAAGCAAACTCTTTAGTTTCTCCCACACCTAAATCAAGGTTAAGACAAAGACCATCCTGTTTGAGATTTTCATTAATACCCACAAATGACATATACAAAGAAGACTCATCACTACTTACCAACAGGCCATCTTCTTTATCCTCAACCTTAAATTCCTTCATGATAGTACTAACCGGATTAACTCTAACGCTAAATTGTCCAACAAAACCGTCTTTAGTCTTGTTTGTGACAGTGATTTTCCTAATTAACTGTCTTTTGCCCCAAGGCATAAAATCCACACTACCAAGCTCAATCCCCTCAAAATCAACCACTGTCTCTAAAACATTAGTCCTACCAAGATAGCTCTGACTGACCACCCGTAGCTCCCTATCACCAATAGCCATTGACAAAGAACCACCATTAACAGGATCTAGAGCTTCCAAAAAGACAGGGAAGGAATCGAAACGAGGCATAGTAAACCAATCAATAGCAAGATTAGGGCCAATTAGTGCCGCAGTCTCACCATTACCAATAATGCCATAAAATGAATACCTGTCCATCGCCGCCACCTCATCTCATGAAAAAGCGGCAGCAGGGTTTGTTAAAACCCTGGCCGCCTAGGGGGTTGGCTTACTCTACATAAAGAGTAAGTCGGTCAACTTAATTCTTTGCTGCTTCAATAACTGCAGCATACTTATCTAGAGTCTCTTTAACAGGCTTACCTTCAATAACAATCTCTCTAAATGCATCGTTGAGAGCTCTATCGACATCAGCCCAATAAGTTACATTAGGTCTTGGTTCTGCATGCTTCAAAGTTTCATTAATTGCTTCAAAATATGGTTGCTGCCATTCTTCTACCTTACCATAAGCATCATCACGCATTGATGGCCAACCCATTTCACTTACTAAGACTTCCTGTACTTCTTTAGACATCAGATACTTCATGAACTCAACTGCTAAATCCTCATTTGGAGCACCAGTGGGAATACCTAAGACTTCACCACCAAGTACATTGCTCTTCTTGACAGGACCTGCCCAACCTTCATAAGCTTTAATCTCTTCCTTACCACTATCACGTACAATTACGTTAGTAGCGAAAGGCCAGTTCTGACCAAGATAGACAGACTCAGTTGCAAGGAACCTGTTCATTGTATTCCAATCGGCTCTCCTAGTGTCAGGTGAGAGATATGGGTATAGTTCCTGTAAGAAAGTAAATGCTGCAACACTACCTTCATCATTCAATACCAATGGATCTCCACCAGCAGACTTAATGAAGTCAAAAAGGTGAACGGTGGTGTTTCCATCCAGTGTACCCTTAATAGCTACACGACCAATACCTTCAGCTTCATAGAAAGTCTTAGCAACATCTAAGAGATCATCCCAGGTCCTTGGTACATCCAAACCATATTCGTTAAACTTATCCTCATTGTAGTATGTGATCTCTACATTAGGACGATAAGGCATAAAATACAGCTTGCCATCAAACTCACCTACAGGGATCATAGAAGGAATTGTACTATCAGGAATAATGTCTCTATACTTACTTAAGTCCTGTACTAAACCCTTTTCTACCAAAGGTGCCAACTGCATGTTGTCCTGAGCAATCAGATCAATCTCCATCTTACCAGCTTTATGCATACTCTCTAACTGCTTAACAGTATCTTCAGCTTCAACCTGATAAGCTTTAATCTTTACACCATGCTCTTTTTCAAATGCAGGGAAGATATGTTCTTCCATTACCTGCCACTCAGACTCACCTAGACCCATAACTACATTCAAGGTTCTTGTTTCATCTTTGCTGTCATTACCACAACCAGCTAAAGCAACGGTTGCAATCAACAATACAACCAACAACATAATGCCTTTTGACTTAAACATTTTGGACATTTCTGTCCCTCCCTTAAAAAGTATTAAAACAACCTGAATGTGCCCTGTTTCTGTGCCCCGACTTGCTATCACCCCCGTAGATGTTCTGCAAGCTGTTAGTTTATGCTAACCTTTCACTGCCCCAGAAAGATACCCGGTTTTCATGTATCTCTGCAACAGGAAGGTGATAAACAACACTGGAATGGTCAGAATTGTAGCGTATGCTGCAGATTCAAACCAGCTTCCTCTTGACACGTAGTAATAGGTCTGAAGTGGTAACGTTCGATCAGCTAGAGTCAAATACAGAGCATACGTAAACTCATTCCATGACTCAAGCCAGACAAACAAAGCTGCAACCGACAGACCCGGTAAAGATAAAGGTACAACAATCTTCCTTAAAGCCTCAATCCTGCTAGCTCCATCAACCATTGCCGCCTTCTCTAGATCAACTGGAATAGTCTCAAAAGTACCAACAAGAATCCAGGTAATAAGGGGCAGGACCTTGATTAGATGTGCCAAAACCAAACCAAGATAAGTATCCAACAGATTCCACTTGATAAACGTAATGGAAATAGGCAAAGCAATACTTACCTCAGGAAACATCCTGGTAAAGAACAAGGCTAACACAACTGTCCACTTAACATGTTTCGGTAACCTTGAGATGACATAAGCTGCTGGAGCAGCAATTAAAACAGCAAGCACCGTAGTAGCTGTAGCAACCGTTAAACTCTTCTTCAAAGGCCCCCATAAATTACCTGAATTTAACACTCTAATCCAGTGATCCCAGGTGAAATTGTGTATCCAAAAAGATGGATACTGGGTCAGAATATCCTGAGGAGCACTAACAGAGATCTTAACCATTAAATACACCGGTATAAGGGTGATAATAGCTGCCAGAATCAACCCGGGAATACGTAACCTAGAAGCAATCTTTCCTAACCAATCAGTAGAACTTACTGTATTCATCTGGCTTCACCCCTTTCTCTTTCAACAATCCTCAGATAACCAAGCACAAATATCATAATTAGCACTAATAAAATAGTTGCTGCCGCACCCGAAGTATGAGGATTATTATATGCCCAATACTCAGTATAGGCATAAGTAGTCAGAACAGGAGTTGTTCTTCCTGCAAGAATCAACGCCAACTCAAATATCCTAAAGGCATCAATCGCTCGAATAATTAGAGTCATAGTAATGAACGGCTTCATCAGAGGCAGAGTAATATGCCAGAAAGTATTCCAAGAAGAAGCTCCATCAATCGCAGAAGACTCATATACCTCCCCAGGAATGCTTTCTAACCCTGCCATCAAAAGCAAAATAACTAAAGGAGTAACCTTCCACATATCAGCAAACACAATCATTAATATAGTCTTAAGACCACCCTCAGCCCAATCAATAGGGATCGTAATCAACCCTACGTGATAAAGAAAAGAGTTCAGATATCCACTAGTGTCAAAAATGTATCCCAACATAACCGCTGAAACCAGTGTCGGTACACCCATGGGCGTGAGCAGAATCGTACGAATCAAACCCTTACCCCTAAAAGGCCTAATTAACATCATTGCTAAAGTCATACCAATTATCATCTCAAAGGTAAGACTCAAACCAGCAATAACAATAGTGTTACGCAATGCCTCCTTAAACTGACCATGCCCAATAATGTAACGATAATTATCCAGGGTCAACTGACCAGTCCTTGGATCCTGAAAACTCATAAGAATTGAAGTAAATACAGGGACAAGCGTAAATCCTAGAATATACACTACTAAGGGTGTAACTAGAACCAATTCTAACCAGTATTTAAGAATAAACCTGCCAACCGCATTCTTAGACAGCTTTTTGCGTACCAGTTCCTTCATTTGCTTGTCACCCTGACTCTTTGATTCCTGCATCACAGCAGTCCTCCCTTACACAGCTTACCGGATAGCTTTTTCTGTACTGGCATCAAAGAAATGAACCTTGTCCATGCTAAATAGCGCCTGTACGTTTGTGCTAGGTTGCATCATTGTATGTTTATCAATTCTAGCAGTAAAGTTGTGGCTTCCCCTACTTAAGTAAACATAGGTTTCTGCACCTAAAGGTTCAACAACCTCTACAGTAGCCTTAGCTACTTCCTGAATACTCTCATCAGATTCAAAAGAAATATCTTCAGGTCTGACCCCTAAAACTATATCCTGGGCATTATGAGCCCTCAATGCCTTAACCTTTTCCTTGGTAACATGCAAGCGAATACCATCACCAACAAAGAATAGATCATCACCAGAAGCTTCAATCCTACCAGGCAAAAAATTCATACCAGGAGACCCAATAAAACCAGCCACAAACATATTGGCAGGATTGTTATACAACTGCTCAGGGGTATCTAACTGTTGCAGATCCCCCTCATTCATAACAGCAATCCTATCACCCATGGTCATAGCTTCAGTCTGATCATGAGTAACATAAATTGTTGTGGTCTTGAGTCGCTCATGCAACTTCTTCAACTCAATTCTCATCTGAACCCTCAATTTCGCATCAAGATTTGATAAGGGTTCATCCATCAAAAATGCCTGTGGTTCTCTAACAATAGCTCTACCAAGAGCTACCCTCTGTCTTTGTCCACCAGACATCTCCTTGGGTTTTCTCTTCAGAAGGTCCCCTAATCCCAAGATTTCGGAAGCTTCTTTGACTCTTCTGTCAATCTCAGCTTTAGGAAACTTTCTCATCTTAAGACCAAAAGCCATATTGTCATAAACATTCATATGTGGATAAAGAGCATAGTTTTGAAAAACCATTGCAATATCCCTATCCTTAGGAGCCAAATCATTAACAAGCTTATCACCAATAAAGATTTCTCCATCAGTGATTTCCTCTAGACCGGCAATCATTCTTAAGGTAGTTGACTTACCACAACCAGAGGGACCAACAAAAACCATAAACTCTTCATCTCTGATCTCCATGTTCAACTTCTCAATAACAATGTTATCTCCATAAGCCTTCTTAACATCTCTGATTAACAAATCTGCCATCCCAATACCTCCTCAACATCACCACTGGTAACGGTTCCAGAACCAACCTTTCTATCTTCTAGGTCCAGTTGAGTCCCTAATTATCAGTTGACCCGGTAACATCACATCAGTCTTTTTTAGAACACGACCTGCCATAACCTCTACTAACATCCCCATCGCTGTAGCTCCCATTTCATACATGGGCTGAGCTATAGTAGTAAGTTTGGGTCTGATCATTCCTGCCAAACGAATATTATCAAAACCCACCACAGAAATCTCTCCAGGCACACTCAAGCCAGAATCCAAGGCAGCATTAATAGCCCCTGCTGCCATTTCATCACTACCAGCAAAAACAGCAGTAGGGGGATTAGGTAACTGCAAAATTCTCTTCATTGCCCTATATCCAGACTCAAAGCGAAAATCACCTTCTTGAGCCAACTTGGGATCAAAAGGAATATCAAACTTCGCCAACGCTTGTCTATATCCATCAAAACGTGGTTTTCCAGCTATTAAGTCCTTCAATGGGCCACTAATACATGCAATTCTGGTATGACCAAGAGATATGAGGTGTTCAACGGCTGCCTGAGAGGAATTTAAGCCATCGACATATACGGCGGGAAACCTACCATGTTCATCACGAGTGGAAGCTAAAACAACCGGTAGGCGAGAGCTTTCAAAAACACTTTCATGCTGTGGAGTAACCTGTTCACTCATAAAAATAAGACCATCAACCTGTTTCTCTCTTAAAACCTCAACACATCTAGCTTCAGTTAAAAGCTGTTGATCAGTGTTACACAAAATAACGTGGTAGTCATGCATACTAGCCACATCTTCCATGCCCCGTACAACCTCAGAGAAAAAGGAATTAGATATATCAGGGATTAACAATCCCACGATATGAGTCTTTTTATTAACAAGACTCCTAGCTACCGCATTAGGGTGAAACCCTAGTTTATCGATAGCATCTAATACCCTCTGCCTAGTTTCTTCACTGACTAGAGGTTGATTATTAATGACTCTCGATACTGTCGTGACAGAGACATTAGCTTCTTTAGCCACATCTCTAATAGTTGCACTCATCACTAACACTCCACTTCTTCTTGCATAGCAAGAGAGCTGTATTAGGGTCATTTGAAAACGGTTTCAAGTCATTCCAAAAAAATACGTGGTAACTTAGTTTTCTGTACGGTTTATAACAGTATATTAACTGTTTCGTAACAGAATCTTAACTATTACCACCTTATGTACACAATTATAGCAGTGTTTTTCAGCACAAGTCAACAGAAAAATACCAGGCTTTGAAAACGGTAACAATAGAAAAAGTTTTTTCGACAAGAAGGATTTCTTAACCAAAAAGCGAAACACTAGCCCATAACTCCAACAATATGCCTGATTAAGTATTGAAAGTTCGTATTATAGGGGGTATGTTTCGACTATAGTAGTTGCTAATCGTTCGTATATTGCAAGAAATACCTGGAGGTGTAGTACTTAATGCAGAATTTCCTGGAAACCAAATTTCAGTTGAAAGCCAACGGTACAGACATCAAAACAGAACTAATTGCTGGATTTACTACCTTTATGACTATGGCCTACATTATTTTTGTTAATCCGGCAATCCTAAGTGAAACAGGTATGCCCTTTGAAGCAGTATTTGTTGCCACAGTCTTATCAGCAGCACTGGCAACCCTAACAATGGGTCTCCTGGCAAACTACCCTTTTGCTCTAGCTCCAGGGATGGGATTAAACGCCTTTTTTACTTACACAGTAGTATTAGGTATGGGCCTAACCTGGGAAACAGCCCTAGCAGCAGTCTTTCTTTCAGGTCTAATCTTCCTGCTCCTAACACTGACTAAAGCTAGACAAGCAATCATAAGCTCCATACCACTATCACTAAAATATGCAGTCAGTGTGGGTATCGGTCTATTCATAGCTTTTATCGGCTTTACTAATGCAGGCATCATAGTACCATCACCAGCAACAATAGTCACACTGATTAACCCACAATACTTTACCGATCCTGCTCTAAATTCACTTATTAGCCCCTGGATCACTCCAGCTAGTGTCCTCCTATCAGGCTTTGGCCTATTGTTCACAGGATTTCTGGTCATAAAGAAAGTCAAGGGAGCATTGCTCTATGGTATTCTAGCAACAACTATCCTAGGAATTCCCTTTGGTGTCACAGATATCTCAAATTTCAGGTTAGTATCAGCACCACCAAGTGTAGAAGCAACCTTCATGAAAATGGATTTTAAAGGACTTATCGATTACGGTCTTCTAGCAGTTGTTTTTACCTTTGTTTTTGTTGATCTTTTTGATACTATCGGAACCTTTATTGGTGTATCCAGTAAAGCGGGTATGCTTAATGAACAGGGAGAGCTTCCACGAGCAAACAAAGCACTTCTATCAGACGCAGTGGGTACCATGTTTGGCGCAACCATGGGAACAAGTACCGTCACGACCTACGTGGAGAGTGCCTCAGGAGTAGCAGTAGGGGGAAGAACTGGTCTAACTTCAGTAGTCGTCGCAGCACTATTCATACTATCCCTCTTCTTCTCACCACTAGTAGGGATGATACCGACAGCTGCAACAGCCCCCATTCTCATTATAGTTGGTATCTTTATGATGGAACCCATAACTAAAATTAACTTTAATGATTTCATGGAAGCTATCCCTGCTTTTTTGACTATTGTAATCATGCCCTTCGGCTTCAGCATTGCTGAAGGTATCGTAGCTGGCATACTCTCTTATGTAATCCTAAAGATTCTAACAGGTAAGGCCAGGGAGCTAAGCCTGACAATGTGGATACTAGCAGTCCTATTTGTCATACGCTTTCTGTTCCATTAAACACCAATCGAGTAGGAGCTGACTGATTAATTCATTCAGCGTCCTCTCACACCACCGTACATACCG
>DYGY01000003.1:0-8565 GCA_020724425.1 Thermaerobacter marianensis
AAACCTACACCAGCTGTACTCTTACCACCTAAAGTCTCTACTAACCCGTCATACCTACCTCCACCAACAATAGTATCTTGAGCACCTAATCCTTTATAGACTATCTCAAAGACCGTCTTGGTATAATAGTCTAACCCTCTTACAATACCAGGGTCAACAGTATAACTGATACCTAATACATCAAGATACCCTTTTAAATCATTAAAGTGAGTCTTACAATCATCACAGAGATAGTCAAGTAACCGGGGTGCACCCTTTGCAGCTTCACGATCCACTTTGCAATCAATTAACCTTAAGGGATTAACCTCATATCTCCTCTGACAATCTGAACAGAGTTCAGCTAACATTGGTTTGTAGTATTCCTTAACTGCTTCCCTATACTCGGTCCTACAATTAGGACAACCCATACTATTAAGACGTAACTCTAAATCATCTAACTGGAGTTCCTTTAGGAGCTCAAGAGCTAGAGAAATTATCTCTGCATCTAAAGCTGGATCCTGACTGCCAAAGGCTTCAACACCAAACTGATGATGTTGTCGGTAGCGTCCGGCCTGTGGCCTCTCATACCTAAAAATCGGTGTTGATAGATAATATAGTTTGCTTGGTTGCATTTGCGCATTAATCTTGTTCTCTAGATACGCTCTAACAACAGCAGCAGTTCCTTCCGGTCTTAATGTTAAACTGCGATCAGCCCGATCTCTAAAGGTATACATCTCTTTTTCAACAATATCTGTTGCTTCCCCTACCCCTCTTTGAAACAGCTCTGTATGTTCAAAGACAGGGGTTCTGATCTCAGCATAACCGTATCGAGCTGTTAATTTTCGAATTAACTCCTCAACATACTGCCATACTTCAATATCTGGAGAAATTAGATCGTTTGTACCCCTTGGCCTACTAATAGTCACTTAATCAAAACCCCTTTCCAAGCACTTTTTCTAATAAATAAACAGGAAGCTAACAAAGCCCGTCGAAATCTAGTTAAGACTTATTGTACCACTAATGGCCTCAAGCGAGGAGGAGAAATTCGGCAATGAACTTAATTAAAAGAAAACAACGCAAAAGTGAACTTCATCCTAACCCAATTGGACCACTACTCTGGCTAACTATAGCAGCTATTGTCCTAGCAACCATATCAATCATTTTCTTTATCTTAACCCCATCATCACTACCTATGACATATGAAGAAACAACCCTTGGAGAACCTCTTGTCTTTGACAGTCTTAGCTTCCACCGCTATTACCTGTTAGTCCATATAGAAAACGGGGTAATGATACCCATTGAAAATAGGGGACAGGTAACAGGTGTGCTGTTTCTTGGTGATGGCTATTATGAATTCATCCCATCAGGTAAAGACAGAACTCGATTAGAAAGCCTTATTGGTCTTTCTAGCCTGACAGACACTTTTTTAACTGCTTATCTGAAAGCAGACTATCCAATGTTTGAAGATCTCCGCTATCAGGCAAGAGCAGTTCCTTCACCAACACCAGAGCTTCACCTTGCACAAGCAGAAAACTATCTTACCAAAGCAAAACCAGGTAATTCCAACAGCCTCCTTGCCGGTTCAACATCAGACTGGTATACCATGGGTGTAGGTTATACTGCCTCTTTCTATGGAAACCAATACGGCAAGCTCACTTATTCAGAATCACAAGAACTTCTATTAACCTTTGAAGATCTTAATCTTGTTGTGCCTTTACCCAATCCTGGTTCATACCAAGAGGGCTCATATGCACCTTTAGGTACAACAAACCTAGTACCACAAGCCATAGCTATCTATCTGTCAATTATCTTTATGTTTATAATCTTAATCAACGTTTTAACTATTGATCTTGAAAAAGTTAGACCAAAAGGGTTCCTAAACAGAAGAGTACCAAACACTGATAGGTTAATACTCCTGTTATTTATCCTGGCTGAAGCTGTCTTCTACTACTTCACCTTACAAGGATTCCTTACCGAACAGGGTCTCTATGTACTCCATGGTGTTGCCATTCTTGTATTGGCCTATCGCCTGTTTAGACAGAGATTAATAGTTAACTATATCGGTATTTCCTTTAAGTATCTTGGTAGAGGAATCATCATCGGTATTCTTCTTGGCTTCCTAGGCTTTATAGCACAAATCATGGCTGTTCCCTATGGCATTAAGATCACTGATATCTCGGTTCTCTTTGAACCATTCTTAATATCGTTCTTTCTCATAGGGCTTCTTGGAGAACTCTTCTACAGAGGGTATCTACAAACAACCATGGAAAGACTCTTTGGACCAAAAGCCGGCCTTATCTTTACCAGCTTAATTATTGGTCTAATTTACCTTGTACCTCACCTTTATGTGGCTGGATTACAGTGGTGGCCAACATTCTTGGAAGGAATACTGGTAATTCCCTCAACTGCTCTAGTATTTGGTTATCTCTATCAGAGAACTGGATCCATTATTCCTGGTGTAATAGCTAGAACCCTGTTAGAATTGCTGCCTTTAATCTTTCTTTTCTAGAAGTTCTTTTTGCTATCTAAGAGAATAGTTACAGGGCCTTCATTATCTAAGGATACAACCATGGATGCCTGAAACTGCCCTGTAGCTACCTCTACACCTAGATCACTCATAGCAGCCACAAATTCTTCATAAAGCTCATTAGCCATCTCACCACTTGCTGCTTCACCAAAATATGGTCTACGTCCATTTCTCACATCACCATACAGGGTAAACTGAGAGACCACAAGAGCTTGTCCATTAATATCTAATAGGGATCTATTCATCTTACCTTGCTCATCAGCAAAAATCCTTAACATGGCAATTTTCTCAGCTAAATAGAGAACATCGGTCCTGGTATCACCTTGACCGACGCCTAGAAAGACAACTACCCCTGTACCTATACTTCCAATAGTCTCTTCTTCAACCGTTACCTTCCCGCTACTAACTCTTTGAACAACTGCCCGCATGTATATCCCCCTAAACATCAAGAAGCTGAACTGCTATGCTGGTTACTTACCCTTGTTACCTCAACAACATCTCTAATTTTAAGCAGTTTCTTTCTAAGAAACTCAAGATGTTCTAGATTCTTTAGTTCCAACACCAGTTCAATCACTGCCTGACCATTCTTTAATGGTCTTGCTTTAGCAGTAATGATGTTAGTCTTTGTTTCAGCTACTACCTGAGCTACATCAGAAAGAAACCCGGGTCTATCAAGACCAAATATCTCTAGATCAACTGGATAGTAGTTGGCTTCTACCTCATTCCAGGATACCTCAATAATTCTGTCCTTCTCTTCTAAGTGATTAGCAACATTAGCACAATCAACCCTGTGAATAGATACCCCACGACCCCTAGTAATATAACCGATAATACTATCGCCAGGTACAGGATTACAGCAACGGCCAAACCTAACCATTACATTATCAATACCCTTCACGCGGACACTATCCCCGGTCTTCTTTGTTGGAGTACCTGATAAACTCTGTACTTCCGGAGCTTCCTTTTCCGGATACTCTTTCTTATATAGATCACGTAATCTTCCAGCTACCTGGACTGCACTTAAACCACCATAACCAATAGATACAAACAATTCATCCTCTGAGGTGAAATTTAAACGCTTTAGAATATCTTCAATCCAGTCTTCTCTCAATGCCTTCTTATAATCAATATTTAATGCTTTTAACTCAGCAATAACGAGTTCCTTACCCCGTTCAATATTGTCATCCCTATTTTGCTTTTTGAACCACTGCCTAATTCTATTCTTTGCTCCAGATGTCTGAGCCTGTTTCAACCAGTCTCGGCTAGGCCCATTACTCTGTTTGCTAGTTAATATTTCGATAATGTCTCCGGTTTTCAGTTCTGAATCAATTGGAGCTATTTTGCCATTAACCTTGGCTCCAACCATCCGATGACCAACCTCAGTATGAATCTTATAAGCAAAATCAATCGGATTAGACCCTGCCGGCAGATTAACAACATCACCTTTAGGAGTAAATACGAATACCTCATCAGAGAACAAATCTACTCTTAAAGACTCCATAAATTCCTTAGCATCTTTAAGCTCATATTGCCACTCAAGCATTTCCCTTAACCAGGAAAGTTTCTTATCAAAATCCGGGTCTGTTTTGCCACCCTCCTTGTAGCTCCAGTGAGCAGCAATACCATACTCAGCGATTCTATGCATATCCCAGGTGCGAATCTGGATCTCAAAGGGTTCTCCCTTAGGACCAATAACGGTAGTGTGCAAAGATTGATACATGTTCGGTTTAGGTGTTGCCACATAATCCTTAAACCTTCCAGGCAACGGTTTCCAGATAGAATGTACTATACCTAAAGCTCCGTAACAATCCTTAATGGAATCAACAATAACTCTGATTGCTATGAGATCATAAATATCAGAGAGATCTCTTCCCTGGATATACATCTTACGGTAGATACTATAGAAGTGCTTAGCCCTACCCTGGATCTCACATTGGATATTCACAGCCTGCAATTGATCCTTTAGGTTTTCAATAACTATCTCAGCAAACTCTTCGCGCTCTTTCCTTTTGCTTGGTATCTTCTGAGCAAGTTCTCTATATGTTTCCGGTTGTAAATATCGTAAAGAGAGATCTTCTAACTCCCATTTAATCTTGGATATACCCAAACGATGTGCTAGTGGTGCATAAATCTCTAGAGTTTCCTCCGCAATACGCTGTCTCTTAGGATCAGGTAGATGAGACAGTGTTCTCATATTATGCAGCCTGTCAGCAAGCTTTATTAAAATCACCCTAATGTCCTTTGCCATGGCAAAAAACATCTTGCGAAGATTCTCTGCCTGTTGCTCTATGCGTGAACGATATTCCAACCTTTCTAACTTGGTAACACCACCAACCAAAAGGGCAACCTCTGTACCAAACTCCCTTTCAATATCCTTCAAGGTAATACCTGTATCTTCAACCACATCATGCAAAAGAGAGGCTGCTAGGGTAACAATATCAAGCTCAAGATCAACAAGAATCCTAGCCACAGCAGCTGGATGTTCAAAGAAGGGTTCACCTGCAGCACGAAACTGACCTTCATGAGCCTTCCTAGAATACTCATAGGCCTTTTCAATAATGTCTAGTTCAGCATCTTCTGCATAAGTCTTAATTGACTCTTTTAATGACTCTAAACTCGTGCCTGGCAAGGAGAACACCTCCTATCTTTTAGTATAGTATAGCAAAAATATAGAAATATAGTTAAACAAACTATTTTTTTGTCTTAATTGCCCGGGCAATAGCTCCTGAATCCAGCAAACTCGCCAATGGTTCCCTTGTACTCAACTGCAAAAGACTACTGAGATCTCCTTGCTCATACAACTTTACAGCCTCTTTAATCTGCACATATGCCTGCTCACTCTGGGAGTAGCTCTGACTTGCTTGCAACTCTATCTGACCTTCAACCGGGCTAAAAATCCAAACACTCTGCTTACCCATATCCATATTAACAAGCAGATTTAATTCTCTAAATATATCTATAGCTTTTGCTGACTGTTCCTCTGTTAAAGATGCCTGTTTGCCCACTAAAGATAAGTCTTCTCCATGAAGGATAGCTTTACCCGACTTATGCAATGATTGTAACACTAGATACAACCGTCGCAGAGCTTCCCTATCAGGATATGTCTTCTTAACAGAATCCTCTGCCTTCTCTAACCAATCATAGAGAGTATCTCTGGTAACTGCTACTTCCTCACTAGCACTAGCTAAACGCAAATCTTTAAACAGAAAGTTAATCTCTTTTTTGCCTTGCCAATAGTTGAACTCGGGAGTCCCTACAAGTTCAATATCTGTTCCTTTGGGAATGACATCAAATTCAGCTAGACCAAAGCCAATTGCCTTAAAGGATTTAGCAGTAGCTCCTAGTTCAGCCTGTAAGTGCTCACCGGTTTTCCCAACTCTTCTTGCCCAGGCCAGATTTACATTCTTAAGCAAAAAAACTGGTTTAGGATTACCCATTCCATAAGGTTCTAGATACTTTAACTCATCTATCAATTTCTCGTCTAAATTTTCGGGTTTGAGAACTGCATCTACAGAAATACCCGGTACCGGTGGCTTAATGGCAAAAGCCTCTTTAGTCAGTTCCTCTAGACGAAAAACAAACTCTTCCCAGTTAGTTCTTAAAAGAGTGAATCCAGCAGCTCTGGCATGACCACCATAAGCCAGCAAAATATCTTCCATCTCTTCTAATGCCGAAAAGATATTGAATTCCTCAATACTTCTAGCTGAACCCTTAACTATCTCCCTACCCAGAGCATCAGTTTCCTCCACTCCCAAGAATACAGGCAGGTAATACTTACCTAATATCCTTGAAGCAACTATACCCACAATACCGGTATGCCATTGAGAAGACTTTAAAGCAATAACTGTATCAGGAACCTTCTCCTTTAGCAGTTCCTCAGCTTCCTGCACGATTCTAGATTCCACACCCTGTCTCTCTCTATTGGCTACATCAAGCTCTTTAGCCAAAGGATATGCTTGCTCAAAACTCTTGCTCAAAAGCAGCTTTACAGCAGAATCAGCTGAACCAATCCTCCCAACAGCATTTAACCTCGGTGCCAGAGCAAAAGCTACCTTGCCCGTATCAATATCCTTTAACTCAATTCCAGCAACCTTAGCTAAAGCTTCTAGCCCCGGCCTCTTATTTCTTTTTAAGGCCAGCAAACCCCGTTGAGTCAGAAGCCTGTTCTCATCTAATAGTGGTACAATATCTGCAACTGTCCCCAAAGCTACTAAATCTAACAATCCATTTAAAAAAGCCTCTTCCCTGTTACTAGCTCTAATTAAAGCTTCTGCCAGCTTATAGGCAACCCCTACCCCGGCTAACCCAGAAAAGGGATAACCAAATTTGGGATTTAAAGCAGCTATGGCAACAGGCAATTCCTGAAGTGCTTCGTGATGATCGGTAATAATTAAGTCAAGACCCAACTCACTACAAAGCCTTGCTTCCTCTAAGGCAGTTATACCTGTATCTACAGTAATCATCAGACCAATGCCAGAATCCACAGCAGCCATCACAGCATCTCTGTTTAACCCATAACCTTCATCTAAACGTTCAGGGATATAGTAGTCAACCCTGCCTCCAAGCCAGCTTAATGTCTCAAAAAGCAAAGTGACGGCTGTTATGCCATCAACATCATAGTCACCATAAACACGAATTTTCTCATTAGAATCTAGGGCCGCTAATATCCGCTGTACAGCAACATTCATACCCTCTAGTAGAAACGGATCATACAGTTCATCTTCATACAGAAACCTAGATACCTTTTCCCGATTATCCATCCCTCTATTACATAAAACCTGTGCAAGCAAAGGCGAAATCCCTAACTCCTCGGTCAACTGTTGTACCTCAGGTCGGGCTTTCGCCACATTCCACATGTATTTTTGTTCCATAATGTCTATGCACCGACCTCTTCAGACGACATTTTTTCGGGTGTTTCTTCTTTCTTCTCTTCTTTCTCCCGACGAAGAGTTAGAAGCTCGATTTCCTTGGCCTGTTCTTCATTCTTCTTCTTGAGATCCTCAATCTCACTTTCCAGGCGTTTAACCTGTGATTGATAATCCCAAATCTTCATCTTCCCTCTAAGCTGACCGGCTACATTAATAAGGGCCATCAGGATAGCTCCTCCAGCCATAGAACCAATAATGACAGTAGCTAGAGAGGTTTGTAACGGTCCAAAGGTTAAAAACCTGACATCAACTGGCGTTGCATTCTGACCAGCAAAAATAGCGATAACCACTGCCACAAGCAAGACCACTAAGACCATTAGGGACATAATTATCACCTCTTTCCTCGCTTTTCTTCGTCATGTCCCTGCCTTTATCCTTCAGATTCCGATATTTTTTGGTCTAACGTGCCAGTACGGATTCCCGATGTATTACCGTCATTAGGCTTTCCCTGTTAATTTCACTGAGTACATAAAAACTGCCACCAGCCCTCTTTGATAAATCCTTCAAATATGCCCTATTAGGCTCTAAACCCAGAGAAACTAGAGGAATTCTAGATTGCTTAAAACCTTCAGCTATCCTTAAGGCATCCTCTAGGGGATTCAGTCCCTCCATGGCCACAGTCGGGATACCATCAGTTATAAGGATTAACAGAGGATGGTGTACCTTGTTCTTAGAGATATACTGCTGAGCCATTTCCAGTCCGGCAGCTAAAGGAGTTAGACCAAAAGGTATAATACTGTTTAAACCAGACTCAACAGCTTGAATATCCCTAGTGAAGGGAACCTTAATCTCAGCCTGCCTCTCCTGAAAGGTTAATACAGCAACCCTA
Source organism: Thermaerobacter marianensis (assembly GCA_020724425.1). Lineage (GTDB taxonomy): Bacteria > Bacillota > Sulfobacillia > DVGY01 > DVGY01 > DVGY01. The sequence goes on from DYGY01000003.1 coordinate 8,264, forward strand.
TTCCTACCCTGTAAAGCAAGATGCAAAGCTAGTTGTTTAGCTGCCTGCAAACGTGGCCCAGCCATACTAGCACTGCTATCAAGCAACAAGCAAATATCAAAGGTCACTGTTGAAACACTCTCAAAGTATTGAATATATTCCCTCTTGAAAGGTCCCTTGAAATCCCTTTTAAACCAAGTTAGTAGGGTGTCGGGTACAGCGAGGTCTCCTGAACATTTCTTCTGTATTGTACGCCTTCTGTTCCCTCCCTGTTCCTTAATCAATCGTTCTTTCCCACTAATGCTTTTCTTCCCCACCTGTTT
>DYGY01000003.1:8665-131069 GCA_020724425.1 Thermaerobacter marianensis
CCTGTTCCTTAATCAATCGTTCTTTCCCACTAATGCTTTTCTTCCCCACCTGTTTGCGTAAGACCATGTTGAATTTCAAAGATAACTCTTGTTCATGTTTCCTAACATATCTTAAAAGACTCATCCCTTTGCCATTGAGCATCCAATATTCTTCTAAAGGTTCGAAAAACAAATCCTTTCCCTCTAAATCAACCCCCGGGAATCTCTTGTCTAACCACTCTTTATCCCGGCCTTCGCCAAGCTCTGTTAGAAGCTCTTTGACCAATTGCCAGTCTGCAAGCTCTTCAACTAGTGGTTCTAGTTCATTAAAAGCCTTATATTCATCATATGATTCTTCAGAGAACAACATGGAATCACTACCTGTAGCATAATCATTCATGAGCCCTTCCCTTTGTATATCGGTACTCAGTTCTATCGCCTCTATCTGCCTTAACTCTACCCCTTGTTTGATTATTGCTTGTTCAACACCTGATACAAGCCAGATTATTTCAGCCACCATATCCCTTTGAAAAGTGGTAGTTATATGTACATGATTCTTATGGGCCTCTTTCACTCTGGCATTCTGACCATAGTTTAATGATCCGGATACCCTCCCCCCGCCAACAGCCGTCTGGATATCAATATAGTCAGGAGATAACCTAGTAGCCTTTATCGCATCAGAAATAGCCCTGCTAACCACCTCAGGGTTTAACAGGGCTATATCATGAAAAATATCTAGATGAAGAATCTCCCCCTTACCTTTCCTGCCATAAAAGACCTGACCGGCATCAAGATTAAGATTCACCTCAACAACACCAGCTAGCTCCGGCAATATATAATGGGGATGGGTAGAACAGACTGTTGTCTCGCCAATCCTCAAAGGATATCCTTTTTTCAAAACTAAGTCTGCTTCATGAAGCATAACCCTGTTCAAGAGAGCCACTCCCTTTGCCACCATAAATATGCTGACTCTGGCAGTTGCCTTAAAGGTTTTGCCTTCATCTTGGATGCCCTTACCTCCCTCACCCAGGAAAAAGGGTTAAGAAACCTGTGCCACCAGGAGCTATCTTCCTCAGCCTTTACCAAAGGTACCGTTTGTGGAGTATGGACTGTAGTCCATTCAGATATGGATTCTCCCCCTGTTCCCTTTGGTGGCTCATCTTTATCCTGACTAGTCAAGCGACTCATCAATCTGTTAAATGTCCTTTGATCAAGCCTGTGTTGAAGAATTAGAGGAGCAACAGCCGCAATAGCTCCGGCAAACTCTCTGCCAAAAAGCCGTTCTCTAACCATCCAGACAGAAACGGCATCTCGCCAGGCTTCCAAACCCCTTAGTGACTCTAAATTAAACTGCACATACAAATCTGCCAGTTCTCTTAGAACATCTTCCTCCAAAACTACTTCATAATCAAGCTCATCTAAATCCAACAAGAAGATGCTCTTTTCAATCCTTTTGCTCTGTCTTTTTAAGACAGCTAGTACATCCTCTACCTGATCTGGTCTGCTCATTAGAACATGAAAATCAAAACGATCAGCTAATTGCCTACGTATCTCCGCTAATGGCCCTGGTTCCTCATCCGGATTGCTAGCAGCTAAAACTGTAACCTCTACACGTATGGTTACAATAGGGAGTCCAGCCTCTTCAATCTGTAGCCTCCCCGGCTTAGTCCCCATAACATCAAGCAAAACATCTGTTAACTCTGGAGATGTATCAGCCAAACGATTAATCTCATCAATGAAGATGATACCCCGATGTGCCTGCGCAATAGTCCCAGGCAACAAAGCTGTCTCCGGTCTTTCATTAGTTAACTTCTCTAGATCAATAGTTCCGACCACTGTACCCACCTTGGCTGAATGAGAAATCTCCAAGAAAGGCATAGGAATCCATTCAGTATCCCAAACCATCTCCCTATCCTTATGCAAAGGACAGTGAGGCTTTTGGGGATCACAATTATACTTACATCCCTTAATCCTCTCAATCTTAGGCAGAACACTCTTAACAGATCTAATAATACTAGTCTTTCCCGTACCCCTTAACCCCTCCACATGAAGATGTAGAGGTCTCTTTCTAGCTAATGAGAGAAAGGATAGCTCTAAAGCCATGAACAAATCCAGATTCCCTTTGTGTCTTACCAAACTTAAATACTCTTGCATATATCCTCCCACCCTTCTCTAATTTGCTAGTATATCCAAAGGATAGGAGTTTTAGCAAAAAACCCGGTAGCACTTGCCACCGGGTCATACTTACATGATAACTTTTTTTCTAAGCCTCTGTCTTTCCATCCAGTCAACCCAGATAGGGCTAGCAACAAAAATCGATGAATATGCACCTGCAAGAACACCGACCATCAGAGCCAAAGCAAACTCTTGAATAGTCTTGCCACCAAAGAAATACAGAGCACTAACAGCTAGCAACGTAGTTATTGTAGTGTTAATCGAACGATTTAAGGTCTGACTAATAGACCTATCAACAAGTGAGACATAACTCTCATTAGCCTTCATTGTCTTCTTGTTCTCTCTAATCCTATCAAAGATAACGATGGTATCATTGATAGAGTAACCAAACACAGTTAACATCGCTGGAATTATCGTTGAGCTAACCTCAATCTGAAATAAAGCAAAAAACCCAAACAAGATGATAATATCATGAAATAGAGCTGCAATTGCTGAGACAGCAAACTTCCACTCAAACCGAATACTAATGTAACCAATCATCGCTAGTGTAGCTATCAACAGAGCTAAACCACCAGCTCTTTTCAACTCATCACCAATAGTTGGACTGACCTGTTCAAACTCTAAAGCCTCAAATTCACTAATGTTTATCCGCAAATCACTAAAGATCTGCTCTCTTTGATAGTCCTCTATATGGGGAGTCTGAATCAAAACCTCATTAGGCGAGTCCTTAACTTGCTGAATCTTTGCATTCTCTAACCCATGTAGGGCTAAGACGGCCCTAACCTCTTCAATAGTTACATCTCTTTCAAATCTCAAATCCCAACGGTTACCACCTGTAAAATCTATCCCCAAATTCAAACCAAAAGTAAAGAGGAAGATAATGCTTAAGACTACAGCCACAAGGGTAATGCTATGCCAGATCTTCCTTTTTCCCATTAGCTGTACATTCATGATTGTGCCCCCTTTACACCAAACAACCGGGCAGGATTCTTAATCCATCCTGTTCTGGCTAAAGTCCTAAGGAGATATCGTGTGATAACCAAAGCCGTGAACATACTAACCAAAATACCAATGGTTAATGTCAAAGCAAACCCCTTAACAGGACCAGTACCCAAAAAGAACAGTACAGTTGTTGCAATCAATGTTGTAATGTTTGCATCAAGAATAGTTGAGAGGGCATTATCAAACCCAGAATCAATTGATGCTCTTAGAGTCTTGCCAATCCTTAACTCCTCTTTAATTCTCTCATAGATAATAATGTTGGCATCAACAGCAATACCTATAGAAAGAATCAAACCTGCAATACCTGGTAAGGTAATAGTAGCGTTAATAGCTGCTAGGGCCCATAACACAAGAACCAAGTAGATAGCTAAAGCCACATCAGCCCAAAGACCCGGTATCCGATACAGAAGGAACATAAAAGCCAAAACAGCAGCTGCTGCAATAATAGCCGCCGTCATACTCCTATCAATAGAGTCCTGACCTAAAGTAGCACTGACCGCACGAGTCTCAATAATTCGTAACTCAACAGGCAAGGCACCGGAACTTAGCATAACTGCCAGATTCTGTGCATCCTCCATGGTACCGACACCACTAATAATTGCACTGCCTCCGGTAATGACACTCTCAACAGTCGGACTAGAGATAATCTCACCATCAAGCATGATGTGCAAAGGTTTATTGAGATTCGCTCTAGTGGCCTCTTCAAACTTCCTAGCTCCGTCACTATTAAAATCCAAGTTAACTATCGCCTGTCCAAACTGATTCAGAGCAGCATCAGCAGAAATTAAGTCTGCTCCTGTAACCCAGACAGTACCACTCTCATCGATAAACTCTAGCATAGCTGTAGTCCCTAGAATCTCTAAAGCCTCTTCCGGATTACTAATACCGGGAAGCTCAACAATAATGCGATCCCTACCCTGTCTTTGAATATTAGGCTCAGTTACCCCTAAAGAATCAATTCGCTGTCTAATTACCTCAACAGCCATTGTCATCGATTGATCAGTAACAGGATTATCAGGTGTATCTACACCCTCATAAATAACATAAATACCCCCAGCAAGATCCAAACCCTGATTCAACTTGCCTGTCACAGGGTCCAAATAGAGCTGCCAAAAGACAATGCCTGCAGCCAAAAGCAGAATTAGCACAAGATATATCTTGTTCTTTGTCTGTGCCTTTTTCATTAACAAAACCTCCATCAAAGATTGTCAAAAAAAAGAAGCAGCACCTCGGTCAATTATATCCCCGGTGCCGAATCCCTGTCAATTAAAGCAACTGAGCATTGTTGATAACCAACCCAAAGTCTCTACCCAAATAAGTTGCCGCCCGTCGACAGAGCATCATACGACTAAGAAAAATTTCAAAATAGTCCATTACAGGCGAAATCTCAGTATCAACAGTTAATTCTAGAACTATACTTGATTGCCCTTCTCCAACTCTCAAAAAAGACCTAGTAACAGCATAATTAACCCTATCATGAATATCAAAGGTAGCAAGATCCTTATTGCGAACCCTAGTTCTATGCACATCAGTCTTATCAGCTAATATCAAGGCCGCAGATATGGGATTAACAGCATGGCCATAAGCTTCCTCATGATTACCGATAGCAGAAACAACTAGAGCCAACTCATAAGGCTCCATCCCCATTTCCCGTAAGATCTTCCAAGCTATCTGTGCTCCACTCTCTGGGTGACCATGTCTGGCTATCATATTCCCAACATCATGCAAATACCCTGCAATAGATGCTAGCTCTGCTTCCCTCTTGCTGTAGCCCAACCTCAACAAGACATTCCCGGCAATGGAAGCTACTAACTCCACATGCCTAAAACCATGCTCAGTAAAACCCATGGCAGCAAGACTCTCATCCCCACGCTGAATATAGGTCTCTAACTCTTTATTCTTTTTCACATCATTAAGAGTTACCATTCAATCACCTGACCTTTACGGTTCTACATCTGTTAATAGCCATCAATACTTCTTGGATTCTTGGTAAGGCAAATTCCCCCTGTGCCTGACCATAGGGAGAACAAACCACTTCCAAACCTTCCTTTTCAATTAAAGCATATACTTCCTCCAATGAATCTCTTAAAGGCTTATTCACCTTAAGATAATCCATAATAGCACCAATCGTACGAACCTGACTCTCACTCACCAGCTGCTCCACAAGAGCTAAATCAATATCAGTATTACCAAACTGTATCTCTTTACCTCTAACCTTCACTATTCTTTTCTTCCCCTTATATGGCTCTAATCCTCCTACAATAATACGATTATTGATTTGACCAAAGGAAGAATCTCCTTCTCTGTACCTTTTTGTTATAACTTCACTAGCTATCTCTTTATCTCTATCGGTAAGATCATAAACCTACTCATCTAGCATGAGCACATGATCTGCCACATCAAGATAGTCTCCAGATCCGCTAATGACTAATATTGTGGTATAGCTGCCTAACTTTATCCTTAAAGGGTGTTATCGGCTCTTTTCCTTATGATTTATCTCTTGCATCCCCCTAATCACGAAATTAGTAGCACTGGTATCCTCTCTAAAAGCAAAAGAGATGTACCGATTTCAAGAGCTTCCATGATATTAGTTGCCTGAGAGGTACTCCCACTAGCCTCATGGGAAATAAGCCTCTTTGCATCCTGCCCATAGGGTAACTTGTTGATAAATGGACTTATACACTTTCTCAACCCGACGCCCATCTTCCGCTCTAATCTTAACAGCATCCTGGTAACAACTAGCTCCCTGCCATCCAAAGGAACATGACTTAAGATACCTTAAAAGACCACCCTTACCCCTTCCTTGTCTGCCTCTAACAGCATCAAAAATTGCAGCTTGGAACCTCCAAGTAAGGTAGTCTTCTAAAGCAACTCTTCTAACTCCACTCCAGAGCTCCTCTGGAAAAACACTCACCCTTATTCTGCTCGGAGCAGCGAAAGGATTACCCTGCACATGATCAATATACAAAGTATAAAAAGAAAAATCATACACACCTTCAATATCCTTGTAACTCTTATAACCACGACCATCAATTTTTTGCAACCTATTCTTGAGGTCTTTCACCAAATCACCCCACTCATAATCAACCATAACCCCGGCTATGCTAATCTTAAAGGAGATGATATCGTGGATTTCTTTAAGATGCTGCAAAGAAATGATAGCAAAGCGATACTAGCAAGATTTGTGGACCCTGATCAAGCCAGGAGAGCCAAAGCAATACTCAGTGCTAACGGAATAACAGAGGTTGAAATTGATGACCTTTCCGAACCATCCAAAACAACCATTGAAGAACCCTTTCCAGCTACACTAAGTAATGCTGATACAGATGATGATAGGATTCTTGATGCCGCTACTTCCACATTCACAGGTCTATCAGCAGATGAACTAGTTAAGCCAAAGACACTGCTGACTGTGGTAGCAGAAAAAGAAAACTACCATCGAGCCCTAGCAATACTCAGAGAGTTTGATGCCGAAATCTAACTAAGACTTCTTTTTACCATTACTTGATGAGCACTCTCTTCAAGATTATCATTTAGCTCTTGCAATTGTACTTGTCCAAACTTTCTCTCTAAAGCCCTTGTTAAGAGCCAATCAGTTATCTTAGGATTCTTGGGTAAGAGGGATCCATGTATATAGGTACCAATTATATTACCCTGTACACTACCTTCAAAACCATCCTCACCATTATTGCCACTACCTGATAGTACCTTTCCTAATGGTTTAACCTCACTACCAAGAAAAGTTCTGCCAGAATGGTTCTCAAAACCAACCACAGTTTGCTTCTCTCCTGTTAGCTCAGTCTCAAGAACAATATTACCTATGAGTCTTTTAGCTCCAGCTTCAGTAGAGATATCCAAAAGCCCAAGACCCTCAACTTCCTCACCTGTACTCAAACGATAATACTTACCAAGAAGCTGATAACCACCACAAACAGCTAATAGAGGTACCCCACCATCTGCCGCATCTAACAACGAATTACCTTTAACTAGTTTCAAATCCTTAGCAATAAGGGTTTGATCCCTATCCTGACCTCCACCAATAAACAGGAGATCATACTGACTTAAATCCACTTCTTCATTCAAACCAATGCTCTCCACCATAACACCTATACTTCTCCACTCTGCCCGCTTAGCTAGAGCAATAACGTTACCCCTATCACCATAAAGATTAAGATGTTCAGGATACAAATGTCCGATTCTTAGATGCATACAAGTCCACTCCCTTTAAGCAGAACGCATTCTCTTTTTCTCTGTCTTCCAGTATCCCTGAACCTGACCTCTCTTACGCAAAACATCTTGAAGCTTCAACATGGCTGTATAGCTTGGCAAAATGTATAGCCTGCTCTTGGCCTTCTCTAAAGAAATATCTAAAGCCTTCTCTATCTCAGGAACCACCACAAGTCTCTCTTCAGGTATTCCCGCATACTTAAGCCGTACTGCCATATCCTGAGCTCTCAGACCAGAAACTACAATCTCATTACTTGCCTTTTGAGCTAAAGTCTCAAAATCCACATCCCAGAACCAGGATATATCTCTACCATCAGCATCAAGATCATTTACCACTATTAACAACTGATCCTCTACAATCTCCTCTAACAAAGTCTCCATAACTGCATTAAAGCCAGCAGGATTCTTAACAAGACTTATAAGTGTCTCCTTAGTTATTCCATCTTGAGTTCCTAAAAGAAGACGTTCCATTCTGCCAAAGGCTGCTCCTGTACCTCTAACAGCCTCCTTAATACCTGCTAAAGGGACATCAACAGTTAAAGCTACAGCTATGGCAGCTAAGAGATTATATAGGTTATATACCCCTGGTAAAGGAATATCTACCGTAAATATTCCCTGAGGAGAAGTAATCTCTGCTAAAAAACCACTGCTCCCCCTGTCTTCAAGTCTTGAGACAAAAACAGTTGGTTCAGGCCTCCTAAACCCACAACTACAATGGTAGTGGCCTAAATGAGCATAAAAATTCTTCTCATAAACATAGGACTCCCCACACTGTAAACAATGCCTAGCATCAGAAACATCAGCAAAAGCAGTATTCCTTAAAACATTGCTCTGCAGTCCATAAAAAACAACCCTAAGCTTATCAATTTCCTGCATCCCCAATTGAGCAGTCAAAGGATCATCAGCATTAAGCACAATAGTACTACCTTCAGGTAGCAAACTTAGACCCTCTTTAACCAGCTGAACCGTCTTCCCCAACTCACCATAGCGATCAAGTTGATCACGAAAGAAATTGGTCACAAGAACCACCTGTGGCTGAATCTCTCTTACAGCCATCACCATATTAGCTTCATCAACCTCAAGAGTTGCAAATTCATTTTTCTGTCCATACTTTTCCACATAAGCTGTGGTAATACCGGTGATAAGGTTGGCACCTGTATTATTGTACATAGCATTAAAACCAGCCTGAGTCAGCATAGAATATATCGCTTTGTTAGTAGTAGTTTTCCCATTAGTTCCTGTAACTAAAATATTCTTCTCAACCTTTAAAGAAAGATAAGGCAAAATACCAGGAAAGAGCTTACGAACAACCTTCCCGGGCCAGTTAGAACCACCTCTTCCAGTCAAACGAACCAAAAATATTAATGCTTTCCCAATTAATACAGCTATAAATCTCATAATGTGCCTCCTCTCATCCAACCTCTATTTTGACATAAATCTAACAAGCATTAAATATCAATTTCATGTAGACCGTGATAAAAATACTTAAAAATCTAATTAGTGGAATATGAAGCAAAAGTGACCTCCAGAACGGAAGTCACTTTTGCAGAAAAATATCTACCTTAAAGCTATCGCACCAAATACCAGAGAACCAAAAACAACCCAAGCCGGATTAATATGCAAATACTGAAGAGCAGCTAGACTAACTAGAGCAATACCACCAGTAATTAAAGGTGAAGTAGTATCAACAGCTTTAGTCATCGTCTCCCAGACCATCAAAGCTAAAAGAACCACAATAACAGGACGAACTCCTCTAGTCATACCATCAATAATGTCTGAATGCTTAAAATGAGTAAATAACTTATATAATATAATTACGGCAATTAATGAAGGTAATACCATTCCCATAACTCCAGCCATTGCTCCCGGTACACCAGCGACCTTAAAACCCACCACACCTGCCATTTTCGTAGCAATTGGTCCTGGCAAAGCATAACCCATGGCCAAAGCATCAGCAAACTCTTCAGTAGTCATCCAGTTATAGTTATTGACCGCTTCCACCTGAATCAACGGTACCGATGACGGTCCACCACCATAACCCAACACTCCCACACGTGCCATTGCAATAAATATATCCCACAACTCTTGCAGCAACGCTTCTCCCTTCCTTCACTTGAATTATAACTAATATTTCGACACTCTATATATTAAACCCTTGTATCTTGATTTTTCAATAATTTCATATTACAATTAGCATTGCAATCGGGATGTGGCCCAGCTTGGCTAGGGCGCTGCGTTCGGGACGCAGAGGTCGCGAGTTCAAATCTCGCCATCCCGACCACTTCCTTTTAAAGGAGCAACAAACATGCCACAAATCATTATCCACACTAGTCTTGAACCGGATCAAAAAATGCTTGAAGAAATCCGCGAAACTCTCCCATCCATACTTAACATCAAGCCAGAACTAGGCCAAGTGATTCTCTATACCTCTAACCAGAGATTAACACACCCAAACAGAAATCAGGACTTCGTTGTTGTAGGGATTACCTTGAAAAAGGGGAGAACTGACAAGATTAAAAAAGTCCTTGCCGAAAAAATAATCTCAATTATAACCAGTTACACTGACATACCTACCAAAGACATCAACCTGGTATACTACGAAATCGACCAAGAAAACTTCTTTGGTGGAATCTAATAAGCTTTTTCTCCATTGACATAAACCTGGTCAACCCGACTTATCAAAGATAAAGGATCTCCATTAAGAATAACAAGGTCTGCATCTTTAGAAACCTCGATACTCCCCACCCTATCACTAACACCAATAATCTCAGCAGGCCATAACGTAATGGCCTTTAATGCTCCATCTCTGGACAGACCTTCCCTGTAAGCGAGAATAGCTTCAAGTCGCAAATACTCAATCCCTACAATCGGATGATCAGTAGTGATAGCTAGCTTAACACCTGCTCTTTCAAGAATACCTGGATTAGCAAAGGTCTCATCCCTTAACTCCACCTTATCTCTAGAAGCAAAAGAAGGCCCAGTAACACAGGGAATATCTCTCTTTACTATCTCATCAACCACCTTATAGGCTTCTGTAGCATGCTCAAGAACCAGTGAAAAACCAAATTCATCTACTAAGCGAATCACTGTCATAATATCATCATGCCTATGGGCATGAACCTTAGCAGTGAGTTTTCCCTCTAAAAGATCTCTTAGTATCTCAAGACCCAGATCCCTTTCCTTACCTTTGTAGTTCCCTGCAGCTATCAAAGACTCTCTAAGAACAGCTGCATTAGCCATTCTTGTTGCCGGATACTCTTTTGAGATCGGGTTTTCCCCAAAAGCAATCTTTAATCCATCTGGCCTCTTTATCACCATGTCCTTTCTAGAGGTACCTAATGTCTTAGTGACAAAACCCAAACCATTTATGACTCTGGTACTTCCAGGTCGAATTAAAGCAGTTGTAACCCCTCCCCTAAGTGCCTCCTTTAATTCAGGATGGTCATGGCAAAAATCATAATATACATCCCAATCAGGTGTAACACTACCACCATATTTTCTCTTGTAGCCCATCACTTCCTGTTTGACCTGTTTTTTAAATAAAACATCTAAACCATCATCAAAAAGAGTTAGATGAGAATGGGCCTCTACCAAGCCTGGCATCACATGCTTGCCACCACAGTCAATCACCTCAGCATTTTCTTTATAGCTAAGCCCCTTATCTCCCACTGCCACAATCTTAGAACCATCCACCACCACGATGCCATCAGGAATGGGTGGTGAAGACACTGGCCAGATGTGGCCATTCCTAAAGACCTTCACTAAGCATTCCTCCTCCAATAGGGTGGATCGACATGCCTATCATACACCCATAGCCCATCAATCATAACCTTATGGACCCTTGTCTCGCTAGCAAAAGGATTCCCATCCAAAACTACCAAATCCGCATCCTTTGAAACTTCAAGGCTCCCAACCCGATCAGCTATACCAAGAATCTCTGCCGGGTTAATGGTAATAGCCTTAAGAGCAGTCTCTTCAGTCAATCCTTCACCCACAGCAATACCGGCTACAGACAGAAGATATCTAACAGGCAAAACAGGATGTGAAGTACTCAAAGCAAACCTGACACCCTTCTCTTCTAACAGGACTGGACTCTTCTGACTCCCCCGAATTCTCACCCCACTCTTGGGCAAAAGAAAGGGTCCCAAAATTACTTCTTCTAAGCCCTCCAAAAGATAAGCCTCCTCAGCCTGCTCAATAATGAACTTAAAACCAAACTCTTCTGCCAACTCCATCACATTAGCAATATCTAGTGCATACGGCGCATAAAACAGACCAGGAATCTTCCCCTGCAGAAACTCTATCAGGACCTCCTCTTCAGAACCCTCAACTTGTCCTAAAGCCTGCCTAAATAAAGCTATGGCCTCACTGCGACTCCTATGATATACAAGGTATCCTGGCATCCTCTCCCTACCGGCCAAAGATATCTTTAGAGCAGCCCTATCCCTCACCACCCGCCCCTGGGTCTTTACAATGGCTGCCTGACCACTAACTATTCCCCTATTACCCGGTTCCACAAGCACAGTTGTTACACCAGCAGATAAAGCATCATAAAAAGCCCTATCTTCCCAGAAAAGGCCATCAATGACCTTTAATTCTGGCCCAATACTCTTTTCTTCATCTTCATCATAACCAATCGGCCCACTACCATCTTCATGAATCCCCAGACGAGTCGATGCATCAATGAAACCAGGTAAAATCCAGTAGCCAGAAAGATCTGTCCCTCTAGGCTCAAAAAGATCAGCCATACTGCCAATGTCCTTAATAAGTCCCTCTTCTATACTGATATAACCTTTCTCATAATCTTTATCAGCCATACTTAGAATCCTAGCATTATACAGAAGCAATCCTAATTCCCCCTGGTCAATACATCTTCTGCTCTTCTTAGTATCTCTCTAACATTGTCGTAGAAATCGAGTTCGTAAGCTTGCTTAAAACCAACCCAACAAGTATCTATAACCTCATCAGGTGCAACCATAACCTTAGCATCAGCAGATACCTCTACTAGATAATACTTGACAGCCTTTGTAAACCATCTATCCCGCAATTCGTACTCATAAGAGCTTTCACCTAGGTATGCAACAATTGAGCCTTTTAAACCAATCTCTTCTTCAATCTCTCTTAATGCAGTTTCCTCTAAAGATTCTCCACTTTCAACTTTCCCTTTTGGCAAAGACCATCTACCAAAACGGTCCTTCATCATCAGTATCTCTACCTTACACTTGTTAAAACCTTCAATCGGACTTAGTTTTCTAAACACAACTCCACCCGCAGAAATGAGATTCATCATAACACCCTCTCTCTACTCGTCCTTTCGGTACTTCCCCTAAAAATCCTCTCTAACATACAAAAAGCCGGAAATCCGCCTGTGCCATGGCGTTTTCCGACTTTTACTGGGGTGGGTGCAAATCTATATAAAATTTTATTAGTCCTGTATGTTATCTATATTGTATGCTAGGTTCTAACCTAAAACAATTCCACATGTTACTGATTTCACTAATATCCTAAGTGTTACTCCATGTACTACCTTTGTATTAGTCCTTAAAGCTAATATGCTCAAAGAGCCTGACTAAGTCATCCTTATGCCCCTCTTCAATGTTCAAAAGCCCACTAACAAAAAACTTGGCCATGAACTCTTCAGGAATATCTTTAGATATCTCCCCCCTGCTACTACCCTCTTTAATTACATCTCTAACAATCTCTTCCCATTCCTTTTTCAGCTCACTATTTAATAGCCAGTGAAACTCTTCATGAAAGTCCAAGAGATGTTCAGCGAAAACCTGAAGCCTCTGAGGTACTTTTCTCCCTGTAGTTAACCTTAACAGCGAAGCTACCTTCCTAATCTGAATCCTTGCTTCCTCTATACCAGCCTCTTTAATCGCCTCTTTGTTAGGAAAGTAGTTGTAGACAGTACCTACAGAAACACCAGCCTTAAATGCTATCTCTCTAAGACCTGTCTCTTCATAACCATTTTCCTTGAACATCTCTTTAGCAACCTCAAAAATCAATTCCCGTTTATCCATGATACCCTCCTTGAACCACTGTTCACCAATATAGTATAGGGCAATAGACAAACAAAAACAAGCACCATGAACATTGGTTCACAGTGCTTGTTAGAAAATAATTAGCTTTCTTGAAGTAGGCTGCTAGCAATCACTAGCTTCTGGATTTCTGAGGTACCTTCATATATCTCTAGAACCTTAGCGTCTCTCATCAACCTCTCTACCCCATACTCACGGATGTAACCATAACCCCCATGAATCTGAACTGCTTCAATTGTATGCTTCATAGCTGCTCGAGAAGCAAAAAGCTTTGCCATGGATATCTCTTTAGAATACCTCTTATTTGTCTTTAATCCCTCATCATATAGAAAAGCTGCTTGATATACTAGTAGTCTTGCAGCCTCAAGATCAGTAGCCATATCAGCCAACTTCCATTGAATCCCCTGAAAATTAGCTATAGGTTGGCCAAACTGATTTCTCTCTTTAGCATACTTAATAGAGGCATCTAAAGCTGCCTGCATCAATCCTAGAGACTGAGCACCAATGCCAATACGACCACTATCTAAAGCAGCCAAAGCCATCTTGTAGCCTTCACCCTCATTGCCCAGAAGATTCTCAAGAGGAACCTCCACATCCTCAAAAAGAACATCACAGGTAGCGGAACTTTTAATCCCCATCTTCTCTTCTAAAGGGCCAAAAGAAACCCCTTCAAATTCTTTTTCAACTATGAAGGCACTGATACCCCTTTTACCAAGACTTCTATCAGTAACGGCAAAAACAATATAGATACCAGCAATACCTCCACTGGTAATAAAGACCTTACGTCCATTTAGAACCCACTTATCTCCCTGTTTCTTTGCAGTAGTTTCAATACCAGCAGCATCAGAACCAGCATTTGGTTCAGTCAAAGCATAAGCTCCAATAACCTCTCCACTGGCTAAGGAAGGTAAATACTTCTCTTTTTGCTCTAAAGTTCCCCAGCGTTTAAATCCTTCAATAACTAGAGAATTATGGACCTCTAGAACCACAGCTGTAGAGGCATCAGCCCAAGCAACCTGTTCAATCACTAGAGTGTGACTTAAAGCATCAGCATCCATCCCACCATACTCCTCCGGTGCAGTCATACCTAGATAGCCATACTCTGCTAACGCCTTAATGTTATCCCAGGGAAATTCAGCTTTCTTATCAAATTCTGCTGCCCGTGGTCTTATCTCTTTAGAAGCTAGTTCTCTTGCTGCTTTGCGGATAAACTGTTGGTCTTCTGTTAAATAAAAGTTCATACTAGGCCTCCTCAAACCAGTCCTTTAATATTTCCTCAGCTGCTGTATAGGGGTCTTTCTTTCTTGAAGCTATATCCTGCATCGCTATATCTAGGTCTGTACCTGCCCTATCCAGCACATACGCAGAAACTCTCCGTATCAGAATATCCTTAACCCTCTCTTCTGCCATATACATCTGTTTTTGGTTCAAAGCATCACTTGCAATCAGATGCTCCTTATGTCTTTCTATCTCTTTAACTAGCTCTTCAATACCTTCATCTTTAGAAGCAACAGTCCTAATAACTCTAGGCCGATAGGATACTAATGGAGCAAGATCAAGCATCATCTCAATCTCCAAAACAGTCTTATCCACACCATCACGATCAGCCTTATTCACAACAAAAACATCACCAATCTCCAAAATACCAGCCTTAATAGCCTGAATCTCATCACCAAGACCAGGTACCAGCGTAACCAGAACAGTATGGGCAAATCGCATAACTTCCACTTCTGCCTGCCCGGTTCCCACCGTTTCAAGCAAGATAATCTCATACCCAGCAGCATCAATCAAAGCCAAAGCATCACTAGCAGCCTCAGATAATCCTCCTAAATGACCTCTGCTAGCAAGACTCCTGATATACAAACCCTGATCTATTTCCCCACCACTCATCCGGATACGATCTCCTAAAATCGCGCCACCGGTAAAGGGACTAGTAGGGTCCACCGCTAAAACACCAACCTTTTTACCCAAAGACCGATAATATCTAGCAAGAGAATATACCAGTGTACTCTTGCCAACCCCTGGAGAACCCGTTACACCGATAATATATGCCCCACCCGTATGGGGATAAATATAACCTAACAACTCTCTAGTACCTCCAGGGTTATTCTCAACCACAGTAATTGCCCTGGCTAGAGAGCGCTTCTCCCCCCGAATAACACCATCTGCTAGCTCTTTAATATCCACCACACTACACCCTTCTTACATTTTGTCTAGTAAAAGCAATAATTTCATCTGTGTTAGAACCAGTACCAAAAACCTCTTTAACTCCAGCTTCCTTTAACTCTGGTATATCATCCTCCGGAATTACTCCACCCACTAAAACAAGAACATCATCTAAGCCCTCATCCCTTAAAAGCTTAACTACTCTAGGTACTAAGATACTATGAGCACCAGAAAGAATACTGATAGCTACAACATCCACATCCTCTTCTAAAGCTGCCTGCATAACCTGCTCAGGGGTCTGACGTAACCCCGTATAAACAACCTCCATACCCGCATCCCGGTAAGCCCTAGCAATAATCTTGGCTCCCCTGTCATGACTATCAAGCCCAATCTTAGTAACTAAGACCTTAATTGTCCTTGTCAAAAATCCCACCTCACTTAAAAAATTGCTGGATCCTTATACTCACCAAAGACACCCTTAAAGACATCCATAATTTCACCAACAGTAGCATAAGCCTTAACAGCATCGATGATATAAGGCATTAAGTTCTCGGTACCCTTCGCTGCCTTCTCCAGATCCTCTAAACATCTCTTAACCAGATCACCATCTCTATCTTTCTTAACCTTATCTAACCTGTTAATCTGTCTTTCAACCATATCCCGACTATACTTCAAAAGCTCAATACTAGTCTTCTCATCAGCATTATACTTATTAACTCCAACCATTGTCTGTTCCCCAGACTGAATACCCTTCTGGAATCTATAGCTAGCCTCAGCAATCTCTCGCTGCTGATAACCTGAACCAATTGCTCCAAGCACACCACCAAGAGATTCAATCCTCTTAAAGTATTCCCAAGCCTTCTTCTCCATCTCATTAGTAAAGGCTTCAACAAAATATGAACCACCCAAAGGATCAATAGTATTAGCCACACCACTCTCCTCAGCAATGATTTGCTGGGTCCTTAAAGCAATCCTAACAGCCTTCTCACTAGGCAATGCTAAAGCCTCATCCATAGAGTTAGTATGCAAGGACTGAGTACCACCCATAACAGCAGCTAAAGCCTGAATAGTTGTCCTAACAATATTGTTTTCAGGCTGCTGAGCAGTTAATGAACATCCAGCAGTCTGAGTATGGAACCTTAACAACATAGACGTAGGATCCTTAGCCCCATACTTCTCCTTCATAGTCTTAGCCCAGATCCTTCTAGCCGCCCGATACTTAGCAACCTCTTCAAAGAAATCATTATGAGCATTAAAAAAGAAAGACAATCTAGGTGCAAAATCATCCACATCTAAACCTCTTTCAATCCCTGCTTCCACATAAGCAAAACCATTTGAAAGGGTAAATGCCAGTTCCTGTGCAGCAGTTGAACCGGCCTCCCTAATGTGATAACCACTAATACTAATAGTGTTCCACTTTGGCACATACTTGCTACCAAACTCAAAGGTATCAACAATTAGCCTCATCGAAGGCTCAGGAGGAAATACATAAGTATTTTGAGCAATATATTCCTTCAGAATATCATTCTGAATAGTGCCTGAAACCCGATTCCAGGAAACACCCTGCTTTTCAGCCACAACCAGATACATAGCCCAAAGAATAGCTGCAGGAGCATTAATAGTCATCGAGGTACTAACCTCTCCTAAAGGAATCCCATCAAAAAGCATCTCCATATCAGCCAAAGAATCAATAGCTACACCCAGCTTACCAACCTCTCCCTCAGAACGAGGATGGTCTGAATCATACCCCAGCAAAGTCGGAAAATCAAAAGCCACACTCAAACCTGTCTGACCATTCTCCAAAAGATACTTATACCTCTGATTAGATTCCTCTGCCGTACCAAAACCAGCAAACTGCCTCATGGTCCATACCCTACCACGATACATATTAGGGTATACCCCTCTGGTGTAGGGATACTCTCCAGGATTACCAAGATCCCTCCCATAATCCAAATCTAAATCCTCAGGGGTATACAGATCCTTAATTGGTTCATAAGATACCGTATAAAACGTATCCTTACGTTCCTTGCCTGCCATGCTATGTCCCCTTTCGTTTCAAACTAAAGACTTAATTCGGAATCAACCTCATAATTCCCTCTTAATAATATTATTTACCCTGTTAATCTTGACGAATACCTGTATGATTATCCTCAGGTTACATACTTAATACTTAGCCAAATTAATATCACTATACTTCTCTCACGTAGTGTACTAAACACCTGAATATCCCACTAATCAACAAGAAATTCAATACTAAAAAAAGACTCAGAAAAGATTTATTCTACTAATAAACGATAAGGGTATGAAAAGTTTTCATTGGAATTTGATATTATAGCGTATTGCGCTGAATTAGAGCCAACGGCACGCAACTGACTCGGCCACCTTCACGCTCAAACTGAGCCACGGTGTCGGAGTGGAGAGCCACCACCCAGTGGGTGGCCATGGCACTCTCTCATAGAAACTTCTCCGTCTATAAATATTTTGTAAGAGTCATGAATTATTCTATCTAGTATTGCATCTGCTAATGCACCTTCTCCAAGCTTGCTATGCCATCCTGCGGGTGCAAATTGCGACTCTTTACTTTCCTTACTCTAATCATGGCATGAATTAGGAGGTTTTGGTACTTTAATACATGCAAAGGCAATGGTATGGGGCATGTATATCAAGATTAGGCAGTATGAGAATGGTTGTAGCAAAAGTGATGTAGCAAGAGAATTAAGGATATCACGAACAACGGTCCATGAGTACCTAAATAGAGATGAAGATGAAATGGCTATTTGGGTAGAGTCAACGCGGAGCCATTTTCCCTAATTTCTTCCTCTATTTTATTTTCTTTTGGTATAAGTATTAAGTCCTAGGTTTCTAAGAGACATGCTACAAACCGTAAACTTAGTCTTAAAAAATATAAACTCCTTTACTTCAGTGTCCTAGCTTGGGGTGTCCCTTATTCCATAATATTAGTGTCGAGTTATCGTTCATGCCGGGCATAACAATTTGGGGCGTGGTTTTTTGACCACGCCCCAGATTACTAATCCTTTAACCACTCAGCTACATCAGCAGCATGATAAGTCAATATCAAATCTGCTCCCGCTCTTTTCATAGATGTTAGGCTCTCTAAGACTACCTTCTTTTCATCTAACCAGCCTTTTTGAGCAGCTGCCTTAACCATAGCATACTCGCCACTTACATTATACGCTGCGATAGGATAGGGGAATTCCTTCTTGAGATCACTAATAATGTCTAGGTATGCTAGAGCAGGTTTAACCATTAAGATATCTGCTCCCTCATCAACATCAAGAATTGCTTCCTGAATAGCCTCTCTTCTATTTGCAGGATCCATCTGATAGGTCCTTCTATCACCAAATGAGGGGGTAGAATGAGCTGCTTCTCTAAAAGGACCATAGAAAGCTGAAGCATACTTCACTGCATAAGACATAATAGGTATATTGGCAAAGCCGTTAGTATCTAAAGCCTCTCTAATAGCACCAACTCTTCCATCCATCATGTCTGAAGGGGCTACCATATCAGCTCCTGCTTTTGCATGAGACAGAGCAACCTTAGCTAGAACATCTAGAGTAGGGTCATTAATAATCTCACCTTGATGAATCAAGCCACAATGCCCATGACTGGTATATTGACAAAGACAAACATCAGTAATGATATAAAGATCAGGAAACTTCTCTTTTAGAGTCCTAATGGCTTTCTGAACAACACCACTTTCATCATAAGCAGAGGTACCCTGATCATCTTTATATTCAGGCAAACCAAAGAGAATAACTGCTCTAATACCTAGTTTAGTGATTCTTTCTACCTCAATTAAAAGAGTATCTAAAGAGAAATGATAGACCCCTGGTAAAGATTCAATCTCTTCCTTTATTCCTTCTCCAGGCATGACAAAGAGAGGATAAATCAGATCATCTACCCTAAGATTAGTCTCTCGTACTAGATCTCTTATGGCTGAAGATTGTCTCAATCTACGTGGTCTAAGATCCATTATTCTCCTCCTAACTTCTCTTTAAGTCCCTCTACTAAGGCAGCTATAGTTGCTTCATTAGGCATATAGTCTATAGCATAGCCTAGTTCAGTAGCTCTAGCAGCTGTCTTAGGACCAATACAAGCAACAAGAGGCTTTTCATCTAAGCTATTCCAGACACTCCCTAGAGCAGTATGGAAGTTCTCTACAGTAGAGGAGCTAGTAAAGGTGATACAATCTATCTTATCATTCTTCAAAAGTGTATCTACCTCATCCACTCCTTCAGCTACCGGAGTTGTAGTGTAAATAGTATAATCATCTATTATTGCTCCAGTCTCTGCAAGAAACTTCACCGTTAGCTTATCAGCAATCTCTGAACGAGGGAAAAGAATCCTATCACTATTGCTTAGCTTTTTAGCTAGCTCTTTAGCCAGAGCCTCTCCAGTATAAAATTCAGGCATAACATCAGCAATGATTCCTTTGCTTAAGAGACTATCTCTTGTTGCTCTACCCACTACACCTACCTTCAAACCGGCAAGGTGTCTAACATCATAACCCTTTGTATAAAGACGCTCAAAGAAATACTCTACAGCATTGGCACTAGTAAATATCAGCCAGGTATATAAATCAAGCTTATTAATAGCCTGATCTATTTCTTTCCAGTCACTAACAGGACTCACTTCAATAGTAGGGAATTCAATAGCTTCTCCTCCAGCTTTAGTGATTAACTCTGTCAGATCACTAGCTTGACTCCTAGCTCTAGTAACCAGAATCTTATTACCAAAAAGAGGTCTATTTTCAAACCACTTTAATGTATCTCTTAAAGAAACAACCTTACCTACCAGAATAATGGCAGGAGAGGTAATACCTTCTCTTTCAACTACCTCAACAATATCCTTCAGGGTTCCGCTAACAGCTCTTTGATTTGGTCTAGTAGCCCATTGAATTAGGGCTACCGGAGTATCTAACGGCTTTCCATGTTCAACTAGTTTCTCGACTATTAAGCCTAAGTTACCTACACCCATCAAGAAAATCAATGTGTCTGGGCCTGTTGCCAGACTAGCCCAGTTAATTGCTGAAGCTTCCTTACCCGGTTCTTCATGTCCGGTTATTACCGCAAAGGAAGATGCCAGTTCCCGATGAGTAACAGGAATACCTGCATAGGCAGGACCAGAAATCGCAGAGGTAACACCGGGAACAACCTCCCAAGGAATACCGTGTTGAATTAATTCCTCTGCTTCTTCTCCCCCTCTACCAAAGACAAAGGGGTCACCACCTTTTAGCCGTACTACCTTTTTGCCTTCCTTACCTAGCTTTACAAGAAGAGCATTAATCTCATCTTGAGTCAATGTATGTCTATCCGGCATCTTACCGACATAATGTAGCTCTACACCATCCTTACAGAATTCTAAAAGACGGGGATTTGCTAATCTATCATAGACTACAGCATCAGCCTCCTGTAGTAGTTCCTTTCCTCTTAAGGTAAACAGACCATAGTCTCCAGGACCTGCACCTACCAACGCCACTTTACCTATCATGTCTTCACCCCTAATCTGCCAAGATTTCTTTTGCTCCCTGACTGAGGAAGTACTGGCCTAAAGCAGTACCTAACTCATGGGCCTGCTCTATGGGACCTGTCACCTCACCCCGGAGATACTTTCTGCCATCACGACTGTATACTGCACCCTCTAAACGTAACTCCTGGTTAACCATACTAGCATATGACCCGATAGCTACCTGACAGCCGCCACCTAACTCAGTCAGGAAACTTCTCTCTGCTAGAGCTAATATTTCAGCATCCCTATCCTTTATCTTCTCTAAAAGTTTTGAGATGGGTTCATCATCTTTACGACTTTCAATAGCTAAGATACCCTGGCCTGCAGCTGGTAGACTCAAAGAAGGATGCAGGTAATAGTCTATAAGGTGAGAAAGATCTAATCTTTTGAGCCCTGCAGCTGCTAGAACAATAGCGTCAAAGCCTTCTTCTGTAAGTTTCCTTATCCTTGTTTGCACATTACCTCTGACAGGTTCAATTTTCAGATCCGGTCTGTTATTTAAGAGAATAGCCATACGTCTAGCACTGCTTGTTCCTACCTTTGCTCCTTTAGGTAGAACATCTTCTCTTATATACTTAAGTTCCTCACCATTTCCTCTAAGCTCTCTATTAAGCAAAAGAGCATCTCTAGAGTCTTCTCTGGTAACATATCCAGCTAAGGTCAAACCCTCTGGTTGTATTGATGGCATATCCTTAGCACTATGAACTGCTAGATCAATTTCATTTCTTAAAAGAGCCTCTTCTATCTCTTTAACAAACAGACCCTTATCCCCTATCTTCTGTAAAGAACGATCAAGAATCTCATCACCCTTAGTGCTGATTTTAATAACCTCAACTTCTAAATCAGGCCATGCTTGTTTTAATAGCTCAGCTATATGGTATGTCTGCCTTAATGCTAACTCTGAAGCTCTGCTCCCTATCCTTATTAACATCCCCTACGCCCTTTCTACAAAGCTTTGTAAAATCTTGAAGGCCTTTTCCTCTGCCCTTTTAGGATCTTCTTTGCATAAATCCAGAACATCTGAAGCCACAATCTCTTCAAAAACAACAGCTCTATCCTTTTCATTACCTATCTCAAGCTTTGCTCTGTTCCTAATCTCACCCATAATGCTTAGAAAAATTGCATATTCGGGCCCAAACTGTTGCCTAAGCTGTTCCTTTAATACTCGAGCCATAGCCGGACTCTTGCCATTAGTCGAGATAGCAATTTGCAGATCACCCTGCTGTACAATAGAGGGAACAATGTAATTGGATTTTGGTATATCATCAACAATATTGCAAAGAATACCCCGTTCCTTTCCTTCCTTGCTAACCGCTTCATTTACAGACTCTTTATCCGTAGCCCCTACCACAAGAAAGGCTTCCTTTAGATCTCCATATTGATATTCCCTAGGTATATAAGAGATAGTTCCTTTCTTCACCAAATCATTTAGTGTATTAGTAAGGTTGGGACTTATCACCGTAACTTTAGCCCCATATTCCACCATGGTCAGTACCTTTCTTTCTGCTATGGTACCGCCACCAATAACAACTACATTCATTCCGGCAACTTCTAGATAAATGGGATAATACAAGATTTGAACCTCCTAGAAAACATGTAATGTGGTTAAAAGCCAGTTAACCAGTAGAAGGTTAACGAGAACAGATACATAACCTCCTATCAGGATATATGCTGCCCTTTTACCTCGCCATTGAAAAAGATTATACCCCAACAAATATGTAGAATATATAATCAAAGTCACAAGAGTCCAATTTTGCTTGGGATCCCAGCTCCAGTATGAACCCCAGGAAACATTAGCCCAGATAGCACCAAAAACCAGAGAAATCCCTAAAAGAGGGGTTCCAAGAAGAGCCATATGGTAACTTAACCTCTCTAGAACAGCTAAAGAGGGTAATCTGAAATAGATGCCCTGAAAGACCTTAGACTTCAACTGTCTTTCCTGCAGGATATACATAATTGATGCAGCAAAAGCAAAAGAAAAAGCACCATAACTAATAAGTGCTAAAAAAACATGAAATATTAACCAGTGGCTAATGGAAACAAAACTCACCGGAGATTTTGGTAAGAATGCCGCATAGAACAATAGTCCAGCAATAACAGGTATTACAAAAACACCTAACGAACGTAACCGTAAGGAACGATCAAGAACAATATAGCTAAAAAGAAGAAACCAGGCTAAGAAAAGAATAGCGTCTGCCAATGCAAAGATAGGTAAGTACCCATGAGAAATTCGAAGTACAAGAAATACAGTATGAATACTAAGAATTATCCAGTCGGATGCCTTGGCTACCCTAAGCCACTCCGGATAGTAGAAATATGCTAGATGAGCTAGAAAACTACCCAGGTAAGCTACTAAGAGGACAATAAATACCATTAATTCCCCAGTCATGCCCATCCCCCCTAACGGTGGATTATCGGCTCTACATCAGTAGAGGCCTTTGAGTCCAATTCCCTGGCATGACCAGTCTCTTTCTGTATAGCAATACGCTCCACTTCTCTTTTCACTAAGCGGTCTAAAGAGTCAACACTTTTTTCCTGATCAAGACCAAATAATGTGCTAGCTACTGCCATATAGATAGCCGCATACTCACTATTACCCATTGTCTTTAATTTTTGAGTGGGTTCATTAAGAATCTTATTCACAAGCATCGAGCTCATAGCAATAACTGTATCTTGATCCTTCTCACTCAAGGTCCCTAATCGGTTCAAGGCCTTATCTAGTTCTAATTTCCTTAAAGCTTCTGCTTCATGACGCAGCTCCTTAATAACAGGGATAGCTACCTGAGAATTTAACCACTGCTTATAGGCTTCTTGTTCGCTAAAAAGAATCTTCTCAGCTCTACGAGCTTCTCTCTGCCTTTCCTTGAGATTGGCTTCAACCACATTCTTTAAGTCATCTATATCATACAGGAACAGGTGATCAATAGCTTCTCCTGCAGGATCAATATCTCTAGGAACAGCAATATCAATCAAGAACAGAGGTCTCTGCTTCCTCTGCCTCATTACAGCCTTTAACTGTTCTGCTGTAAGGATATACTCACTAGAACCAGTAGAGGAAATAACTATATCAGCAACTCTCAGCCATCTCATTAGATCTGTAAGGGAACCTGCAGAACCATGATACTTAGCTGCCAGTCTCTCAGCTTTCTCAAGAGTCCTATTCACAACAGTTATACCAGCAACTCCCTGCTCCCTAAGATTATGAGCGGTAATCTCGGCAGTCTCCCCTGCACCAATCAAGAGAACTCTCTGCTCTCTAAGAGTACCAAAAACCTTTTTAGTTAACTCCACAGCAGCATAACTAACAGATACTGCATTCTGGGATATGGCTGTTTCACTATGAACTCTTTTAGCTACAGCTAAAGCTCTGTTAAATAGCTCATGTAGATACTTCCCAACACTACCCGCATTAGTAGCGACACCATATGCCTCTTTTACCTGCCCTAAAATCTGAGTTTCTCCTAAAATCATTGAGTCAAGCCCTGAAGCCACTTTGAAGAGATGATAGGCCGCCATACTGTTACGATGAATATAGACATGAGGTAACAATTCTTCAACAGTCAAATGAGCCTGTTTGGCAATAGTCTCTAAGATATGCCGTTCTGCCAGATTAAACTCTCCTACAGCAGCATAAACCTCAGTGCGATTACACGTTGCCAAATACGCTACCTCATAAACTTCATGACTCTTAAGCAAGATACTTAAGCCTCTCTCCTGTTCCTCCACTGAGAAAGCCAAAAGCTCTCGCATCTCCAATGGTGCTGAATTGTGATTAAGGCCAATAACTAGGATGTGCACAATTTCAACCCCTACTGTTTAGTCCCTACATGTAAACAAACAATTCCTCCTGTAAGAGGATAATATTTTACCGATGTCAAACCATTTTCCCTAAATATCTCTGCCAACTCTTCAGCATTAGGGAAACCTTTAAGACTCTCAGGTAACCAGGCATATGGTGCCATATCAAGATCTTTAGCTCTTCTTTGTGCCCATTTACCCATTAGAGGTACAATATTTTCAAAATACCAATAGTATGGTCTGGCAACTACCATCTTCTTAGGCTTACTTAATTCTATACTAATAACTCGGCCACCAGGCTTAACAGTTCTTGCCATCTCGCCAATAACTGTACTGACATCAGCTACATTCCGTAAGGCAAAACCAATAGTGGCAAGATCATAAGAGTTATCTTCTAAAGGTAGAGCCATAGCATCACCATGTAGCAACTCTACCCTCTCAGAAAAGCCCTGATGTTCAATCTTTCTTTCAGCTACAGCCAACATTTCTTCAGCAAAATCAAGACTGGTAATTGCACCATCATTAACCCTTTTAGCCATAATTAAAGAGAGATCACCGGTACCACAGGCCACATCTAAGACCTGTTTCCCTGAGATATCCCCTAGGAGCTTGGTAAAGCGATACTGCCAGTATTTCCAGAGCCCACCCGTCATGAACATATTCATCGAATCATAATGATCAGCTATGGAATTAAAAAGCTCATGTACATATTCATCTTTTCTTTCAACAACTTTACTCACTTATAGTAAACTCCTTTGTTAGCTACTTCACAAATTATCAACTCCCTTTGATTATAGCATAAGACAATCCTGATTAAAACTAAAGAGAGCACTCAGTTAGAGTGCTCCCAATCACTATTTCATTACATTTTTAACAAGGTCAGCTATTTCCCAGGGTAGTTCAGCTACCGCAACATTAGCCGCATTTAAGGCTTTCACCTTACTCTCATAGGAACCTCTTCCCCGTTCAATAATAGCTCCAGCATGACCCATCCTCTTACCTTTAGGTGCATGACGACCTGCTAGATAAGCGACAACAGGCTTAGTCATGCCCTTAATATACTCAGCTGCTTCTTCTTCAGCAGTACCACCAATTTCACCAACTAAAACTACTGCTTCAGTTTCCTCATCCTGTTCCATCATCTGCAGAACATCGATGAAAGAAAGACCAACAACCCTATCGCCACCCATACCAACAACAGTGGTTTGACCTAGACCATTTTGACTTAAGTTGTCAGCAATCTGATAACTCAAGGTACCACTGCGAGCAACAATACCGATGGGTCCCGGCTTATAAATCTGGTTAGGCATAATACCAATCTTGCACTTACCTGGAGATATCAGACCAAAAGTGTTAGGGCCAACAACAGTCGCACCTCTCTCTTTAGCAAAGGCCTGAATATCTAAGGCATCATGAAGAGGAACATGCTCAGCAATAACTACTACAGTCTGAATACCAGCATCCATGGCTTCAAAAGCGGCATCCTTGGCAAAAGGAGCAGGAACAAAGAGAATAGATGCATTAGCTCCATGCTTCTCTTTAGCTTCCTGAACAGTGTCATACACAGGCACACCATGGACAGTCTGTCCACCTCTGCCAGGAGAAGCACCTGCTACAATCCTTGAACCATAGTCCAGCATCTGCCTTGTATGAAACTGTCCCTGATTTCCTGTCATACCCTGAACCAGGACCTTAGTTTTTTCATCAATGATTACAGCCATTTATTGTCCCTCCCCTGCACTGGCCAATTCTACAGCTTTCTTTGCTGCTTCTTCCATAGAAGAGAAAGCATCAATGCCATTTTGTTTTAGAATCTCTACGCCCTCTGCCTCATTGGTACCTACAAGACGCACTACCAGAGGTACAGGAATACCCTGCTGATTCTTAACAGTCATAATTGCATTAGCAACATCATCACAACGAGTAATGCCACCAAAGATATTAACCAGAATCGCTTTAGGATTAGTGGAAACTAAAGCACCAATAGCCTGAGCCATGGGTTCTACACTAGCTCCACCACCAGCATCGAGAAAATTCATCGCTTTACCACCATATTGAGCTAGAACATCAATGGTTGCCATGGTGATACCAGCACCATTAGCCATAACTGCAATATCGCCATCTAACTCAACATAAGCTAAACCTAAGGCCTGAATCCTCTGTTCAAGCTCAGTAGATTCACTAATCTTAGGTAACTCGGCATGACGATACATGGCATCATCATCAATTGTAGCACGACCATCAGCTGCTATAACCCGGTCTCCTGAGATAACTAACGGATTAATCTCCATTAACTCTGAATCATAATCCTTAAACAACTTGTATAGCTTAAGAGCAATATCAGCTACACCCTTTGCTTCAGCACCACTCAAACCTAAACGAGCAATTAGTTGCCTGGTATGGTATGGATACAATCCCCAAACAGGATCTATATGCATCTTTACAATATGTTTTTCCGGGACTTCTTCGATATTTACGCCACCTTCGGTAGAGGCAATCAACAAAGGTTTCTTCGCCTGATTATCAACAGTGATGCCTAGGTAGAATTCCTTCTCGATATTAAGCTTTTCCTCTACTAAGAGCCTATCGATTGTGTAACCTAAGAGCTCTGTGCCAAAAAGGGCTTCAGCTTCCTTCTTTGCCCCTTCTGCATCATCAGCAAACTTAATTCCCCCAGCCTTACCACGTCCACCCATAAGGACTTGGGACTTAACGGCCACTGGTGCACCAATTTCTGCAGCAACTTTGTAAACTTCGTCTGCATTCATTGCCACATTACCTTTAGGTATGGGAATCCCATACTTAGCAAACAACTCTTTGGCCATGTGTTCATAGAGTTTCACGCTTATCTTCACACCCTTCCTAAGACTTAAAACCTATTTACAGAGGAGTGCCGCTGCGAAAAGCGGCACTCCCACCTTCAACCTTATTTTATTTCGACAGAGTGTTTCTTAACCCTCTTTACTCTCTCTATTGTTTCTCTTTCAATTTCAGCTGGATCCCTCATTATTCTGGCTACACCTTCATCCATGGCAGTCTTAGCTACCGCAGCTGCTACTCTAGGTGCGACTAACTCATTCCATGGATAAGGGATAATATACTCAGGACCTAATTCCTCCTCAGAAACAAGCTCGGCAATTGCATAGGCTGCAGCAATCTTCATACCTTCAGTGATATCCCGAGCTCTGACATCTAGTGCTCCTCTAAAAACTCCAGGGAAAGCCAACACGTTATTGATCTGATTTGGAAAATCTGATCTACCTGTACAGATAACCTTGGCTCCACCAGCTTCAGCATCATCAGGATAAATCTCAGGAGTTGGATTAGCCATCGCCATGATAATGGCATCAGCAGCCATGCTCTTTACCATATCAACAGTTACTGCTCCAGCCACAGATAGACCCATAAAGACATCTGTACCCTTAATTACATCGGCAAGACTACCCTTTTTCTTTAACGGATTAGTCTTTTTAGCCATCTCATCCTTGAAAGGATTCATCCCTTCGGGACGGCCTTCATAAATGGCACCTTTTGTATCACACAAGATTACATTCTTTACACCCATGTCCATAATCAGCTTAGTTACAGCTACACCGGAAGCACCGGCACCATTAACAACTACCTCAATCTCATCAATCTTCTTGTCTACAACCTTTAGAGCGTTAATTAAAGCAGCTGCAGCAACAATAGCTGTTCCATGCTGATCATCATGGAACACAGGAATATCAATTTCTTTTTTTAGTCTCTCTTCAATCTCAAAACAACGGGGAGCAGAAATATCCTCAAGGTTGATACCACCAAATGTGGGTGACATCGCTTTTACAATCTCAATGATCTTATCAACCTCTTTAGTATCCAAACAGATGGGGAAACCATCCACATCAGCAAAACCTTTAAAGAGAACAGCCTTACCCTCCATAACTGGCATAGCGGCTTCAGGACCAATATCACCTAAACCCAAAACAGCCGTACCATCACTAACAACCGCCACAAGGTTGTTCTTAGAGGTATAGTCATAAGCCAGATCCTTGTTCTCAGCGATATCAAGACAAGGTTCAGCAACCCCGGGGGTATATGCCAGACTAAGATCATGACTATCTCTTAAGGGCACCTTACTGACAACTTCAATCTTCCCTTGATACTTCCTGTGAAAATCCAAAGCCTCTTTTCTCAGCGCATCTGCAGCTTCCTTACTTACAGCCACACTATCCATCCCCTTCGTCCCAATTTTAAGCCCTACGATACTCCTTTACACCTTCTTCATAAAGGTCATTCCCATATATGTCATTAACTACGATAACCGGGAAATCCTCAACCCAGAGCTTTCGGACAGCCTCTGGTCCCAGTTCATCATAGGCAATAACCTCAGCCTTCTTGATAGACTTGGCAATCAAAGCCCCTGCTCCACCAATTGCTGCAAAATATACTGCCTTATGAGTCTTCATAGCCTCCTTGACTTCAGCACTACGAGAGCCCTTACCAATCATACCTCTAAGACCCTTTTCAATTAACAGTGGTGTATAGGCATCCATCCTACCACTTGTGGTTGGTCCTGCAGAACCAATAACATCTCCTGGCTTAGCAGGTGAAGGTCCAACATAGTATATTACCTGTCCATCAATATCAAACGGCAAAGACTCACCCTGTAAAAGGAGGTCAACCATCCGCTTGTGAGCTGTATCTCTACCTGTAAGGATAGTACCAGTCAAGAAAACTCTATCGCCCGCCTTCAATTTCGCCACACTCTCATCATCAAGCGGGACCTGTAAACGATGTTCAGCCACAATCAGTCAACTCCTTTCAGATGATAATATCCTTCTGTCTAGCCGCATGGCACTGAATATTTACAGCCACGGGGAAAGAAGCAATATGTCTTGGATGAGTCTCAATAGCTAACCACAAAGCAGTTGTTCTTCCTCCAAGCCCCTGAGGTCCAATACCTAGATCATTAACCTTGCTTAATAGTTCCTCTTCTAAAGCCCTAATATCTGGATCAGAGTGATACTGCCCAACAGGCCTAGTAATAGCCTTCTTAGCCAAATATGCCACCTTATCAAAGGTGCCACCAATCCCCACCCCAACAATAATGGGTGGACAGGGATTAGGACCAGCCTGAGCTACCCTATCCAACACAAACCTCTTAACACCCTCCACACCATCAGCAGGTTTTAACATACCCACAGCACTCATATTCTCGCTGCCCCCGCCTTTAGGTAGAATCTTCATCTTGACCTTATCCCCAGGAACAATATCATAATGAACAATAGCCGGAGTATTATCCCCCGTATTGCCACCCTTTAAAGGATCCTTTAGAATCGATTTTCTTAAGTATCCTTCTGTATAGCCTCTGGCAACACCAGCATTAATAGCTTCCTCAAGACTACCCCCAACAAAATGTACATCCTGACCAATCTCCATAAAGATAACGGCAAACCCTGTATCCTGACAGATTGGCACCCTCTCACCATGAGCAATCTCTGCATTCTGGATTATCTGACGCAAAATCTCCTGTCCTGCCGGCGATTCTTCACCAGCCAACCCCTTATGCAGACTATCAATAACATCCTGGTTCAGATCATAATTGGCTTCCTGAACCATCCGCGCTACTTCATCAGCAACTATCTGCACATCTATTTCTCTCAAAGCAGCTCCCGGCCTGGCCACAACCAGGTCAGCACCCTCCTTTATCAAAAAATATTCTCCAATATTTCTCTATTTCCTGCTGGTCTTAATACCTGGTGCTAAATATTTAGCTTGGCCTGATTTTCCTTAACATCAGCAACAGACTTAGCCAAGGCCTCTGATTCCTCAGAAATCAAATCTAATTCAATAATTTGCTCTATACCATTAGCACCTAACATTACCGGTACACCCGCAAAAACATCTTCATGACCATATTCACCTTCAAGATAAGCTGCAACCGGGAGAATCCTCTTCTGATCCTTAAGAATACCCTCAATCATCTCAGTAATAGCTGCTGAGGGAGCATAATAGGCACTACCAGTCTTCAAAAGATTGACGATTTCTGCACCACCATTACGAGTCCTATCAACAATAGCGTCAATCCTATCCTTTGGCATTAGCTTCTCAATAGGAATGCCACCAGCATAAGAATACCTAACCAAAGGTACCATAGAATCACCATGTCCCCCTAGAACCATAGCAGACACATCTTTAACAGAGACATTCAATTCCTTGGCAATAAAGGTTCTAAACCTAGTGCTATCAAGAACACCAGACTGACCCATAACTCTGTTCTTAGGAAAACCAGTAAGTTTGTAAACAGCGTAAGTCATAACATCAACGGGATTGGTGAGGACAATAACGGTGGAATTTGGAGCATACTTAACTATAGCTTCACTAGCACTCTTCATAACATTCAAGTTCACATTAAGAAGATCATCTCTAGACATGCCGGGTTTTCTAGCTATACCAGCTGTAATAACTACGATATCAGAATCAGCAATATCGGCATAATCATTAGTACCCATTACATCCACATCAAATCCCTCAATCGGACCCGCTTCTAGGAGGTCTAAGGCTTTACCCTGAGGCATGCCCTCCACGATATCCGTAATTACAACGTCTCCGAGTTCCTTTGCTGCTACCCAGTGTGCAGTAGTTGCTCCTGTAGCACCAGCACCGATGATGGAGATTTTCTTTCTAGCCATAAGTAAACTCCCTCCTGTTAAGTAGCTTTATATAAATATATTGTATCAGAAAGGATTGTTAAAATCTTCACTTTATTGACGAAAATTTATCCCTCATATTAAGAAAAATACTAATCCTCCTGATACTGTTTCATCAAAAAACGCAATTCATCTTCTAAGCGTTTCTGCCGGTTATATAACGTACCTACATAAAAGATAATCAATACCCAGGCAAGTGAATATGCCAAGAACAACAGCTGTAGAAAAAAGCTATTCCCCCCTCCACTAAAATCCTCAGCATAACCTATACCACTTATCACTAAAACCATTAACACCACCAGTATTCCTTTAATCATAATCTCACCTCACGCATTACATTCTTAAACTTTATTAAAGTATCTGTTAACACTTGGGTCCGGTAACGGAACAAAACAAGGTACACATACAACAAGGAAAACCCCACCACCGCTATCAGCATAGTCCTTAACATGACATCTGCCATTGCCATTGTTCCACCAGTATTAATAACAGTAGGATGTACACTCCTCCACCAACTGACAGACAAATGCACAATCGGCACATCGACAAAACCAACAATAGCGAACATGGCAGCAAACCTTGCTCCCTTTTCCCTTGTCTCTATAGAGGCACGAATCAACAAATATGCTACATAAATGAACCAGAGAATTAGAGTAGTTGTTAACCTAGGTTCCCAGACCCACCAAGCCCCCCAGATAGCTCTTGACCAGGTAGAACCCATCACCAGAGTAATACTAGTAAATAAGACACCGATCTCTGCTGAGGAAACAGCTAACTGATCATATAATTCCTTCTTAGAGACCAAGAAAGCAATACTGCTCAAAAACACTACAAAGAAAGCCAAATAGGCATTCCAAGCAGCTGCCACATGAAAATAAAAAACCCTCATCACATCTCCCTGAAAACTGTCAGGGGGTGTATATACAAAAGCCATATAAAGAGCAACCAAGACAACAACCAAACTCAAAAACCCTAACCCTCTCTGAATCATCACCTACACCTCCACTAGATAATCAAACAAGAAATAAGGAACAACAAGAAACAAGATGTCATAAGCAACAATCAACTTCACCCAGCTATGAAACCCCTCATCAATACCTTCTAGAATCATCCCTGTAGCTTGAACACTACCTAAAACCAGTGGCAAAAGCACAGGAAACAGCAAAACAGGTAACATTACATCACTAGCCTTTGTGTAAAGAGCCAGATAAGCCAAAAAAGTCCCAATAGCCGCAAAACCAAAACTGCCTAAAAACAACAACACCATCAAATGTCCTATATGTCCCTGCCACTGCAAATTAACCATCATGAAAAGCAACGGCACAAAAACAATCTCCAATATTAGGAGAACTAACAGATTCGCCAAGAACTTCCCAAGATAAATACTACCTCTCTCCACAGGAGCTAGCATTAAACCGGCCAGACAATCATTGTTCTTCTCAACCCCAAAAGACCTATTAAGCCCTAGAATACCCGAGAAATATATAGTTATCCATAGGACCCCAGCAAAAACAGAATAGCTTACCCCATCCACTAAAATGACACTAAAAACCACTACAACCAGCAAGGCAAAAATCAGCATCCCCGTCAACATGCTCTTTTTTGCCAGCTCAACCTGAAGATCTTTTCTGGCTATTAAAAAGGCTGTTCTCATAAGATCCTCCCGTCTAACCCGTTTAGCCGCCCCTCCTCTATAAAGACAATCCTATCTGCTAACTCCTTGCTCTTTCCTAGATCATGGGAAACCATCACTACAGTTTTCCTAAAATTCTTTAGTATACTATCAAGTAACACCTGTCCGTTACCATCAAGACCAGTATAGGGTTCATCTAATAAAAGAACATCAGGCTGCAAAAGCAACACTCGACAGAGTGCCAACCTCTGTTGCATACCTCTAGAAAAGACCTTAACAGGATCCCTAGCAAAACCAATTAACCTGATATGGTCTAGCCATTCCTCTATTCGCCTCTCAATATCATTAACTCCATACAACTGGCCATAAAACATTAGATTATCCCAAGCCGTCAACTCTTCATAGAGAAAACTATTATGCCCAAGAAAACCAAGACTCTTCCTGTAATAGCTCTCTCTATCCCTAGTTACCTCCATCCCCTTATACAAAAGCCTACCTGTACTTGGCCTCAAAAGAAGAGCTAATATCTTCAAAAGAGTGCTCTTGCCAGCCCCATTAGCTCCCATAATCGCTAAAAATTCACCCTCCTGAATATCAAGGCTAATATTATCTAAGACCAATTGTCCCCCATACCCCTTGCTAACTCCCTTAACAGAAAGCATAAAACCCCTCCCTAGGAGTCCTTAAGCTCTATTGCCAAAGTAACCTCTGCAAGAAAACTCTTTAAGGTCTTCTCTTCACGATACTTCCTAGAAGACAACTCGCCTGTACTAAACTTTTCTTCTAAAAGAAGAAGCCTTGCCATTAGATCCTTCTGTAAAGACCTAAGCTCAGACACATCAGAATACTTAAGATCAATATAGCCATGTTCCCTACCCAAACTTCCATGGAACTTTTGCCAGTATGTATGAACAGCAAAAGCTATAAACAGCCCTGAAAGAAACAACCAAAAACCCCAGTGCGACGCATTTAACAAAGGTAACTCCTGATTGTAAGCTATGTTAGCCGGGCCCAACACCATACCAGTTCCCTCAGCAAGAACCATTCCCACCGTCTCCCCAGCAGGTATCTTTAAAGCATAATACTGCTGCCATAGGACATTTCCATCACTAACTAAATCAGCCTCAAACAACTCGGTATTTCGTAAAGATAACTGACCACTGTCTACCAGCACAAAAAAGTTATCAGTAGAGTATCTAATCTCTTTTCCTAAATATTCTCCCATGACTTCCAAGGGCAGATAATACATCAAAGTTATATCCAAAGAATCACCTGGAAGAATCTCTCCGCTTAAGACAATCCCACCCGCAAGCTCCTGTACTTCTCCATAGGGTCTTCCACCTAAGAACGAAACATCAACATAGCCTGGCCAAAGACCAATATATACTTCATCAACACTGTTCTTGGAATAGTTCACAAACCTTATAACCTGAAAGACCTCAATATTCTCCCCTAGAATCTGAATAAACTGATGTTCAACCTCAACAACCAATTGTTCAGAACTAGAAACAACAGGACTCATTAAAAGGATTAGAAGCAGAATAGCAATAGCTGTTCTCATAAAGTTCTCCCCCCTACCAATTGCCCACAATCTTGACAATAACGCTGCTCCAAAGAATATATTTTGCTATTACAATGTTCACATAAACTAGTTTTGTTAAAAAACTGCTCCTTGTTATCTATCTTAGATAACATCAGAGATCCCCTTCTATAACTCCTCTGTCTTGGCCAAAAAGCAAAGAGGGTGCCAATGGCCAAAAAATATCCCCCAACCCAGATCCAACTAACCATCGGATTGAGTCTTAATGAGAAAGTAGCGAGTCTACCAAAATCCTCCCATTCAGCTAGCATAACATAAAGATCATGAAACACATTGCCATAAACAGCTATCTCGGTTGTTGGACCATTCCTTTCATACCAGCCTGGATGATACTCTCGAGAAGGTCTAAGAATACCTAGGTCCTTTCCATCCACACTAACAACAAGATCAGTATAGACAACCCCAACCTCATCACGCCAATCTTCAAACAAACCTGGATACAGCAAGCTATACTTTCCTATCTCCATCTCTTCACCGACGGTGATTGTATAAATCTCTTCATGTTCAAAATAGGATGAAGCAAGAATACCAAGTCCCATTATGACTATCCCCAGATGGACCATATGGCCACCATACCTTCGTGGATTACGATTTAGCATCCGCCAGAAACCAGATAAATCGACCTTACCCGTTGCTCTTTTGCGATACAGTCCAATCTTTACTAACTCTGATAAGATGCCCACTAAAGCAAAAACTGCAATACCAATACCAGCGATAACTCCAATCTCTTTAAGACCCATAAAAACACTAACAAACATAGCCGCAATCCCCAACAAAGTTGGTAACAAAAGCTGAGCCCTAAAATTCTCAAAACTCCCCTTATACCAACTAATTAAAGGAGCTATCCCCATTACCAGAAGCACAGCCAGAAACAATGGTCCACTAACCCTTTCAAAATACTCAACACTTACAACAATCTCTTCATCTAAAAAGAACCCACCCAGAACAGGCATCAACGTACCCACCATTACCGCAACTGCCAAAGCAACAAACAGGAAAATATTTAACCAGAACATACCCTCTTTAGACCAGTATGAAACAATCTCCCGCTCATCTTTAAGAAAACCCAAAGACTCAAACAAAAGATAGATTATGCCTGCCAGAACAACCCCAAGAAAAGCAAGCAAAACAGGACCCAGATTGGATTCAGCAAAACTGTGAACAGAAGCAAACATACCACTACGAGTCAGGAAAGTAGCGAAAATAGTGAGAAAAAAAGTAAACATAATCAATGCAACAGTCCAAAACCTAAACATACCCTTCTTTTCCTTCAACATCAGTGAATGTAGATAGGCTGTAGCCGTTAACCAGGGAATCAAAGAAGCATTCTCTACCGGATCCCAGGCCCAATACCCACCCCAACCAAGCTCCAGATAGGCCCACTCACCACCCTTAATGATACCCATGGTAAGCATCAACCAAGCCCAGAGACTCCACTTCCGTACAGCCCTATACCAATCCTTAGAGAACTCTTTGTTTACCAATGCAGCAACTGTCAATGCAAAAGGTATAGTAAACCCGACAAAACCTAGATACAAAAACAAGGGATGAATAACCATGCCAGGATCCTGTAACATTGGATTAAGACCAACACCATCTACAGGTACCCTGCTTAAAGTAATAAAAGGAGATACAAGATTAATTACTAAAAGAGCAAAGAACAACTTAACCCCCAACATAACCCCCAGAGCATACCTATATACATTCCCTTGAGGATAGGTATAAGCAAAAGCAACCATATAGAGGACAAGCAACCAGAGCCAGAATAGCAAAGACCCTGCCTGACCTGCCCACCAAGCAGTCAACTTATACAAAACCGGCAACGAAGTCTGAGAATATGAAGCGACATAAAGCAAACTAAAATCATCCCTTACTAAAGCCACCAACAGCACAACAACAGCTCCACTAACCAGACCAAAAACCAGCAAAACCAGCCTTCTTACATCCCTATCCGGATCCCTCAGAGAAAATCCCAGATAAATTGCAACTGCCACAGATAACCATAGCAATGTCTGACCAATATCACCCATAATCAAAACCCTCCATCCACCTCAAACTTTGATGGGCACTTAACCAGTACAGTCCGAGCCTCAAAAACAGTACCCGATAGCCTGCCTTCAACTATAACTTCAACATCATCAAACAACATGTCCGGCCTCACACCCTTATACTCAACCCACAATGGTTCTGTTTCTTCAGAATAGATTGCAAAGCGTAATACCTTCTGTTCCTTATCCCATTCAATACTTCCAGGATAGACCTGACCACTAACCCGTAAGGCCCCTTCCCTACTCTCAGCCTCCCAGAATTCAGCCATAGTAAGGTAGTATGTAGACCCTCCAGCAAAAGCTGTATACATTAGATAAACCACCGCAGAAAGAGCAACAACGAGGAATATTATTGACCGTCGCCTTCTTCTCACCCCTACCACCTACCTTCAGTTACTGTATTATTCCAAAAAATACATCCTTCTATCCCCTTTCTCTTGTTAATATTTTCACAAACCTAAAGAAAAAAAAGGCAGATTGTATTCTGCCCTAACAACCATCATCAGCTTCATTAACTGCCTGCTTCATCATCTCAAGGCTAATCGCTCCGTTATACCGTGAACAGATGCGACCCTCACCATCCACAAAAATATTAGTCGGAATACCCCTTACATTATATAACTCCATAACCTCTCCCTTTTCATCCAGAAGAATCGGGTAGGTATAGTCCTTATCAACCAGAAAATTATCAACCACTGCCCTTCTCTCCTGGACATTTACAGCTAGAATAACAAGATCATCACCTAGCTCCCGGTATAGTACTTCCATAGCTGGCATCTCCGTCTTACAATGCACACACCAAGTAGCCCAGTAGTTAATATAAACAACCTTACCCCGAAAATCAGATAATCTAACCTCATTACCCTCAAGATCAAATAGCGTAAAATCATAAGCAGTCTTACCTACAGTACTACCTTCCTCACCCTGATCACTCATAACAGCAAAAATGATAAAAATAGCAACAACTATAACAGCCACATACTTAAAGGAATGCAAAAACTTCACCCTCTCTTAGAAACTCCAATTCAGTAGCCCACTCAGACGCAAGAAATAGTTCTGATAGATCATAATCCCTACAACAATTAAGAGAATCCCACTTAATATCCGTATCTTTCCCATGTACTTATTCAACCTAGGCATAAACTTCATAAAACGATTCAGAGCCAAAGCAGTCGCAAAGAATGGTAAACCCAACCCTAGAGAATATGCTGCTAACAGTATAGCACCCATCAACAAAGTCTCACTATTGCCAGCTAGTATCAAAATAGAACTGAGAATTGGACCTATACAAGGAGTCCAACCAGCAGAAAAAACAGCCCCGATAGCCAGAGAATTCCAAACGCCGGTCTTCCCTGAAGGATTATAACTTAACTTTGCTTCCCTCTCCAGAAAAGAAAACTTAAATACACCCATCATACTTAAACCAAAGATAATAACAATGATACCACTAATCTTCCTTATCAGCGTCTGATGACCAGTCAAAAACTGTCCCAAAAAGCTAGCAGTCAAACCAAAACTGATAAAAACCAGAGAAAACCCAAGAATAAATGCCAGTGAATTCACAATTATTCGTCTACGAATCTCAGAATCTACCTTCTCCTCAGTCAACTCCACCACACTACTGCCAGTCAAGTACGTGATATATGTAGGTACCAGAGGAATAACACAGGGTGATAAAAAGGATACCAACCCTGCCAGAAAAGCAAAAGCCACTGTCATATTTGCTTCCAGTATAACCACACCCCTTCTACCCTGTATTATACTCCACCTGGCTCAAAAGTTATACCCCTATGGGTATTCCATAGGGGTATAACCCTACTGAGAAGTTGCATAAACAGTTACATCATCTTCAACAATATACGTGTGATAGTATGTTCGTTTTCTATCCCCAAGAATATAGCTAACCTTAACAGTAATACCACCCTGAATCTGAAACTCACCCGGTCTTTCCCAGACCACTACAAAACGCTCCCCAGGATGATAACTAAGTTCCACAACTTCTCCTAAGGGGGGTTCTCCCACTTTTGCCTTCACCGTATACTCTGCAGGGAGCCCGGTTACCCAGTTCTTTGGCCCTTCAAGACTTATCTCCACATAAGGGGGCAAAACTGTATATCCATGAAAAATATATTCAGAACCCGTAGCCTCTACCTCTACCTCCCAGGTAAAACGCACAATTTCTCTTTCATCTTCTGTATATGAGACAGCAGTTACCTCATAAGTACCCTCTTTACTAAACTGATACCCCACACTAATCTTAGCATCTTGAGTATGGATGATTTCCTTGTATCCATCACCATAATCCCACTCCCAAAAGGCATGTCGCCACTCACTCTCTTTTTTGGTAGTTGTCAACTTAGATCTTCTAATGACATTGATAATGGGAACATCCTTTTCTTTAATACTGATTTCTTTATCTTGCTCTATGGATACTGAAACCCTTTTTCCTTGGTCATTCTTAAGAATATCCAGTTCATCCCCTTCTAAACGTAGCCCAACTAACCATTGTTCATAGTTAAGCCACTCTGCAGAAACCACTATCTCCTCTTCCCCCACAGAAACTATCTGCCATTCATCAGAATACACCATTACCCAGAGAAGAACACCTTCACTAGCTATAACCCTTAAATCCCGATCAGGAGAATAAAGGCTCTTATCAATTCTTAGATATCCAGGTTCACTATGCCTAAGCAGTACCTCTCTTTCATTTTTGCTCATGATAGTGGCCTGAGGCCACTGCAACTCCCTAATGATATGGCCAGTTACCCTCTTATCATTAAGTAACCAAGAGTGGTTAGTAGCAAAGAAACGATTAAACAACCTAAAAGAATCATTATACCCTAAAGGCAACCATGAGGATTCATGTTCAACAGCCAGATCATTGCTGCCTATCTCACCTATAAGAGACCAAACATTAGGGGTCTCCCCAAGAATCGATACATAACGGGTTTCTCCCTTATCGACACCATTTAACTCTGCTAAAGTTAAGTTGGCTAAGCTCTCTTCTCCATTCTCATACAAGAAAAAAGTCTCTCTAACAAGTCTCTCTAGACCAACAGTAGAGGAAAGACCTAACCAGTCCAAACTCCACTTAAGACTAGTATTCAGAAAAGTTCCCTTAAGCCATCGTTCCCCCATACCCTTTATAATAGATAAGAACCTTTCCTTAGCAGTTAAGATGATAGACTCCTTGATAGTTGGACCTATCACAATATCCTTCTCAAAACCACTAATCAATACCTCAGAAGGTGACAACAACTGCCTATAAAGATACTTAGCAGTATCAATAGCCACCTTCTCATAATATAGAGGAGTCAACCCCACCCCAATTTCATCACCACTATACAGATGACTAAGAAAATACTCACCCGCATAGAGCTCATCAGGATAATTAATTTCTAGCCATTCCTCATACTCTTTTGCCTCTCCCCTGTCCTTTGGTGAGACAAAAAAGATATCCTCCACAACAAACCTATGGTACAAGGGTTCATGCAGACCAAAAGATCTCTTACCTATATAATTAGAAAAGCTATGTGTATCCATACCAGCATTAAAATCTATATCCCGGATATTCCTATAAAGACCCTCATTACGTCTCATACTCTCCTCTGTAGTCTTTTGCTCAGTAACATACCAGAAGTCTGCAAGGAAAGAACCTCTGTTAGGAACTGCAACTAACACAAGGTTCCGCACCCCCTCATTGTTAGCAGCATATCTTCTTGATATGAGCCCACCCATACTATGAGCCACAATATCTATCTTAGTAGAACCAGTTTCTGCACTAACATCTTCAACAAAACTTGCAAACTCGTTATCCGCTAACCTGACAAAGTCATTATGACCCACATAAGAATAATCAAAAACAAATAGGTCTATATCCCTTTCATAACCAGCACTTCTAAACTCTTTAATTAATGTGTCCCATGTCTTTTCTGGATCTGACCCCAGACCATGCACTAAAACCACCGGTACTCTCTCAGCATAGGAAACTCCGCTCAAGCCAAAAAGCAGTATCAGTATCAAAAAAAGAGTCTTCAACACACTATCTCCCCCCTAACTGCCAAAAACCATAATTTATAACAGTCAGGATGGTCACAACACTATCAACATCCCAGACCCTAGAGAATTCCTCTTCCCAGTCATCATCTGTGGTTATCTTCACTAGATCTCCTTGATTCCAAATAAAAGCAATACCCCAGATCTCACCTAGGCCCAGCCTAACCACATACTCTCCCAACCCAAAAACGATTTCTTCATCCTGAACATCAATCATCTCAAGATTGTATCCATTAATTCTCGCAAGATTATTAACCACATTACCAACTAGCTCTCCCTCCGCTATACCCTGAACATTAATCTCATCAGTTAACTTCACAATACCTCCTGAAGAGACAAACCAGCCCCTGCTCTCCACTAACTCATCAAAAGCCTTAATTTCCTGTAAAACAAAAACTTCACCAGACCCATTAACATTAAGCATTTTCTCCTCTCTTGTACCTACCTGAGATAACGGTTGTCCAACTAGAAGATGAGAATTAATCTCCTCCACATACAAAAACAAAAACTCTTCCTCCTCTTTATCACTCACCCCCACAATCAGTAAGATTAAAGCCATGACAACAAGCAAAAATAGCAACCTTTTCATTATTAACCTCCTTCCATCTTTTACCTATATTCTACCATTCTTTTCCATATTCCTGCTAAGTCATGACTTTCCTTTATTCGGGGAAGCTATATTCAGGAGGTATCAGCTATGCTCTTAACGATATTTCTAAGAACTGTTTTCTTTTTCATATTCCTTTTAATTGCCTTAAGAATAATGGGAAAGAGAGAGATTAGTCACCTCTCTCCCTTTGACTTTGTGGTTTCAATTATGATTGCCGAGTCAGCTGTACTGGCCATAGAAAACCCAGAAAAACCTCTACTGGCTGGAATTATTCCCGTTGTGACCCTAGTTATTGGACAAATTCTCTTGGCAGTGCTAACCATGAAAAATCAAAAACTAAGACGTCTGGCATCAGGTAGTCCCTCAATAGTAATATCTAACGGAAAAATAGATCAAAAGGAACTAAAAAGACTTCGCTACAATATCGATGACCTTTTAGCGCAATTGCGACAGGTAAACATAATCAACATCCATGAAGTTGAATTCGCTATTTTAGAAACCTCAGGTAAACTGAGCATTATCCCAAAATCCCAATTTAGAGCCCTACGTCCGAAGGACTTGGGCATAGAAACACAATATGAGGGTCTACCTGCTACCCTCATAGAGGATGGAAAATTGGATATACACCTACTCAAAAGACAGAACCTTGATATGGCCTGGCTTACAAACGAACTAGGAAAGCAGGGAGTCAAAGACTACCATCAAATATTCCTAGCAACACTTGATACCCAGGGAAATCTTTATGTAGAAAAAAAAGAGCAGAACTAGTCTGCTCCTTAGAAGTTTCTGGCTAACTCATCAGCGATACTGACACCAGAACTAGTACCTATCCTGTTTGCCCCACTATTTAAAAATTCAATAACATCCTCAAGTGTCTTTACACCACCAGAGGCCTTAACCCCAATCTTGGTATGAACATTTCTCCTCATCAATTCAACATCTTCAATAGTTGCTCCACCTGTACCAAAACCTGTTGAAGTCTTTACAAACTTGGCCCCAGCTGCTTCACTAGCCTGACAGGCTCTAACCTTTTCGGCTTCTGTTAGATAGCAGTTCTCAAGAATGACCTTAACAGGAACCTTAGAAGCCTTGACCACAGCCTCTATATCTCTTTCAACTAATTCCCAGTTGCCATCCTTAATGGCACCAATGTTAATAACCATATCGATTTCATCTGCACCCTGCTCAACTGCTTTAGCTGCCTCAGCGGCCTTAATCTCAGGGAGACTTGCACCTAATGGAAAGCCAACCACAGTTACTAACTTCTGTGGAGTCCCTCTTAAAATCTTCTTAGCAAGAGGAACATGCACAGGATTAACACAAACCCCCAAAAAACTATACTCAATAGCCTCTTTACACAACTGCTCAATCTCCGCTGCTGTGGTAGTGGCCTTAAGATTTGTGTGCTCAATTGCTCTTAAAATAGTCTCTGCCTTCAAAAAAATCTTCCTCCTCAAATCCAATATACAAACCTTCTTTATAGAAGTATGACACATTAAGCACGGAGACACAATAGGAACAGGAGGTTCAAAAATGCTTTACATTGAAATTAGAACAGCACAACTCAGAGATGAAGATATCCTACGACTTGTTCGCACAGCCACAAAAGCCTTTTCTAGAAGAGATATTGCCATATTAGCCCTGCTCATAGATGAAGGTTGCTTTGTCAACACAATAAGGCAACTGAAAATAACTGATGTAGACTTCCTCACAGGAGAGCTCCAAACAAGGAAAAGCAACCAAGTAATCAGACTATCAGAACCCTCTCTTAACCACTTGGCCAGCTATGTAGCCTTTGAACGCCTGCCACTATCCCCCTATCTCTTCCACACAGAGAAAGGTAAACAGCTTATGGCAAAAGACATTAATCAAATCCTCAAGAAAATTGCCAGAAAAGCAGGTATGGAACAAGTAACTCCACCAATCCTGCTTCTTCATAACTTCTATCGTTCTTTGCAAAAATATCCGGTAGCTACCCTAACAGCCAGACTACGTAAAGGACTCAGCCTGATACCCGAGCACTAGAAAAAGCAACTCACCGAGAATCCGGTGAGTTGCCCTCCCTACTCATCCATATGTCTAGCAAGGAACCCTGCTGCAGTTTCAGCAAGTTTTTCCTCTAAGTCCCCGACAGTTTCCTCACCTTCTCTGCTGGCAATAATGATAACACCAACCGGATCACCAGCAACCACTATCGGAATAATAACCTCTGAAGTAAACTGGCAGGTATCATAATCCCCAACCAGAGAACCCT
Source organism: Thermaerobacter marianensis (assembly GCA_020724425.1). Taxonomy (GTDB): domain Bacteria; phylum Bacillota; class Sulfobacillia; order DVGY01; family DVGY01; genus DVGY01. The sequence continues at coordinate 52,473 of DYGY01000003.1, forward strand.
CATGATTATGTTTGTCTCCCTTAAACCGATAAATCTGCCTACCGTCCATGGCCTTTAGAACAACAGGACCAAGATTCTTCTCCTTGTACTCTCTTTCTGGCACTCCCGCAACAGCAACAATTTCGTCACGATCACCCACCAGCACAATCTTCTGGCTTGCTTCATACAAGGACTCAGCAATGCCCTGAGCAAACTCACCTAAATCAGCAATGGCTGAATACTTCTTAAGAATCACCTCACCATTACGCTCAACAAAGATTTCTAAGGGGTCACCATCCCTAATTTTCATTGTTCTCCTGATCTCAATAGGAATCACGATACGACCAAGATCATCAATACGACGTACGACTCCTGTTGCCTTCATCTTTTTCACCCCTAGCTCAATCTGTCGCTGTTAGTATTTGTGTAATAGCGAAATTTATGCATAACAAAAAGACAGCCGGGGCTGATGAGCCTATCACCTATTCATTGAAAAACATGGTCAATTTAGACCTAAATTACCCACAACCTAACAAGCATGGCTTTAAAAGAAGTCGCTAAGAAACCCTTAATTGAAATGAACCTGAGAAAGAAAGTAGATTTAATACATTCAATGACAATTCTATACTCAAGATTAGAGAGCTTACAGAAGGATTAACTGAATAATTAGAGATAACCGGCATGAGAGATATTACTGCTCATAAGTATCAAACCCTAAAAATGGAGACGTATGGGTTACTGTACAAGGCGACACTCCAAAACTAAAGACATAACTGAAGAAATCCCGCCACTATAAGTGGCGGGAAGGTCAAATACAGTTTTGGCAGTGTGAAGACAGCCATTTTGCTGCCTAAAGACTCTTAAGATAATTCCTTACTAATTCTTCTAAGACTTCATCTCTTTCTAATTTCCTTACCAGAGCCCTAGCATTCCTGTGAGCCGTAATATATGCAGGCTCACCAGTCAAAAGATAATGAGCAATTTGTCTGACTGGATCATAACCCTTCTCCTGCAAAGCCAGATAAATCTCCCTAATTATCTCCTTTGCCTCCGGTTCAACTCCCCCATCAACAGCCCTTTGAATTGCTCTAGTCTTATCATCTGGGGTTACCATGGTCATCATGCCCCCTATATAACAATATACAATATCTTTCTTCATCAAATAGACAAATTCCTGCAAAGAAGAAGCCCTGACATATAGCCAGGGCACTTCTTCAAGCTGAACTCCTCGTTTGGCAAATACCCTTTAACAGATGGTCCACCTTTTCTCGCAACTCTCTGATATCAAAAGGTTTTTGCAAAAAATCCGTATCAGGTTGGTGCATAGCAACCTCAACCGGATCAGTATATGCGCTAATCATTAAAACTGGTATCTGTTTAATAGTTGGAATCTCCCGTATACGTTTAAGCACCTCTATACCCTTCATCCCTGGAAGAATCCAATCTAGAATAACAAGATCGACTGGTCGCTGTTCGTATATCTCAACAGCCTTGAACCCATCCCCGGCAGTCAATACTTGGTAACCCAGCTCTTCAAGCGCAACGGTCAGTAGATAACGAATGTGTACCTCATCATCAACAACAAGAATCCTCTTTGGCAACAGACTACCCCTTCCTCATTCTTCCTTCCGGTGATAACTTGCTGCCAATTAATACTCCGATACAAATCCTCTTTCCTGCCATTTGTCGAACGCTTTCCACGTTTCGACACAATCTTAATATTCCTTAACGAGACGACAAATATCGTCGATATTCTTAATTTTGCTCCACTATCCGACAACTATGAATCCTATCCATGAGAACCCTGCCTTTGGTGGTAATATAGACCCCGGTGATTACCAGCAAACCTCCAACTAACTGTAACCAGCCAAACACTTCATTAAGGAAAACTACAGAGAAAAGCAAAGCTGAAATAGGGACTATATTGATAAATACTGCTGCTCTACCAGCACCAATACTACGAACACCCTCATAATACCAAACAAACCCAAGCACAGTAACAAAGACAGCGAGAAACACAATCAAAGACCACTCTAACAAGCCCGCCTGCTTCATATAGCCAAACCCATCAACCATTAGCATGGTAGGCCAGAGAAAAAGACTACCCACAATAGCAGCCAAAGTGGTAGTTAACAAAGGACTATATTCCTCCATGACTTTCTTACCAACAATCGTATATATGGCCCAGCATAGAACCGCTCCAAAAAGAATACTTTGTTCAACCCTTAACCCAGTGAACATTCCGTTAAACATACCACCCTTAGTTAATACAAGCATCGCACCAAAAAATGAAATAGCTATCCCCATACCTTGCAGAATATTTAAACGTTCTTTTAAGACAATCACCGAAATTATAGCTACAACAATAGGGTTTAGAGCAACAACCAAAGCACTTTCACCAGCAGGATTTAACTGCACACCGTAAAAGAAAAAGATATTGTAGCCATAGATACCTGTTAGCCCCAAAACAACAAACTTAGACCAATCCCGTTTCCTTGGCCAACGCCATTCCCTTTTCCACAAGACAAACCCTAGCAAGAATAGAGATGCCAGCAAAAATCGAACAGAAGCTGAGGTTAGAGGAGGAATAGTATCAACCAAAACTTTAGCCGAGACAAAAGAACCTCCCCAGAAAATCGTAGTCAGAATCAGACCTGTATATACCCTTGTCATGCCCCTTCCCCCACTCCAGGATAAATTATCTCTAGAATATCAGGTTCATAAGGATATAACAAGAGCCCGGCTTTTGCCAGGCTCTTCTCTTTAAGCTACACCATCAACTTTTTCTAGAATTGTATCTAGGTCCTTGCCTTCTAGCGACTCTTTTTCAATGAGCTGCTTAGCTATCTCATCTAAGGCTCCCCGATGCTCAATCAGCATATCCTTAACGATGTTATAGCTATTAGCAATTTGCTCACTAACCTCACGGTCAATCGCAGCAGCAACCTCTTCGCTGTAATCTCTTTCTCTTGCTATATCCCTACCCAAAAACGGGTTATCCTGCTTGCTACCAAAAGTTCTTGGTCCCAGCTTCTCAGACATACCAAACTCAGTAATCATCCTTCTAACAAGTTTGGTGGCCTTCTCCAAATCATCATGTGCTCCGGTGGAAATCTCACCTAAGACTAACTCCTCAGCTGCACGACCACCTAAATAGGTTGCAATGCGATCGACTATTTCACCCTTGGTGACTAAATACCGATCTTCAATAGGTAGTTGCAATGTATAGCCAAGAGCAGATCCTCTAGGGATAATAGAAATCTTGTGTACTGGATCAGTATTCGGTAACAGATGACCTATCAAGGCATGACCTGCTTCATGATAAGCAATGGTTTGCTTTTCTTTCTCATTAATGGCCCTTGTCTTTTTCTCAGGACCACCTGTGAGAACCCTATCAATAGCGAGTTCAAACTCTTCCATACCGATAGTTCTCTTTTTCTGCCTTGCTGCTAGTAAAGCAGCCTCATTTACCAAATTCTCAATATCTGCACCGGTAAAACCGGGAGTCCTTCTAGCCAGAACACTCAAATCAACATTATCTTCTAAAGGCTTATTCTTGGAATGAACACGCAGAATTGCTTCCCTACCACCAAGATCAGGTTTGTCAATAACCACCTGACGGTCAAACCTGCCCGGACGCAGCAATGCCGGATCCAGAACATCAGGTCTGTTAGTAGCTGCCATCAGAATAATTCCTTCATTAGTCCCAAAGCCATCCATCTCAACCAACAGCTGATTCAATGTCTGTTCACGTTCATCATGACCACCACCATAGCCTGCTCCCCTTTGCCTACCAACCGCATCAATCTCATCAATAAAGACTATACAGGGAGCATTCTTCTTGGCCTGATCAAACAAATCACGGACACGCGAAGCACCGACACCGACAAACATCTCAACAAAGTCAGAACCCGAGATATCAAAAAACGGTACACCTGCTTCACCAGCAACAGCTCGTGCTAGCAAAGTCTTACCAGTACCAGGAGCACCAAAGAGAAGAACACCTTTTGGAATTCTTGCACCTAACTCTGCATATCTCTTAGGATGCTTCAAAAAGTCAACAACCTCTTCAAGTTCTTCCTTGACTTCATCAATACCAGCAACATCAGCAAATGTTACCTTCTGTTTCTCATCCGCAGTATGCATGCGAGCTCGACTCTTACCAAACTGCATGACCTTGTTTCCAGACCCCTGGCTCTGTTGCATAAAAAACAAAAATACACCAATAATCAACAGAATCGGCAATAAAGTTGAAAGTAAAGAAACATACCAGGCAGGACCTGTATCCTGCTGCATTTCAACTTGCACACCTTGGGTCCTTAAAGTATGCCAGATGTCATTAGAATTTGAAGGTACCGTTGTCTGGAACTTAGTCCCATCCTTCAACTCCCCGCTAACCTGCGTATCACCCATAACCTTTACACTAGCTATCTGCCTCTGATCTACATAATTAAGGAAAGTACTATAATAGATCTGATTCGGCTCGTTATACTGTAACTGCAGGTAATTGACAAGGGATATTGACAGAAGAAAAAGCAGCAAATAGAATGTTATGCTGCGGAACATCTTGGTTCCCTTCATTAGGCTCCTCCTAACTTCATAATCATACTCTTCATTATAACATAAAACTGCCCAATTTAGGGCTCTAGAAATTCTAACATACTTCTATCTAAAATACAATAAAACCAAAACCTTCTTTTGCCATAACAGTTTTCTGATGGATAGCAGGACAACCTCTTTGCTAACTAGAACTGATTAGGACAACAATTAAGGAGAGACAGAAGAAGTGAACAAACTAATCAATTTCTACCTCTCAAAACAGCTATATGCTGCAGCCCAAGAACAACTACTTGACTGGCACCACAATAGTCCAAATACATCCAAAGACTTTTATATGTCTGCAAACCTACTTGGAGAACTGAGTCTTTCCCTGCACCTTTATGATGATGCCAGGCAATATTTCCATATTCCCCTTAATAATTGTGAAGACAAAGCTGTAGAACTTGTCGCCACTATCGGCATAGGCAGAATTCACCTTCTAACAGGGCAGACACTTAAGGCTAAGCAGCATAGTGATAGAGCCAGAGAACTAGCCAATAAATTGCCACTGGAAAAGGATTCCTTAAGCAAGCTCTATCTCTTGCAAGCCAACATAGCCATACAGCAACAACAATGGAAAACAGCATATAAATACTGTTCCTTAGCACTAAAATATGCCTATCACCTTGGACACTTTGAAAGGATTGCTGAAGGTATGGTATGCCTATCAAGCATCTACATCAACAAAAACCAATACGTAAACGCCCAATCTGCGCTAGCTAGTGCAATACTCCTTGCTGCTAGAAGTAATAGGCTAGATATTCTTGCAGACTGCTATGCAGAGCTAGCTCGACTAGCATATAGCAAAGGAAACTATAGCGAGGCAGTAAACTATGCTGACCGTGCTCTTAATGTTCAGCTTACAACACCATTAGAAATCAGAAAATCTACAATGGCTAAACTGACCCTTCTCTTTGCCCAGCTATACATCTATAGTGGCCATCGAAACTCAGCTATTAGATATCTTAATAAAGCTTCAATGTATTTTAGTGAAGTTAGTGATAGCCAAGGTTTAAACCAAACAGCCATTCTCTTTAACATTATCGAGAGTACACCATCAACCCCAAAAAGAGCTTTTGGAGACAGAGAAGAACTCAAACTAAGATACTTAACCTCACTCCTTGACATGATAGACATGCTTGAAAGAATAGATACCTGGAGAATAGGACATGCCCAAAGGGTAGCTCACTACGCCCTGATTATCTCTCAAGAACTCAAGCTAGATGATATATTACAAGATACTGTGGTCCATGCAGCTCTCTTACACGATGTTGGATTAATAGCAGTAACACCGTCAACACTTAATAAACCGGATAGACTAACTTTCCCTGAAAGAGAACAGATAACCAGACATCCCGAAGTCGGTGAAGCCATGATCCAGTCATTTGTCCTAAATGAGGATATTCTAGATACCATCCGCTATCATCACGAACATTTTGATGGTTCAGGATATCCATCTGCCTTAAAGGCAGATGAGATTCCCTTAACTTCAAGAATCATCAGTATTGCTGATACCTATGATGCTCTTTTGAGCCCAAGACCATATCGTAAAGCTCTTAGCCATCAAGAAGCAATCAATACTCTTGAGTCTCTGATGGGTACAGCCCTAGATCCCCATCTAGTAAAAACCTTTATTAAATATCAAGAGCCCCCACAGAATCTGTAGGGGCCCAAACTTCAAGCCCTCTCTTTACGTAACAGAACTATGTTAGTAAGAAAAGCACCAAGGGCATATAGAGCTAATAACCCAAAACCAAGGATATACGAGTCAAGATAGTCCTTGCTTAATCCCATAACCAGTGGTGGGAAGAAACCACCTAACCCACCTGCAGCACCAACAATACCTGTGACAAGACCGGTATTCTCCGGGAAATACTGCGCAACCAGTTTAAATACCGCCCCATTACCTAGGCCAAGAAAGATGGCTAGAATAAAACTCAGGGTAGTTAAGGTCAATAAATCAAGCGGGAATAACAAAGCAATTGCAATACCCAGTGCCACAGCAAAAACAAAGTTCAGTATCTGTTTGCCACCATACTTGTCTGCTAGATAACCACCAACTGGTCGAGCAGCAGTAGCAATCAAACCAAAAGTTGCTGCACGCAAACCAGCATCAGCCTTAGTTAGCTCAAAAAGATCTATATATAACTTTGGCAGATACAAGGAAAAAGCCACAAACCCACCAAAAGTAAGGAAATAGAAGAAGCTTAAAATCCATACCATTCGCTCTTCCTTCATCACTTTAAGGTTCCCTGAAATGGACTTGGGTTTAGCAGCCCTTGGCTCCTTACCCGCCCAAATCCACATAACAACCGCCATAACTAACACTAAAGGTATCAGTGACCAGAAAATTTGACCAATTTCCATTCTTTCTGCTAACTTTGGTATACCAAAATTAGCTATAGAGATACCCAAATTACCAAGACCAGCAATTCCCAAAACAAGACCCTGATTCTCAGGAGGAAACCACCTGGTGACATAAGCAATAGACACTGCGAAAGAAGTTCCGGCAAAACCTAACCAAAAAGCCCAGAACAACAAACTACTAAAACTCTGGGATAATCCAAGGAACAATAGGGGAATGACCAGGAACAAAAACAAGAAGGTATAAACAACCCTACCACCAAAACGATCTGTCAATAACCCCATTGGAATTCTTAAAATAGCTCCTAGAACAACCGGCGTGGCCAATAAAATACTTATCTGGGTATTAGACAATTCATAAACCTGCTGTAATTGGCTGGCCAGGGGAGCCATAACTCCCCAGACCACAAACGCTGCTGCCATACCGACAGTTGCCAGAATTAATGCTCTATTTTCAGCCTTAATCATTCAAATTACACCTCCAGGACTAAGCAGCCTTCCTTAAATCAGTATGCCCCTTTTTTCGCCTACTACGATAGATAATGTAACTTCTTTGAAGATATTCATAGGGAACACTCCAGACATGCACAAGCCTAGTAAAAGGCCAAATACCGAGAATACCAAATGCAGCTAAGGTATGCAACTGACGAGAAATTGGTACTCCCTCCATTAAAGAAGCATCCGGTCTAAAGACTATCAAACCCCTTAACCATGGAGCTATAGTCTCACGATAGTCAGAACTTGCAGGTGACAGAAAATTAAACGTCAGACTGTTATACACACCAAGACCAACCACAATCAAGAGCAGCCCGGCAATAACAAAGTCACTAATGCTGCTTGTCACTCTAACCCTCTTAACATTCACCCTGCGGAAAAGCAAGATTAATAAACCAGTTAGAGTAATAAGACCTGAAGTACCTCCAGCAAACATGGCAAACGTATGGTACAACTCATCAGAGATACCTAAAGCCGCAATCCACTCTTTAGGAACTAACAAACCTACCACATGACCACCAAAGACAAGCAATAGGCCATAGTGAAAGAGAATACTACCCCACTTAAGTTTCTCTTTTTCCAAAAACTCACTAGATTTTGCTGTCCAGCCATATTGATCCGTATTGTATCTGTATATATGGCCAACCACAAATGTAGCCAACATCAAATACGGGAATATCACCCACCAGAATTGACTCCAAAAGTTCATTGTAAACCTCCCCCTACCATAAGATCTATTGCTAGCAAACATGCTGAAAGCACAGAACTATAGGGACTACTCTGCTCTTGCAGTTTATCAGCCATACCCTGTATAGCCTGACGCCGCTCTCTTAAAACAGTCTCCAAAACACCATCGGGAGCTATGGAAGCAAACTCCAAAAATACCGGTAGGTAATCGGGTAGCTCATCAGTATCCATCTCTAGACCAGTTTCTGAATAGAGTTCCTTAAGGGATAATAATGCTGCTCCCCTCTCTCTTTGTTCAGAATAACTGGCATAAGTCAAATACAAGCTACCCTCACCACTAAAATCAAAGGTGTTCACATACTGTTCAATCAACTGATCTAATTCATTGCCTTTGAGATAATCTAAGAAAGCCCGCAAGTGACTCCTTATATCCTCATCTTCAAGTCCTTCTACCACAGTCTGTAACTCTAAAAGGTCTAACCATTCCGAATCAGGATACAATAACAAGAGAGAAGTAAGTCGGAATACCCTCCTACTTTCATTCATCGTTGTGTACTCCTAACTGCAAGAAGAAATCCTTGTTATCACCACTATAGCCAGTAGTACAGGTATTACAGGCCTCACTAAACTCAAAACCTGCACTTCCCTGTTCAGCATAAACATTAGAGAACTCTTCTCTCTTTGAAGGAGGTACAACAAAGCGGTCTTCATATTTGGCAATAGCTAATAGCTGATACATCTCACTGACTGCCTTCTCAGTCAGACCAGTATCCTCAAGCGCCCTGCTATTAGCCTCTTTACCCACAGTAACTGATCTCATATAGCTTCTCATGGCTACAAGCTTCTTTAAGACATCCCGAACCACATCTCCATCTCCGGCAGTTAACATATTAGCCAGATACTGAATGGGAATCCTCATTTCATCAAGAGCCGGGAAAATCTCATCCGCATTATAGATACTACCCTGACCCTCAAAGAGATTCATCACCGGACTTAAGGGTGGTACATACCAAACCATTGGTAACGTCCGATATTCAGGATGCAGCGGTAAAGCCACTTTATACTCAACAGCCAACTTATATACAGGAGACTTTCTAGCGGCATTAAGCCACTCCTCAGAAATACCATCCTCTTTAGCTTTGGCAATAATCTCTGGATCATTTGGATCTAAGAACAAATCTAAGTGAGCTCCATATAGATCCTTTTCATCAGCAGTATTAGCAACCTCAGCTACCCTATCAGCATCATAAAGCAAAATACCTATATACCTTAGACGACCTGTACAGCTCTCTGCACAAACAGTAGGCAGTCCCGCTTCAATCCTTGGATAGCAGAAAGTACACTTCTCAGCCTTATTAGTATCCCAGTTGAAATATACTTTCTTATAAGGACAACCAGAAACACAGAAACGCCAACCTCTACAGGCCTCCTGGTCAACAAGAACAATCCCATCTTCATCCCTCTTGTACATAGCTCCAGAAGGACAGGAAGCCACACAAGCAGGATTAAGACAATGCTCACACATCCTTGGTAAATGCATCATAAAGGCCTGCTCAAACTCAAAGCGAACAGATTCCTCCATAGCTGCCAAATTAGGATCCTTAGGACCGGTAATATGCCCGCCAGCCAAGTCATCCTCCCAGTTAGGACCCCACTCCAGATCAATCTTTTCTCCAGTAATGATGGAATGGGACCTGGCCACAGGTTGATGCTTTCTTCCCGGACTATTAGTTAAAGTCTCATAATCATAGTTCCAAGGTTCATAGTAATCATCAATAGTTGGCAGATCTGGATTATGGAAGATTTGAGCCAGCTTCTCAAGCTTTCCTCCAGCCTTTAGCTCAAGCTTCCCTTTCTTTAACTGCCAGCCACCCCGATACTTCTCCTGATTCTCCCACTCCTTGGGGTAACCAATACCAGGTTTTGTCTCAACATTGTTAAACCACATATATTCCGCACCCTTGCGGTTAGTCCACGTATTCTTACAGGTCACACTACAGGTATGACAACCAATACACTTATCGAGGTTCATCACCATAGCTACTTGGGCCTTAATCTTCAAGCCAGGACACCTCCTTTAACTTGCGGACAACAACAGATAGATCCCTCTGGTTACCAGTAGGTCCATAATAGTTAAACCCATAACTCAACTGAGCATAACCACCAATAACATGAGTTGGCTTTAAGTGAATCCTTGTCGGACTATTATGGGTACCACCACGAGTATTAGTAATCTTGGAACCAGGTACATTAATGTGTTTGTCCTGAGCATGATACATAAAAGCCATGCCCCTTGGAATCCTGTGACTAACAACTGCTTTTGCCACAACAACACCATTACGGTTATACACCTCTAACCAGTCATTATCATCAGCATCGATCTCAGCTGCATCATCCTTGTTAATCCACACATGTGGACCACCACGGAACAGCGTTAACATATGCAGATTATCACCATAGGTACTGTGGATATTCCACTTACCATGTGGTGTCAGATACTGCAATGTTATCTCTTTACCCTCACTAGCAGGCTGATTCTCCACCTTATTAAACGGTACATGGGGTAGAACAGGCTTATATACCGGCAAAGCCTCACCAAAGTTCAACAGAAGTTCATGATCCACATAGAACTGCTGCCTACCTGTTAAAGTTCTAAAAGGTACCATCTTATCTATATTGGTTGTAAATGGTGAATACTTACGTTCACCCTTGTTGTAACCACTAAAAATAGGTGAAGAGATAACCTTCTTGGGTTGAGCAGTAATATTAGCTAGAGTAAAGTGTTCTGCTGCTCTATCCTCAGCAATATCTCTAAGCTTAAGTCCTGTCTTTTTCTCTTCAGCTTCCCAGGCCTTAACTGCCATACTGCCATTAGTTGCACTAGACAGTGTCAGGATAATTTCAGCAGCATCCCTATCCTCTTCAATTTTTGGCCTTCCCTTGCCAACACCTGACTCAGCAACACCAAGAATGCTCTTTAGCTTCTCATATTCCTCTTTTCCAGACCAACCAAGCCCATGGAAACCAATAGGGTTTTTCTCTGCAAGAGGACCTAGAGAAGTGAACTTCTCATAAACTTGGGTATAGTCTCTCTCTACAGGCACAAGTTTTGGCATGGTCTTACCAGGGATAGCCTCAACCTCACCCTTGCTCCAATCCCGTATCTTGCCATATGGTTGCGCTAACTCATCAGGAGAGTCATGCAAAAGTGGAGCAGCAACCACATCTACCCTTGGCTCACTAAGATAAGTCTTAGCCATCTCGGTAAAATCCCTAGCCAGACCCTTAAAGATATTCCAGTCCGATTTTGCCTCCCATGGAGGAGTAATGGCTGGGTTTAACGGATGAATGAATGGATGCATATCCGTACTACTTAAATCATGTTTCTCATACCAAGTAGCAGCAGGCAGAACAATATCTGAATACATGGCTGTACCTGACATACGGAAATCAAGATTGACCATCAAATCAAGCTTACCTTCAGGAGCTTCCTCTCTCCAGACTACCTCTTCAGTCTTAAAGTCGGAACTCTCATCCCCCAAAAGACCATGAGAAGTACCAAGGAAATGCTTAAGGAAATACTCATGTCCCTTACCGGAACTAGAGATGAGATTAGCTCTCCAGACAAACAAGATCCTCGGGAAGTTTACAGGATCATCAGGATCCTCAATAGCAAACTTCATCTTGCCTGCCTTAAGCTCATCAACAATATACTCAGCAACCTCTTTGCCAGAATTCTTAGCTTCCTCCACCAGATTTAAAGAGTTACGATTAAACTGGGGATATGAAGGTAACCAACCCAACCTTGCTGCCAAAACATTATAATCTGCAGGATGTCTATACCTTGGTTTGCCAGAAGTGGCTGCAGTCAACTGATCGATAGGCAACTCCTCATAACGCCACTGATCGGTAGCGAAATAGTAGTATGAGGTAGCATTCTGCAATCTTGGTGGCATCTGCCAGTCTCTAGCAAAAGCAACTGTCTGCCAACCTTCCATTGGTCTAACCTTCTCCTGACCAACATAATGAGCCCAGCCACCACCATTAACACCCTGAGAACCAGTAAGCAATACCAGATTCAAGATACTGCGATAAATCGTATCGGCATTATACCAGTGATTAATACCAGCACCCATAATAATCATCGACTTACCTTCAGTATCAACAGCATTCTGAGCAAACTCCCTGGCAATAGAAATAACCTGATTCCTGTTAACACCAGTCAGACTTTCCTGCCAGGCTGGGGTATAAGGGATCTCATCATCATAACTACTTGGATAGTCACCAGGTAACCCTCTATCAATACCATAGTTAGCTAACATCAAATCAAACACTGTAGTTACATACAAAATCTCCCCATTTTTTGTAACCTTCTTAACAGGTACTGACCTAGGTAAAACCTCACTCTTGCCGTCACTGAAATAGGGTATATCTATCGAGACGACCTCATCTTCTAGACCTAACAAAGACAACAAGGGTTCAATCTCACCTTCAGCATTAGCAAGATTGAGATTCCACTCACCCTTACCTTCCCATCTGTGACCAATAGTGCCATTAGGAGAAACCATCTTGTTGTTCCTATCCATCATGATTGGTTTCCACTCAGCATTGCTTAAAGGCAAGCCTAGATCACTAGCAACCAAGAAACGATCACCAACAAACCCTTCATCTTTCTTCTTTAAGGTAACTAAGAAAGGCAAATCAGTATATTTCTTGGCATACTCAAGAAAATATTCAGTCTCTCTCTCCATATAGAATTCTTTAAGGATTACATGGGTCATAGCCTGGGCTAAGGCTCCATCAGAACCAGGCTTAAGTGATACCCAGCTATCAGCAAACTTCACAGATTCAGCATAATCAGGACTAACTGCCACTACCTTGGTTCCCTTGTACCTAACCTCAGTCATAAAGTGAGCATCAGGAGTTCTTGTTAAAGGTACATTAGAACCCCACATCATCAAATAACCGGAATTATACCAGTCACTGCTCTCAGGTACATCAGTCTGCTCACCCCAGATTTGTGGTGAAGCAGGTGGTAGATCAGCATACCAGTCATAGAAACTCATCATTGGTGAACCAAGCAACGAAAGGAAACGAGATCCTGCGGCGTAACTAACCATGGACATGGCAGGAATAGGGGTAAAGCCAGCAATTCTATCAGGGCCATACTTGTCCAGCGTATAGATTAGGGAAGCAGCCATAATCTCATTTACTTCTTCCCAGGATGACCTGACAAGACCACCCTTACCTCTAGCTGACTTATACTTTCTAACCTTATCCTCATCTTCAATAATACTCTTCCAGGCTGCTAGAGGATCAGCATTTTGCTCTTTAGCTTCCCGCCAGAACTTTAGCAGGATCCCTCTAACATAGGGATGCTTAACCCTTAACGGACTGTAGGTATACCAGGAGAATGAAGCACCTCGAGGACAACCCCTTGGTTCATACTCAGGAAAATCAGGTCCAGTTGAAGGATAATCAGTCTGCTGACCCTCCCAGGTAATAATGCCGTCCTTAACAAAGATCTTCCAGCTACATGACCCCGTACAGTTAACACCATGAGTAGATCTCACAACCTTATCATGCTGCCAGCGATTGCGATACACCTTTTCCCACTCACGGTCCTGTGAGTCTAGCTGACTCCACCCATCAGAATACTTCTCCAGGGGCTTAAAGAAACGTAGCCTCTTTAACAAACGTGATGGCTCTTTCTTCATTTCGCCTCTCCTTTCACCATATTCTCAACAGAACTCTTCCATTTTGTTTATCATAGCAAACAAAGCTTACTAAACAATGAACCGAATCTTACAGGGATATAAACAAAAGCTTAACAAAATATTAATGGGAAGGGTTTTTCCCCTTCCCACTCAAGTTCTATGTCCATTTTTGTTAAAACGATAACCAACACCCCAGACCGTCTCAATCCAGCAAGGAGTTGACGGATCATCCTCAATCTTCTCCCTGATTCTTCGTATCATCACAGTTATGGTTTCCGGGTCCCCTAAATAATTGCTCCCCCAAGCAGCTCCCGCTAACTGATCTCTGCTTAGAGCCTGTCCAGCATGCTCAGCCAGAGTAAATAGCAGAGATAATTCCCCGGCAGTTAAGTAGACTGGGTGTCCATCCTTTTCCACTCTCTGTTCACCCTTATCAATAATAAGTGATCCAAACTGCAACCTCTCCTTAGAATCAGTTTTCACTGTCTCCTGACTACGCCTTAAGATAGCCTGAACCCTTAATACAAGCTCCTTTGGACTAAAAGGTTTGGTAACATAATCATCCGCACCAAAACGGAATCCCATCACCCTATCTAGCTCATCATCCTTTACCGAAAGGACAATGATTGGTACAGGACTCATACTCCTAATCCTCTGAACAACCTCAAATCCATCTAGTTTTGGCATCATTAGATCAACAATCAACAAATCAGGATTCTCCTGAGCAAATCGGGTAAGTGCCTGTTCACCATCAACAGCACTAACCACAGTAAAGCCTTCTTTGCTCAAGATGTCTTCTAACACCCTGCGAATCTTAGGTTCATCATCAGCTATCAGAATCTTCTGACCTGCCAACACCATCAACCCTTTCTCTGCAAACTCCTCACGGCTGTTGGTAAAGTGAAGCTAAAAGCAGCACCTCTTCCCAACTCACTCTCTACCCATATTTTTCCTCCATGCATTTCAACAAGTCTTTTTGTTAAAGCCAGACCAAGCCCAGTTCCCGAATGAGCCCTTGAAGAAGACCCATCAACCTGTCTGAATTCATCAAAAATCAGATCATGATCCTCTTTAGCAATCCCAATACCATTATCACTAACAGTCACTATAACCTGCCTGTTTTCTTCATCATTGACTACTCTTAAGACTACCTCACCATCTCTAGATGTAAACTTAACGGCATTAGCCAGCAAGTTAACCAAAACCTGCCTAATTCTTTTGCCATCAGCCCAGACCAAACCATTCTTCTCAGGCCATTCCTCCTTCAGATGAACTCCTTTCTGCTTAGCTAAAATCCCAATACCCTTCCTCAATCCCCCTACAATTTCCCGTAAATCTTGGGTCTCCGGATAAAGAGTCATCTTTCCTGCCTCAATCTTTGCTAAATCAAGCAAGTCATTTATCAGATTTAATAATTGACTGCTGCTCTCATAAATCTCCTTAAGGTAACTATACTGCTCCTCGTTAATATCTCCAGCAACCTCATTCTGCAAAAGCTCTGTAAAGGCTAAAATCGAAGTCAAAGGAGTCCTCAACTCATGACTCATATTGGCAAGAAACTCAGACTTTAACCGATTAGCACTAGCCAACTCTTCATTAGCTTCAGCCAACCACAAACTCTGCTTCTCTAGTTCTGCATTAGCCCTCAATAGTTCCTCTCTTTGATCAGCAATACTCTTAACCATCTTGTTAAAGGCTACCGTTAGATCCTCGATCTCATCACTAGTCTCAGGATTATATACCTGAACCCTCAAATTACCTCTCTCAACAGACTTCGCCGCATCTGCCAACTTAAGAATTGGTTCAGTTAAACCCCTAGAAAGAATAATGGATGCAACAACTACAAGAATAACCCCAACAAACAAAATCACCGCGGTCCACATGGTCTGAACCTTAACAGGAGCAAAAACCTCCGTAGTCTCCATAATCGCTAGCAAAGTCCAGTTAAGACCGGGATAAGGTCCATAACCAGAAAGATTTGTATAGCCAGTAATTACGGATCTTCCCCCAATTTCCTCCCGAATAACTCCACCCTCATGATAATCAGCATACAACACCTTACTACCAGCCCAAACTTCCCCCGGTAGGATTGGCCCATCCTTATCCACAATAACTCTTCCCTGACTATCTACAAGATACGCTGTTCCAGTGTCACCAACCTTTAAGGCCTCCACATGCCTTGCTACAGAAGACATCTTAACTTCAGTATGAATAACCCCTGTAACACTTCCACCAGAATCTAAAACAGCAGTAGTGAAACCAACCACCGGCTTATAACCAGACAAATATGATTCATAAACATCATAAACAAGAATCTCTCCCGGTTTGCTAATAGCTTCCTGAAACCACTCCTCCTCACTCACATCTATACCAATGGTTACCTGATTAGACGAACTGCTAATAACTCCATCTAGACCAGCATACCCTAACCAGGAATAGGGTTCATAGGTATCAAGAATTAAACCAAAAAAACGATTCTGTTCATAAACAAGCTCATCATCTTGAAACATAGGCAACTTGGCATAATGATTTATATCAACATAACGAAAATACAATAGTTCTTCAATACGAGCAGCAGCTGGTCCAGGAATAGAAGCCACCTGTCTTTCTGCATTCATAGCTATCTCTCTGGCGCCAATAAAGGAACTAACAGCCGCTGCACTAAGAGGCACAATGCCCAATAACAGCATTGCTAAAAGAACCTTGCTACGAACACTCTTTAACAAATCTGTCGCCCCCTTTTCCTAATTATATCAAGATAAGCTGACACAAAACTACAAAAAAGGTATCTCCTCAAAAAATCACCGGAAATTCTATAGCATATCCAAACCCAAAAATACTAATAATTCTAACAGGAGGATGATTAGTATGGTAAATAACCAGCAATTAGTTCCAGGAACCAACCTAAAGAGATTAAAATATGAAGTGGCTTCAGAAATACCATACTTTGGTGGCCCCATCCCAAACGATCAGGAATATAAATCCCGACTCGACAACCTCAAGTTCCAAGTAGCCCAGGAACTCCAGATACCTCTAAACAGAGGCTATAATGGAGAACTAACTTCCAGACAAGCTGGAGCAATAGGTGGTCGCCTTGGTGGTAAAATTGGTGGCCAAATGGTCAAAAGGATGATAGCCTACGCCGAAAACCAACTCTCCCAGCAATAAGTTACCCGGGGATATCCCCGGGCCTTTTTTTGTAAAGGAATCCTTCTTATTCTAGAGAATACTTCTCTCAACCAGAGAGGAGTGTGCCTTGTGAAAATCGGTATAGTCACCGATAGCTCAATAAGTCTCCCAGAAAATCTTCTAAAACAACATAACATTCATGTCATCCCCATCCTAATTACTCATGGTGAAAAAACATACAGGGATCGTATTGACATTAATACCCTGAAATTCTACAGTCTCTTAGATGACAAGACTTATCCTAAAACCTCCCAACCATCACCAGGAGAATTCATCGCTACATACGAACAACTCAAAGAACAATTCCAGGCAATCATATCTATCCATGTGACGGCAAAAGCCAGTGGAACCTGCCAGTCCGCCCTCATAGCCCGTGAACACCTAAAGAATCAGGACATCACCATAGTTGACTCAGAAACAACCAGCATGGGATTAGGCTTCTTAACCCTTGCTGCAGCTAAAGCTGCCCAAAAAGGTCTCTCAAAAGACGAAATCCTAACACTATTAGAACACACCAAGCAACAGATACACCAGTATATGGCCCTGCCATCTCTACAATATCTGCGTAAGAGTGGCCGTCTACATGCTGGTCAATCCATTCTAGCCTCACTATTAAGAATCGCACCTGTACTAACGATGAAAGATGGAATACTAACTGCAACAGCCAGATTACGTAGCTTTCAAGCAGCTTTGGACCACTCAGTATCCTTGCTCAAACAAGATGTGGGGCAAGATCCCATCATACTTGGAATAATCCATGCTAATGCCGAAGAAAAAGCAAGAGACTTAGCTACTAGATTAGCTAAAGAATTCCACACCCTAGAAATAATTATTAGTGATATTGGTTCAGCATTAGCAGTTCACGGTGGACCCGGAATGCTTGGTTTAGCTGCCTGGAAACAAGATGATATTTGGTAACTTCTTCCTTTGCTTTGGCATATACTCTATCGAGACAGTTTGATGGAGGATGCTCCCCTGACCCTCTTGCCTACCCTGGACCTCCATCTGGCAAACCCCCGAAAGCCCTGTCTCAGGGCCTTGATAGCAATCAAGGCCCTTCTTGTCATCAATTTGTAAAACTCCTCCAGAATGGATTTTAATTTTTTTGCCGAATATAGTACGATGATTTCCTAAAGACATTAAAGGCGGTGAAGATTTGCTAAAAAGAAAACAATCCTACCTGCTCCTTACCCTAGTGTTCCTTCTTCTATTTGCTATACCTGCAGAAGCAGGCACTATAAGGGTTAATGGAGAAGTGGTAGAACTAGATCAAGCACCAATCAAAGAAAACGGACGCATACTAGTACCCATGCGTCCAGTTCTAGAAGCCTTAGATGCATACGTCCAGTGGTTACCCACTGGTCAGGGTGTATACACAAAAAAAGATAATACCGAAATTTATCTGTTCCCTGAACAGCATTACGCTTTTGTAAACTATGAACCCGTTTACCTAGATGCTCCCGCTAAAATTGTAAACGGAAGAACCATGGTACCGCTCAGGTTTGTAATGGAGGGCTTAGGAGCTACAGTCGACTATGACTACGCTACAGGTGATGTTGATATCTATCAAGCTAAAAATGACAAGACAGTTACCACACTAGCAACAACCCATAATCCCGATGATGTAGCTACTCTAGCAAGACTGATAGCTTCAGAAGCTCCAGGAGAACCATATGACGGGAAAATAGCGGTGGCTGCTGTTGTAATGAACAGAGTAAATGACTCACGATTCCCATCTTCAATAAAGGACGTAGTTTATCAACCCAATCAATTTACAGTTATAAATAACGGGCAATACTACTCCCGTAACATAACAGCTGAAGACCTAACAGCCGCAGTCGCAGCTCTTGAAGGAGAGGATCCCTCAAATGGTGCCCTGTTTTTCTTTAATCCAAGACGCACCTCTGATTCATTCCTTCACTCTAGAACCCCAATTATCGATATTGGTAATCATCGTTTTACCCGCTAAAGCGATCAAATACATGGCATGAGACCATAACAGGGGGCTTGCAGAAGGCCCCCATTCCTCTTGCCAGTGCAACAAAGCATTCTTATCAATATCTCTTCCCGGCACCTGCTCGGGTAGCTCCCCATCCATACTTTGCTCTTCAATCCATTCAATCAACTTTTCCGCCTTATTATCATTACCAATCAGGTTATAATACCAGGCTAGCCAGGCGGTTAAGAGGATCCACTCCCCACCACCATAATATGTATCACTCACATACCTTCGCAACCCACCACCAAGCAAATCCTCTTCAATCTTCCAAACCGTATTCTTAATAAGTTCAGAATCAACCTCCCATAACCCAAAGGGTACACTAACCCACAGTAAGCTGCTATCAACCAGCAAAGAATCCTCTTTGACAAACTTAACTAGATGACCCTCCCTAACACCATGAATACTAATATAATCCCTTATCTCTAAAGCTTTATCTATATATACCTCTTCACCAAGGCAATTCCCGGCAACTTTCAAACCCGCAGCAACAGCTGCCAGTGTTGCTGTATGCACATGCTCGGGATTTTCTTCCCAACAATCATAATTTGGTAACTGCCAAAAAGCTCTTAGGTACTCAGCACTCAAATAAATAGCTTCTCTATATTCTTCAACACTCTGCCCCGTTAACCTTAAGTGTTCATTCAACCCCCATAACCAGGTTCCATAACCATCCAACTGAAAATTACCCCAAGGCTCATTCACTTCCTCACCTGTTAACGTATAGCGAGTATGTAAGAAATCTGCAAAAGGAATCTCTTCACCAAGAGACTTCCGGCGCAGAAGATTATGAATACGTTCACCCCGACTCACTACAACACGATTAACCCATTGATAGAAATTCCTTGCAGCTTCATGTTCACCATACAGATCAAGAGCATAAGCAATGAAGGTTCCATCCCTTAACCAAGAATACCTGTAATGGGCAAATGCAGGTGAGGCTACAAAAGCTCCAGTCTCAGACTGATTGTCCAGTATAATCCTTAAACTCTTCATCTTAAGATCCATCTCATCCACCTCATTTTATCTCTTCTGAAAAACAAGAACCCTATCGGGTTTTCTCTCACAACACGACATATCCCTGCTATGGCTTTAGGTATCTACTAATCCCCTCCCTAATGGCCAAAGCAGCTCTTTGTTGAAAGATATCTGTGCCCAGCAACTCCTCCTCCTCCCTATTTGTTATAAAAGCCAGTTCCACCAGAACAGCTGGCATAGTAGTTTCCCTCAAAACAGCAAAATTAGCAGTCTTAATCCCCCTGTCCCTTCTACCTAAGAGACTAACTAACCGAGAATGAATACTCTCAGCTAGTTTCTTGCCTTCCAAAGAAGTGGGAAAGTGATAGGTTTCTGTACCCTGAGCTAAAGGTGAAGCAGCCCCATTACAATGAATACTAACAAAGATTCTAGCTTTCATCTGGTTAGCCAGTGCTGCTCTTTCCTCAAGACTAATCCATCTATCATCATCCCGAGTTAGAACAACAAATACCCCCGCATCAAGAAGCACCCTTTGCAACCTTAAAGCCACGGCCAAATTAATGTCCTTCTCTTTTAACCTGATTCCCATGGCTCCAGGGTCTCTACCTCCATGTCCTGGATCAACTACCACTAAAGCTGATACCACTGGCACCTCTCCTCCCCCCTCTATCCTAACACCTGGGTAATAGTGGTAGATGATATCCCTATGGCCTCTTCCTACCTGTGCCTGCCCTTCAGCCCCCCATTGACACAAACCAACACCATGACCAAAACCTCGTGTTTCAATACCCAGCCCAACTACCCAACTAGAAGGTAAACCAAACTCCTTGCGAAACTCTGTAGCAGAATACTCTTTATCGGCCAAGACTATAGACTTTGGCCTGCCAGTTTCCGGTTTCACCTGAAAAACCCTAGAAGCATCCGAGCTATTATGATAATGTGGGGAATTTTTGCAGTATTCACAGACTACTGGAGTTAAATAGGGGACTGAAGAACCCCAAACATCCCGTGCAGATACTGTCTGACCACCACAGGTTGAATGATAGACCGCATCAATAAGCTCACCCTCAAAAGTTATATATTGATTCCCACATAACCGTGCTACTTTTCTCAATTTCTCCTGATATACGGGATACTTCTCTCCAAAGCGCGCCATTCGCTCAGCCGTTGACCACCAGGCCTGATGAATCTTTGAATCAGAAGTAAGGTCATAATCCCTTTCATATCCCTTGCCACCAAAAATACGCATTCTTCTTAAGGCATAGGTCCTAGCAACTATCCCTTGAGCCACCAGACTCTCTAATGAAAACTCAGCTGGCATTTCTGCTGCAACTACCCCTTCCACATATTCTCTAAGCAACAGTTCTCTTTTGATTTTCTCCTGATGATCAAATAGATCTACCATCAGAAGATCAAAAGCGATTTCCAGACAATTCTCCTGCCATCTCAGTTCTAACTGATCTGTTTCTAGATACCTCTCCAAATCATAAACAATCCTTACAATATCCTTGCTGAACTGCCCAAAGCGAATCATCTTTATCAACCTATTACCCACTTGAATTTCTCTTAGAGCAGAGTCCAACTTTGCCTGTTCCATATCAATAACCAGCCTAGCTGGCCCATCTAATGCAAACACCTTTGCCCTATCTTTCTCCCCTTGAAAACTAATCTTTAAGATATGGTCATGTCTGTATTTCAATACCCTTTCCTGCTGATCAATTGCAACAATATGCAAAAGGGTCACCTCCATAATAACTCTCATATATTGTATGGCAGGTATTACCAAGGAGGTACACCAATTGCTACAACCAGTTATCTTCCTACTAAGCTACTCTCTAGCTTTCCTGATTGCCTCTTTCCTTGAACAAGCCCTATCCCGCCTAAAGGTCTTTCCAGAGAAGCAAACCCATCTCCCTCAACACCAGGAAAAAAGATATACTCCGGCAATGGGAGGCCTAGCTTTCATCCTCCCTTTACTAATCCTTCTACCATTCATTACAACTAAGGAACCCATTCTGGCGATGCTTCTTTTTGGTTTGCTCGGCATGATTGATGATATGAAAAAAGCCTTTAGTTCAAAAAAACGTGGACTAAAGGCACGGTTCAAGTTCATTTTTCAAATATTGATTGCAGCAATAGTAGCTGTATATTTAGAAACCCCTGTACTCTGGGGAATACTAGTCCTTCTAGCTACAGTGAATGCTGTTAACCTTACCGATGGAATTGATGGGGCAGCAGCAGGAATAGTGGTTCTAATGCTAATTGGAGCACTCCTTTTCCTACCAGGCCACCTATCAATTCTTGCAGCCCTGCTAGGAAGCCTATTAGCCTTCAAATACTTTAACCAGTATCCCGCTCGTCTCTTCATGGGAGATACCGGTTCTCTAGCCCTCGGAGGCTTTCTAGGCACACTTGCCTTACAAACAGGAACCGAAATCTATCTTCTCACCGGAGGCTTAGTACTTGTCATCGAGACTCTATCAGTAATGATGCAGGTAATATACTTTAAAATTAGCAAGGGTAGAAGACTCCTCTTGATGAGCCCCCTGCATCATCACTTAGAACTGAAAGGCTACAAAGAAACACAGATCAATCAGCTATTCACCTTCCTGACAACCCTGGGAATATTGCTCTATCTCAATATCATTTAAACCCTATGAGAAAAGACTCCAGTGGAGTCTTTTCATTAGCGACTGCGATAGGTTGTGCACTGAGTCTTGTTAGAAGCTCCTGCAGAGTGATCATTAGTTACATTAGTCATCTCATGTGAGCCTCTGTTTGCTGTTGCATGAGTCACATTAACCTCAATACCATCAGCTTCACATAAGTCTCCTCTGCCCCAGTAATAGCAGTCAGAGACCGTGCATTTGACACTAGTCAAAGCAATCACCTCCGCTTGTTAGCCTGCATCAAATTAAGATAAATCATACTTGAAACGACGCAAAGCATAAAGCAAAGGTATAGCTAAAGCAATACTAACAGATCCCTGAATCACATTGGCAGGAGTATCAATTAAAGCTACAGCCCAACCATAAAAATATGCAGCTGCAAAAAAGTAGCCTACAGCCATCCAGCTAGCACCTGCTACCATGGCCAAGACAACATTTAGAGAAACCTTCCTGCTCCGAAATGCCTTGCTACCAAGAAACCCTACAATAGCTCCCTCTAGACCTTTAATCACAAAAGTCCAAGGAGCCCACATGGCATAGCCTGCCTGTAAATCAGCTAAAGCTGAACCCAAGCCACCAGCTAAAAAACCAACCTTTGGTCCAAAAAGCAAAGCCGAAACAAAAATCATCACATCACCAACATTAACATAACCCTGAGTAGCAGATAAAGGAATACGAATTACTAGTGTAGCTAATGCAACAAGACCAATCAATAGTGCAGTTACCGTTAATTGCCTAACCTTCATAAGCATCATCTCCCAAAAAAAAATACCCCGGTCCAACCGGGGCTATTTGGAGATAGCAAAATACGACTGCCATTAAGCAGCCATATTTACCCTTCTCCCATTCAGACTATACTGTCGGTACCGGATTCTCACCGGCTCAACCGCTGGGGCTGATGGACTCGTCCTTACAAGGCATCACCACCGGTCAGGAATTGGCTTACGCCTCACCTTGCCCCGAAGGGAAATATTCCTTTATCAATATACATTATACATCCTCAAAATTACTCTAGACAATGTCTTTTTATCAGTCTAGCTACCATCTCCGGACTAATCACATTAATGTTAATACCTGTACTTAACTCAAACCCTGCAGCAGCACCAAGTCTTGGATATATCTCCATATGCCAGTGGAAATCATCCTCATCTCTAGGACTAGTGTGAATAAAATAGTTGTATGGGGGACTATCCAAAACCTTAGCCATCATCGATAGAGTTTTTCCTAGAACATTAGCTAAATCCTCTGTTTCCTCAAAAGACAGATCAAAACGTTCTTTATGAGAATGTGGTACAATCCACATTTCATAAGGAATGAAAGAAGCAAAAGGAGCAAAAACCGAAAAATGCTCTCCCTCATAAATAAGTCTCTCTGATTCCTGTTCCGCTCCTAAAACATCACAATACACGCAGCGACCGGTTTTTCTTAGATATCTATTGTAACCATCAATCTCAGCCATGATGACCGGAGGCCTTTGATTCATCGCAATAATCTGTGAATGGGGATGAAGCAAAGAAGCCCCTGCTTCCGATTGATCATTATGAAAAATACTTACATACTGAATCCCTGGTCTCTGGCTTAATGCCTGATATCTCTCTAGATACAGCAATAGAAGCTTCCTTAGCTGCTCATTAGACATCTGTTCTGGACCACTCCAGTGTTCTCTAGTTTCCACAATAACCTCATGATGTCCCCAGCCAGGCAATCGTTTAAACAAATCCCTATGTTCTCCTAGCACTACCTCTTTTGGCTTGCTAGTTAAAGCAGGATACTTATTAGGAATTACCCTAAGTTCCCAATCCCCTCTCTTAGGAATCCTTAAAATCTCCTCTGGAGTATAATGCTCATGACCCGGACAAAAGGGACAATTATCAATATCTCCCAAATATTTATCTTTCTTCTGCCCTTTAGAATAGGAGAACTCTTTAGGCCTATTTAATCTTTCTGAAGCAACAATGACCCACCGCCCAGTAACGGGGTCCTGCCTCCACTCCGACACCCAAAACAGCTCCTTCCTAATGCACCATATCTAACATGGAAAGACCAGCAAAAAAGACATCCAGATAATTATCTGACCGCCAGGATACTGTGTAAGCATCTACCAGAACAGACCCAGGAAAAACACTAGCCTTTTCTGCAAGACCAGTCTGGTTGAATACCAATTCCAGCTCTACCGGATTTTCGATCATCATAAGCCCTAATTCTCCATTGATTAGTTTCTCAACCGCCTTTTTAGCTCCCGTCTCTATCAAATTATAACTAATCGAAGGATGTAACAGATTACCCACCTGTTTCCCGATAGCATCCTTCACAACCACAGTCTCCACTCCAGGTAATATATCCTTGGCTTCCTGACAGACAATATTATCCCCAGTAACTAGTCCTACAGGAACACCAAAACTAGCAGCTACCAATGCATTAACTCCCGTCTCACCATAAGCAACTCCATTAATCTTAAAATCTTTAACTTTACCAGAATAGGTATGATTCAATATACCAAAACTTCCTGCTTTAGCGTGATAGCCAATGAATAGAGCTAATGCTGCTCCCTTAACACCCTCCATCATGCTCATCTTCTTAGCACTACCACTTATTAATCTAGACCGACTATCAAGTTTCTCAATAAGGATATTCCTCATATCCGCATGAGAATCATTAACTAGTACCTCAGTTGCTCCCCCCGCAAAAACACCTCTAATAGCTGCATTAACCTCTTGGGTCATAACCTCCTGAAATCTCTCATACTCTCTGCCTTCTTTAGAGTTAACCTGAGAGCCCTCAACAACACCACTAACACCTTCCATATCTGCGGAAATATATACACGCAAATCAATCACCACCTTTTTTATTATTTTTCTCTATAATCCGAAAATTACCTACATGTTTTTGGATATACCCGGGTATAACTAACAGTGCAACGGTGAGAAGAATGGTTTCGCCTTTACTGATACTCGTTGGCGAGCGAGCACCGTTGCTTTTATGTATAAATTCTTTTTTAATGGAAACATTATTGGTAGATATGAATAAGGAGGTCATTTTAGTGGGTCTAACCAATACCTTTGATCAATTTACAGACCAATTGGCAACAGCTATGAAAACAGCTCAGCACATGGGCATGTCACAACAGGATATCGTTGCTAATGCAGAACGCGTTGGTGACTGGCTGGCTCAAGAAGTCTCTCCACAAAGCCCTGAACAACGCCTTCTAAAAGAAATGTGGAACGCCAGCAACAATCAAGAACAACAGACCATTGCCGGCGTCTTAGTTAAAATGGTTCAACAGCATCACTAGACAATTTTACGAGTTGGGCATACCCCAAAGTGCCCCTCTCTCCCAACAAAGACTCCTCCTCCAAGCCGGGAGGAGTCTCCTATTTTAATCCCAATTCTTATTGTACTTCACCTCGGAAGGATCATAAAAAACAAATTTATTCAAGAACATACTAATCTGTCTCTCATAATCTCTCACTGGCGCTTCATCCTTTGCCTTGCTCCAGGAACTTACAGTTGTAATAAAGTTTCCTTCCCGATAAAGAGCTAAAGCAGGCAAATATTCCACATCAAAAGTAGAATAGACCTTTCTCTCAGCCTCATACCCCTCAAAGATATCTGCATATTCAGCCACATCAACCTCAACCACTTTTAATTCATTATGTTCCTTAGTAACATTCATTACCGCCTCGGTCCAGTTCTTAAAGGCTCGCTCTTTAGACCGCAAATTAACTAGTACAGGCTTATCTGCTTCAAGGACCTCTTTTTCAAACTCTTCTCTGCTAATCTTTTTCATAATACTTGTGGCGTGGATACCCGTGACTTCAGTCATGGGAGGAACGCCATCCTCCTTTTTTAGTATGATTGCTAGTTTTTTTGTAATACTTAAAATCTTGTCGGCAAACTATTCTAGAAAACTAGCAAAACTAGTAATTTTCTTTTCGCCAATGTTATCCAACAGTTTTTTGTTGACAGCACTGTTCCTACCCCTCAGAACTGTTTAACCATCAACCGCAGTGCTAGGCTAGTCAATCAGAACTTGTGTCTAGGTCAAGCCATCGACTTTAGTCGTGGGTAATTGACATTCAGTTCTGGTTTAAAACCAGTAGCACCTCCAAACAAAAAGTTTCTCAAACTACTAATACTTTATCATTCCTGCAGGAATAGGAAAAGACCCTGTTCCTACTTGGAACAGGGTCTTCTGGTAGTTTTCCTAGAACTGAGCAGTAATGTTACCACGGACAGCAGAAGTGACCTGCTGGAATGTCTGGCTTAAATGAGAACTCAGTTCATGAATTCTTTGCATATGCTGCTGCTGCTGAGCGACCGGTACAGCACCTTGTTTTAGATCCCAAGTCAAACGGGCAATCTCATTAAAGGCACCCTTACTTGCTTCAACAAGCCTATCTACCTGCTGTACCTGCATCTGACTCTGAATTGGCTGAGCTGCTACACCAATAGGTTGCTGCCACTGGGCATACTGAGTATAGGGTTGATAAGCCTGCTGACCATACTGACCGGCAAACTGACCTACGTGTGCTCCTGTCTGCTGCAAGAAACTGCTAACTGGACCCTGAGTCTGGCCAAACTGACCATAGTTCTGCTGTTGTCCATATTGAGTATATGGCATCAACATGGCACCTCCTTAAGGAATTTTTATTGCACGACAATATTTTCTCCTTAAGAAGCCCTATTATGTTTAGAAAAAAATTCTAATTATCTGGAATACTTAAAAACTCTAACATCCTCAATAGTTACTAATCCTTCCCTAACAACCTCATTAACAAAAGGCAGAAACATCTCAATATATTCCTTGCTATCAATAATCTCTACCACTATGGGAAGATCAGTTGAGAGATCAAGAAGCCTTGCAGTATGAATCCGGCTATTAGCTCCAAAACCCTCAATACATCGATAAACAGTAGCTCCGGCCATTCCCATCTCCTTTGCCTTAACCACAAGCACATGATACAAAGGTTCACTATTTAAGCGATCTCTTTCACCAACATAAATCGTTAATCTTTGTGTTGGCTGACCAATCCTCGGTTCCACTGACCTCAACCTCCCTTAACCAGATTAACCAAGCCTCTGCCAGCTAATACTGCCAAAACACCAAAAACAACTGATAACCCTACATTAGCACTAAAGAGCTTCCAGTTGCCCTCTCTCAACAACAATACATTTTCCAAACTAAAAGTCGAAAATGTAGTAAAAGAACCTAAAAATCCTACCATGCCAAATAGTCTCAAATCCGAAGGTACAATAGATTGCTCAAAGGCCAAACTATATGCAATCCCGATTAAAAAAGCCCCTGACATATTAACCACAAAGGTACCTAAAGGAAAACCTGTACTAAAAAGAGCCTGAAACCAATTGGAAAGAACATATCGGAACAATGCTCCAAGAGCTCCACCAGCTGCAATATAGAAATATATTATGTACTTATCCACATGAACATCTCCTAATATTGGATTGTCGCCTCTGCAAAAACATCGCTCTTTAGAAGAATAATAGATATAATAGAAAGCAGAGAGGAGGTCCTTTTATGTCACAAGCTCGTCTCTTGATTGATTTAGATGGTACCACAGTTGACATGATGAAAAAATGGCTCAACCTATACAATAAAGATTATAACGACAGCCTTACTGTTAATGATATCAAAGACTGGGATACACATAAATGGGTTAAGAAAGAATGTGGCAAGAAGATTTATCACTATCTCTCAAGACCTGGTTTTTTTAGAGACTTAGAACCATACCCCCATGCCATTGATGTCTTACGTCGCTTAAGCAAAGACTTTGATGTTGTTATCGTCACTGCCAGCCCACGAATCGGGCATAGTGATAAGACCCTCTGGGTTCGCAATAATCTTCCTTTTATACCAAGACGTAATATTATCTTTGCCCATCGAAAAGACCTTGTTCGCGGTGATCTCCTATTTGATGATTCACCAGATAACCTAGATGCCTTTCCCGGCATAACTGTAGCCTTAAGGCATGAATATAATAAGCATATTAACTCTCACCTTGTTGATTCCTGGTTAGAATTTGAAGATTTTGTATTAACACTCTTCACAAAAAAACAAAAATCATTGGACAAATTAGAGAAAATATGATAACCTTAGGACTGTCCCAATATTTTTCAAAAAGAAAAGAGGTATTTCAGTTTGTTAGGAACAGTTAAATGGTTCAACGCAGAAAAAGGCTATGGGTTTATTACTAGAGAAGATGGCGAAGGTGACGTTTTTGTTCACTTCTCCGCAATCTTAGGTGACGGTTTCAGAACTCTTGAAGAAGGTCAGAAAGTTACTTTCGAAGTTGTTGATGGAGACAAAGGACCACAGGCACAGAACGTAGAGAAGGCTTAATCTTTCAAAGATAAGACTTTAAGGGACCAAAAAGGCGCCGTAATGGCGCCTTTTTTACTTTATCTACCTGCTGCCTTTAGAACATTCGCTTGATGATGATCCCTTAGCTCATTAGAAAAGTGAGTGGTACTGTTCCAAAAGTACAAATCGAAATGTCCATCAAACCCATTATTCGATATTGTCTGTACATCATGAGGCATAGCTGACATGGATGCAGCTAATACCCTTCCATTAGTGTGAACCAGTACTGGACGGGATGCCCACGTCCAACCCCCAAACAACCTTCTGATAGCTTCAGTGTCCTGATAGGTTAGTGGCTCACAATCAGCATGATTTGAACCACCCATATAGGTAATATTAAACTTTACTCCTGTCTGTAAATCCTCAATCACGGCAGTAGAGCCCACATTGAAAACCCAGCGAGCCCATTCCCAGTCCAGGAACTCACCATACCCACTAACCTGAGTGCCCTTAGGACCCTCCACATAAACAGCCTCACTCTTACCTACCGGAATATACAGAGGTTGTCCGGGCATCAGAATCCATGAGTTAAGTCTATTAGTCTCATAAATAGCGTTTACGGTAGTTCCATATTGAATGGCAATACCAGATAGAGTTTCACCTGTCTTAACTCTATGAAGTACTGAAGACTCTACAGAAGGTGCCTTTACTGTGCTTCCGGGAATAGCTAGAATCTGACCAATCCAGAGTTCCTCAGTATTTAATCCATTAGCTCTCTTAATATCATCAACACTAACACCATACATCCCAGCAAGGCGATAAAGAGATTCACCTCTCTCCACTATATGCATACGCTCAAAGGGAACTACTAACCTCTGACCGATACTTAACCAGTCAGAGCTAATGCGACTAGCGCTCTTGATATTAGAAACACTCACATTATGTCTTTGTGAGATTAAATAGAGAGTATCTCCAGCCTGAACATGATAGCGTATACCTTGATCTGTAGTCTTAACAGGAATCCTTAGATACTGCCCTACAGAAAGAGAATCCCTAGACAAATTATTAACCTGTTTAATCTCTGCCACACTAGTTCCATACCTGTTAGCCAGTAACCAGAGAGTATCCCCCGACTTTACTGAATAGCCCAACAAACCACTACCAGCCCACGCTGTACCAGACATCCCTACAGCCATAACCATTGCTAAAACCATTACCGCAATCACCCGCCTCAACTTCACGGTTTCACTCCCTCCTTTTAGGAAATATTACTTCTTATGGGAAATCTCCTAATCTTTTTCAACAAGGGAGTATTTAAACCCTTCAGGTAAATTGAGGCACTATTCAGGTAACACTATCTTATCAACTTCCAGCCAACGATCAACCACCCAGTTATGAACAAGAATTGAATGCTTAGGATTCTGATTAGGTCCTTTGGGGAAAAAAATGAACCGCAAACCTAACTTATCAGTAACCCCTACATCCTCTGAAGCTAACAGCCCTTCAACAATATCCTTAGCCGCCAAAGAAGCCTCTTCCTCAGACAAAACCACATCTAAAGCATCTTCTTTAAGCTTCATCTTCGCTAATATCCTAACTAACTCTTTTTCCACATACATACGATGCTTTACAAGTATCTCTACTAAACCAATACCATACATTATGACTCACCTCCAAGAATAAAGGATTTATATCACTCACACTGAATATGTATAACCAGAACCCAGAGAAAGGAGGGTATACATGGACAAATGGGACATCAGACGTATCTATCTCTACCTAGTAGCATTAATTACCCTCATAATGATTATTACAGGAACAGTCGGGGTATTGCAAGCCACCATAAATATTGCTTTGCCACAACCAACATCTCCAGACACCTATAAATGGAGAACTGAAGACTTAAAACGAACCGGAGAATATACAGACGAGCAAATTCAACAACTGATTAAAGAACAACAAGCGTTTGACCAACAATATTCAACCTACTGGGAATGGAAGAGGCTAATAGAAAAGCTGGTACTAGTCCTGGTAGCTATGCCAGTATATTGGTACCACTGGAGACTCATAAATAAATCTGAAGCCAAACTAAGCTAGGGGCCACCGGCCCCTCTTCACTTTCCAAAACTTCACTATCGCCAGCATGACAAAAAGAGGAATGAAAATCATCGCTACTGAGCCCCCCTGATACATAAGATACTCATGATAAGTTACAGGAATCGCTAGCCCCATACTAAAGACTAGAAGCGAGATACCCACTAACCAATATCCAATCTTTTGCGTCTTAAAGATACGATCAAGGATATATGCTGCAGAAAAGCCCATAGCAGCCATAGAAAGAAACGTATTTAACTGAAAGATAATTA
This sequence comes from Thermaerobacter marianensis, assembly GCA_020724425.1. GTDB lineage: Bacteria > Bacillota > Sulfobacillia > DVGY01 > DVGY01 > DVGY01. The sequence continues at coordinate 83,834 of DYGY01000003.1, forward strand.
GTGCTACCGCATCCCAACGTTCTATCGGAAAAAATGGCAGTACTAAGGTTCCTAACAACGGTTGAACAGGATCTATAAAAGCTCTGGCAGCCTTAGGTCCATATACAAGTATGGGCAAGTTGGTTAGGATAAGTAGCTGAGTCCAGCCGACAAGACCACCCAAAGCCAAATACTTGAAAGCACCCTTTATGGTCTGTGCCCAATACAAGAAAACAGCAACTGCCCAGACAAACCTGAAAGTCTGCATACTAACCAAAAATGCCTGGGAACCAAAATAGATCTCCTCCCATTGTCCTAAAGGCAAAAGATACCCTATATCCTTGATTCTCCAAGCCAGGATAATTATAAGGATCATATTTAGCGAAACAATTGCTAAGAAGAAAGGAGCAGCTCTAGCTATTCGAATTGGTCCATTCCAAGCTAGATAACCAAATAAGACTAATTCAAGCAAAAATATTGCCCACAAAGGAGTTAGATGAAAAAAAGCGTTATATACCACAACACCGTTCAATACCAGATCACATGCAACACAAAGAATCATAAAAGTTGCTAGAAACAACAGAAAAGCAATTCCTAACCTCCTGCCCAACAAAGCTTCAACCACATCGATAAATTCTAAAGGCTTCTCACCCCTATCTGGAGTGACTAAATAAACAATTAAAGCTATAAGAAATAAGCCTAATAGCAAAGCAATCAGAGAAACAAACCAGGCCATCTGCCCGCCGGCAGCGATAGAACTGATAGGTGTCACCAACCAGGACCCACAGATTACCCCTACTGCCATTAATGTAAAGAGCTGTACTGGTGTAATCTCCGGTCTAGAAAACATTATTCACTCTCCTATCTAACTCTATTCTCAGAAACGATAGTGACCTTCACTTCTGTTTTATGCTCTAATTCCCTATATTTCTTATGCCAGTCAACTAAATATGGACTATGGGGATCCTTCCGACGGAGTCTCTCCCCAAACCCAAGTGGATCAGACTCAAAACTCTGAAGTTTTGCAATCATTTTTATAACACTCTCAGCTATTGCATTCTCTAACATCTTTTCCATTTCTATAAAGGTATAATCCAAACCTACACCTTTAGGTGCAGTCTCTCGGAGAATAAAATCAATGCTCAAAGTAGTAGTCAAGATTGGAACACCATCTTGATTAATGATAACCCCGTGTTCACCCTCTATTCCAGAAAGACGACCTGCAATCCAGCCCTCATCAGCCGGCAAGTTCAGCATAAAAGCAGTATATCTGTATGGCTTAGAATGTAAAAACATATGTAAAAGAGCTGTTTCTTCCGGATCCAGCCAACCTACTAACCTGCCATCCGTAGAAATAGCAGCACCATCATAATTCATACCGTAAATTTCATCGGTAACCCTAGGCATAATCCAATCTTGATAATCCGTAAAACTAGTACGCCAGTATTCCCAGAGACGAATTTCCAATGCCTCAAGACTCCTATTATATGTTCCCTCAAACGCATGGTATAAGAATAAGATAGGGATAGCCTCAGCCGGTGTCTCGGCCTTAATTACCTCTTCCGCTGTACCTTCCGCAATAGCAACATAAGCACGCGTAGCTATTTCTCTAGACTTAACTAGCCATTGTAACTGATCAAGACCCTCTTTAGCTAACTCTTCGCCAATTATGATAAGCTTTACATGTCCTAAGCGTATACCCCTGCTCAAATTAGCAGCTATAGAGTTCAAAGCTGACTCAATACTATCCCCTTCTCCGCTGACATTTCGATAAACAACCCCACCACCTTCAGGGCCACCCTGACCACCAACATGACTGATGATAAACTGAGTAGTTACCCTATAGCGTGTAGTATCCCCCTTGTCAATTCCTAATGCCAATACTATGACATGCTTATCAACATCCTGATAATCCCAACAGCCACTAAGAGATAGACCTAGTAATATAATTAAAAGAACAAGCTTTTTCACTCCTCTTCCTCCCTGTTGGGAAAAGGTTGCTTATGTGTATACTCCTGCCAATCAGATTGTCTACCACTAATTTTCTGTTTGGCCTTAAAAATACTAGGCCTCCGAATTTCCTTCCACCACGGCCTTCTAACCTGAATATCATTCGCTAGCCCCACTGTTGGTGGACTAACAGGAGATAAATACGGTACACCATAAGTTTCCAGGCTATTCAGATATATGAAAAGCAGATAAAGACCAGCAAACATTCCATAAATACCAAATATCGCTGATAACCCTATAATCAACCAGCGAAAAGCCCTCCAACCTAGAGCATTGTGATAGGCAGTTAGAACACCGATACCAACAGCTGAAGCAGCAACGAAGATAATAGTTAATCCAGAGACAAAACGGGCCTGAACAATAGCCTGACCAACTATCAAAGCACCTACAATTGTAATAGCAGTACTCATTCGCTCAGGCATTCTAAAAATAGCTTCAAGAAGTATTTCCATCACCAGCTCAAGTAAAATAATCTCTAGAACAGCAGGGAATGGAACCCCAGTCCTTGTACCAATTACCGTAGTGACAAAATCAACAGGGATAATATCCGGATTATAGCCACTTACACTAATATACAAAGAAGAGGCAATCAAAACCAAGAACCAACCGATGAATCTGATACTACGTAACATAAAAGTAACTGTGGGGGTATGTTCATAGTCTTCAGCCGACTGAAAATTACTCCAAAAAGTAGTGGGGATGATAATGACATGACTAGACCCATCAACTAGCAATGCAACAGTACCCATTGCTAATCCACTCACTACCGCATCAGGCCGCTCCGTAGTCCTAGTCATGGAAAAAATCCTGTTTCTAGGTCCAACTAACATTTCTTCCAATCTGCCTGGCCCGATGATAATGTCAATATCAATGCTCTTGAGCTGCTTAATCACCCTGATGGGTAATTCCTGTTGAGCTAAGTCTTTAGTCCATAAAACAGCCACCCTAGTTTTGCTTCTTCTGCCAACCTGGATGAAACGTACCATTAAGTTAGGATCTAAGTATCTCTTACGAATAATTGATAGGTTTTGGTCTATACCATCAGTGAAGCCTTCACTGGCACCAAACAGGGTAGCTTCACGCTTAGGTATAGAAACTGCTCTCTGTTCAGGCCCCTGGACGTCACATACAATAGCCTGACTATGACCCTCTAGAACAATCAGAGCCATACCCGATAAAACAGCCTGGGAAATCTCTTTACCCCTCAAAACTACTTCAGTATCCTTAACCGATAGATATCTACGAAGATCCTCAACAATATGATCAGCTACCTCCGTCGAGAATGTTTGCAGAGATCTTAGTACCTCCCTCTCTAGTTCTTCGCTGCTAACCATACTATCTACGTAAATGATAGCCACATTGCCGGGAAATCCCTTTAAAGACACATACTTTGTCTTTACATCCTCACTTTTACCCAAGACACCATAAATCAAAGAAAGGTCCTTAGACCAGTCACCGGATAACTTCTTAACCAAAAGATAATGACTGCTAGGAATCTTTGCCTGCAAATCCTCTACAATCAGTTTTGTCAGCTGTAAATCTGAAAGCAATTGTTTTAACATTTATCTCACCTGTTTGTTAATATACCCAAAGGGCAAAAAAAAATGGCCCCAAAGGAGCCTCATTAAATAACCGACCAATCATGGTGATAAAAAATATAAAGCAAGTATCGAGCTCTTGAACCACCGACATAGACATCTTGTTTGGTACAGACCTGGCTTTCCTTAATACCAATAAGGAAAACTATATCTGCTTCCAGACCTTTAAAAGATCTGATAGTCGAGAACTTTAGCCCGGTCCCCCTTTCACTTATATCTTCTAAGGTCCACTCCTTGATTCTATCAACATTTGCTAGAGAACTCTTCTCTTTCCTATGAGGGCTGAGAATAGTTATCCTTTTGGGTGAAATTCCCTGACTAACTAACCTGCCAATCTCCCTTTCAATAAGTCTCTTCTCTTCAGCTTCATCTTTCCAGGGAAAGTAGGAGACAGGCAGTCCCCCATGAAGAATAGGTTGCAAATATTCTCTAGGCACAAATCTAGTAATCCAATCATTAATTGCTTCAGTATTTCGTAAGTTTCTTGTCAGCCTATGCTTAGATATCTCCATTTTCCAGGTATTTGCTGAATCAGTATTAAACAGATTCTGGTCAGGATCAGCAAAGATATAAAACTCGCCATCATCCTTCAACATACTCTCTAATACTGTAACCCAGGCCTCCTTGAAATCCTGCCCTTCATCAACAACAATTGCATCAAACTTCTCCTCACTAGAACCATTAGAAAAATAGTCGAATGCTTGATTTGGCAATTCCTCATCATAATATTGCTGAAGATTATCTAAAGGTGTATGTAAGCCCAAGAATTCCTCAAGATAGTCATGGAAGTTCCCAACTATGACACCCCTTAATCTCTCTGAGAGAACATACCTTGCTAGATTACGATTATAGCAGGTCAAAAAAACCTTCTTGCCTTCATTACTCAGTCTTTGAGCTTTTTCCATTGCCAGAAAGGTCTTACCTGTACCTGCAGCACCTAGAAAGATTTTCCTCTTATCTAGTTCAGTCTCTCTTAAAATCCTTTCCTGTTCTTCGGCTAGCACCTTAGTAGCTTTACTTTTAAACATCTCAATCTGGTGATCCAACCTAGTAGAAACCTTAAAAGAAGGTGCGAGTATCTTATCAACAAGAATTCGTTCTTCCCTATCATGTCGCCTATCCTTACCATCAAAAAGACCTAGCAACTTCAGTTCAAGATTGTCTAGATCAGCAAACAGAAATATACTATTCTCAGTTAGATCCGCTGGTAAATCTCCTGAAATACTAGTAGATTCAGGAAAAGCTACAGCATACCTGACCTTTAACGGGAAATATCCAAAACCTTTTTCCCCATACTTGCGCAGAATATTATGCATAGCTCTTTTAGCCTGCTCCACAGGATTCTTATGTAACGGACGATATGTTCCTTGATAGTCCTCTAACCATTGACCCTGGTGATAGCTGACATAACCATTCTTAACCTCCACCGTAGCAAAACCAAGAGCCGGATGAGTTATGACAAAGTCTATCTCCCAGACACTCTCATCCTGCTTATATGCATATGAGTACATCACCGTATACTCATCGGGCAGCTTCTTGGCTGCTTCATAGAAAGCTCTTTCTCCATAGTTCTTAATGGTATCAGGATTAATATCAGGAATCAATCTTGCCATAATTCGCCACTCCTAATAGGCTAGTTACAACATAATTGGCTCTTGCTCCATATATCTCCTGCCAAAAAAGAAAAGCTATGGAAAACCATAGCTAAATCTCAACAAGCTCTTTAATACTCTTTGTCAAAGGTCTGAAGCCATCTGCAGTAACATGAACCGTATCCTCTAATCTTGCTGCACCCCTGCCACTAACAGACAGGATTGGATGTCCTAATGCAAGAACCATGTTCTCTCTTACTTCAATAACACTATCTCGAGGAAAGATTGTAGGCATAGGTGTCTCTTCAAAAGCCAAACCGAGACTGTGACTGAAACCCCCTAGATAATACTTTCCTAAATCATGAGCAGCATAATGTTTCTTTACTATTTGATCTAACTGATTTATTTTAATTCCCGGTCTTAAGGCTTCAAGGACAAGTCTCTGTGCCTCCTGCTGAATTTCATATAGCTGTTTTTGTTCTTGAGTAGCCTTTCCGACAACAACAGTTCTAGCCAGATTAGAACCATAACCTTCAACCTTAGGTCCAAGATTTATTACGATTACATCATCTGCTTCAATAGTTTTCGCTGTAGCATTGCCATGCAGAGAGTATGCTCTAATACCCGAATTAATGAAGGTGGGAAAGCTTGTGCTCTCAGCACCCTCTTTTCGCATAAAGTACTCAACTTCTGCAGCCAGCTCATTTTCAGTTAACCCCCGGTCAAGGTTGTCCCTCAAAACCTCTAATGCTTTCTTAAGAGCAGCATCAGCAATATTAGAAGCCTTCTCTATTCTAGCAATCTCTTCAGGTGACTTAATCATTCTCAAAGCAAAAAAGAGATCATTACCGTTAACCATCTCAACCTGTGGATTTGTCCTCTTAAACCTATCAAGCAAAAAGTATGGTACCGAAAAGAGATATTCAACAGCAACCTTCTCAAATTTCTCATCAGCAAAATAATCATGAACTGCCTTCATCATCTCTCCCACATGATTATATGTTCTGATATCCTTGACCCAGGTTACCAAAGAGACCTCTTTTCTTTCCTGAGTAAAAATAATTAATATGGGTTCACCTTCAGCAGGAATAATTGCTCTTGGTTGATGTCTTAGATCACCAATAAAATACCTGTAATTCTCATGAGTGAGAATTAGGAAAGCCTGTAAGCCTTTGCTCCTAAGCATTTCCTGTAGTTTGGCCACACGTTCCCTATAAATTTCAACCTTGATTGGAGAAAGATCCATATACTAACCTCCATCTTAGACTGTGATAGAAATCACATCATCTGTATGACTTATACCCATGGTACAAGTAATATCTCTCATAGTTTGTTTATCCCTTACAGCTTAACATAAGACTAAAGCCTTTGCACTCCGGCTTAGAACAATTTTCAAGGAGGGAGCTAGTTTTATGAAAAAAGAGAATTCGACAAGTTCAGCTTTACTTAAACACATTCTTCTTCTTGTCTTGTTGATCTCATTTAGCGTTCTTATTCTCGGCGGTTTCTGGGTTTATGAAAGCGCCGCCCCTGTCCCTGGCCTTATTGTCGATGAAAATGGTAACGAAATCACAAACCATGACAACATCATGGGTGGTCAGGCAGTATATCAAAAATATAACCTTATGAACTATGGTTCTGTCCTAGGTCATGGTGCCTATCTAGGTGAAGACTGGACAGCTGATGTCCTCCAATTTACTGTTCGCTACATGCGAGAATACTATGCTCAAGAACAATACCGGACATCCTATGAAAACCTCAGCGAGAGTGAACAGGCTGGTATTGCCAATCAAGTAATTAACGAAATTAAGACCAATCGTTATGATGAGAAAACAGATACCCTAGTTCTAACTGACGGTCAGGTCTATGCCTTAAACGAATTGCGTGAATACTACCGTGTTCGTTTCACTGATGGTGATGCAGAAAGAGGATTACAGGCTAATCTAATTTCTGATGATCATATGCCAAAGACAGACCGTGCCTGGGTAAACGAAGGTGACCAGTTTAATCAAATTACCGATTTCTTCTTCTGGACAGCCTGGCTTTCTGGTACGGAACGTCCTGAACTGGGTCATACCTACACAAATAACTGGCCTTATGACCCTGATGCTGGAAATACTGTTGGTTGGAGTGCTTTATGGTGGAGTGCATTTAGTGTTGCTTTGTTTGTCTTGATGCTAGGTCTTATCCTCTGGATCTACTTCAAATATCGTTTCTTCATGGAAGATGCTTATGAAACCTTCCCGACTTTTGATCTTAACAAGATAGCTGTGACACCTTCTCAGAGAAAGGTAGGGAAGTATTTTGCTGTAGTAACATTACTGTTCTTAGCTCAAGGTCTCTTAGGTGGCCTCTTAGCCCACTATTATGTTGCAGGAACAGACTTCTATGGTTTTGATATCAGCTCGCTTCTCCCCTTTAACGTCGCAAGAGGCTGGCACCTGCAGCTAGCGATCTTCTGGATAGCTACAGCTTGGCTAGCTACAGGAATCTATATTGCACCAAATGTTGGTGGTAGAGAACCTAAAGGACAAGGCCTACTCGTGGATATCCTGTTCTACGCTCTAGTCGTCCTAGTAGGTGGTAGCTTAATCGGTCAATGGCTTGCTGTTCAGGGATACCTTGGCAACAAATGGTGGCTCCTTGGCACTCAAGGCTGGGAATACCTTGAATTAGGTCGTATCTGGCAGATAATCCTTGTAGTTGGATTGTTGATCTGGCTCTTTATAGTCTATCGTGGCATCAGAGACGGATTAAGGAAAGAGTCAGACAAAGGTGGTCTAGTCCATCTCTTATTCTATAGTGCTATTGCCATCCCAGCATTCTATGGAGCAGCATTCTTTATGACTCCTGGAACAAACCTAACCTATGCTGACTACTGGCGTTGGTGGGTAATCCACCTCTGGGTAGAAGGTATGTTTGAAGTCTTTGCTCTAGTAGTTATAGGTTACCTGCTTGTTAGCATGGGACTTGTAACAATGAGATCAACAGTACGAGCAATATACTTCCAGCTAATTATCCTTTTAGGTAGCGGTGTCTTAGGTACAGGCCACCACTACTACTGGATTGGAGCACCTGAAGCCTGGATCGGAATCGGAGCAGTCTTCTCAGCACTTGAAGTTATACCATTAACACTATTGATTCTTGAAGCATATGAACAATACAGAATGGTACAACAGGGTGGGCATAACTTCCCATACAAAGCTTCCTTCTGGTTCCTAATTGCTGTTGGTTTCTGGAACTTCTTTGGAGCAGGTGTACTAGGCTTCCTGATTAACCTGCCTGTTGTAAACTACTTCATGCATGGTTCATACTTAACAGCAGCACACGCTCATGGAGCTATGGCCGGTGTCTATGGATTCTTTGCTATCGCCCTTCTGCTATACTCCATGCGCAATATAGTTAAGCCCGAGCACTGGAATGATAAGCTCCTTAACATCTCCTTCTGGGGCTTAAACATAGGTCTAATGGGTATGATTGTGGTAACACTGTTCCCGGTTGGTGTATTCCAACTAGCCTATGCTTTTGAACATGGATACTGGGCTGCCCGTAGTCTTGAATTCTACAGTCAGCCATTAATAAGTACCTTGCTTGGTCTGAGAATCATCCCTGATCTCATCTTTGGATTGGTAGGTGTGGTGCCACTGGTATACTTCACCATTCGGGCAGCCTTCAATCTAAGAGATGTCACAACAGAAGATATCGTTTCAACCGAAGAAAAACCAAGCATTCAAGCATAAATCAAGCGGCCCTTCATGGGCCGCTCCACATTTCTCCCTCAAACCCTTGACCATTCCAAGCTAACAGTCTATGCTAACTATATAATCTTATCCATATCAGGGAGGCCTCAGTCCATGGATTCCCGTAATCATACAAACATCGTAGAGAACATTCCAATATTTACAAGCCTAACACCCGATCAACTAGATGATATTAGCAAGAAATTGCTTTTGCGTCGCTACAAAAAGGACATGTTCATCTACCTAGAAGGTGAACCTGCAGAAGCCATATACTTTGTCGTTGAAGGACTCGTTAAAGTATATAAGACTGTAGCAGATGGTAAAGAGCAAACCATTGATATCATGCGTCCAGGAGATGTTATGGGTGTTGTCAGCTTCTTTGATAAACAAGGCTACCCTGCTACCACTCAAGCCTTAGAAGAATCACTCTTAGCAGTGCTTCGCTTTGAAGACCTGACCTCTATACTCAACGAGTATCCCAATGTATCAATACACCTTTTAGAAACCCTTTCAGAAAGACTAAGAAGAGCACAAAACAAGGTGACTCAGATGGCTCTTGACAGTTCACAATGCCGAGTAGCCAAAACCCTACTAGAACTAAGCAAAAGACATGGAATAAGGACGCCACTGGGCTATCGAATGGATCTCTCAATTACACATCAGGAACTAGCTAACCTTGCCGGTCTAACTAGAGAGACTGTCAGCAGAGTACTACGTTCCTTTAGAGAAGATGGCCTTATATTAATTGATAAGCGAGGAATAACTATTTTAGCTATAGAGAGATTTGAAGAGTGCTATTAGGAAAGGCCGGTACAAAACCGGCCTATTCACGCATATCCATTCCCTTTTTGCTAATTGCTTGTAACTGCTCTGAACTAAACATTTGCTTAGCCATCGGAAAAAGAATTTGATTCTCCTTCTGTATATGTGCTGAAAGAACCTGATCAATTGAGTGCAAAACATCAAGAACTTCACTCACAGCCTTACCTTCTGCTAAAGCAGCTGAGACCTCTTTATGATTCTTACGGAGATCCTCATGTTCCTGAATCATAACTTTCACAGGACCACCTTCTCCCATCACTTCTATCATGGGAGGAAACAGCGCTTCCTCTTCCTGTCTGAAATGTTCGTCTAGAGCATGACTCAAAAACTTTAAGAAGTCTAGAACCCCATCACGGTTCCCATTCTTTATGTCTTCGCGTAACTCAGATAACCTCTGTAAAGCATCATCATGATCCTCATAGAATAACTGTAATAGATCCATCCTCTCACCTACCTATAATATTCTAAATCATATTATATCCACTATATTTAAATTACATGGTGACTATAATCACACAGACAGCCCTTTCCCTCATATGGTATCATGGCAGGTTTTCGGGGAAGGGGAATAGCAATGCTCTTCATACTTCTAGCTGTAGCACTATTCTTTGCTATGAATATTGGTGCTAGTGGGACAGCTGCATCAATGGGAGCAGCCTATGGTTCTCAATCTCTTTCTCGACGGATAGCCTTAATTCTAGTAGCCATAGCTGTATTTGCCGGAGCAACATTTGGTGGTTCCGAGGTAGTTAAGACTCTTAGCAAAGGACTCATTCCGGAAAACTCAGTAACTATTGAAATAGCTTTAATTATGCTTTTAGCTGCCACATCAACCCTCTTTATCGCTAACATCACAGGTATACCGTTATCAACCAGTGAAGTGACTGTAGGGTCAGTGGTTGGTGTAGGGATAGCACTAAAGTCCCTGCAAACAGGTAAACTATTTCTAATCCTTTCCACCTGGATTCTTCTACCGATCACCGCATATCTCATAGCCTATGTCCTTGGCAAAATCGTTGAAAAACCCTTAAACCATCAACTTAAGACAAATGGCACTTATCTAAAGCGTGTCCTAACTATCCTAGTAATCCTAGCTAGCACTTACGAAGCTTTTTCAGCAGGAATGAATAATGTGGCTAACGCCGTTAGCCCATTAGTAGCTGCCAACCTCATAGACACCTCGAGAGCAACCATACTAGGAGGAGCTTTTGTTGCTTTAGGAGCCATTGTTCTTGGAGGAAAAGTTCTTGAAACCAATGCCAAGAAAATAACGAATATCTCCCTACCTGGTGGTATCATTGTATCCTTTACCAGTGGCACCCTCGTCCTCATTGCCTCGCTTTACGGTATACCTGTACCCTTAACTCAAGCTACCACCTCAGCCATAATGGGTCTTGGCAAAGCCAACAACATAAATAGCAAACCCATAATCCATCGTATTATCTGGATCTGGATTGCCTCTCCTCTAGTCTCACTCTTCATCGCCTATACTCTCACCGTTCTCTATCTTGATGGCCCCTCCCTACTAGCCATCCTAAGAAGCATTCTTGCCTTTACTAGTGTCTATGTCTTCCTGCTCTTAACTCCTTCGCTCTTCCTACAACCACAAGAAATTTCTTTCAAACAATCACTTGACAGATAAATGCTACCTGCTATAATACTAATAAGAACTATTATTATTAAGGAGTGAGTACTTAATGTGGTTATGCCAAACCTGTAATCATATTCATCTTGGGGAACAAGCACCAGAACGATGCCCGGTCTGTGGGGTAGACTCAAAACACTTTGATGAAATCAGAGAGGCACAAGATCTTAGTAACAGTCAAACCTTAGAAAATCTTAAGAAGGCCTTTGCTGGTGAATCACAAGCAAACAGAAGATATCTTGCTTTTGCCACCATTGCTGAAAAAGAAAACCTAACAGATGCAAAAGAGGCTTTCCTCAAGGCAGCTAACGATGAAACAGCTCATGCTCATGCTCATCTCGCCTACCTTCTGTTAGGAACAAAAGAAAGCCATAACACCCTAGCTAACCTAGAAACAGCAATAGCCGGAGAATCCTACGAGAACGATATCATGTACCCTGAATTTGCAGCTATTGCCGAAAAAGAAGGCTATCCCACCCTAGCAAGATACTTTCGTAGTGTTGCTAGACATGAGAAAGAACATGCCAAACGCTTCCAAACTATCTTAGATGAACTAAGGAGGAATGACTCGTGACAACCAACATCTTTGAACTAAAAACATTTCTTGAAGGCTCAGAACCTAACAAACTTAACCACCTTAAAACTGAACAACTAGGAGTTGACACATACTACTTCAAGCCAGGACAGACACTGCCATACCATAGACATGTCGATAGTGACCAGGTTTTCTTAATCATACAAGGTGAAGGAGAATTCTCCTTAAAAGAAAACGATTCCGAAGAAACCATCAAAATATGGCCTGGAATGATTATATTAGCCCCGGCTAATGTCTGGCATCAGTTAACCAACACCGGTAGGACAGAATTAATAGCAACTCAAGTTACCAAAGTATAGTCTGGTGGGAGGTAATCCTCCCGCTATACTATACCCTAAAGATTTAGGGTGTTTTAGGGTATTAGGATTCATCGCTAGTCTTCCACTCAGACAAATTGATAATCTGCTCAAGATCAGAATCCAGAGGAGATCCATTAACTGTTATACTAATCCTTGACTTACCTATCGTAATGCATTCCGTTGAAAGCTCACCCTTAATTAAGAGCAATGCAACTAAAAAATCAACGATTCTTGACTGGTCCATGCTAATCCCCCCACAAATCCTCCATAATTCATAATATTCCTTCATTCCATTCTTTGCCTATACTAATCTAATCAATACTTGCATAGTACCTAGGGGAGGGAGGACATGTGTTCAAAAAACTTCTAGCGACCACATTAATCTTTTTTGTGATACTCCTCTTGATTGCCACTGAAGAGCCACAACCGGTTCAGACAGAGGTTGAACTTGTGCTATCGCCTCAGGAGAAACAAGATATCATAAGAAATAGTCAACCATCCTCACGGGCAACTCTTTTTGCAGCAGGTGATCTCTTGCTTTCAGAAGAACCAGGATACTGGATTAATCTTTATGGTCCTGCACACCCTTTTGAACCTCTTCAGGGGTATTTTCAAGAAGCTGATCTACGCTTTGCCAATCTAGAATGCGCTATTTCCAACAAAGGACTCCCTTTAGCTAACAAACCATATACCTTCCGGGCCTCTCAAGATAAAGTCGAAGCTATCCAATCCTTTGATATTCTTTCTGTAGCCAACAATCATACCCTAGACTTTGGAGAAGAAGCATTCCTAGAAACCCTTACCCTTCTAAAGGATAACTCCATAGTTCCTATAGGTGGAGGAGCCAACTTAGAAGAAGCTCTCACTCCTGCAACCTTTACTATAAATGGTCTAACGATTGGTTTTCTTGCCTACACAGATGTAAATGGTGTCCCCTTCATCTATCATCAATACTGGCAGGCCTTAGACAACAAACCTGGTACCCTAACACTTAAGGATTTGGATTTGCAGTATATAGAGAAGATAAAAAAAGAAGTGGATATCCTGGTAGTTTCCTTACACTGGGGTTTAGAATATGCTGAGTATCCAACAAAGAACCAACAGCAACTAGCTCACCAACTTATTGACTCTGGGGTAAATCTTATCATTGGCCATCATCCACATATTCCTCAGGGAATCGAGATCTATAACGGGGGAGTTATCGCCTACAGCCTTGGAAACTTTCTCTTTGGCACCCATAAGGTTACAGAAACAATTGCCCTGTTGGTTAGCTTTGACCCTTTAGGGGTATACCAGGTTAGAGTTCTCCCTCTAGGAATCAAACAAGGGCAAGTCTACCCCCTCCCAGAAACAGAGGGACAGAAACTATTAAGCAAAATCCTCATGCTATCAGAGCCCTTTAATACCAAAGGTATCACAATCAAAACTGAAGATTCCATTGAACTTATCTTGAATACTAAACAAACACCTTGAGGCAGACTATGATGGAGGTGATTTAAATGCCACATCGTATAGTCATTATTGGTACAGGCCTAGTAGGAACAAGCCTGGCATTCGCTCTAACCATCCAGGGACAAGCATCAGAAATAGTCTTAATAGATAAAGACAAAGATAGAGCCAAAGGACATGCCATAGACCTAAACCATGGACTTCCCTTCGCTCAACCAATATCAATCCGTGCTGGAGACTATTCAGACTGTGCCCTAGCAGACATCATCGTTATAGCTGCTGGAGTAAATCAACAACCTGGAGAAACCCGACTATCCCTTTTACAGAGAAACGTGGATGTCTTTCAAGAAATCATCACAAAAACAATGCAGGAAAACTTTAAGGGCATATTCCTCATAGCCACAAACCCTGTTGACATCCTATCCTATGCCACCTATCGCCTATCAGGATTCCCTGCAACAAGAGTGATTGGTTCAGGGACAATACTCGATACAGCACGCTTTCGCTATCTCTTAGGCAAGAACTTAGATATTGATCCCCGTAGTATCCATGCAATGATCATTGGTGAACACGGTGATAGTGAGGTCCCTGTATTTAGCACAGCTAATGTCGCTGGTCTACCCATCAAGCAATTTAAAGATTTGCTCTCAGAAGCAACACTTAAAACCATAGTTGATGATGTCCGTCTAGCAGCCTATGAAATTATAAAACTTAAAGGAGCCACTCATTTTGCCATAGCGCTTGGTCTTAGCCGAATCATAGAAAGCATACTTAAAAATCAAAACTCAGTCCTAACCGTTTCCACCCTGCTTACAGACTATGCAGGCATATCCGATGTCTACCTTGGTATACCAGCTATCGTAAATCGACAGGGTGTAGTTAGCATCATCGACCTACCTTTAGATAAAGAAGAGAGACAAGCACTTATCAACTCTGCCAATATACTGAAAGCACAAATTTCCTCCCTACACTTAGACAAGTAGTGGTATAGTATAGAAGAGAATTTCTATAGCCTTAGGAGGAATACCAATGCAATTCTTGCAACGCATTAAACATAGCATTATCAACTTTTCCTCATATAATGAGATAATAAACAACTCATGGAAACAATCCTTTAAATACTTCCTGGGATTACTATCCATTCTGTACCTTTTTACCATGACACCCATGATAATCGAGTTTATGGGAGATGTAAAAATACTACGTCAGGCCGTAGTACAAATGCCGGAATTCACACTTGAGCAAGGAATATTTAAATCAGAAACAAATGAACCAACCTTTTATGACTTAGAGAAAGGCATACTAGTAATAGATGAGCAGGAATCAATCAACCGAGAAACACTTATACACTATGAAACATACGTAGTAATTACCAAAAACTCCATGTATGTACTTAGCGAAGGCAACGAAAGACTGCTAGAATTCAAGGATTTTGCACATATTTCCCTAACAAAAGAAAGTCTTTCAAATTATGCCTTCATGTTGTATCTAATAGGCTTAGGTATACTGCTTTTGGGTCTATTGGTTATCATCTTAGAAAAAATGTTCTTTAGTGTGATTTTAGCCTTAATGGGAAGAATGATTAACCGCTTCTTCCGCCAGCAACATTCCTTCTTGCAGCTTTGGAATGTGGCATTCTATGCCTTAACTCTGCCACTAATTATAGATACAGCCTATAGATTATGGTTCCCTACCTTCCCCTATTTTCATCTCATCTATTGGGGTACCGCCATATTCTACCTGTACTGGGCATTAGCAGAACTAAAAAAGAAAACCTCAGTAACTTCGTGAAGAAAGGCCCTGCTCAGGGCCTTTCCTTTCTCACTATCTTAATTAGTCTATATACTCCATAAAGAATGCCGCCAATAATGGCTAACCATATCAATATCGGTACCAGAGCAAATATTCCTACAAGCATATTAGCAGTTAGACTTAGAAGATAGTTAGTTACCTTAACAAAGGTTGCTATACCTCTTTCAATAATGCTACCAAAACCACTACCAGATATGGTCTGTGAAGCCAATTCTGTCTCGATAATACTGATATTAATGGTAGCATAATCAACTCGATTAGTTAGATACCGTAATCTACCTTCGATAGAATCTATCTCAGAGCGAACTCTAGTTAGTTCTCTTTCAATCTGCATAATCTCTTCAATAGTATTTGCTTTATCAAGGAGTGTTCTTAATCTATCTTCCTGAGCTCTAAGATTTGTAATCCTAGCTGTAAGGTCAATATACTCCTCAGTTACATCACTTTCGCTTTGATAAGAACTAGTTACAACTCCTAAAGATTTCAACTCGGCCATTACCCCATCAAACGTATCAAAAGGCACCCTGATAGTTAGATATGCAGTCCTCTTTGCTCTGTCATACTGAGCTATAGATGTACTGAGATTATTTATATATCCATTAGACTGCTTTGTAAGAATTACAATTGAATCTAAGACTCTATCTAGATCAGTCACTTCTAGATTGACACTGCCTGTATAAATAACCTTCCGATCAATTTCCTGCCAGGAAGCTGATTCTGTAGTGTAACTCATTTCTTTTGATGGCGCATCATATGCTCGTTCAGGCTCAGAACTAACAAATTTGGCATCACTCATAGTGTATTTACCCGGACTATCCAAGAGTGCCCCCAACACTAAAGCCACCAACAGAACACCAGCTAATACAAACAACCCTAGCTTCCTTTTAGAAAACCTGTTATGCAAATTCACCTTACCTCCTCCTTCCTTACCTCATTAGACGCAAAGGTCCTAAAGAAGTTCCAAAAAAAATCCCCACCAAAGTGGGGACCCCTCTATAACCTAACTATACCAACCTTTTCTTTTACATCTTTCATTGTTTGCTCAGCAATAGCTCCTGCCTTTTCTGCTCCTTCTTTAAGTATATCTAGGAGATACTGAGGCTCTCTACTTAGTTCTTCATATCTTCCTTGTAAAGGTCTTAACCCCTCCACAACTACCTCTGCTAGATCCTTCTTAAAGTCACCATAGCCTTTTCCAGCATATCTCTCCTGAATAGTGTCTAAGCTATCACCACTGAATCTTGAATATATGGTCATCAGATTACTAACTGCCGCCTTATTCTCTTCATCATAATAGACATCCCTACCAGAGTCAGTAACAGCACGCTTAATCTTTTTACGAATAACATCGGGACTATCTAGCAACTCGATACGGTTAAGATCAGTATCAGCACTCTTGCTCATCTTCTTGCTAGCATCATCTAACCCCATAATCCTGCTACCTACACCTAAGATCTTAGGTTCTGGAACCTTAAATGTCTCCCCATAACGATGATTAAACCTCTGAGCAATATCCCTACTAAGCTCAAGATGTTGCTTCTGATCATCCCCTACAGGAACAACATCAGTCTGATATAATAGAATATCAGCTGCCATTAAAACAGGATATGTAAATAGGGCACTGCTAACCGTCTCCTGATTAGTAGACTTCTCTTTAAATTGAGTCATGCGATTAAGCTCACCAAAAGTAGCGATACAATTCAAGAACCAGGCAAGTTCAGCATGTGCACCCACGCTTGACTGGATAAAGACTGTCGCCTTTTTAGGATCAATACCGGATGCAAGATAGATACCTGCAGTCTTCAGGGTTGCTTCCCTTAAAACAACAGGGTCCTGTGGAACTGTCAAAGCATGCAAATCTACGATACAGAAAAGACAATCCTCTTCCTGTTGCAACTCGGTAAATTGCTGAATTGCTCCTAGATAGTTACCGATATGGAGAGTCCCTGTAGGTTGAACTCCAGAAAAAACTCTTCTACTCAATCTAACCACCTCTTAATCTTTTCTTAACACCATGTATCTTAGGATAATGGTAACATATAAACGAAAGGAGAATCAGTATGCCATACAAGATATATTATATCTGTACCGGAAATTCCTGCAGAAGTCAAATGGCTGAAGGCTTCACCCGTTACCTGGGTAAAGACCTAGTAGAAGTACGCAGTGCCGGATTAGAACCCTCTACAGTACATCCTAGAGCCATTAGCTCTATGCTGGAAAAAGGTATTGATATTAGCAATCACACCTCTGATTCCATTGATCAGGACTTCCTAGCTAGCGCCGATATAGCTATTACCCTTTGTGGAGACGCGCAGGAACGTTGCCCGGTAACACCACCAAGTGTACTCCGGTTACACTGGCCTCTAATCGACCCAGCGAAAGCAGAAGGAACAGAAGAAGAAATCATGGAAGTCTTCAGAACTGTTCGCGACCAAATCGAAGAGCTTGTTAAGACAGTTCTCTCTGATCTTTCTCATGGCTTCCTGGAAAAGCTGGACCAGCCTTAAGAATATGACCTGGAAGTTCTCTTCCTAGGATATCCTGCAGCTTTTTTGAAACCTTAAGTAGTTCTGGTAAGTTAACACCGGTATGGATGCCCATCTCCTCTACCATATGCACAAGATCCTCTGTAGCTATATTACCTGTGGCTCCAGGAGCAAAAGGGCATCCCCCTATTCCACCCAAAGAAGAATCATAAACAGATACTCCAGCCTGCAAACCCGCCAGCACATTACTAAGACCCATGCCTCTAGTATCATGAAAATGCAGACCCAAAGAGATCTCCGGGAAGTCAAGCCTTACCTGGCTAACACGTTCATAAACAGATCTTGGGTTTGCCATTCCAGTGGTATCAGCTAAAAACACCTCATGAACTCCTAGTTCCCAAGAAGTCTTTATAATCTCATACACCCACTCATAGGAAACCTCTCCTACAAACGGACAACCAAAGGCAGTACCGACAGTAACCTTTACCTTACAGTCCTTCTTCTTTTCAGCAATCTTTTCAAGTGCTAGCAAGGATTGCTTCCTAGTTTGCTTTACATTAGCTAGATTATGCTCATCACTAGCAGAAACCACAAAGATAACTTCATCCACATCTGTATCCTGAGCTCTAGCAAGACCCTTTTCATTAGGAACTAAAGCCTCATAACTAACTGAATCTTTTCTTTGAATACCCCTTAAAACCTGTTCAGCATCACTCAACTGAGGAACAAAATCAGGATGAACAAAAGAAGTCACCTCTATAGCCTGTAAACCAGTTAGGTTTAGACTATTAATGAGGTCAATCTTCTGATTTGTGGGAACAACAAACTTCTCTTGCTGTAATCCATCCCTCATTCCAACCTCTCTAATCAAAATTGTCTTTGGCATATCAGCAGGATTCCAAAGTTGCATAAACGAATTCACTCCTCAAGAAGGGGGTCTATCATGTATCCAGAAAAAACAGTGCCTGTAAATGGTTTAACAATAGCATACCACGAAAATATCCCTCAAAGGGAGTCTGTCTCAATAATTATGATCCATGGTCTAGGAGGAGGAAAAAGCTACTGGCTAAGAAACTTCCCTCACTTTAAAGACTATCACGTCTTAGCCCTTGATTTACCCGGATCAGGAAATTCAGAACTCCCTGAAAACTATCATAACTGGAATCTAGAAAACATAGCTTCCTTCATCATTGCTTTTCTAGATGTTCTTAAGATAAACAAAGCTATTCTAATAGGTAACTCTATGGGTGGAGGTATAGCCCTTAATACAGCTCTTCTCTACCCTGATAGAATTAAAGCTCTCATCTTAACAAGTCCTGCTGCCATCGGAAACAAACTGTCCTTAATGTTTAGAGTTCTTGCCATACCAACATTAGGACCCTTTCTTCTTAACCTGGCTCCTCTTAACAATCAAGAATATGTCAAGAAGTCTCTAACACAAATGGTCACCAATCCTATCTGGGATCAAGAACTAATCGATTATACTATCGAACTTACAAGCAAACCAACCTTTGCACCCTCACTTTTAGCAGCTTTACAGGGACGTAACATCACCTTAAAACAACAGAAGGAATTTACATTAACAGAACAACTAAAAGATATTCTCACACCAACACTAGTAATCTGGGGAAAGGATGATAATATCCTCTCTGTTGAAAATTCCAGATACGTAAGCCAGATGCCCAATGCCCAGTTAGAAATCTGGGATAGTTGTGGACACCTGGCTCAATTAGAATATCCAGAAAAATTCTTTGAATCTTCTATACGCTTCCTATCTCAACATTTCTAAAGCCTTATCTGCCCATTCAGGGTCTGTTAATAGAGCTCTACCGATACCGGCAAAGTCAACCTTGCCTTCACGAACTATCGCATCGGCGAGACTTGCTTCAGTTATACCACCGGTTAGAATAACAGGAGCTCTCTCTCCCACTCTTTCCTTTACCTTTTCTGCTAATGATAGAAAATATGCAGCAGGTGCTCCCTTGGGTCTGCTCCCACCGATACCACCAGAAATATCAAGAATGTCCACCCCGGCAGCTACTAGCCACTCAGCAATTTCCACACCTTCCTCAATCACTAAGCCCTTCTGGGACATTGGCACAGGCACTGAAGGTGCATAATCAGCAGCTGCAAGACGATATATCAAAATCGTATTATCACTAATTACCTCTCGCACATGCCTCACTACCTCTAATACAAAACGAGCCCTATTTTCCAGCGAACCTCCATACTCATCCGTTCTCATATTTACAAGAGGAGAAGTGAACTGATTTAATAGGTAGCCATGAGCACCATGTAATTCTACAGCAGCAAACCCTGCCTCTTCAGCTCTTTTCGCTGCTTTACCAAACTGAATCTTAATTCTCTCTAGATCTTCTAAAGTAAGTTCCTGTACTTCATCACCACTGGCATACAAAGGATTGGGATGGGGAATTGGAGAAGGACCATAAACAGGCAAACCAGTAACTTCACTCTTAGCAGCATTACCTGCATGAGTAATCTGTAGAGCCATGGTTGCCCCATAGGGTTTAAGCCTTTCTAGTAAATCCTTGTACAATGGTACCAAGCCATCTTCATGAATCCCAAGTTGAGTCTTGCTCAATTTTCCTTCAGGTGTGACATATGCATGCTCAACAATCATTAACCCCACTGATTTAGCTCTCATACTATAGTGCTTAAAATGCTTCTCTGTAGGCTCTCCAGCTTCTGTAGCCACATCACTGGCCATGGGAGCCATTGTTATTCGGTTACGAATCGTATGTCCCCTCACCTCAATTGAACTTAAAAGACTGTTTTTCATCAAATCAACTCCTTGTTTCCTTGGTTTTTCATCATTCATATACTTCTCAATAAACTAAAGTCCACTAAACACATCTACTTCTAACCCTCTAGACCTAAGCTCTTTAATATAAGGGGTGATACCCAGTCTATCACTGGAAATATGGCCCGTAATAATGAGATTGCCTTTAACCTCAGCCTTCAGTCTAGGGATATCCCCATTGGGGATATGAATATATATCACTGTATCAATCCCATGGTCATAATATGCCTTAGCAACGTTATAGCCCCCATTGGTTCCAGCCGCATGAGCAACAACCCATTTACCCAGTGGTTTTGAAGGATCACCTAGAGCTACACGAATATCTGTTTCAGCTTTCTGGAACTCTTCATACTGCATTAAGGCTGTAATAGCATCACCCACAGTCATTTCGGGAATCTCTAGTTCTTTTTTCTTAAGAGCATCTAGCATCCGCAGCCGACCAAGTTCATCTAAGGGTTGATGAATATTGAGAAACGGCATCCCTAATAACCTTGCCACAGATGGTGCATGATCATTATTAGCCCGATGAAAATTCCAGCTCCAGTGGTTAATTAGATCCTCAACTGCCTTTTCAGCCACATCTTCAGGAACTCCGTTTTCCCTTAAGAAATCCACATGCCGATGCAATACCTCACCAAAACCCTTAGAACCAACCGGATGATGAGCAATTACAGCATCATAGCCTAATCTATCCGCCAATACCAGTTCAGCAACGCCAACGTCTATACCAATGAGGACTTTCTTAATGTCTTCTCCTTCAACATATATGGCACTATCTCCGGGTATCTCACTGAAATCTGACATTACAAGAGCTATCTGCATTAATTCTTGAGTATTAAACATTTAAGTTCCTCCCTCTATTGCGATATTTTCCCCTAAAGGCTAAACTAAAGTCAGACAACTTGGAAGAGGTGACCTTAATGAACGAAGAACAATCACAGCCTCGCATTTCCTGGGAAATGCTTTTTCTCTTTTTTGTCATCATGGTCTCATTTTTTGATACACTATCCCAGTTACCAATCATCTCACCCTATGCACGACATCTTGGATCAACAGAGCAAATGATTGGCCTAATAGTCTCTACATATAGTCTAGTTAACTTCTTTGCCAACTTCTTTGCCGGCTACTTCATTGATCGTTACGGTCGTAAAATAGTTATAGTCCTAGGTATGACCACAGCCGGTATAGCTATCTTTCTCTATTCTGTAGTTACAACCCCACTGCAATTCCTTGCAGTACGCGTCCTCCATGGTCTTGGCGGAGGCTTTTTAGTACCCGCAGCCTTTACTAGTGCAGGTGACCGTGCTGCAAGTAGTACCAATAGAGGTGGTACAATGGCCAAGGCCGGTGTTGCCGTAGCTGTTGCTGCAATTCTTGGACCTCCTTTCAGTGGCATTATGAAAGATCGCTTAGGCTATGACTATGTCCTCTATTCTGTAGCCGCCCTACTGCTAATAACTGCTTTGCTAGCAGCAATTTTCCTAAAAGAAACCCTTGGCGAAAGAGAAGAAGAAACCGGTCCAAAGACCTCATACAAAGACATCTTTAATAGACATACTCTCTGGATCTCATACCTAGCAGCATTCTTCCTAATGTTCGGTCAGGGCATACTAGCACTTAGCTTACCCCTGTATACAGAAAACCTTGGTATCTCCTCAACAATGACAGGAGTTCTTTTTTCTAGCTTTGCTTTTTCTGCCATGATCATCTTTATGATTCCAAAGAACTGGATTGGTAAACTGTTAAAAAGAGAATGGAACAACATCTTGTCTATAACCATTGGCCTATTCTTTGTCTTGCTTTCTCTGTTTCTAATACCGTTCTTTACAGATTTATCACTGCTGTTTGTTTCCATGTTGATATATGGTATCGGTTTTGGATTCCTCTTCCCTGCTATGAATACACTAATTGTTGAAAGCACAGAAAAAAGGGAAAGAGGAACAGCTTTTGGTATCTTCTATGCCTTTTTCTCTCTAGGCGTAGTTTTAGGTCCTCTTGTAGTATCATTCTTTCAGTCTATACCTTTAAGTTCTTTCCATATTGGCAGCCTGTTTGTAGCTATTGGCCTTATAACAGTGCTCCTAATCAAATCAAGAATATCAATTACCCACGACTAAAATCGAGTGCTTGTGTTGAAACCTAGACACAAGTTCTGATTGACTAGCCTAAGTCTTAAATGACTACGTTACCAACAAATATATAGGCACCTTGGGGTACTCCTCTAGCTCCAAGCACTGCGGTTGCTGGTTAAACAGTTCTGAGGGGTAGGAACAGTGCTGTCAGCAAAAAACTGTTGGATAACATTGGCGAAAAGAAAATTACTATTTTTGCTATTTTTCTAGAATAGTTTACCGATACGCTTTTAACTACTTACAAAAAACTAGCACTCATACTAAAAAACGAGGATGGCGTTCCTCTCATGACTGAAGTCACGGGTATCCACGCCACAAGTATTATGAACTGATGGCTATCCTCAGGGATAGCCATTAATCCTTTATATGTCTAAAGAAATAGTAGAAGAGGAAAGCACCGATAAGGTAACAGATAGTCGTGAGAGTAAACGCTTCAGAAAAGCCATAACGCACCTGAACATAGCCACTGACTAACGGACCTAACCCACCCCTACCTAAACTACCAAGCATCGCATTAAGACTGGTAAGAGTGGCTCTTTGATCCTCATTAACCTGCTCCATACTAAAAGTCATCTGAACAGGACCTGACATATTCATGAGAGCACTTCGCATATAATACGCAACAATCACAACCCCTAAGTTATAGGAGTATGCCAAGATCAACAAGAAGGGAATAGAGGCAAGCTCCGTATAGAATACAGTCCTCACCTTCCCAAATCTCTTGGCCAGCAACGGTGATGCCAGAGTCGCAATAGCAGTCACAATAGAACTAAAAGCAAACAAATAACCTATACTCCCAGTAGAAAGTTCAAACCTCAAATTAAAGAACAACTGAAAGAAAGTAACCATGGCACCTGCACCAAAAGACACAAACATGCTTGGTAATAGTAGCTTGCTAAAAAGTGCCCATTCCTCCTTACCCTGAGGCAAGGGTAACCTTCTCTTCTTCATAACCGGTTTAACATTAGTCATCCTTAACGCTGGAAAAATAGCCAAAGCATTAAAAAAAGCTACAGTTAAGAAAGCCCCTCTTAAAGGCCCTGTGGCTGTTGCCTCACTTCCCCATAAAACGGCAAGATACTCTGGTAACATACCACCAATCATACTACCTACAAATCCAGCACCCATCATCAAAGCAAAGTTAACCGAAAATAGATATACCCTCTCCTTATCATTGCTGTTAGCCGCCATCATGGGAGCCCCAATTACCCAGGTCAGAGCACCAGCAACACCAAGAGCCAAAGATGCACCAATTAACCCTGGAGAAGCCTCAAAAAAAGCCAAAGCAAGTACAGCCAGAGTACTAAGAACACTTCCGGTTACAAGAAAAGTCTTGTAACCATATCTATCTGCAGCCATACCAACGGGTAAACCAATAGCGAGAATAACAATGGAGGGAAGGCCATTCAGCAGGCCAATAAAATCCTGCTGATATCCCAAAGAATATATGTAGAGGTTAAAGATAAGATGAAAGACACTAAAACTAATACTGGTAAGAGCTGTATAAGTAAGATACTTTTTTGCATTAGGACTGAAATTCTTTACAATACCACGATATTCTAGTGCTCCAACAATAACCCTTTCAACCACAGCAAATTCCCCCTAGATTAACTCTCGAGGGTATATTCTACGAGTATCGAAATATTCCTGCAACTAAATATGTGGCAGATCCCGACGCATTCTTCTATTCCTAAACTCAATAACCTCTGTCCAGTGTACAGTCCTAACAATCTCCAGATCCTCTTCTTTAGAAAGATCAATCACTCTTATACTATCATAGAAAGAATACTCAGAGTTCTTAATCACCCTGACAACCGGTCTTTCAACATCCACACTGTTGATATCAGTTACAACAGCAACTTCACCTGAGCTCAATTGAACCATTGTGGCAATCGGGTAGGGAGCTACAACCCTGAACAAAGAATTAACAACATCCTTAGAAAAGAACCGATCCTGTTCACTTTTTAGGAGTAAAAGCCCTTCCGCAGGGTGTATAGCCTTTTTGTATGGCCTATCCGAAGTCATAGCATCATAAACATCACAAACACTACAAATCTTAGCATATACCGTGATTTCCTTGTCGTTTAACCCTCTAGGATAACCTGATCCATCCAATCTTTCATGGTGTTGATAAGCCACATGAGTAATCTGAGTACTTCCTAACCGACTTAAGGATTCAAAACCCTCAACTGTATGCTGTCTTACCTTATCCATCTCAACTGGTTCCAGCTTTCCAGGCTTATTAAGGATATCCTCAGGAACATACACCTTACCTACATCATGTAACAGACTACCAATACCCAACTCGATTAATTTTGATCGCTCTAACCCCATCACCTTCCCAATTGCAATGGATAGAAAAGCCACATTACTAGAATGACCAAAGGTATGATCAGTCAAAGCCTTAATATCAATAAGTTCCACAACTACTTCCGGTTGAGACAAAATATCATCAACCATTAACCGCACTACCTCTTCCACCAAAGCCTTATTAGTCTTATTTAGCAGATACATCTTCTTCATACTATCTTGAACTGCCAGAGTGGCTGATGCCTTAATTGCTTCCCGCAACTGACTAGACACTTCAATATCATCATTCTTTCCTTCAGACACATAGACCCCGCTATACCCCATATCTCTTAGGCGGTCTATATACTGCTTACGTAGGCTAACCCCTGCAAACAAAAGAGGTCGTCCTGAAGGATCATAAATCGTTCGAGCTAATCGCATACCAGGTTGTACTTCATCTATCATTAGAAGCAGCAACACACTCACCCTTTCGTCAAACTAAGACATTATTTTATCTATTTGCCCACAAAATTCCTTCTCCTTAGAAGGATATTAGGTTTTCTTGGAGAAGTAACTGTTACTGATAAGGGAGCAAGGGGGTCCAAAATGTCAACTAGTATGTTAGATGAGATAATTGAACGCGAAGGATTTTCTTTAGTCTGGCAACCGATATTTGATCTTAAGGACAAACAGATAATGGGCTATGAGATTCTCACAAGGGGCCCTAGAGGGTCAAAACTAGAAAACCCTATTAATCTATTTCAAGAAGCAAAACAACATGGCAAGCTCTTTGAACTAGAGAAAACCGTCATATCCAAAGCATTTCACCTAAAGAAAAAACATCTTCCAGCACATATTAAGATGTTTGTTAATGTAACACCGGAAACCCTAACACACCCTCTTTTCCCAAGGGTATTTTCTAATAAATACTTTGCAGAACTTGGTATTCAGCAAAGCGAAATATCGATAGAAATCACCGAAAGGAGCAGCATTACCAGTTATGAAAACTTAAGAATACTCTTAACAGATCTTCGTCGCAATGGCTTTTACATAGCTCTAGACGATACAGGAAGTGGGTTTTCTTCACTAGAAGCTATCGCTAGAGTCCAACCACATTATATAAAAGTCGATATGTCTCTCATTAGAAGAATCCATGTAGACCCGATTAAACAAGCAGTCTTGGAGATGCTTGTCGGTTTAAGTCAGCGGTTAGGCTGCTATTTAATAGCAGAAGGTATTGAATACAGAGGAGAACTAGATACCCTAACAACTTTAGGAGTATCTTATGGACAGGGTTATCTTTTGGGGAAACCCCAATCCCAACCAAAACAATCTTAGAAGAGGTGACAACAATGCATGACATTACAAAAGCTATCGAAATTGCCGAAAAGATCTACTGGGTCGGACACTATGATCCTGAAACAGCTCTTGTTTCAAACCCCTATTTATTAGTTGATGAAGAAGAAGCAATTCTTATCGATCCAGGATCAGTGCTGGACTACCACCAGGTATCAAGAAAGGTATTTACTACAGTTGAGCCTGATTCAATTAACTACATTATTCTTCATCATCAGGACCCTGACATTTGTGCTTCAACACCTCGGTTTGAGGAAGTTGTTAATCCCTATCGTCAGGTAATTACTCATTCACGCGCAGCTGTTCTTGTAGTACATTATGGTATTAAATCACCATTCTATCTAGTAGATCGTAATGATTGGGAACTAACGATGAAAAGTGGTCGCAAACTACGCTTTATATTCACTCCATATCTCCATTTCCCGGGAGCCTTTGTTACCTATGATGAAAAAACAAAGACTTTATTTACAAGTGATCTTTTTGGAGGTTTCTCTTATGATTGGAGCCTTTATGCCAACGACTACTACCTTGAAGCTGTTAAGGCATTCCATGAAAACTATATGCCTTCAAAAGAGATCCTTTCTCACAGCATTAAAAAATTGCGGGATTTAGATATTAAAATGATAGCACCACAACATGGTTCAATTATCCTAGAAAAAGACATACCGAGGTACCTTGATGCGCTTGAAGACCTAGACTGTGGCGACTATCTGCTAATTCCCTGAACACATATTGAAAGGAGCTGAAACTATGGCAACCACATACAAAGACCTAATCCAGATAATAATAACTCGGGAAGCAGGTATAATTGGACCTGAAAAAACTGTTGAAATAGCGTATAAAGCAGGCATAAACGTAGATAATACCGGCCAGGTAACTAACAGTCACTTAACAATTGATGACCTTGAGAGACTGGCAGAGGAACTATATAACGCCTATGGCAACGTAACTCTAATTGGCTGTAAGGTTGCAGTTATGAGAGCAGCTCGAGCTGGTAACCTCGAACTACCTCCAATTCTGAAGTAAGCGGGATAAATCCCGCTTATATCCTTTCTCCCCCCGGGTACACTAACAACAAACAAGAATCAAGGAGTTAAAGATGAAACTTTCAGGCACCTCTAATGTACTAATACTTAGCAGTGTACCCTTTATCATGGTTTTAGGTAACACCATGCTCTTTCCAAACTTTCCAGAAATGGCAAAGGACCTGGAAATAACGCGAAAACAGCTTTCCTATTTAGTATTAGCCATATCTTTACCATCTGCTTTCTTAGCACCTTTTACCGGTATACTAGCTGATAGATGGGGAAGAAAAACCATCCTTGTCCCTTCCTTACTAATCTATGGTCTGGGTGGACTGGTATCAGGCCTATCAGTTTTCCTAACAGAAAACCCTTACCTTTACATACTTTTGGGAAGAGTAATTCAAGGGCTTGGCTCTGCTGGACCTATGCATCTTGCCACTGTTATGGCTGGAGATCTCTTTCAAGATAGCGAACGCATTAAAGCTGTGGGATACCTTGAAACTGCCAATGCCTCAGGTAAAGTAGTCAGTCCACTGTTAGGCTCAATAGTTGGATTAATAGGGTGGTATGCCCCCTTCTTTGTCTATCCTCTTCTATCAGTCCCAGTAGCTTTAGCTGTTTGGGTGACAATAAAAGATACTAGAAGAGAACCAACCCCTCACTTTAACTTTAAGGCCTTAAAGAATATAACTACACCCCATAATATTATGGGGCTCCTAAGTGGTTTCTTTACACTCTTTTTGCTTTTTGAGACACTCTTCTGGCTAAGTGATATTTCTGCAGATCAATTAGAATTAAATAGACTTCTGCGTGGCTTTATTATCTCCTTGCCGGTAATTGTAGTAGCAACGGTAAGTACTCTTGCAGAGCGTTTTGAACAGAAACTGCATCCCAAAGGTGCTTTGACCTTAGGACTCATCATATTAGCCCTAGCCGTAGCAGCTTTACCTATACTATTTAAGTCCTTCTGGCTCTGGCCTCTTCTAATAGCTATTGGTATTGGTGTGGGTCTGATTCTTCCAACACTAGATCTAATCAGCACATCACAGATTGGTAGTGATGGCAGAGCCACAATAACCTCTGCCTACAGCAGTATTCGTTCTCTAGGAGCAGCTATTGCCCCTTTTTCCTTTGCTATCTTAAACGAAATTAGCATGTCCTTTAGTTTCTGGCTACCTGCTTCACTTACAATACTCACAGCTCTAGCTAGCTGGAAATTCATCAATACTGATGAACTAGAGCACAGGCTTCTCTAATAACCTGACACTACCTTGAACACTATCTAGTTCAGCCATAACATTATAAGGCCAAGTAGCCATATTAGAACCATGCCCTACCGCAAGACCATAAAAACTTGGTACCGGTATATCAAGAAAAATATCTGTCAAAACCTCTCTTAAAAAGAGACTTCTTTCCTGATCTTTAGGTAAACAGTTCACACATTCAGCAAACACAATACCTAATACCTCATTAAACTTGCCAGCTAATCTTAAGTGCGTAAGCATACGATCAATCGCGTAAGGTTCTTCATTAATATCTTCAAGAATCAAGATTCCACCCTCAGTATCTATCTCAAAGGGAGTTCCCAAGGTAGATGAAATTACTGATAAATTACCTCCCACCAGTCTTCCTTGAGCTCTTCCCGGTCTAATAACCATATGAGGAACATCCTCAGGATTGACAATTAAATCTCTGTCTCCAGCAAGCATAGACCAGAATCCATCTTCACTATATTCATTTATGCCCCTCCCAAAATGACTCATTACCATCGGGCCATGAAAGGTAACAAGACCAGCATACTTACCAATAGCTAGATGTAAAGCCGTAATATCACTAAACCCTATAAACAACTTGGGATTCTCCCTTATTACCTCATAATCAATGTAATCCAAAAGACGCATTGACCCATAACCACCTCTTAAAGCAATAATGGCATCTATCTCAGGGTCAGCAAACATATCTAGCAAATTAGCCAAACGTTCCATATCTGAACCAGCAAAATATCCATGCCCACTGAAGGCTTGGTAGTTAATAGAAAATCCTGCTTCCTGTAGGTAATGAATACCTGCTTCCACATAAAGTTTCTCCCCTGGTGCAAAAGCGGGAGAAACTATACCTATCCTATCACCTCTTTTCAAAGCCCTACCTTTTAGCACTCTATCAACTCCTTTAAGACAAAGTACTTACCAGCTCTTTTGGGTCAAACAGTAACTTATATATCTCAACAGCATGCCGATCTGTCATCCCTGCAATATAATCACACACAATCCTCTCTAAAGATCTGTGAGGATAAAGCTCATAGGTTACAGCAGGTAACATTTTCGGCTCATCCATAAAGGCCTTAAAGAGTTCCCTAATAATTCTCCTCCCTTTATGTTCCATACGCATTATCCCTGGTTCACTATAAACATGACGCAAGAGAAACTCTTTTAGAATGTTAACCTCTTCCATCCTTGCCGGACTTAACTCTACCAAAACACTATCAGACTCTCTTACATCAACTAACGACTTTATATCCCCTCTTTCCAAAAGCTTAAGAGAGTATGACACAACATCCCTAATGAGGATATCAATTAGCTTCCGAATTGTTTCTCGCTGTCTGATCTTCTTAATACCTAAAAGTCTATTAGTCTCCTTTTCAACCATCACTAACTCACTGGCTTCCTGCCATAACTGCAAGTCATCAAGATCACTCTCCCTTAAAAACCCTACCCGTAGAGCATCCTCTATTTCATGAGTACAGTATGCAATCATATCTGCTACAGTCACAACCTGTGCCTCAAGAGTCGGTTGTCTATATATTGAAAACTCCTCTATCATACTAGAACCACTAAAAACACCATCATGCCTGACAATACCTTCCCGTACCTCCCAACTCAGGTTAATGCCCGGTCTAGACATATATCTCTCTTCCAATTCATCAACAATTCTCAAAGCCTGTAAATTATGATCAAATCCTGTATCAGTCATTAGCTTATCTAGTTCCAACTCACCAGCATTACCAAAAGGGGGATAGCCAATATCATGAACAAGAGCAATTGCCTCCACTAGATGCTCATTAAGTCGTAATTGGGCAGCAATGCTTCTAGCTATTTGAGTAACTTCCAGAGAATGGGTCATCCTTGTTCGATAGAAATCACCTTCGTGCAACAAAAACACCTGAGTCTTATACTGCAATCTATGAAAAGCTGTAGAGTGCAAAACCCTATCCCTATCCCTTTCAAAAGGTAACCTATGATCATTATCCTCTTCCTTTTGCAACCTTCCTAGGGTATCACTGCTCTTACATGCGTATCTTGCCAACATCATACTCTCAAGGTTTGCTCTCTCTCTTCTTTTTGCAGTTGAATAGATTCCAGTCATGAATGATACCCCTTTCTCAGAGAATATACAGGGAAACAATATTAGAATACAGAAATATATTTACAAAAGGAGTGATATAATGAAGATTCAAGAAATATTGAAAACTCAGCCAGAAACCAATGAAACCTTGGCCACCATCCTTAATCGTTCTAGTTGCCGTCGCTTTACCAGTCAAGAACTCACATCAGCAGAAATACATACCCTACTACTTACCATGCAAAGAGCACCATCAGCCGGAAATAGGCAACCCTGGCACTTCTACATCATATTTAATCAGGAGATTAAAGAAAAACTTGTAGAAGCATCCCATGGACAAAAGTTTCTAGCAGATGCTCCAGTAGTTTTTGCCATCACTGCCAAGCCTTCAGAATCAGCGGCTCGTTATGGTGACAGAGGAGCCGAGCTATATTCAATCCAAGATACAGCTGCAGCAATACAAAACCTAATGCTCGCAGCAGAATCCCTGGGGTTATGTAGCTGCTGGGTAGGTGCCTTTGATGACCAAACCGTAGTAGAAATACTCAACCTAGATGAACAAAGACCAGTAGCTCTGATTCCAATAGGACATCGTGAAGGCAAAACAGTGATGACAAAACGGAAACCACTAGAAGAAATAACTACAATACTTGATTAATATGTTAAAAGGGTCATCCAAGATGACCCTTCCATAATTAATAAAACCTTTTCCCACCCACAAACAACCATATTAGTATACCGATTGACACAAGACCATACACATACCAGAACAAATCTGTTAACCCTAAAAGGAATGGCGTGGCCATAGTAAGTAAGCCTAGAATTATTACCCATATACCGATAAACCTAGTTGCACCTTCAGGATCCTTAGATTTCTTTACAAAACCAGGTGACCAGCTAATTCGATGATGTAACCAAACTATCCACCCAATAGCTGCTATCCACAACCCCAGAGTAACCATCACCATTACCCAAAAAATATTCATTGTAAGCATAACCCCAACCCTCCTTTCATAACCTAACGTTCGGCAAAGTTATCAAAAACCCTGCTCCTACAAGTTTTTCTGATACACCCATAACCCATAATCTCTTTTAAATCCCATCTGTTCTAAGGCATGGAGCATAGGAATATTTTCGGTATCAACATCAGCAAGAACTGTCTTAAGTCCCTCTGCAAACAAAACCTCTAATCCTTTAGCCAACACATCCAGAACATAACCCTTTCCCCTATGTTTCGGTAGGATACCAATGAAGTTAATAGCACCTTCAGTATGATTGAATACCTGAGGGACCACCAAACCTACTATTTCTCTATTATAATAAGCTAGTAACCATCTAGACCGATCATAATCTATATCCTTAAGACTCAAGAACATCCTCTTAGCTACCTCCAAGACACCCCTCTCCGAAATAGACAAACTATCGTCTCGATCAAGAGTACCCTCCATGACTCTCTCTATAGCTAATATAAATTCATCTTCAGAAACCTCAGCCAGTGAAAGATACTCTAGTCTATTATCTCCTGCCCTAGACGCTTCCTTCTCAAGCAAAAGACCCACTTTCTGTTGAACCAGAGGAACATCCAGAGAATCAAACAATCTTAACCTTTCACTGACATCTTCTGTATAATCTGAATAAATGCGACACTCCAAGTGTTTTGCTCCATAGTCTCTCATCATCTCTATACTTTGATTCATCAACTGCTTTCCCAAATCAAGAAAGCCTGCCTGTCCCCAGGGTAATTCCAACCCCATCATTTTGATATCCCAGGGAGCATTAGGAAAAACCCAGTAGACTATCCGCCCAACACACTCATCGCTATCCTCAAGAACAAAGCACCACTCTGGTCTGCTTAAACCATCCTGCCATAATTTCAAAAGGTTTTTCTGGCAATCTCCCGAGGGATTTGTAGATGCTATACTCGCAAACATATCTATCTCACTAGCCTTTATTGATCTCACTCTCACTAACTAACACCCCCTACTTCACTACGGTTTCCTTCTCCTTTTCAAGATGAATAACATGTTCAGTAATGCTATCAAAGGTATCATCATGACTAATAAGGAAAAGCTGATTAAACTCCGTATTAACCCTCTGGAGAATCTCTGCTAGATTAAATCTCCTATTTCCATCTAAATTGGTTGTCGGTTCATCAAAGAAACCTAGACCCACACTAGAGAGATTCTTTAAGAGAGCCAACCTTACAGCTAGGGCAGCAGACATCTGTTCTCCTCCAGACAACTGCTTAAAACTCCTCCGTTTATAGCCTCCACCATTAGATTCAAGAAGCACAACTTCATAATCCATATCCCAGAGCAGCTGAACATTTTCTTTAGAGATCTGTTGATAATACCTGTTTGCATCAACACTAACATACTGTCTTAAAACATCTGCTATGGGTTCTGCTGCCTCTCTCAAGAGCTTCCTAGAAAGACTTAACAGTTCCCTTGCTTTCCTCTTTCGTTGAAGAATTTCTTCATCCCTCTTTATTACTTCAAGTATACCTTCCATTAGCTCTATCTTTTCTGATAAGGTCGTAATATCATCTAACCTTTCCTCAATCTCTTTTGAAAGAGCACCAATCTTTCCAACTAGATCTTCAATCTCTCTTTTGAGAAGGATATGGCTCTCTTCTTGATATCTACCAGCTAATACCTCTATTGTCTCTTGTATTTCCTTTAATCGCTTTTCTTCTTTAGCGATTGCCTCTATTTGCTTATCTCTTTTACCAAGCAAATCAACCAAGCCGTCTGCCAGAGGTTTCTTCTCTAGATATTTAGAATATATGGATGATAACTCTTGTTTTCGCTCTTTCCTTTTTCTTAAGTCTGTATTTATGTGCTCACCCTTCTTAATTTCTTCCTCATAAACTCTAACCTGTTTAAGATTATCTTCAAGATTAGCTCTCAGATTAGATATCTCTTCTTCAGACTTCCTTTCCATCTCCAATTGGTCAAACAGTCTCTTCTTCTCATTCTGCAGTGAAGTATATCTCTGCTTAAGACTAGCTTCTTTAGAAGCAACATCCTTTTCTAAAAACCCATAAGCCCTCTCCATAGTCTTTGCTAGTTGTCCAATATCTTCTTGCAGTTTTTCTACATACCTATTTAGTTCAGACCAAACCCTTGCCTCATCCTCCCAGTCAAGCCCTTTAGATAAGATAACAAATACTAACCTGTCGATAGCCTCCTTAGTCTGCTCAATAACAAGTATACCTTCTTCAATTTCACCGTTAGTTACGCTTTCTTTTATACCTCTTGCTCTTTTAAGCAGTTCACTATCTGTAAACAAGTGATGTCCCGCCAACAGCTTTCTTCTTTCTCTTAAAGCAATTTCATGTTCCCTTTTCCTTTTCTGTTCAATCTCTAGTTGCTCTGCTAGAATTCTTAATTCACCGAGTTTTTCTCTTGCGTTGTCTAAGCCAATTAACTGCTTAAGTGCAGAGATCTCTCCATCTAGATTCTCCAATTCCTTTTCCATGGCAACAAGTGCCTCATCAAAATACTCTGTTAAGTTATCTCCCTCAATATTCTGACAGGGTTCTTCAAGGAAAGGACAGTTACCACCTTGAGCTTTGCTTTGACTAAACCTGAAAGTATCCATTCTTTCAGCTAAACGATGTCTTCTTGCTAGCAACTCATTCAATGATTCCTGTTGAGAATCCAAGACATTTACTTCTTCTGCTAACTGTTCTAGACCCATTAACTGAATCTCTTTTTCCTTAATGCTAGGGACAATGTGCTGGGTTAACAGGACAATTCCATTCACATATTCATCTATTCCTTTAGAAAGTTCTCTTGAGTCTTCCTTCCTGGTACCTGCCAACCTGCTAAAGCTATCAATCTCATGAGACCAGCTATCCAAGCGCTCCTTTTCCTTATGAAGCATCCGGTCTTCCTTTTCAAGGTTTTCTTCGATTTCTTGTATTCCCGTTTCTAATCGTTTGCTATCCTCTTGCAAATGCAGTCTGCTTTCTTCTTTGCTTTTGATTGTCGCCTTAACTTTCTCAGTACTTTGTTTTAACTCAGCCAAAGAATCTTTCAATCCCTGCCAGACCTGTTGTCTTTCTTCAAGCTCTTCAATGTCCCTTTCTACCCTCAAATATTCCTCATAGCCAGGAGCATACTGTTCTAGCTCTATAACAGCGAGTTCCCCACCCCTAACCTCTTCTTGAAGTTCCGCTAATCTCTCAGCTAAGGTCCCTAATCTATTAGAAGTCATCTCTTGTTCCTGATAGGCTTTATCCAGTTCAAGTTTAATATTTTCTAGTTCCTTCAGTTCCTGCCGCTTAGTACCCATTTCCTTTTCTAGCTCAAACCTACCCTTTTCAAGACTTTCTAGTCTGCTCTTTGCTTCCTCATGTTCCTTTATAACTTCATCATAGCCCTCAACTCTTTGCTTTTTGAGAGCCAAATCCTTGTCAATTTCATGGATGTTCTCATCAAGTTGTCTTTCTGGTGCTCTCAACCTGTCAGCAGCTAATCTATATCCCTCTACCTTCAAAATACCATCAAAGGTAGATCTCCTCTTAGAGGGAGTCTCCAGAAAGGGAGCAGTAAATGTGCCCTGAGGTACCCCTATTACATCATGAAAGATATCTGCTAGTATAATCTCTTCATCTAGACGCATAATCTGCTTAAGCCAATTAGTAACATCCTCACCACCATGTAACTCAAGCAATTCACTGTCTGTCTCCACATCATAAACAGACCAGGAAATCTGCTTGTTTTCAGTAAAGCGCCTCTCCACCCTGTAGACCCAACCATCATCAGCCTCAAACTCAAGAGATATTCTCGCCTGTCTTTCTCCATAACGCACTAACTCACCATATCTAAGTTCTCTGCTATCAAACAATACAAAACCTATACTTTCAATAATGGTGGACTTTCCGGCACCATTTACACCATGAATAAAGTTGATTCCCTCAGAAAAATTAATGGTGGCATTACGATAACTCTTCACATTCTCAAGTGTTAATGACCTAATCAACATCCGCTTGCACCTGCCCCACCATCTGTTCTATTAGACCCACAATTTCAGTATCATATCTATCAACAATGGCCATCTCTTTAAGCTGTAATACTAAATCAACCATTCCTTCATCCTCAATACCCTCACGTTCAAGCAGTTGTTTAAGAACATGCTTTTCAATCTCTTGACGGCTCAAACCATGTCCCATCTCCCTACCCAATACAGGCATTCCTACCTCATTAGACACTTCACAATGTAGATAACCTTTTTCCTGTTCCAAACGTTTAGCCAAACCCTGAACATCAATTTCAAGAGGATTATATGTTACAACACCCTGCAGACCTATCTCAGCAATAGCGCCTTTGCCCAAAGGACACTGATTTTCAACAATTAGCATTGCATCTAAAGCAGAAGCAGCTTCACTAACATCTACCCTCAAACGTATAGTCTCTCTAGGAGTACTAGGGATAAAGGTAACGGTTGTGCCACTATCAACCAGGACATGAAAGAAACCCTTTGTCTGACCACTCTCACCAATATCCCAGTTTTCCGGTGCCCCAGGACTGAAAGCAAGATCCTTCCACACCTGTTTACCATGCCTGTGTCCTAAAGCAAAATACTGAACCCTATCCTCAAGTGCAGCAAGACTATTAGATGTAATCCAACCTCCACCCATCTCTGCAGCCCTACCACTCTTATCCCCCAAAGCTGCATGAATAGCCAACACAACAAACCTGTCTGCAGGTGGTTCAAAACTATCAGCTAGCATCTGTAACCGCTGATCACTGGTCGCACCT
Source organism: Thermaerobacter marianensis (assembly GCA_020724425.1). Taxonomy (GTDB): domain Bacteria; phylum Bacillota; class Sulfobacillia; order DVGY01; family DVGY01; genus DVGY01. Next base: position 120,591 of record DYGY01000003.1, read on the forward strand.
AAATAGCCAAGACCATAAATTCTCGCCTCTTTAATATCTAGATACCCACCCTGTCTTTTTTCTTCATCCCATTCTAGAAACATAAGTTTACCCTCAGCAAATACCGGTTTCAATAAATATATGTAACCCCTATTAGCCAAAAAAGTTAACCAGGAATCCCTCTCCTGAAAAAACGCCTTATCATGATTACCCTCAATTACTACCACAGGAATATTAGCCGTTTTCAATGGTTCTAACAATCTCACACTCTCATCAAGAACCTCAGCGGTAATGCTTCTTTTGTCAAAAAAATCTCCACTTATCAGTAGAAAATCCACCCTGTTCTCTAAAGAATATGTAACTATATCCCTAAAGGCATCAGCAAAATCCCTAGCCCTTTCCTCTCTATCTATCGGATTACGTCCTAGATGAATATCACCACAGTGTACAAAACTAAAAGCCATACTAACCCCTCCCATCTAAAAGATTCTGGCCTTCCACACCCTATTCCTTCACAAAAAAACTGAGGTATCACCTAAATTGGTAATACCTCAGTTTCTGTGACAACTCATTTCCTTAAACGCACACCCTCATTTAAAACCCAAACATCATTCACTAGCTTCGCCCTAGAATTACAATGCTGGCAGGTATATGCTTTCACCTGTTTCTCCACTGAATTCAGCAGGCCACAACCGGGACAATATACCGTTTCTGCTGGGAAAAAATACTGAACCACATAAAGCAAAACACCAGCTAGGAGCACCCAACCTCCCTGTCCGGTCAAGAGAAGATAAATGCCAATAATTCCTAAAATACTTCCAGACCACCTAAAATAGATACGCCTTGGTTCCCTTTCGATTGCAGACTTTGGATGACGCCCCCCCATAGAAGCACCCCCTTCTATTCCATATATATGTCACATTGGAGGAATGTATCCATACTCTATATATGGTTAGATATTCCTTTATGTTTTTCCTGCAATCTCTAGAGGTATTTTAAGTTATTCTGATTAAAAACTCTACTTCAACGACTTTTTTCGTCAACTTATACAGAGACATCCCTTGAGTGTATGCCTTCAGCAAAAGCTTCAATAGTGGGTCGCATCTTCACAGTAATATACAGACTAAGCGGGAAAAAGAACAAAATAAAGAAAGCATAATGGGCAATATTAAACAACCATAAAGGCAACACGAAAGCTAGAGGAACAAAGATCACCAAAAACAACCACTGCAACCTAGTCCACTTGGCCAACAACGGTAGAAACTCTTCATTAGTGCCAAACTCCCTAGCCTTCTTACCCAAATATAGATAATACAAACCAAAAGCAAGATAATCAAAAGCACCCATCAAAGCAGACAGATACTCCGGTATACTAACATTAGCCCAGATATATACCGTAGAACTAACACCAAACATACCAAGAGGCCAGAGGAAATCTACAGAAGAAAACCAGATTAACATATCAAAAAGAGCATGCATTAACATGCCCACACCCAACCCCACTGCCAGATAACGATTCTTAAAAGCCATTATCAGCGCAACTAGGACAATAAATAGAATGCTATGGGAAAACGTACGATGAAAACCCATAGCAAGCTCAGCATCAAACAAATACGCAGGCCCTAACAAAAAGAAATCCGCATCAGGAATCAAATTCCCTAACACCAAACCCCAGATTAACAACTTTCTGTTTTCTAAACTAACCTTCTTCTTTAAAACCTTGTTCACCGGACCAGCACTAGCCACACCAACAATACCATGCAAACCAGCTTGTGCCATATTCTTACACTCCCTTCTAGTTTCTGGTGATATTCTCTTTAGCCTTGCCAATTCCTTCAAGCACTTTAGCAATATCATCCTTAGGAATCCCAGGACAGACATTCCCATCACGGCCAACCATCGTCTCAGAAGCAAACAAAGAATTCAAAACAGACTCTTCAACAGACTCAACCACAGCCTGAAAAAGCTCATCAAGGATACCTGATGTATTCTCAAGAGTCATAAAAGATTTCAATCTTCCTATAGGATACTGTAAAATCCTTGTGACGGTAGAAAAAGCTATGACAATATCCCCACTACCATGACCCACAAAGGATCCCACCCTGCCAAGACCAAGAACAGCTCTCTTGGCTAGTCTCTTTAGCTGCAACTCACTTAAAGGCGCATCGGTAGCCAAGACAACAATAACTGATCCTTTATCAGCTTCCTTGGGACCTACATAATCTACAGATTGACCGGCCACAACTAAGTGCCCCTTACGACCAAAGTTAGCAAGAACCATACACCCCACCACATACTCCCCAACAATCCTTGAAGAACTACCAATCCCAGCCTTATAGCCAAAGGCACGCATACCAGTACCCGCTCCTACAGACCCCTCTAAAACAGGTCCCATACCAGTATTCCTTAAAACCTCCAAAACATGTTCCTCTTTAACATGCCTTCCCTGAATATCATTCAAAAAACCATCATTACATTCCCCAACGATACAATTAACAGTACTAGTATCAACCCCAATATCAGGATTGTCCTCTAACATATATGTAATTAAAGCATCAGTAGCTACAGGAACACTAAGGGTGTTAGTAAGGACTATCGGTGTCTCAATCTCCCCTAACTCCTCCACCTGCAAAAGACCCACACTTTTGCCATAACCATTAATGACATGCACTGCACCCATCACTTTTTCCCTAAAAAGATTACCTCCATGAGGTTTGATCACTGTAACACCCGTTCTTACAGGCCCCTTACCCCTAACAAGCCTACCCTCTCCTTCAACTAGGGTAAAATGCCCAACCTCTACACCTAAAACATCAGTGATATCATTTTTTCTACCTACCGGTAGACTTCCTATGCTTATCCCATATTCCCTTGCCTTCATCTTCACCACTCCATTACTAAAACGATTATAGCGACAACAAGTGCTAGAACAATAAGCCAAAGGATATTAGCCTCCTGATACTGTCTAATACGTCTTGCAAACCATTGTCTCATCAAAATACTCCTTTACCTGGGCATGCTAAGTGGGGTTCCTCCTACCATTGTCTTTAGCAGCAAGCAGTATACCACAGAAGATAAGACCCACTCCTAAAAAATGAACTAGACTAACCTGTTCCTGTAAGAATAGATAAGAAAGGATAATAGTACTTACAGGCATAATACCCGTAAACACTCCAGCAGTACTAGCTGATACCCTAGATACACCCCTAAACCACAAAACAAAAGCAATCACAGTAACAAAAACACCATAATAGACAATCATTAGCCACTCACTAATAGCTAAACTTCCTAAATCAAACTGCAACCCCTCATAAATCATAAACGGTAAAACCATTATCAAACCCAACAGACTAACAACGGCAGTTGTCAACACAGCTGAAATTTCCTCATCTTGAAGTTTCCTAAATAGCGTAAATAGCGACTCACATACAACAGCCAGTAAAATTAACATGTTCCCTAGAAATGAAAAATTCCCAATCTCCTGCTGCCCACCCACAACATTAATTATAATAATACCTAAAACACTTAAACTAATACCTAACCATGTAGAGCTAGAAACCCGTTCACCTAGCAAAAAAACCGACAGCAAAGCTATCATTGCCGGAGTAGTGCTCAAAATAATACCACTTTCAACAGCACTAGTAAGCCTTAACCCATACAGCAAAAATAGATTAAATAGAAAGACACCAGTCAAAGCCTGCATTCCTAAAATAAGCCACTGTTTCTTGCTAATAAGCAGTATTCTACGCCCTTCAGACCACAACACCAAAGGAACTAAAATCATTGTACTTATACCAAGCCTTAAACCTAACAGAAGAAAAATCGGCAGACTAGCCACCAAACTCTTTCCCACCACTACCGAACTTCCCACAATAAACATTGCTATACTTAACTCTAAATAAGCTCTATACACAGGTAGTTCACCCCCAAACTACCTTAATCTTAAAATAATCTAGTGAACAGGGTCTTGAATATTCTTGCTATATTGCCCAGGCGTAACACCAACAACCCTTTTAAAACTCCTATTCAAATGACTCTGATCAGCAAAACCCGTAACATTAGCAACCTCCACCAAAGGAACCATCTCACTTAATAGCACCTTGGCCCTATTCACTCTCACCTGAGTCAAATAAGTATGAGGAGGAAGACCAACCTCTTCAGAAAAGACCCGAGTCAAATGATAAGGACTAACATTAACCACCTGAGCAAGTTCTTTGAGCGAAACATTTTGAGAAAAATTGGCTTCAAGGTAATCCTTCACTTGCTTAACAGCCTCTTTCTCCCTCCTAGCCCAAAGATTAAGCGAATAATCAGAGTATTTATCTATCAAAGCCACCAAAACAGCCATCAACCTTGTTTCAGCTTCCAAAAGCCCAATCCCACCTTCCTCTAACAGAAGATGCAGGCTATATAATTGAGTAGCAATATCCCTATCTCTTAAAACGCCTTCGCTAAAGAATGGCATAACCTGTTTTCTCGAAACTTCAGCAGTCAACTCTCCTAGCAACTCTGACCTGATATAAAACATCCTATAACTCCAACCATCCACTGAATACCCATCATGACTCTCCCCAGGCACAGCAAGATTAATCTCACCTCTACCGGCAGAATAATGCTGATGACGATAATTGAACTGCAAAAGCCCTTTTTCAATTACCCCAATCGCATAACCCTCGTGATAGTGACGAGAAAAACTCTGCTTCAGATAATCTGCTCTTAACAGTTCAACACCCTTAAGATCAGGATACTGCCAGATTGTCTGCCTCTGGTTTGCTTGAGCCATGAGAAACCTCCTTCCACTATTTATATAGCGTATATACTTAAGCTCTTCCTGATAATAAATATAACAGGCCACTATCATCATAATCTAACAATTACATCGCTGAGAAAGCCCCTTAATAGCTTTAGTAGCCATAGAAGAATAGATATATGAGTCTAAAGCTGTACCTCCAATATCTTCATAGAAACCCGCAATCAAAAAACCAGCTTCAATCTGACCTTGAATTTGATCTTCAAGGCTATGCCCAAAACAAACACCTTCATTTCTATCAAGGACTAACTCTTTAAGCTCCTCCCTAGAAATACTTGTTAAGTCCGAATAAGGAATCGTATGCCTAATAACAAACCTACCCTCTTCTAAACACTTTAGATCAAAAATATACTCAATAGGGTTACCAAATCCAGAGATAAGGGTCCCTCCCCACCGTAAAACCCGATAGGCTTCTCTCCACACAGGCTTAACATCATCTATAAAACCATTAGACCAGGGGTGAATAATAAGATCAAAAGATTGATCATTAAACACACTCAAATCCCTCATATCACCTTGAACTATGTCGATTTTAAGATTATCCCTCTCTGCTACCATAAGGTCCTGCTGAAGTTGTTTCTCGCTAACATCAAAAATAGTAACTTTAGCCCCTAAAGCTGCTAGTATCGGTCCCTGCTGTCCTCCCCCACTAGCCAAACCAAGAACATCTTTACCCTCAAAACTATCAGGAAACCAAGCTCGTGGCACCTTCTTTGAAGGTGTAACAACAATACTAAAGACTCCCTCTTTAGCCTTCCTAACCTCTTCACTGCTTACAGGTCTTGACCAGATATACCCCTCTTCTACCTTCCTGTCCCAGATTCTTTGATTAGCCTTAACATAATCCATAGACCTACTCTCTCCCTAACTCCTCATTAATCTCTTCAAGGTGTTTCTCCACATTATTAAATCCAGTCTTTATATTCCAAGCAATAATCAATAAAACAACCAAGATTACAACCTCAACTCAACACTCCTCCCCTATACTTCTAATAACTAAATCAGTAACCTCTTCAGTAGGCTTTAATCCATTGACAACAAGGTTAGCGGACTCACAAACAGTATCATTAATCTGCTTATAACCACTACCTAAGCCAGCTAAATAATCAGTAAGAAATCCCTCAACAATCTCTAATTTCTTTTTCGCCTCAAGCTCCTTATACTCAATCTGCAAGTCTCTTAAGACTCTCCTAGCTAGAGAAATATCTAAAGGAATCTTAAGGCAAACAACAAAATCTAACACCTCTTTCATACCCTCTCTTAACCTGCCAAAAGGTTCTTCCACCACAATATAATCAGTTGGTAATACTTCCCTACCCCAGGGATCAATAACCTTCCTTCCATTCTTTAAACTAACAAGATCTTCAAAGAATTTAGGACTCCTAATCTCTGCTGGATTTATCATCTCACCCCTTGCTAAACTCTTTAACATATCCTCAGGATATGCCGTAGTCTCTTGATAAGCATCATAATACAACGATGAAGCATCTAATCTCTTGGATAACTCACCAACCAGTGTGGACTTTCCCGCTCCGGATGTTCCTGCTATAGCAATGACAAACCCCATACCCCTACCTCCTTGCCTTTAATATCCAAGCAAGAGTTGAACCTCTTTCATACTCAACGGTAAACCCAAGCTTCCTTAAAACCTCAATACTCCTATCAATTCTCCCAGGATACTCCTCAGCCATGTCCTCCAGAATATCTACCCTGCTCTCACTCTTAAGTCTCTCTACTACTTCCCTTTTTTGCAGACAATCTTTAAACATAAAATCTCCAATAACAATTACACCCGTATCTTTTAGCACCCTATCCATTTCCTTAAAAGCCTCTTCCTTTTCCTCTTCTGTTAAATGATGAAAAGCAAAAGAAGAGACTATACGGTCAAACATGCCATTCTCATAAGGAATATTTAAGAAACTTCCATAAGCTAGATTGGCTTTAAGTCCTTTCTCCTCTAACTTCCTCATCATCTTCTTAGAAATATCTATACCATAAAGTTCGATATCTTTCGGCATTCTCTCAACAAGAAGACCAGTACCAATACCAATATCTAATACAGCCATAGCCTCCCTCAGATCCAATAACTCAACTATCCTAGTAAGAATACAATAATAGTTCTCACGAACATAATCATCTAAATCCTCTAAGACTTTCTCATCATACGTGTCAGCTTGATCATCATGACAGCCCCTCTTTAGATGATCCACCTATCACTCCTCCTTTAATGCTCTTACATACCCCCTAAACCTCTCTACCATCAGTTCTCCTAACTTAAAGATGGCATCCTCATTCCCTACATGACCAATAATCTGAATACCTATAGGCATACCATCAGATTCACCTACAGGAACAGTCAACACCGGTAAACCCCAAGTATTAGCATAAGCTACAAAAGGCATATATTTCTTGTAACTTAAAGCTAAAGAGAAGATCTCCCTATACACTCTCCCATGTAACTGGGCCGGAGAATGATACACAGGTAGAATCAAAAGACGACTAGCAAAATATTCTTCTAAGACCTTTTCACCCTCAGCAATAGTTAACTCAATCTCCCTGATTCGCCCATCCTTTGGCCTAAAAAGACTAGCTCCCACAACTGCCCAGGTAAAATAGTGATGCAAATCAGTAGAACCCAAAAACTTCTCCCTGAAATGCTCACTAACCGGATTCTTCTTCCCATAAGCAATAGCTGATACTGCTCTAGCCCCATCAACAGACATAATCTCCTGCCACAAGGTTGCCGAATCACGATAGTATGGAGGTTCTTCATCCACTAAAGAAAACTCCTCCTTCAGATAGCTCCTCACCTTCTCTAACTCAAACCTTGTATCCTCATCCGTAGGAAACACTAAAGACTCAAGAGGAAATACCAGTTCAAAAGACTCCAACTCTCTTTCTTCTGGAATATCTCTAGCAATAATCTCATTAATCAACCTTGCATCCTGCACTGACTTAGACATAGCACCAATACCAAGCATTCTCTCCTGTAAAGCATTTTCAACATAAGGAAAAGAACCCACTTGAGATACCTGCCTATTACCACTCTTAAAGCCAATAACACCGTTAAAATGAGCCGGCAACCTAATAGACCCCCCAATATCAGAACCCAATCCCACAGCCGCACCACCAACAGCAATCAATGCTGCTTCCCCTCCGCTAGAACCACCAGCAGTTCGCTTAACATCCCAGGGATTATTAGTCCTTCCATACAATTTGTTCTCTGTTTCCTGACAGAAACAAAGAACAGGAGTATTAGTCTTACCAAGAATAATGGCGCCCTCTTTCCTTAATCGCGAGACGACCTCCGCGTCCATCTCCTTAACCTCATCGGTTAAACTAGGAATACCTCCAGTAGTTTTCATACCCTTAACATCAAAGGACTCCTTCATGCTAATAGGCACACCTAACAACCGGCCAACTTCTCCCCTAGCTATAGCTGCATCAGCTACCTCTGCTTCCTTTAACGCTTCAGAAAACCTTTCTTCCACAAGACAATTAACTTTAGGATTGACCTCCTCTAGTCTTTCGATATACTCCTTAGTTGCCTGTACCGAAGTAACCTCCCGGGTAGCAATCTTTCTAGCTAAAGTGGTAGCATCCCAGTCAAGAATAGCCATATTGGAACCCCCTTTCAGTGAACGTATTTGCTAAAAAGTCTTAGGTTCCTTTTTTAACTTTAACAACACGTAGTTTTCAATCTCACTCCACAATTTACAAAAATTGTACCTGCTAATATCAATAGTTTTACTAGCTATATTCTTATACATCGAAAACATAGCTACTGTATCAAAGAAGATTGCATTATCACACAATCTACAACTGATGACCCTCAAATTAGATGCTTTAATATCTATATTACCTAATCATCTTACGAAACGATTGTCGAAAAAAGTCACTAAATTATTATTGCTAAAATTGTAATATGATGTTATTTTTGTATATAGAAGTATAGAAATGGATATTGATGGGAGGAGTTAGTATGATTAGTAAAAGAACAAAACTAGTACTTGCTTCGTGGATTTTGCTATACTTTATCATAGCTATTCTAAACACTACTAGTGTTTGGGCGGGTTCCACAACTGGTAGTCGTACGGTTGGATTTTTGGTAATGTACTCAGGAGTTCCTTTCTCGGTATCATATACTTCCAATTACCGTGGAGATTGGAACTTAGATATGGGTACCGGTCTTCAAGAAATTTATTCTCATAGACTAGGTGGCTGTATTGCCAATGGAAATAACCCTTATTACCCTTTCGGACAAAATGTATCAGGTAATCTAAAATATTATCGGAATGGTTCACTAGTGAAAACTATTACCTCACCTTATTATCCTGGATTATGCAATTCGGGATATCTTGATTGGGGTAGCCTTGATACCACAACACTTGTATATTTTAATGTGCTACACGATATTAATAATTATGTGGAAATATATTCACTGTGGATGAGTGATGGTAGCACTGTTCCTGCTTGGAGAAGTCACACATATACTGTTTCATACTGATAATAATAGAAAGCGAAAGGTGGTTTATCCTATGTTTAATAAGAAGACCATTATATTAACCGGAATATTTGGAGTATTAGTTTTTGCTTTAGCTATAAATTCCTATTCAGTAGATTCCACATCTTGGTGGTACAATTTTGGCAAAGATTTAGAAAAAGTAAATAGAAGCATAGATTCTTCTGATGTTGTAGCATATGTTGCAGATGAATCAGTGACGAGAGCAGATGTGGAATATTGGCGTTTAGCATCTGAATATAATGCTCGATTGGATGAGAACCTTAACTCAATAAGTTTTAGTGAAGCACTTGACAAAGCCATTGAGATTAAACTAGTCGAAACTGAAGCAAAACATCAAGGACTTTGGCCATCAAAACAAGAAACTACCGAATACATCGACTGGGTTAGAAGAAGTTTAGAGGAACTTCCAGAGGAAGAAAAACAACATTTTCAAGAATACCTACGGGGTCTCGGCATGACTGAAAAAGAATTTTTTGAGGATAATAGAACTATTAATGCGTACGCCTCCGCCTTAGCCACAAGCAAATTGATGCAACAAGCTAATACTGAAGCGTGGCAAGACTATCTCTTAGAACTGCAGTCCCTCTACGATATCATCATTCTTCACGAAAAATAACTCGTTAGAGGCACAATGGTAAAGCTTGCTCTAAAAATATATAATTTTTAACCTAAATTATCAGGAGCATCGTGAGTCTATCTTTTGAGTAGTTAGCGATGCTCTTTTTACTCATGTTTTGTGAAAAATTAAGTATAACGCTAAATATTAATTAAATAAAACCACAGCAAAACTCACGTATAGATTAGGGTCCTTGCAAACCAATCCAAATACAGACCCTCGAAAAATTGTCAAGATCTTAAAACTGGAAAATTTCAATGAGTACCGAAAAAAGGCAACAAAAAATTACCCCCTGTTAGCAACGAACTAACTGGAATTAAATGTAACGATAGTTTTAAGACGATTAGTTTTTCATCACCTCCGGTTTGTAGATTTGGCCTTTGCTCAGCAAGGCATAGACCAGACGAACGAATTTACGGGCAGTTAACACCAACGCACGTTTATGCTGGTGCTTCGTCACTTCTTTGTACTTGGATTGGTAGTAAGCTTTGTATTCCGTTAGAATCTCAAGTAGTGGTGTAAATTTTGATGGCGGGTATTGACAGAAAA
>DYGY01000024.1 GCA_020724425.1 Thermaerobacter marianensis
TCAGCCAGTGTTGCATTTTTCAACTCCACCATGTTCATCCCCTAACCAACTCATAGAACCTTATAATATAGATAGACTCTCTACCTTTTTATTATAGATGTTCACACAAAGAATACCTCCTGACAAGGGCAGCCTCTCTAGAGCATTAGTCCCACAAAAACCAATATGGTATTGCTCTTGAGTATTCAATCTTGCTATATACTCAGCTAGATCCCTCATGAAACTCCTCCTATAAGGAAAGCCCGCCAACGGCGGGCCTCATCTCTATTTCCCTTTAAACTTCACTGGTCTTTTCTCTAGAAAAGCCCTCATTCCCTCTTTCTGATCCTCAGTAGCAAAACAACGAGAGAATTTTTCTGCCTCTAAACTAACACCATCACCTAAGGACATATCCATACCATAATCAATGGCTTCCTTAGCTAACCTGATAGCAATAGGGCCCTTCCTAGAGATTTTCTTGGCTAGATTCATAGCTTCAACAATAACTTCTTCATCAGGTACAACTCTATTTACAAGACCAATCTCTTTAGCTGTATTAGCATCAACCATATCACCAGTATAGATAAGTTCTTTAGCCTTAGCAGTACCAATCAATCGAGGCAGCCTTTGAGTTCCACCAAAACCGGGAATAACCCCAAGATTAACCTCAGGTTGCCCAAGCTTACTGCTCTCTCCGGCAATGCGAATATCACAGGCTAAAGCTAACTCACAACCCCCACCTAGAGCATAACCCTTAATAGCAGCAATCACCGGAATTGAGAGATTCTCAAGATTAGAAAATACCCTCTGGCCCTTTAAAGCAAACTCCCTAGCCTCAACAGGATTAAGATTTTCCATTGCTGCAATATCTGCTCCAGCCACAAAAGCCTTATCACCACTACCGGTAAGGACAATAACCCCAACACTCTCATCCTGACGGATCTTCTCAACAACCTTATCTAGTTCCTCTAACACCTGCAAGTTTAAAGCATTAAGATTATCCGGCCGATTAATAGTTAAAAGAACAACACTCTCTTCCCGTTCCATCAGTACCAGAGACACTCAAATCACTCCTTAACTTACATAGTCATAAAAGCCCTTGCCTGTCTTCTTCCCTAAATAGCCTGCCTTCACCATCTTCCTTAACAAAGGAGCCGGCCTATACTTAGGATCATTATAGCCCTCATAAAGAACCTCCATAATATACAGACAAGTATCAAGACCAATAAAGTCAGCTAAAGTCAGGGGGCCCATGGGATGATTCATACCTAACTTCATCACAGTATCAATATCCTCTTTGCTGGCAATGCCCTCTTGTAAGCAGAAAATAGCTTCATTAATCATTGGCATCAATACCCTGTTAGATACAAATCCAGGATAGTCCTCTACAGTTACAGGCTCTTTCCCCATAGCTAAAGCAAGATCATAGATAGCTTTATGAGTCTCCTTGGAAGTAGCGATACCATTAATAATTTCAACAAGCTTCATTACCGGTACCGGATTCATAAAATGCATCCCAATAAAGCGATCTGGTCTCTCAGTAGCTGCTGCTAGTTCCGTTATTGGTAAAGAGGAAGTATTTGTAGCCAGAATAGTATGCTCTGGACAAATCTTATCTAGCTCAGCAAAAAGAGCAGTCTTAACTTCGAGATTCTCAACAATAGCTTCAATAACTAGGTCAGCATCCTTAGCGGGAGCTAAATCAACAGTTGTACTAAAGCGAGCAAGAATCTCTGCTTCCTCTTCCTTAGTCAACCTACCCTTATCAACACTACGAGCTAGATTCTTCTTAATGCCATTCATACCTCTCACTACTAAATCTAGAGTTATATCCCTTAGGATAACGTTATAGCCACTCTGAGCTGCAACCTGGGCAATACCTGAACCCATCTGACCTGCACCTACAACCATAATGGTTTTAATCCCCATAGCTGAACCTCCTTAATCTACCCGTACTAATGTAGCTTCACCCTGACCACCACCACTACAGATAGCAGCCATACCATAACCCCCGCCACGACGTCTTAACTCATAGATTAAAGTCATTAAGATTCTACCACCACTAGCACCAATAGGGTGACCTAAAGCAACAGCACCACCATTCACATTAACCTTATCAGCCGGAATATTACCAAGCTTCATACTAGTTAAAGCAACGGCAGCAAAAGCCTCATTAATCTCAAAGAGATCAACATCAGCTAAAGATATATTAGCCTTCTTAACAGCCTGCATAGCTGAAAGATAGGGAACAGTATGCAAATACTTGGCTTCCTGAGACACCTGGCCCGAAGAAACAACAGTAGCTAGAATCTTAAAACCATACTCCTCTGCCTTCTCCCTAGACATCAAGAGAATAGCACTAGCCCCATCATTTAAACCAGGAGCATTACCGGCAGTAACTGAGCCATCCTTTTGAAAAGCAGGCTTTAATGAAGCAAGCTTCTCTAAAGAAGTATCAGCCCGAGGAGACTCATCCCTATCAACAACTAAAGGATTACCCTTACGTTGAGGTATCTCTACTGGCATCAGCTCATCATTAAACCTGCCTTCTTCATGAGCCTTAATAGCTAACTGATGACTGCGATAGGCCCACTCATCCTGAGCCTCCCGACTAATCCCATACTCACTAGCTACCTCATGACCATACACACCCATATGCACATTACCAAAGGAACACCAAAGACCATCATGAATCATCGCATCAATCATCTCAGTATGTCCCATCCTTGCACCAAAACGAGCACTAGGCAAGAGATAGGGAGCCTGACTCATACTCTCCATACCTCCAGCAATAACTACCGAACCTTCACCCAACCGAATCATCATATCCGCAAGATTAACCGCTCTTAGACTTGAAGCACACACCTTATTAACCGTTTCAGAAGGTACCTCAACAGGTAGACCAGACTTCAAGGTTGCCTGACGGGAAGGAATCTGTCCTACACCTGCCTGCAAGACCTGCCCCATATAGACATAATCAACATCTTTTCCTTCAATTCCTGATCGTTCAACTACCTCTTTAATAACCATTGCGCCAAGATCTGTACTCTTAATGCCACTCAGTGAACCCCCATACTTGCCAAACGGTGTCCTCACAGCACTAACCACCACGGTATCCCGCGGACTCTTCATACCAAAAACCCTCCCTTAAACATTAAAAGATATTCTTTGTGGATGAGTATATACATTCATACCATGTCCCCTAGCAAAACCAATCAGAGTGAGGTTTAACCTCTCTGCCATCTCTACTGCCAGATGCGTAGGGGCAGAATGAGACACCAGAATCGGCACCCCAATCCTAGCTGTCTTTAAAAGCATCTCTGAAGAGATTCTCCCGGTACAAAGCATGAGTTTATGCGCTACATCAATCTTCCTATTTAAACAAGCTCCCACAACTTTCTCAACCGCATTATGCCTGCCAATATCCTCTCTAATAAGCTCCAAGCCATCAGCACTAGCTATAGCCGCACAATGAGTTGCTCCTGTAGCTAAGAAAACCTGAGACTGCCTCTGCATCTCAGTCAAAAGCCCCTGAATATTCTCCCAAGGAACAGGCTCAAACCTAACTACTTCAGGTTCAGGTAACGTCTCAATCGAGACTGCATCAATAGTTCGATAAAAGAGAGGATCACCCCCACAACCAGAAGTTACAGTTCGCTTATGCTGCATACTCTTAACTAACTGAGGTGGCTCCTTACCTTCTAAGCGAATAACACCCTTATCCTCATGGAAGAACACCCCAAAAACATCAGCTCCAGACTCAATAAAACCCTCAGAGAAAAGATACCCTACCGCTAAATCCTCCTCATACCCCGGACTACAAAGCAGGGTAGCTAACTCCTCCCCATTATAGTGAATAGTGAGGGGAACCTCCTCAGCTAAAATATCCTCAACTATCCTTCCTTCTCTATCCTTTTTACCCACCTTAAGAATCTGTCTTTTCTTCATAGGCTCTAAATCTTCTGAATACATACCTACTCCACCTTCTCCACTCTAACTGCAGAAACCTTAAACTCAGGTATCTTTGCTTTAGGATCTAATTCTCGATGAGTCAAAACATTAGCAGCTGCTTCAGCAAAATGGAAAGGCATAAACACAGTATCCCTATCAGTTACATCAACAACTCTAGCTCTTGTAACTATTTCACCTCTACGACTACTCACCTTAACTAACTCACCATCAGTAACACCTAACTCTTTAGCCCTTTCAGGATGTATCTCTATATATCCTTCCTTAACAAGCCAATCTAATGCCTCTACCCGTCTAGACATTGAACCAGTATGGTAGTGATAAAGGATTCTACCAGTCGTTAGAACCAGAGGATAATTCTCATCAGGTTCCTCAACAGGAGGAATAAAATCTATCGCTTTAAAAAGACCCTTGCCTCTGGCAAAACCATCCCGATGCAGATAGTTAGTCCCGGGATGACCCTCATAAGGTACAGGCCACTGTAAACCCTGAGTACCAAGATCCTGATAACGGACCCCAGCATAAGCAGGTACCAAAGAAGCAATCTCTAACATAATCTCCTTGGGATTCTCATAAGCAAAATCATACCCCATAGCCTTAGCCAGATCCGAGATTATCTCCCAATCACTCTTGCTGTTCCCTACCGGCTCAATCGCCTTCCTAATTAACTGAATCCTTCTTTCCGTATTAGTAAATGTCCCTTCCCTCTCAGCAAAACTAGCAGAAGGTAACACTACATCAGCTAACATAGCAGTTTCTGTCAGGAAAATATCACTCACAACCAGGAAGTCAAGATTATTAAGGGCCTCTCTTACATGATTAGTATCAGGGTCGCTAACCATAGGGTTCTCACCCATAATAAACATTGCCTTAATAACTCCAGCATGAGCAGCCTCCATCATCTTGACAACAGTTAATCCTTCCTCTGAAGGTAGATCTTCTAGCCCCCAAGCATCAGCAAACTGCTTCCTTGCCGTTGGATCACTAACCTTCCGGTATCCCGGCAAGAGATTAGGTAAAGCAGCCATGTCACTGCTACCCTGCACATTATTCTGACCTCTTAGAGCATTAACACCCGCATTTTCCTTACCAAGATTACCGGTAGCCATAGCTAAATTAGCAATAGCTGCTACATTATCAGTACCGGTAGTATGTTGCGTAATGCCCATAGCATAAAGAATTGAAGCAGTCTCAGCTTCTCCATAGAGATGAGCTGCCTTAACAAGCTTCTCCTCTGGTATGCCAGTTATCCTAGCAGTCCTCTCAGGAGTATACTCCTTAACTAGCTCCCTAACCTCATTAAAACCCTCAGTACGCTCAGCAACAAAGGCTTCATCAATTAGATTGTCTCTAATGAGAACATGCAAAAGACCATTCAATAAAGCAACATCACTACCCGGTCTCTGTCTTAACCAGACACCCCTATCACCTAACTCCTCAGCCCATCTAGCAAGCTCAATCCCTCTAGGATCAGCTACAACTAAAGCAGCACCCTTCCTCACCGCAGCCTTAACCCTTAAGCCAATAACCGGATGAGACTCAGTAGTATTAGAACCAATAATGAAGATAGCCTTAGCATCCTCAATCTCAGCAATCGAGTTAGTCATAGCTGCACTACCAAAAACCTCTGCTAAAGCAGCAACAGTAGAGGCATGACACAACCTGGCACAATGATCAATATTATTAGTACCTAGAACCATCCTAGTAAACTTCTGAAGAAGATAGTTCTCCTCATTAGTACACTTAGCAGAAGATAAAACCCCTAAAGCCTCAGAATCATACTCTTTAAGCTTTTTAGCAGTATACCTGATAGCTTCTTCCCAGCTAACAGGAACAAGCTCTCCATCTTTACGAATTAAAGGATCAGTAAGTCTATCCTGATGCTGAATAAAGTCCCAACCAAACCTACCTTTAACACACAGAAGATTCTCATTAGCAGGACCATTAGCAGGCTCAACCCCCACAACCCTGCCATTCTTTGTTTCTAGATAAATAGCACAACCAACTCCACAATAGGGGCAAACAGTTAAGGTCTTTTCTCTCTCCCAAGTCCTTGCTAACCCCCTACTTGGCTTAGCAGTTAAAGCCCCGGTAGGGCAAACAGTAATGCAATTACCACAGAAAACACAAGGTGAATCCTGCAAAGGCACATCACCCTCAGTAGTTACCTTCACAAAGAAACCAGAACCCTCTACAGTCAAAGCCCCAATACCCTGAACCTCTGTACACATCCTAATACACTGCGTACAGTTAATACATTTATCAAATTCCCTATAGATGAAAGGATTGCTATCATCATCAAGATAACCCCGCTGTCTACCTTCTATCTCAGTACCTGTAACCTGATACCGATAGGCATAATCCTGTAACTTACAGTTACCAGCCATCTCACAGGTTAGACAATCTAAAGGATGATCACTTAAGAGTAGCTTTAAAGCCTGTTTTCTCCCTGCAATAACGCTTTCTGTCTCTGTATGCACTACCATATCTTCCTGTATAATAGTTGAACAGGAAGTTTGTAACCCTCGCTGATCAACCTCTACTAGACACATTCTGCAGGAACCACTCACACTTAACTTAGGATGATGGCAAAGAGTAGGGATATCCTTACTAATCTCTCTAGCTGCATCAAGCACAGTACTACCCTCAGGTACCCATACCTTTTCACCATCAATAATTAACCCTACCCTTGTATCTTTTAACTGTTCCTTTCTATAGGACTCTGTCTCAGAAGGAAAGAAATTCTTTGGAATACGTTTAGACAAAAGAAACACCTCCTCTAACACTACCAAGAGGCTTCCCAGACCTTATCTCCTTATTCAAGGAAGCTTGACAAACACTGCAATGACTTTGAAAATGTCGATAATATTCCTCAGGGAAATACTTAACACTGGTAAGAATAGCTGTAGGTGCTGCCTGACCAAGGCCACACAAAGACATACTCTTAACATCATTAGCCAATTCTTTTAACTCAGAATAGGCCTTTTCATTCCCTTTCCCTTCAGAAAACTGATTAAGCAACTCCCATAACCTCACCGTACCTATCCGACAAGGAGTACATTTACCACAAGACTCTGTCATAAAGAAAGCCATTTGTTGCCTGACCCAATCTACCACACAGCCCTCCTTATTCATAACCCTAATAGCTCCTGTCCCGATAGATAGACCCTTTTCCTTAAAACTTAAAAGCGGTAGATTAAGCCACTCAGAATTTACCGGAACACAGGAACCAGCAGCCCCACCAATCTGAACTAGCTTCATCTTCGGAAAAAGACCAGCACTTCTACTAAAATCCCCTAAAAGATCCTTAAGAGTAGCTCCTAGATGAGCCTCAGCAACTCCCTCTCTTTTTACAAAACCACTAATACTGAAAAGATAGGTACCCGCATTCCCTTCAGGACCAATATTTGCATACAACTTTGGACCAAGTTCCATAATTAAAGGGATATTATAGATAGTCTCCACATTATTAACAACTGTAGGCCTACCCAAATATCCCGCCTGAACCGGAAAAGGAGGCTTTAACCTTGGTTCATGCCTCTTGCCTTCCAAAGCATTTAATAAAGCTGACTCCTCACCGGTAATATAGTCACCCTCACTGCTGTGAATACTAATCTTAAAAGACCAACCACTACCTAAGATATTTTCACCTAAATAGCCATTCCGAACAGCTTCATTAATAGCTTTTTCAAGTTTTTTCTTTACCTCCTCATACTCACCCCGAAGATAGATGATACCCTCACTGGCATTAATAGCATAACCAGCTAAAAGCATACCCTCAAGCAAACCCTCAGGATCCCTCTCCATTAAAACCCTATCTTTAAAAGTACCGGGTTCACCCTCTTCAGCATTAATAACCAAATATTTAACAGGATCAGCCTGTTCAGCAGCCAATCTCCACTTTAAGGCCGTCTTAAAACCAGCTCCACCCCGACCCCTTAAATCCGCCCGATCTATCATGTCAATGATATTTTCTCTCTCCATCTTCAAAGCAGGAAAAAGGTGATCATAGCTACGCCAAGACTTTTTTGTCAAAAATCTCTCCCTTAACCAAATAGGGCTACTTGCTTCCAAAAACCCAAGCTTCCCCACAAACAATTCCCCCCTCCAAATCCATCATTAAAACATTCACCAACACTATTAGCTTTCCCTCCTCAAACCAAAAAGGTCTAATTTAAACAAGAAATACATAAAAATGATTTTGAAAGGAGGCACTCCCATGCGTGGACTCATCTTAAGCCGCCTCACCCTAGCTAGAGGTATTACAGCCCTAACTGTTCTCCTAATCTTAACCCTGACCTGGAGCCTCTGGAGTCTGGCAGTAGGGGATCTCTACATCATGGTAGGCACAAAAGAAAGACGCCTCCCCATCTATAGCGTAAAAACAGAAGAAAAGAAGATAGCTATCTCCTTTGATGCTGCCTGGGGTGCAGAAAAAACACCAATCATTCTTGACCTCCTTGACCAATATGATATTAAAACAACCTTCTTCTTAGTTACCTTCTGGGTAGAAGACTATCCTGAAATGGCAAAAGAAATAATCAACAGAGGCCATGAAATCGGCCTACACTCTTCAACTCATCCAGACTTCCGTTCCATCTCTAATCAGCAAATAATAGAGGAACTAAGAACCAATCATGCCATTATCCTTGAAACAACCGGACATACCCCCACCCTCTTTAGACCACCCTATGGAGCCTATGATGATCGGGTCCTAAAAACAGTAGAGGATAATCTTGGCTACATTACCATACAATGGAATGTAGATTCTCTTGATTGGAAAAATGTGACACCAGACTTTATCTATAACAGAATTATGAAACTAGTAAGTCCCGGTGCCATCATCCTCTTTCATAACAATGCTGAAAGCACACCAAAAGCACTAGAAAAACTCCTCCCTGACCTAATAGAAGAAGGGTACCAAATAGTACCCATCTCAGAACTCCTCCATCAAGGAGAATACTATATTAACCATGAGGGTCGTCAGATACCTAAGCCAGATACTCCCTAACCATTAATTACTATGACACTACCCTCTTTTGTTTCATCACCAATTTACCTCTGGTAGTTTTCTACCAGTTATAGACTTTACCTGCATCGATATTTCTAGTGTTCCACACCTTGTTGCTTCTTTGCCTAAAGTTGAATCCTGATCAGTCGCATGCGTTTTACCCACCACACCATCCCACATAAGTCTCATGGGACGCGTATTATATCGCTTTCCCTGTTCTAGAAAAGGGCTGATGCTGAAGAACTCCTAGGAAAAAGTCTGAAACCCTTTGGATGATAGAGCCGTGGGAGTATTAAACCTTTCTACCTTCAAAGGTAAAGGTCTGCCTTGGATTTGAGGGAGGCAGGCCGTAGGTATAGTCGGCAGATACGGTGATATCGGAAAATCCTGTTCTTTCCAGCATAAGCTTAAACTCCTCCAAACCGTACCAGTTGAGGGGAAATCTTTGTAGTTCGGTTTGAACTAGCTCACCCTTATGCCACTTCTCATACTTGAGATAACTGACCGAATATTGCTTAATATAGTCTACTTCCACAAGTTTGGATTCCATGGTGATAAGGTCACCCTCTGGAGTAGTCCAACTCTTTGTACTTATCCTGCCTGTGTCTAAATCCGGTTGCAAAAATGTATCAATGATTATTCTGCCCCCATCTTGCAGGTGGCTATGGAAGTTATCTAGGGCAGCATAAGCATCTTCTTTTTTCTCTATAAGGAGAAAAGAGCCTGCAGGTATGATAATGGCTTCATATTTTTTCTCTAACTTTATGTTCTGCATATTGCCCTGGTACAGGTTGGGATTAAGTCCTCTTTCCGTACAACGTTTGCGGCAGGAGCTTAGCATTTCTTCTGAATTGTCTATTCCATCTACCGTATGTCCAGCCTCTAAAAGAGGAATAAGGATTCTTCCTGAGCCAACTGCTGGTTCTAGGACAGGGCCTGTGCAGGAATTCAGCCTTGCTAGGTAATATTCTACATCCCCAAAAGAGTGGCCCACTGGTTTATCAATATCATATACTTCTGTGGCCAGTTTATTGTATGAAAAAGTCATATTGGTCTCCTTCCTGTGTTTCTAACAGGTATATTATACTATTGAAGACCCTCACGGCAAAGCTGTAAGTCTATATCACCTCAAGGTCTTGAGAAGTTATTTCTCATGAGGAGTACAGTAACCGGCATTACTCACAACACAGACTTAAAGAGACATTTCATCCTTCTTTATAACAACGCAGAAAACACACCGAAAGCACTAGGACCTAATAAAAGAAGGGTACCAAATAGTACCCATCTTAGAACTCCTCCATCAAGGACAATACCATATTAACCATGAGGGTCATCAGATATCTAAGCCAGATACTCCCTAACAGACCTGACCTCATAATCAGACTGCTCAACTAAAAGAGCTGCCCTAACCGTATCTAGGCAGGTATAGCACTCAATACCCAACCTTAAAGCCTCCTGCCTAATATAGAACCCTAACCTATCCTTAACCCTTCCCTGACTGGCCATATTAATAACTAGGTCCATATGCAAAAGAGTTTCCTTAATAGCCTCTTTCTCTCTAGGTATACTCCTAACCAAATAACCCCTAGCCTTTAAGAACTCAGCTGTTCTCTCAGTAGCGAAGAGTTTAAACCCTCTTTTTACAATCTCTTCAATAACTTCTAGACTATCTTCCTTTTCCCGGTCAGCAATAGAGAGGAATATAGATCCACTCTTTAACAAGGGATTCTCACCTAGAGCCTTCGCCATTGCCTCTTCCACAGTAAACCCTAAACCCAAACGTTCCCCGGTAGATTTCATCTCAGGACCCAAGACATAATCTACACCCTTTAACTTATGACTTGAGAAAACCGGTACCTTAACTGCATAAAACCCAGGCTCAGGTAACAACCCTAAAGCAGGCCATAGATCTCTTAATCTTTCTCCTAACTGAACCCTTGTTCCTAACTCCACAATGGGTACACCGGTAATCTTGCTCATAATTGGCACAGTCCTAGAAGACCTAGGATTAACCTCTAAAACATATACCCTATCAGTTACAACAAACTGAATATTCATCAAACCCTGTACCGGCAAGGCCTTAGCAATCTTTCTTGAATACTCCACTATCTCTTCCTTCAAAGAATCCCCTAAAGATACCGGTGGAAAAATATTAATACTATCCCCGGAATGGACCCCTGCTTTCTCCACATGTTCCAATATCCCCGGAATCAGGATATCCTCTCCATCCGTGATAACATCAACCTCACACTCTAATCCCGGCAAGTATCTATCAACTAACAATGGCCAGGTTCTCTGATCCACATCCCTTAAAACCTCCACATACTCTTCTAACTCTTTTTCCTCATGGAAGATATACATAGCCTGACCACCAATCACATATGAAGGTCGAACTAAAACAGGATATCCTAACCTCCTTGAAGCCCCCAACACCTCATCAGGCTCAAAAACACTTTCCCCGGGAATATGCGGAATATCTAAGCTAGCTAACAAGCTATAGAACTCTTCCCTATCCTCTAACCTATTAATATTCTCTATACTTGTACCTAAAAGCTTTAGACCCTCCATACTTAAACCTTCAGCTACATTAATAGCTGTCTGGCCACCAAACTGAACCAGAACACCCTCAACCTCTTCCTTTTTAGCCACATTCAGTATATCCTCAACAGTTAAAGGCTCAAAATATAACCTATCAGCAGTAGTATAATCAGTACTAACCGTCTCCGGATTATTGTTAATAACCACCGAAACATAGCCACTCTCCCTAACAGCAAAAGCAGCATGGACAGAACAATAGTCAAACTCAACTCCCTGACCAATCCGAATCGGTCCCGAACCAAGAACCAGAATCTTTTTCCCTAGAATGTCTTTAACTTCATCAATACCTTTATACGTGGAATAGAAGTAGGCACTTTCTGCTTCAAACTGCCCAGCACAAGTGTCCACCAGTTTATACCCCGGTACCTTACCACTCTTGGCCCGAACCAATCTTTCCTCAACACCCCATAACCTAGCTAAATAGCTATCAGCCATGTTTTTCTCTTTGGCCTTAACTAATAGCTCATCAGGTGCATTCTCAAAAGAATAGCCTTTTAACTCCACTTCTAACTGAACTAATTCTTTAATTTTCCCTAAGAACCACTCATCAATCTGAGTATATTCCTTAACCTCATCTACAGATATTCCCCTACGGAAAGCCTCAGCGATAGCGAATAGTCTCAAATCACTACCCTCTACCAAATGCCTTTTAATCTCCTCTAAAGAACTTCTCTCTAACCTTGCTAGATATAATCCAGAAACATTCATCTCAAGGGATCTCAACCCTTTATTTAAGGCCCCTTCAAAACTTCTATCAATAGCCATAACTTCTCCAGTAGCTTTCATCTGGGTACCAAGATTCCGCTCACCCTCAGCAAACTTATCAAAAGCAAACCTTGGTAACTTAATTACCACATAATCTATCGTCGGTTCAAAACTAGCAAAAGTACTCCCGGTAATGGGGTTAACCAACTCATCAAGATGATAACCAACAGCACACTTAGTAGCTATCCTAGCAATCGGGTAACCAGTAGCCTTGGAAGCCAAAGCAGAAGACCTGCTCACCCTAGGATTAACCTCAATCACATAATACTCAAGTGTATCAGGATTAAGAGCAAACTGAATATTACAACCCCCAATGATATCTAAAACCCGAATAATCTTTAATGCAGACTCTCTTAACACCTGATACTGCTTAGAACTGATAGTTAAAGCAGGAGCAACCACAATAGAATCACCTGTATGCACACCAACAGGATCCACATTCTCCATACTGGCCACAATGATACAACTATCATTGCTATCCCTCATAACCTCAAACTCAATCTCTTTAAAGCCCTTAATACTCTGTTCTAGGAGCACCTGATTAATAGGGCTTAACTCAAGTCCCCTCTTTAACACACCCCTTAACTCCTCTTTATCACCAGCATAGCCTCCACCAGTACCACCTAGAGTATATGCCGGACGTACAATAAGGGGATAGCCCTGCTCTTCTGCAAAAGCCATCCCCTCATTTGAATCATGAACAATCTTAGAAGCAGGAATCGGTTCCTCAATCTCAAGCATCAAATTTCTAAATAGTTCCCGATCCTCCCCCTTCTTAATAGAAGCAGCAGAAGTACCTAAAAGCTTAACCCCATACTTCTTTAAAATTCCCTGTTCCTCTAACTGCACAGCTAGATTAAGCCCAGTCTGACCACCTAGACTACCAATTAAACCATCCGGTTTCTCCTTAACCAGAATCTTCTCAATAGTTTCAATATTCAAAGGCTCAATATATACCGTATCGGCAATACTAGCATCAGTCATGATAGTAGCTGGATTATTATTCAAAAGTACAACCTCAATACCCTCTTCTTTTAATGCCAAACAAGCCTGAGTTCCCGCATAATCAAACTCAGCAGCCTGACCAATAATAATTGGCCCAGAGCCTATAACTAACACCTTTTTTACATCCTTCAGCAACGGCATAGCTCATCCCCTACCTTCAAGAACCCCTTACCTCAACAGGTTTATTATTTGCATTAATATACCGTACATTATAACTTTTTTCTATACCTTTAACAACATAAATCCCTTAATATCAATAAAATATCTCCAATAATCTAAATATTCGTCTTTGCATAATTATTCACTAAATCTACCCTAACATCTCCAAAGGTTCTATGCATAGTCGGCCACAATAGCATAAGGGTTATTAGCAGAGATAGTACCCTTAACACTCCGATACTTACCAATACATTTAACCAAAGCCCTAGTATCCACATCCGTCAATAAAGGGATATCACCCATTCTTTTTACCCAACCATCCTCTTTTTCAATCAATTCACTTACAACCATTCCACTTACCTGAATATCACTAGAATATTCCTCCCAAGCATCAACCTTAACAACAGGATAACTAAAGACAACAATCCTATTAGCAACCTCAGGATCCCTTACCACATCCTGATATCCAGTCATACTCGTATCAAAAACAACCTCCCCACTACCCACCTTACCCATTAATTCACCTTCAAATACCTCACCTGGCTCTAAAATCAGATACCCTTTAGCCATTACTATAGCCTCCTCTGGGTCCATAAAAAAACCCCTACAACCGTAAGGGTTAGACCTATTCCTAGGTCACCTGTCCTTATCGGTCTCTCTGTACCGCCATTAAAGGACCCTATAAATTTGTATTAAAAAACTCCCTGCCCAGAGGCAAGGAGTGTATACCAAATCTATCACACCTTGACAGCCTCTCTGGACTGCATTAAAGGAATATTCTCTAACAAAACTTATCATATATATACTCATGCTGTCAAATATTTTCGACTCAAGGATTGCGTCAAGATACTTTGGGTTTAAAGAATAAGAAAAGTCCCTATGATTTGTTTTGCTCTAGGCACTCCTAACTGATCTCAAAAACTATAAAACCCAATGCCTTTTATAGGTACTCTAACCGCCAAATTTACCCTGAATCTCTTCTATACCTAGTTTCCTAGCAACAAATATTAAAATCCTTCTGAACACTAAGATAAATCTACTCCCAGCATCGGAAAATCTTTTTAATCGCTCATTACACTCGAAAATATTCATTCTGGTTTTGTGCATAGAATCACACCCCCAGGATTTCTTGTACCTGTTCTTCAGTCATCCAATCATTATTGGTCTTAATTCGGTTTTCAGCTTCAATTAGTTTTGACAATAATTCTATAGTCGCTTGACTTTTTTTGTATTCTTCAATGTTTAAGATTGGACTACCAACTAAGCAAAATGCACCCCAATTTTCTACCCTTTTCAAAGTTACCACACCCATATTTTCTTATTGAGTAAACTATCTTTCCTGCTTATGTAATACTCATACCTAAAACAGATCTGGAGCCCTCTCCTTGAGTATCTTAAAAGAACAACCTATGAATAATCCTGTACCCATACTTACCGCAATGGGGTCACCAAGTGATACCACATCTGACAATCCAGTCACAATAAGAAAGGCTAAATACAGAAAGCCAATATGCATAAATTTAAGCCGCTTCTGGAGAATGAGGATGCCCAAGCCAAAACCTGCTAACGAGCACAGTTGCAACAGCAGGAAAATTGGACGAAGGTATTTATGGAATCTCACTTGTGCTATGGGTGACCATGAAAACATTAATATCTCCGGTTAATTGTTCAGCTGGTGTATTCTGATTAGCATTGCTTAGCTTCATACTTCCTTGTATACAAAAGTCAGGTCACAAAAGAAAGGAGTGCTAACTACAAGTCTGCTGCCCTCTCCTTTAATATCTTAAAAATCACGCCGAGAAATAAGCCCATCTCAAATCTCGTAACATTGGGACTATCAAAAATATCCCACAAAGCACTTAGAATCATAAACCCAAAATAGAGAAAAAAGAAATGATTTAATCTAAACCTTTTCCGAAGAATAAGGATCCCTATTCCAACACCAGCAAGCAGGCCAGTAAAAAAAGGAATTGAATCTATTAACATTGGTAACATAAGGAATCATCCCTTTCTAGATTGGGCAATTCTCATGATATTCACATTCATACAGGACACAATAGGTTGAAACATAACATATAACGTAGTAACATGTAGCTTCACAAGCAATGTAAAGTGCTGGATTGTTCCTGAATGGATAACAGCCTAAACTGCACTTCCAAAGACAATCACTATCTGTATATCCACCGCCCCACTCGACACACACACAATAGTTACACGGATTAGAAGCCATCAAATCTACTGAACAGTTATTATCCATCATATCATAGTTCTCAATTATAACCTGACCATTCTCTACCGACCACCAGAGAATTTCAGTACTCTCAGTAGTGCTCTCATGGGTCATGGCATGAACAAATATCTCTCCACCCG
This sequence comes from Thermaerobacter marianensis, assembly GCA_020724425.1. GTDB lineage: Bacteria > Bacillota > Sulfobacillia > DVGY01 > DVGY01 > DVGY01. The sequence goes on from DYGY01000024.1 coordinate 15,857, forward strand.
GAAATATTATCCCTGTAAGTTCACCTTTATCTTCTTTTGCCAGATCTTCAATAGGAATTTTCACAACATAATATTCATCAAATTAAGACCACACATATATGACTTGAGCTTCCGATATTCTAGTAAAATATCCATGAGACTTTAAAGATCGGTCCAATACGTTTCTATCCGAATGCCTCAATAGTTCTGACAATATAACTTGAGCAGTAGCATCTTCTACGGTATTCCATACAACGGATGATTGTTCCGATTGCTCTGTGGTTATATTACCTTGAGCTGCTAGAACGGGATTAACTATCATGATTAACATCAACACAACCAATAATGCTCGCTTTTGCACTAAGCTCTTATTAATCACAAAAAAACACCTCCAAATTTGTGTGAAGATAATACCCTAAAACACCACCAGCTTCTTGGTCTTAAGCACCCTTCCTTTTTACTATATCCAATAACTTCTAATACAGTCAATGACAACCTGCTCGACACCCACTATCGCAGTCACAGTCTAGGATTGCAAAGACCCCAAAATATACTTGACAAGAAAACCACCAAATTATTGACACAATGGCTAAACATGGTATTATAACCATAAGGGGGAGATAAATAGATGCAAGACCTTGGCACAACAATCAAACAAATTAGAGAAAGTAAAAACCTCAGTCAGGCTCAAATTGGTGGACACAACCTATCTAGATCCTACATCTCCGGAATTGAACGAGAGAAATTCCACCCATCTCCTGAAGCCTTAAACGAAATCGCTCAGAACCTACAAGAACCTCTAGCCAGGTTCATCCCATACTTTCTCCAATCACACCCTACCCCCAGAGCCATAGTGCGCCTAGCCAACATATTCTTTGACCAAAATGAGTTCCAACTAACCGAGGAACTTATTGACCATGCCTTAGAAGATCCCCGCAGTTCAAAAGACTATACTACCCAGACAATGGCCCTTAATACACTGGCTCGAATAGCTAACATTCAGAACAAATATACTCAAGCTCATCAATACTTCCAGCAAGCACTCCATCTAGCCCTAAATAACAATCTGCCTGAAGAAATAGCTCAGGCAGAAATCGGTATCGCTACTCTATACGGTCAACAAGGACAACACATCACTGCCCTCAAACACCTCCAGGCAGCACAAAACCATCTATTCACTCTTCAAAACAGACCAGCTACTCTAATGCTTAGAAACGCCAGCTACATGGGTAATATACTGTACTCATTAGGCTGGCATACAGTAGCCTATGAACACTACAAACACTCTAGCTACCTATTAGCTCAAACAGAAGATCTTCATACTATACTATCATTCCTAATGGGTTATGCATTATCAGCCCATCAAGTACGACACCTAGATGAAGCCTTCTCAGCCAACGCCAAAGCCCTATACTACGCCTATCGCCTTAAAGAATATGAACTAATGGCAGATATCTATAGCAATGTAGGAATACTCTTAAGAGAAACAGACAATAAAAGAGCCATAACCTACCTGAAAAAAAGCTTAAACCTCCGTACAGAAGACACACCTAAGTGGAAAAAAGGATATACCCAGAACGAACTTGCTCAAAGCTATCTTAGAAACCGACAATTTAAAGAAGCCCATTGCTATGCCAAAAAAGCACTAACAAACTTAGATGACACAAACCCTGATGAAAAAGCCCAATCCTACGAAATCATCGGTGACACCTTTAAGAAACAAAATCTTCATACAGAGGCCCTAAACTCATACCTTCAAGCCAAAACATTATATTCTGACACCCTTAAGCACAGCAAAGTCACCGGGAAAATTGCAGAAATATACTGCAAGACCGGTGACATCAACAAAGGACTTACTCTCTATAAAGAAGCCCTCGAACAGATAGATTAAACTTACCTATGATCTTTGAACTCGCTAAACTGGCTGCGACAGCCGCCACTCCCAGCATCTTAATTGAAGTAAAACCGTTTGACCTTGACGCATATTCCTTCGCCTCCTACTCACTTAAGGACAGCACATAGAATAAATCAACTACCTGCCAATATTCTTGATAATTAGGCTCTTGTGTCCAAGATTGTACATCTACTTCATTCTTTAGAGCGAAAGATTCAGATAAGGCAACCCTGCCACGGCCTTGCAATACAATAGTAGTTGAGTCCCTCAGATATGCTGTTGCAAAGAACTCATCCCATCCCTTGATATCTGAAATAGCTTTAGTATAAGTTAAATCTGATTCCACATTTACAAATCTCTCAGTAGATTCATTGGCATACATAATCCCAGGAACACCTATCTCGACTATTACACCCTTATCCAGTTCCTGCTTATCGTAAATAACTACGTAATAGAAATCAAAAGCTTCTTCTTGCTCTACTTGATAATTCTTAATGATTTTGTTTACATACTCCGTTGCTTCTTCAGTTGAAATTCCTTTTCCTACGGCAACTATGTTTAAATATTCTTCCTCAGAGACTTCTTTGATGTTATATCTTCCATCTTCACTACCATCAGTCTTATATAACCAGATGCCAACAAGGCTAAATAAGATTAACAAAGAAAATATCAACACTGATAATCTTTTAGTCAATGTTCACTAACCTCCTAAGCATCTATAGACTCTTTCCTTTTAAGCAGGTCTCTAACCTTCTTGTATCATCTATACTCTAACCAATCCTCTTCTACTTAGTTTTAAGATTAACACCCACACATTAGAACAGCAGATACTTTCTAACCCCTACTTCACTTGGGCAACAATCTCCTCTATGACTTGTACTGCATCAGCCTCTGTAAAGGAATCAGAAACATAAAAAGTCATCATATAGAAGAGGGTTTCAGTATGAACCACCGCTACAACTGCTGACCTGCCCGTTTCAATAACCAGATAAAATACTTCCTCACCAGCTATCTCCCTTATTTCAAAACTACCCTGTTCCACAGCTCCAGGTGCTATATGAAGATCAAGAACTTTATCTCCTTCATAAGGGCCATAAAGAATCTTTATATTCTGCTGTTCCTCTAGAGCTTCTATATTATCTACCCAGAGAGGATCTAACTCACCAATCTCCCTTCCATAGGAGATATTAGCTTTATAGGTATCACCCAAGGGTTCCCCATTAAGCATTGGTGGATTTTCTAAGTATACATATCCCACTTCCATACCTGATACTTCAGGCATTACTGCGTTTTTATCAACCTTATCTTTAATTTCCTTCTCTACTTCACCTAACTCATCAGTTGAACCACAACCTGCAGCTACCAACAACATTGCTAATAGGACAAATATGAGTTTCCTCTTTACCAAAACGACACCCCTCTCATTCCTATATATGGATAATTATAATCATACGTCGCGTTACCTGTCAAATTTAGCTAACGTCTTAACTCGGTTGATCTTTGTCTGGCAGCGAAAACAGCCTCTCTTAACACACCCTGAAAATCCTTCTCTTCTAAAACTCTTAAAGCCTCAGAGGTAGTTCCTCCAGGTGAGGTTACAGCAGACCGTAATTCTAAGAGACTCAAATCCGATTGCTCCACCATAGCGATAGCACCACTAAAAGTCTGCTTAACAAGCAAATTAGCCACCTCAGAAGACATACCCATCTCCTTGGCTACCTCCATTAGACCTTCCATAAAGAAATATACATAAGCAGGACCACTACCACTTAAAGCAGTAACTGCATCTAACTCATATTCCTCAACCCAGATAACCCTACCAATAGAGGAGAAGATAACAGTAGCAATATCTCTATCATCAGTGCTAACCTTTCCAGCAAGAGCTATCATAGCCTTTTGTACCTTCCCCGGAGTATTCGGCATAACCCTAATAACCCTAGGACTATCAAAGTGTCCCTGAATAAACCCAATACTCACACCTGCAGCTACAGAAATAACTAACTGCTTATCAGTCAATAGCCCTGAAAGCTCAACCAAGACATTTCCCATATCCTGAGGCTTAACAGCCAAAACAACAACATCACAAGAAGCTATTTCCTTCTTATCAGTAGTCTTAACTCCCAGAGCCTTAGCCCTCAACAACCGCTCCTCACTACTCCTGTTAGTGACATAGATGTTATCTGGCTCAAAACCACTCTTAAGCAAACCAACAAGCATAGCCTCAGCCATATTACCAGCACCAACAAACCCAATACTCGCCAATACACTCACCTCCAAAAACAAAAAACCCCTCGTCCAAAAGGACGAGAGGCTATCTCCCGTGGTACCACCTAATTAACCTGCAAGGGTATACCCCCACAAATCATCTCTACACCGTCACCATTAACAGTGGACCATTGTTAACAGTTGGTCAAACCGAATGATTCATCATCATTAATTCAAGGGTGGGTTCACCAAAGCTTTCATGACCTAGCTTCCAGCCAACGACTAGGCTCTCTATGCACTAATACCCCAGCTACTAATCCCTATCATCATCTTCAAATATTTCTAACAGCATACTCCACTCAATAATCAAAGTCAATACCCAAATTATAGATGAGTGTGTCAAATAATATCGGGTGTATTCCCTTGCTCCAAAAATTTAGTCTGAATTTAAGGTGAAGCTGCCTAAGTATATCTCTGCTCTACAACAGTCTCAAGGAAAGAACTTATTTTTTGATTGCTATTGGATCGGTAGCTTCCCTCAGTGTTTCGGCAACTACACTATCTGGTTTGGTTATATCGTCATTTCTTAACGCCTTTTTGGCAACCCTCAATCTCTTTGTGTAATGTCTTAGATCATCATTTAGTGCTCTAAAAAGATGAAACCTATCATGCTGATAATATATCTTGGCGAATACTTCTTTAGTTGCTCTAATCCATGATGCTTTATCCCCATTAATGATTACAGGACTATTTCAATATCTTTATATTTTGCCCAAATGAATATCTATGCTGAAAACTTGAATTATTGAACATAACTTCGAAGCAAACTTGGTCATTGTGCAATCTATGGGATTTAGGAATTTACGCTACTTGACAAAACTTGATCCTTGATTTTCAAGGCAAAGATTTGACTAGTCTTATTTATCACAATACCTTGTATTATATAGTATTGGAAGTTATAATATTGTTGGGAGGTGAAACGTTGCATCTAAATAAAGAAATCTTAAAAGGAAATATTGACACCTTAATTCTTTCACTATTAAGCAAACGCGATATGTATGGGTATGAAATGGCCAAGGTCGTCCGAGAAGAAAGTGATAATGAGTTTGAGCTAAAGGAAGGGACTCTCTATCTATCCCTAAAGCGATTAGAAAAGGTCAAATGGGTTGAATCTTATTGGGGAGACGAACAAGGCCCTGGAGGTAGAAGAAAATATTACAGACTAACCTCCTTGGGAAAAGAAGAACTTGAGCAAAAATGGTTGGAATGGCAACTGTTAAAGAGAATTATGGATTCCTTTCTTAAAGGAGGAGAAATGAGTGAAACAGATTGACGAGTATGTGAACAATGTGTATCGAGATGTGAAGGGGAACAAAAAGGATATTGAAGAACTAAAAATAGAGATGAAGAACCATTTACTAGAATCTGTATATGATTTGAAACAGGAAGGTAAATCAGAACAACAAGCAATAGAGATCGCTATAGAACGTTTTGGTAAAGAGAATGAATTGCGGTCTGTGATTAGTAAATTATTTTATGATCAGAAGACTTTTGGCAAAAAGTTGGTTTATTTGGGGGTTGGGATTCTCTTCACTTCGCTTCTTATCTTTGGAATTACGTTTAATCTCACTATTAAACAGTCAGAGGAACAGCAGTATATAGCTCGAGAAATCGTAAACTTAGTATCAAGAAACGAAAAAGTGTCTCCGCCGAAAGAGGCAATTGACGCTCTTATAGAGGATGTCGAATTTGATATTATAAGAGTAGAAGTCAAAAATTATCCCACACATGAGTCCAGCAAGTATAGTATTATATATGAGCATGAGCAAAAAGCAAGACTTCCTGCTAAGTTGCTTTCTTCTTACGGATATGGTGAGAGTTCAACATTTGTATATGTGGAGTCCGTGGATTATGGACTTCTAGGGTTAATTATAGCATTGATTGGAATGATTAGTTCTGGATTGTTGTTTGCAATGGGGTCAATCATTAATGCTTATCACAAGAGAATTAAAGCGTATTATGATGAGTTGTTAAAATACTGGTGAACCTTGATGAATGCGGGATTCTTATTTAAAAACTATTAAAGGCCTGTGATGGGGTCACCCTGTAAATGGACTGAGAAAATGGTCACCATGAGGAGAGAGATCTTCTTTAGTGTGAAAAGCACAAAAAAGTTTATATTATGGAACAGCTAGTAGACGGGGAAACATTACAGTTAGACAAGGAGTAGAGGTCTCGTTATAGTAGAACCCGTTGTCAAGACACGCTTTTTAAGATTTTGTACGAACTATGAGTAAATAGTTGTTTGGTGGTAGTATAATGTCCCCTGAATTTAGAAGTTGCATTCGGTAACTTAGCCCATCGAAGACTAGTAGATATATGTAAGCGTAAAATAAACCCCCACCTTGAAAGAAGGCGGGTTCTATTTTACGCTTACGGAGCTGCCAGGAGCAATTAGATATTAGTTTGTTGTTCAATAAATTCAACCAGCTTAGATAGAAACCACTTCTCGATATAGATTACTTTGTCTATGTCCCCGTTATCTGATGTATCTATTGTCTGTAAGAAAAAGATAATATTTGATTTGTTAACTGCTACTTGTGACATCACTGGTCCATTATATTGTTGCTCATAGCTATCAACCAACCCAAAATTGTCTGATAGCCTATGCACAAAGAGTAAGTCCTGCGGCAGCGTTTCATTAGAGAAAATAATGTGTAGTTTTAGATAAATATTTTCATCGTCTGTAACATAAGTAAGTTCTCTTTGAGTTGGCAAATTTTCGTTATAAGCTGTTCTGGTTACACTGCCAAATACCATGTCCTGTTCAACCTGGTATATGGTATAAGTTTGGGGTTTTGATATTATCGTAGCTCTGTCCACCAGAAAATTGTAGTGAAGATCTTCAACCAGTATTTCAAATTGTTCATAGTCAAGCATCTTAGGCGCAACACTTTCGCTAGCACTTAAACTACAACCTGTAACAGATCCAATCAGAATAATCAGAAAAATCAGAAGTAGGAATTTTTTGTACACAGTAATCCCCCTCGTATAATAGTGTTATCAAGTTAATTTAAAACATTACCAGTTAAATTTATAGGAAAAATGGGTGCCATACAGTTTTCTCGCAGACGTGCCTATGGGACAATAAAGCTGACAAGCTGGAATCAGAGTGTTAGAAAACTTGATAAAGAGATTGCTAAATTGATGAAAGGCATCCCGCAAACATTGGTTTCTGGCTGCCGGCATTATTGCTGAGATTGGTGACATAAAACGCTTTGATAATCACAATGCCTTAGCCAAGTATGCTGGTCTGGAATCAGCATCAATCAGGCGAGTTTGAGGCTGAAGATACAAAAAGAGTTCTTACTGGCAACAAGTATCTTCGTTATTACCTGGTCCAAGCCGCAAACTGCGTCCGTAAACATGACACCGAGTACAAATCATTCTATCAGAAAAAGTACGATGAAGTTCCAAAGCATAAGCACAAAAGGGCTCTCGTCCTTACCGCAAGAAAATTGGTACGGTTGGTGTATATGCTACTAAGCACCAACAAACTGTACACACCTCTTGAGAGGAGAGGATAGATAGTCTGCCACATAATCCCATTGATTCCAGCTCAGTCACATTGTATGCTTTCTAAAAATTTACATTTGTCGATGACCTTAGTTTGCTTTACCCATTTTTCTATTTTTCTTTTAACTCTAAAAGCACTTTTTCCAATTCTTCAAAACTACCCCCTTGACATATCACCGCCAGGCTATCTATGAATCAGCTACAACATGCTTATGGTTCCACCTTGTTGTTGAAGGTGTTAGTCCACCCGCAGCACGGTAGGTATAAAAGAAAGAACTATCATGTGTGTTATATACCTTATAAACTGCAGTACCACTACTACTTGCGCCGGGTACATAGGCATAAATATAACCGACTTTACCAGCTGGTACCAACATTTCAGATGCTACTGTAGTAGAGCTAGACCATGTTCTTGAAAGACCTACAGTAAACCCGACAGTTGCATTGAGTTTTGCAACAATTGCATTTTGCACTTCGGCTGAACCAGAAGCAGCTCCGGAGAATGAAGCGGTTGTAGAACCAGATGTTGTTTGTCTATATTCTAATTTTGCAGGGTTTACACCAGCCCTATTATCAAGTCTTGCCACTCCAGTTTCCCTATACTCCCAATTAATAAAGTATGAACTTTGATCGTATCGTTCAAAGGTCTCTAATAATATCATAGGTATTATTTCGTTGTCAATTATTGTATCAGATACCTGATTTTCCTCATTGCTAATTGCAAAATTACCAAAGTCATTAGCTAAGGCGGTTGAAGGCGTTGTTAATAACATTAAGAATACTAACAAGAAACTAATTTGCTTTTTCACAAGTATTTCCTCCTTAATATTTTTGTTTGGCAAACCCTAAAACAACTTACTAACCTCCCTTCTTCCAAACTGACTATAACCACCTCATGTGGTAGCTATCTGCTAGTTTGGGTCTATTTTACTATATCTAGAGCGAAGATTTTGTTTTAATATGTCGAAAGTTTTAGTCTGAATAACTAAACTCATTTTGAAAAATCTTCTGTATAAATCGTAATGTCAACACCTTTTGCGTGAATTGTTTCTTGCAGTATGCACCTTGTCAAGACAATATTTTGCTCTTCTTAGTGAACCAGATATTTACATATATAAGTTGCATGTTGCCTTTCGATTAAGCAGCAGTTTGTTTGGTTATGTAGACCTCTAATGTAGTCTTATAATTGTGGACCTGATGTGGCCTTACTGTGTTGTACTCCTAGATATAGTCTCGAAGATCAGCCCTTAATTCGATTTCCTCCATGGTAGGCTCAGGTAGAGAAGCTTTAGCTTCTTTCTCCACTTCATCAAAAAGCATTATCTGATCGGAGTTAGTTTGTTCACTAGACTTGCCTAATTGTTTATGTTGGCTAAGACGAAACTGCTCTTCAAGCTCTAGTAGTCCAATTCACATGACGGTAGCCGTTGCGAGAATTAGATCTGTTTTCACTTCTTTCATAGTTCCTTGCATGATATTCATATGAATTCAAGCCGTTCTCTTTAGCAGATTCAACAATACTACAGATTGTTGCACTACCTTTAGCTCCTCTTGGAGTATTGGCAAACAGCCAGTTTTTGCAACCAATAACAAAAGGCTTAATTGAACGTTCACTACGATTATTATCTATTTCTAATCGTCCATCTAGCAAAAAGACCTTTAACCTATCCCATTGGTTAAGATTATATTGAATAGCCTGCCCAAAAGCACTTTTGGGCAATACTCTAGGACGCTGATACTTTAGCCATGCCAAGAAAGCCTCCATTACCGGAAGGCTGCGTTCTAACCGTATTTGGTAACGTTCCTCCGGGGTGGCATCATGTATTTCACGTTCTAAGGCAAAGAGTTTTACCGACGTATCTGGGTAAAAGTGAGCCACCAGTTGGTAAAATATATTAGCCTCTTGGCGAATCACCGGCAGAAAGCCGACTTCATCGTTAATTACCAGGTTTGAGTTCATTAAGTGCTTCAATTGCCGCTTGCTTCTTACCAATACGGCTTCAGTTTTTAGGATATCAATTAATTCATCTAAGGCAACAAAGCTAACTGACAAAGTGTTTTACCAATGCTAGGGGGGGCCAGCAAGAATAGGTTGTAAGCCTCTCCACCCAGTACATGTCCATCAGCTGCATCTTTTGATGCTTGCTTACTGACTGCTGAAACCCAAAGTCAACTTCGTCCATGGTTTTATGTTCGGGGAAGCAGGCCTGCTTCATCCGGCGTTGGGAGTTCGCATTTCTAACTTCAACTTCGTGCATCATCAGCCCACGAGTGAATTCCAGTAACGAGAGATGTTCCTTTGAGGCTGCCAGGAACAGTTCTTCTAACTGCTCCCGAGCCCCGGCCATACGCAACTGCCCAAGCATATTCTTAACTTCTTGAAGTAGAGCGTTCACTTTACACACCACTTCCTATCAGATGGGTATAAGCATCAGCGATGTTGCGCTTTTCGATCTTGACTTTAAGCCACTCCGGACTAATATGGGCCACATCTTCATCAGCTTGTACTTGATCCCCGGATACCTGCTGGCTAAACCAGTAGGCTGCATCCCTGCAATCTACCGCGCTGTAGAGTTTTTCCCTAAGCAGAACGCTATAGCCTCATCGATGATTGCCTGGGGGTGCTCTATTGCAAGCTTTTGCATCAAGTTGAACTGATCCCGGGCGTAGCGCGGCTTCTCTTTGCGTATACCGGCTAGCAAAGCAGCTGTCTGCTCCGTGGCACCTAACAGAGCTAGGGTTTGCTCAAGTAGTTCCTCTCTACAACAGAATCATGAAACTAATAAGTCCTGGTGCCATCATCCTCTTTCATACCAAAGCTGAAAGACTTGCTACTGCTTGACTTCTCCCCCGCACGGTGTGGTACCTGACATCTCTAATCCAATATTTATGGAAATGTACGGGCATACAGCAAAATGCTTGACATCTCCATTAATGGTTGATATTGGACTAATTCTCGCTTATTGTTAAAAGGAAAGGAAGTGATAAAACAATGGATAGAAACAAAAACTTTATACTCTTTGGCATCATAATTGCCATAGCTATCATTTTTCACGGCTTTGCCATAATCATTGCATTCGATAAGATTCCACGAAGCTATACAATCAGTCATTATGACACAGCAAAGTCTATAGACAACCTCTCACGTACTCTGGAAAAAACATCTGCTGAAAGCACAAAGGACATCCTTACCCTAGATGAAGCAGCAAGACTCCTACATATATCCGTAAACGACTTCCAATGGCTAGTTGACAATCCTGAGTCTCTAGAAAACCCAGTACCCCATGTCAAGTTTGGTACAACCTATATCTTTAGCAAGGAATCTCTCACTGAATGGTTCAAGATTCAATCCGAATTAGGCCTCATAATCGAATACTAACCAGAAAAGACCCTGATGTAGGGTCTTTTCTGATTAGTATACCGGCAGGACAAAGGGACTCTCACGTCGAAAACCCTTCAAACACAAAGGAGGTGACAACATGAAAGGTACAAATCCATTTGCCTTTAAATTTAACACCATGGCCCTGGTACTAATCCCTGTAGCTGTTGGTATCAACTATGTTGGCAAACTATTTGCTTCAGTATTAAAACTACCACTCTGGTTAGACTCAGTAGGTACAATATTGGCAGCAATGCTAGCAGGTCCCTGGATAGGAGCCATTACCGGACTAATTAATAACATAATCTATGGTCTCACCATTGATCCAGGCTCAGCATTTTACGCTATCACCAGTGTGGCAATCGGTCTAACCGCAGGTATCCTAGCCTATATGGGCTGGACCAAAAACTGGACACTAGCCTTCTTAATGGGTCTTGTAGTTGCTTTGGTAGCAGCAATAGTCTCAACACCCATCAATATTCTCCTCTGGGGTGGACAAACAGGCAACATCTGGGGTGATCTTGTCTTTGCCGCCATTATCGCTAGAGACCTACCCCTACTATTAGCTTCCTTCACCGGAGAACTAGTAGTAGATCTGATTGATAAAGTAGCTACCGTACTAGTCTCATACATTATCTATAGGAGTCTACCCAAACGATTCCTAATAGCCTTTAACAACGAAAACAAGACCGAAAAATTCTAGAGGTGAAACATGAAAGTATATACCCTGTATGTTCCGGGAAAAACATACATCCATAAGATGAACCCATTAACCAAGCTGCTCTACCTGGCAGTCGCTATAGCTATACCATTTATAGCACCAGACCCAGCTATAACTATGGCTTGTTTCCTAATAGGTATATTCATCCTAGGGTGGGCAAAAGTCTTGCACAGAGTTATATACCTGTTAGCCATGAGCATTCTTTTTATCTCAACTATCTTTATAATTCAGGGGCTATACTATCCCGGAAACACAACTCCATACCTAATTCTTGGTAAGCTAACCTTCTACAAAGAAGGACTAATACACGCAATGGTCATCTCATTCCGTCTGGTTAACATCATGATTAGTGCCTCAGTATTAGTACTAACAACCAGACCATCAGATCTAATAAGCTCAGCTGTCAGGCGGGGTATATCACCCCGCCTGGGCTATGTAATGAGCTCAGTCCTACAAATAATACCCCAGATGGCCACTACCGCAGACACAATTATGGATGCTCAAAAATCAAGAGGACTAGAAACAGAAGGAAACCTTAAAACACGCCTTAAAGCATATATACCTCTTTTAGGCCCTCTGGTATTAGGTTCTCTAGTAAGTGCCCAGGAAAGAGCAATGGCCCTAGAAGTACGGGCCTTCAATGCCACCGGTAAACGTACCTTCCTGCAAAACGAAGAAGACTACACAGTAAGCAAGGCCATTAACGCAATAATCATCCTAGCTCTAATACTAACCATCATCTGGAGGATATACTCGTGAAGATAAAAGTCGATAACCTTGGCTTCCGCTATACAGGTGGCAAAGAAAGAGCACTAGAAGGAATCACCTTTACAGTGAATCAAGGAGAATTCATTGGCATAATGGGTAAAAACAAATCAGGCAAATCTACTCTAGCCAGTGCTTTAGTAGGGTTAATCCCCCACTTCTTTAAAGGTGCCATGCGAGGAAACGTCTACATAGATGGATTAGACACACAAGAAACACCTATAGCTGAACTATGCCAAAAGGTAGGGATTGTCTTTCAAAATCCCTTTAACCAGATTTCCGGTGCCAAACTAACAGTCTATGAAGAAGTATCCTTTGGTTTAGAGAATATAGGTCTTCCCCGAAACCAGATGATAGAGAGAATAGAAGAAGTTCTTGAACTCTTTGGCATAGCTCATCTTAAAGATCGGAACCCCTTCTCCCTCTCAGGAGGCCAAATGCAAAGATTAGCTCTAGCATGTATCATGGCCCTAAGACCAGAGATAGTTGTACTAGATGAACCCACATCTCAACTAGACCCTCTAGGAGTAGAGGAAGTATATAAAAGCATAGCCAAACTCAAAGAGAAAGGCCTTACCGTTCTCCTAATCGAACACAAAACCGAATACCTAGCCGAATACTCAGACAAGATCCTCCTCTTAGAAAACGGCAAACTAAAAAACTATGATACCCCAGAGAGAATCTTTGGAACAAACCCTGGTATCCAAGCTCCAGTATATACCCAGGTATGCCAAGCACTCAACAAACCAAAAGAGAACGGTCTTTATCCGGTAACCCTTAAAGACACAATACCCCTCCTGAAAGGATGAACAATTATGGCAATCACTATCAACAACCTATACTTCCACTACACCCCCAACGAACCAGTACTAACAGATATCAACTTAGAAATCAATACATCCACAGCCATAATTGGCCAAAATGGAGCCGGAAAAACCACCCTGGCCAAACTCCTTAATGGCCTGCTTAAACCAGTTAAAGGTGACATAGAACTAGATAACCTGAACACTAGAAACCATAGCACAGCCAAACTAGCCCACAAAATCGGTTATGCCTTCCAGAACCCTGACCAACAGCTATTCCACAACAAAGTGCTTGATGAAGCCATGTTTGGCCCTCTAAACATTGGTCTAGATAAAAAAACAGCAAAAGCAAACGCCCTTACAGCCCTAGAAAAACTAGGGCTACAAGAGTATAGCAATGAAAACCCCTATGACCTAAGCTTAGCCGAACGCAAACTTCTAACTATAGCTTCCATTATAGCTATGGATACAGACATCATCCTCCTAGATGAACCAACCATTGCCCAGGATCACCAGGGCATAGAAAAAATCAAGGAACTCATCCTTGACTTACAAAAAAACAAACTAGTCCTTGTAATCTCCCATGACATGGACCTAATAGTCTCTACCCTGCCTAAAACACTAGTCCTTACAGAAGGAGAAGTATTAATCCATGATGATACAATAAAAGTATTCTCTCAACCAGAAATACTAACCTCAGCCAAAGTCTTACCACCGGCAATAACTCAGTTAGCCAAAGCATTAGATTGGTCTGAAACCATATTAACCAAAGAAGAATTTATTAATACCTATCGGAACCGTTAGAGTTATTTTTACGGTATAACTCCTTCCCTTCTTCAATAGCCTTTCGAAGGGATTCACTGACATAACCATTCATATCTATCACTTGAATCTTATAGACACCTGCTGCTTTATCAAGGTCCAAACGTAAATCGCCTGAAACCTTACCATCACAATAGATTGCCAAATCAATATCCGAATTATATCTATAATCTCCTCTAGCTCTAGAACCAAAAATAACAGCTCGCTCCACCGATTCTCGCTTCTCTAATTCTCCAATAACCGCCTTGGTAATCTTATCCGGCAAACCAAACCTCATTGAAGTACCTCCTCCATATGTTGGGCAAGCTTTACAAGTTCCTCATAGTATTGATCTCTAATTCTTTCGTAAATCTCCTTTGCCTTTTCTTTATCATATAGATGCACAGTCATATTCCTATCAGAGATCATCTCAATCCAGGTATCACCGTTGTCAACTAACCCCGCTGAGAACCCCTCCTTGAAAGCAACCCTAGGGGAATTAACCTCAACAATTCCCGCATACTCCAAATATGCTTTAATCATCTTCCAGGCTAACTCATAGGTAAATTCAAACCGCTGGATTACTCCATCGTAAAGCAAAGGATTAGATTCATCTTCACTCAAAGCGTCTTCCAACCTCTCTATCGCACGACGATAGCTAACCACTTTATCTTTTAACCTATTTAGAGTCATTATTTAACCTCCCGCCACTAAGATGAGAATATTCACTCACTATATTCTACTCAGACCCATAAGTTCCTTTCACCTTCTACTTACCCCGCCCGGATTAACATTAAGTCCCGCAGAACCTTTATAAAGCATTTAGATTGGAATCTTTGCTAATACCTGGTAATATGTTACCATAGAGAGGTACTCGTTAAGGAGGATTACAATGCCTACTTTTTTTCCTTTGTTACTCCTATTTCTTGCTATCGCCAATATCTTCTTAGGGAAATTGCTAATAAAAGGGGAAAGACAACGAATTACCGATACGGAACTTCGAACTCTCTATCTCTGGGTTTATGCCCTAATCATTATCTTTTATCTAGTTCTTCTATACGTTATAGACATCTCAAACCCTAAGATTCACTCCTTATACTTCGTACTCTTCCTAATAAGTATCCTGGGCTTCGATGCTTTCATGGAATGGAAATACCTCAAAGAATCAAAGGAATACCTGGTCACCCTAATTGTCCTAATACTGGGTCTAGTAATCATGGTTTCCTATATAGTCCTATCAGATCGAGCTCAATATACCTCACTTCAAGAACTAATAATCGTTGAAACCAACCATGAAGAAATCACTAGGATTAAAATAAGGAGCTTTTCTAATGAAGACATCGACCAAGCCATAAACATTACTGACCAGGATACCATAGAGGAAATACTCGATAGCCTCTCCACCATCGAACTACAGAAAGGGTCCATATCTGTCTCTTCTAAGCCAACATACTGGCTTACCATATATATAAACTCTGCCAATGATTATGATATCCGCTTCTATGAAAAAGAAGATGCGAGCTATATAAAAATCAGGACCCCGCAGCAATCAAGCAGAGAATATAAAGTGCTTACTTCAAAAGACCACTTAGAAACCCTAAACATATACCTGTTAGCTGATTAGATTCAAATATACCTTCTAATATTACAACCACCATACCAGTTATACTCAAAGGACTAGCCAATCTCTCCCAAATTTTTATTGCCACATCCACCTTCCTCCTATATACTAAAAATAACAATATTAGAAACAGGAGGTAATGCCAAATGGATTTAAATGTTGGTGGATCAATGGTATCAGGTTATCTAAAAATAATGACAATCTTTGCCCTGGTAGAACCAATACTACGTATTATCGTCCTAGCTCTAGCAATCCCTGTACTAATAAAAACTAATACTTATCTTAAGAACCTACTCAACCGTCAAGATAGCTAGATTAGAAAGAGACCTCCTAGAAGGTCTCTTCAGCCTGTCGACAAAGTACCTGAAAGGTATGGAGTTGGCAGGCTTTTTGAT
>DYGY01000025.1 GCA_020724425.1 Thermaerobacter marianensis
TTCTTTACTTAAGTATTCAGATTTGTTCTGCTAGCTTGGGGTCAGTGAAACGGTATTCATGTTTTTGCTCAATGAGATAAGTGAAATCGCCTTCTTCTTCACCTTCTAGTTCAACAATGTATTTATTAAGGCTAGCAAGAACAGCTGAGACATCAAGGCCAAGATGTTCGGGTTCATATGGTTCTAGATTCTTTTTAGCCATTGAAAAGAGTTTGTATCCCCCTCTCCCGTTACCCTCTTCTAGTTTGAAAAAGGCTGTTGCTATCTGGATTAAACCTTTGTAGAAGTTATTTTTGTCTTCATGCCAGAGTTTTTCTAGTTCTTCATGACAGGCCATAAAGTCCTCATTACGATAGTGAACAAAGTACTCTAGATACTTTGGATGATACTCCATGATTTTAGCCTCCTTAAAGGGTAGTTAGAGATTGAAAGCGAATACTTACCAAATCAAGCTAAGGGAGGAAAGAATTAATGAAAGCAAAGATGCTTGCCTATAGTTCTGGGGCTTTAGCTTCAGCTTTGGTGTATTACGCCTTTTCCACCTATATTCAATTCTATTATGTTGATATCTTAAAGCTTTCTCCAGCACTTGTTGCTTTAGCGATGTCCCTTTTTGGTCTGTGGAATGCCATAAATGATCCTTTAATCGGTTATTTTAGTGATCGCACTCATACCCGTTATGGTAGAAGGATACCTTACATAGTTGTCGGTATGTTCCCTCTAGCAGTGGTGTATGTTCTAATCTGGTCCCCTCCTGTAGCCATAGTGGAAGGTACTTTTCTTTTTGCCTACTTCCTAACCCTAATCCTTCTGTTCGATCTTTTTTATACCATGGTTATCTTAAATTGGACTAGTCTTTATCCCGAGATGTACACCAGTTTAGATGAGCGGACTAGAGTATCAGGGTACAGACAGATTTTTGGTATCATTGGCCTAATTATCGGTATTGCTTTGCCACCTATGATCTATGGTGAACTAGGCTGGCAGACTATGGGTATTAGTTTTGCTTTAATTA
Organism: Thermaerobacter marianensis; assembly: GCA_020724425.1. Classification (GTDB taxonomy): domain Bacteria; phylum Bacillota; class Sulfobacillia; order DVGY01; family DVGY01; genus DVGY01. The sequence goes on from DYGY01000025.1 coordinate 1,016, forward strand.
TGATTGTTTTTCTATCTCTTTCAGTCTGGGGTAGTCAGGAAAGATATGTACCCCAAAAGAAAGAGGAGACTTTGGGTATAATAGCTGCCTATAAGTTGACTTTGACTAACAAGTCCTTTCTTGTCTACCTAATTGTAAATTTCCTAATCCAGTTCACCTTTATTTCCCTAACAGCTGCTATGCCCTTCTATTCCAAGTATGTCTTAGGTCTAACCGAAATGGAGACCTCTTTAATGTTTCTTGTTATCTTCTTAACCGCCATACCGGCTATATTTGTCTGGCAGAAGGTAACTACCAAGATTGGAGCAAGAAATGCCATGTTTGCTACCATCTCCATCTTTGCTGTATCAGTATTGCCTTTCTTTTTGGCTAATACTTACCTTACCGCATTGATAACTGCTGCCGGGGCAGGTATAGGGTTAGCTGGTATATTGCTCCTAGTGGATATCCTTTTGGCCGATGTTATTGATGAGGATACTGTTCATACCGGTCACCGTCGCGAAGGCATCTATTTTGGTATTAATGGCTTTATGATTCGTTTAGGTGTGTCGGTTCAGGCAATAATTATGGGGTTTGTCCTAACCTTTTCTGGTTATGATGCTGATTTAGTTTCTCAACCCGATCAAGCGATTCTAGGTATTAGGGTTCTTGTAGCTGTTATCCCCTTTATCTCTCTAATCCTTGCTTTAGTTGCCTTAAGATTCTATCCCTTATATGGCAAGAAACTAGAAGCAGTTAAGAAACAATTGAATCTTTAGAAAAAAGTCCGGCGGTTAATTCCGTCGGACTTTCATTTCTAACCCTTCTTGCGAAACATAAGCATAAAAGCTGATGCTGCTGCTGTAATCCACATGAGGCCTCGCCATTTGCCTTTTTTTGTTTCCTTTTTAAACATATGCATTAAAGTCACCTCCGGGTTTAGTTTAACCAATGCCCAGAGGTTCTAGAAAATTATTAACCAACTGCACCTTCCATTTCTAGTCTGATTAAACGATTCATTTCAATGGCATATTCCATGGGCAGTTCCTTTGTAAATGGTTCAATAAAGCCATTTACAATCATCAATGTTGCTTCTTCTTCACTAAGACCTCGGCTCATTAGATAGAAAAGCTGATCTTCCGCTATCTTACTTACTGTAGCTTCATGGGATATCTCAATATTTTCATTACGGACATCCATGGTTGGATAGGTATCACTTCTAGATTCATTATCAAAAAGCAGAGTATCACATTTGATTGATGAGGTGGTTTGTTCTGCACCCTTTGTCGCTGTTACTAAACCCCTGTAGGTGTTTAACCCTCCACCAAAGCTAATACCTTTTGAAACCACATTGGCAGAGGTATTCTTTGCTGCATGAACTATTTTGGCACCGGCATCCTGGGTTTGTCCTGGTCCTGATACAGCAATAGAGAGGATATCTGCTCTAGCACCCTCACCTAACATATAGACTGCCGGGTACTTCATGGTTACCTTGCTACCAATATTGCCATCAATCCATTCCATAGTGGCATTCTCATATGCTACTGCTCTTTTGGTGACTAGATTATATACATTTTTAGACCAGTTCTGGATGGTACTATATCTAACTCTAGCATCTTTTTTGACGATAATCTCGACAACGGCACTGTGCAGTGAATCAGATGAATATATGGGAGCTGTACAGCCTTCCACATAGTGGACTGAACTACCAGGTTCAGCAATAATGAGTGTTCTTTCAAACTGACCCATGTTTTGAGCATTAATCCGGAAGTATGCCTGTAAAGGAATCTCAACATGTACTCCTTTAGGGACCCAGATAAAGCTACCACCACTCCAAACAGCGGTATTTAAGGCTGCAAACTTATTATCATTAACAGGTATAACTGTACCAAAGTATTCTTTTACAAGTTCAGGATATTCCCTAACAGCCGTATCGGTATCAATGAAGATTACACCTTGTTTTTCCAAGTCTTCCCTTAAGCTATGATAAACAACTTCAGATTCATATTGTGCTGAGACACCAGCCAAGAACTTTCTTTCTGCTTCAGGGATACCAAGCTTTTCAAAGGTATCTTTAATGTGTTCTGGGACCTCTTCCCAGCTCTTACCTTGTTTTTCTGAGGGTTTAATATAGTAGTGGATGGAATCAAAATCCAGATCTTTAAGATTTGGTCCCCAGTTAGGCATGGGTTTTTCATGAAAGAGGTTTAGTGCTTTTAACCTAATATCTAACATCCACTCTGGTTCGTTTTTGTAGGCAGAGATCTCTCTAACGAGTTCTTCTGTCAAACCCCTAGCCGCTTTATAGATATATTTTTCTTCATCCTTAAAACCATATTGATACTCTGTATTTAAATCCAGTATTCTCTTTGCCACTGTGATAAAACCCCCGTTTCCGCATTCTAACTCTATTCTAGCCAGCAATGTCTTTTTGTAATGTGACAGGTATCACCCTATTTCCTCTAGGCATAGAATGCAGAAGGAAAGGAGGTCAAAAATTATGACTCAAAAATGGTTAATCTGGGACAGCTCTCAAACAGTGTTTCAAACACTCCTACAAATGGATGGAGTTACCCGGGTCAAACAACTAAAAAGACTACCGGTAGTAATTTTGGAAGCTAGTGATACTGCAGAAATCTCCTCAACATTTTCTCCTGATGTGATTATCGAAAAGGATCAGAAAATCTTTGCGGAAAGTCAACCACTTCCCTGGGGAGTTAAGGTTGTCTGGGATAGCAAAGAAAAGATTCCCTATACCGGTAAAGGAGTTGGCATTGCCATTTTAGATTCAGGCATTGATGCTAACCACCCCTCTTTAAGGCATAATATTGGTACAATGTATGACTTTCTAACAGAGAAGAATGAAGCAGTTGACCGCTATGGTCATGGGACACACTGTGCAGGTATCGCAGCAGCCAATGGACCCGGGGAATTTAGTGGTGTAGCATCAGGAGCTAGAATTCATGCTCTAAAGGTATTGAATGACTCTGGTGCAGGAAGTTATTCATCTGCCATACAGGCCCTAGACTACTGCCTAGAGCGCAATATAACCATTGTATCCATGAGTTTTGGTGGAACAGAATACTCTCAAGTTTTTGATAACTCGTGTAGTTATGCTGAAGAGAGGGGCCTTCATCTTGTCACCTCTGCTGGGAATCAGGGAAGTTGGTTTGGCTGTGGTCCTTCTGTAACCTATCCTGGTAACTTTTCATCAGTCATTGCTGTAGGTGCAGTTGATAAGAATCTTCGTAGAGCAAGTTTCTCAAGTACAGGTCCAAATCTAGAGGTTATGGCACCGGGTGTGAATATCCCTAGTACCTGGCTTAACGGCACTTACAAGGAACAAAGCGGCACATCCATGGCCTGTCCCCATATAGCGGGGGTTCTTGCCATAATGCTAGAAGCAAAACCAAAGCTCACCAACAAAGAGGCCAGAGAAATATTAAGAAAAACAGCAGTCTTTACGCTATTTACTCGTCAAGACTGCTATGGCTATGGTTTGGTAACGGTTTCCAGGGTATTGCGGTGGCTTTCGTGACATACTCCCACCACCTACGCTAATGCTTAGAGGTGGGGGCTTCTTGGGACGTACCAACAGGTTAAAAAAGAGGCCGGATGATCCGGCCAAAACTTTTAGTTAGCAGCAACAGAAGATGATAAGGATGATGAGGATGATTATTATACACCACCAGGAACCGCCGAAGAATTCACCTAATGATTTGCCTTCCATATCGATCCTCCTTCCCAGGGATAGAGGTAATTGTTCCCGCCTAATCCACTATATGAGAGTGCTGTAAATTTGTTTACAATATTTGGGCCCTAACTAAGCTTTTCTTCTTGAAGACTGATTTTCCAGAAAAAAAAGGCCGGAATATACCGGCCATGAGTGTTAGCTAGCAGCAGCAGCAGATGATGAGAATAACGATTAGTATAATTATTAGCCACCAAGAATCAAATCTACCAAAGAATTGGCTTTCCATGATGATCCTCCTTTCCCTGGAGCATGGATAGTGTTCCCGCCTATTCCATTATATGACAACTGGGCCAGTTTGTTCTAAGGCCCAGAAACAGGACCATCACTTTACTCTTAGATGAAGAAAAACAGACAGATGATGATGATGAGGATTATCCAGATAGATGACTTGTGCTTTCTGTGGCGTTCATCAGACATAATCAGACCTCCGTTCTCTGATTCATCAGACATTGTCAAATGTTTTGCCCCGCTACCCCAATGTGGTATCTCCGTAGTATTTTATGACAACATAGCCAGTAATTGTTACAAAAAGAAGCTAATTAGTTCCAAGCTACAGGAATAGTAGGAGAAAGACCACAATCAGGATAAGGATCCAACTACCATGCTTTCTGAAGAAATCGCTCTCCATTAAACTTCCCCCCTTCAGATAAGGCTTTCTTCGATACTAGTTTATTCCAATAATGGTATTTTGCCACCAAAAAAAGAAGGCCGATGTTGGCCTTCTTTCACTTTTTTCTCCCTTTTTTACCCGGTTTGTCAAATTCGTTGAGAAGTTTTTTGACATCTTTTTTTGTCTTCTCATCACTTGTTTGGGCGAACTTTTCAGCAATTCCTCGAAGTTCACTGACCTCTTTGGGGTGTGAGCTAAGCTGATTCTTCAGTTCTTCAACAATGCTTTCTACGGAGCGTTCTTTATCACCTAAGGAGTTTTTCACACTACTTGCCAGTTTCATAACTAGTGATTGCTGTTCCTCAGGTAGTTGTTTAAGAAATTCTGTTAGTTTCTTTTGTGTCTCTTTGCTATCACTCAAAAGATATCCCTCCCAGTAAGTTTCTTCCTCAATATTGTATGAAGGGATATCCAGGGTGACACAACTAACTGTGTGCTAAATCTTCATAAAGGCTGGCAAGTTTTTTTGCCATCGCTTCAGAGGAATGGCTCAAGGCCTGTTTCCTTGCCTCTGTACTAAATTTTTGGTGTAGTTCTTGATCACTTAGAAGCCTCAAGACATGATCACTAAATACTTCAACAGCAGCTCTCCAAGCGGAGATCTCTCTGTAGTGGTGGTCTTTAGGAGCAGGAATTAGAAAGCCTTGCTTTCCATCCTCTAGCACCTCGTTAATACCCATACCATCTAAGGCTACAACAGGTAACCCCACTGACATGGCTTCAAGAACCACAAGACCTTGCGTTTCACTAAGTGAACCAAAAACAAAAACATCACCAGCACGATAAGCGTTAACAAGTTTCTCATGAGGCATTCTTCCTGTGAAAATAACATCTTTGCCAATTTCTAAACCTAAATCCTGGCAACTCTCTTTAAGATGTTCTTCATAGGGGCCTCCACCGACAATCAGAAGAGAAACATCATCTCTGTTCTGTTTAAGCCTTGCCATAACCTTGATAAGAAAGTCTAGATTCTTTTCCTTAGCTAACCTACCGGCATACACCAGTACTTTTCTAGATTTTTCAATCCCATATTGTTCTCTAAAGGAGCTTGATCCTTCACCTTGATCAGGACAAAACTTATCGACATCGACTCCTGTAGGGATGACATGCAGTTTCTTCTTTGGTATCTTCTGTTTAATCAAGAGATTAGCAATACCCTGTGAGGGAGTAACAACTGCATCACAAAGACCAATATAATCCTTAATGTAACCTGTAGTGATTGGTTCTGTTAAAGACTGGGGTACAGGTACATAGTGCAGGTACTGGTCATAACGGGTGTGGTAAGTGAATACCAGGGGTACCCGGTAATAGCGAGCATAGCGAGCTCCCAATCTTCCAGCCACAAAGGGTGAGTGCACATGAATCATATCAGGCTTATATTTGGTTAGCCTGCCTCTCAATGTTAACGCCACTGGTATCGCTACAGTAAAGCCGGGATTAGACGGTACCGGAACAGCCGGTAGACGAAAAATCCTTTCTTCGTGTTTTTTGTACCCGGGATAACTTGGAGCAACCACATAGACATCATGCCCCATCGTTTCTAACTGGGATTTAAATGTCTGAATTGACTCCACAACTCCTGAAACATACGGAGCATAGCTATCTGTAAATACAGCAATGTGCATAGTATTTATCTCCTTTAACCTTCGCTCTCAATACTAGTATAGCTAGGAGTTGAGTCCCAGGCAAACCTTTTCCTTAAGCGTTTTCCTTAAGCAATATTTCTTCTTGCAAGCTAAGATAACTCTCATGCGCTCTCTTGAAGAAATCTACCATTCTCATATCAGAACAATCAAAATTCCTATCAATGAGTATCCTTACCTTTACAACTGAGTCCTTGGGCTCAATCTTTGCCGGTCCAACAAGCTTCTCCAACTCAGCTAAATCAAAACCGTGGTTAGAGTTGCAAGTGAATGACAAACGAGCCAGGTAACCGCGTTCCCGTGAGCGAATAGTCACAGCGGTACCTGGCTCGTCAACAGCCATACTTCTGAGCACGATTTCTTCTTCTGTGCTCCTCTGTCTAATCTCAGGTCTCTCCAGATCAGCAAAATGCAGCAGGTGTAACCCCAAAATCGCCTCAATCTTCACCCTTAACTCTGGATGAAACTTCTCTCCTAAGAACTCTTCAACATTTGGATCCATAACCTACCACTCCTTTCTTGGCAGATACTTATGTATTATTTCAATACTAGCCTTTCCATTCCTGCCAAGAAAGAATTCATTTTAAGAAAAGAATCTTTTTAATATGACTGGCACCAAGTATGTGGTCCAAAACCCTAGAATACTGTAGCGCAAGAGATCAAAAATCATCATCTCTGGGAAGATAATCTTTAGACCAACCTGGAAACCAAACAGACCTCCTAGACCAACTACCCCCACTACTATCCTATTCAACCAGGTCCTAGGTGGCAACTGCTTTGGTAGTTTAAGGTCAAGGAGACCTAAACCCAAGGCAATACCAATTAGGTAGCCAACAATCTTAACTGCATCTGTTTGATCATAAACTAGCAGGAGAACTAATGGAAGAAGAGCAGATACAATGATTTGTGTAGCAGCACTTAAGCTCTGCCAATATTCTTTTAGCTTTTGATTCTCTGAGATAAGGATATAGGCTATTAACAATACAAGACCAAAGAGATAGCCTCCTAGGACATCAGTAACGTAATGAACTCCTAGATAGATACGTGAAAAACCGATTAACACCATCAAGGAAAGAGCTAGATACCAGCCATTAGCTCTTTTTAGGGTATGGGCCAGATAACCCCAAAAAGTAACGGAATTTTGAGCATGACCACTAGGGAAACCATAACCGGCTTCACTAAAAGCTACCCTAATCCCCTCTGCCTCAGATGGCCTTGGCAGTGCAAAAATCCCTTTTAACCAGGCATTAAACCAAGCAGATAACAGGAATATCCTTGCAATTCTAATACCTTTATGCCGGTCCCACCACCAGTACAGTAAAGGAATAGCAATCATATAGAACTCCTCATCACCAAGAAACGTTACAGCATGAAAGAAAAAGTCGAGTATCGGGTTGGCAATAGATTGTATCCCCTGCATTAACACCAATTGATCCATTAATTCCTCTCCCTTCTTAACAAAATCTTAAGTAGACTCATACATTGAAGCAGATGACTATCTGGAGGGTTTTACATGCCTAAATACCTATTAACTCTCCGAAAAGGTACTTTGGGGTTACCTGATAATGCATATTTACGCAAATATACCAATTTTCCTGTCTATCTTGTAGAAAAAGTTTCCGATGAGACCTTAGCTGTATTAAGTATGCAAGCGGATATAGAACCGGATAGTCCGGTATATAAGCATCAGGATACAGTTCCCTGGGGTATTAGAAGAGTGGGGGCACTAAGTGCTCAAAGATATTTTAGAGGTATGGGAGTCAAGGTTGGCATTATTGATACAGGGATAGATATTAATCATGTTGATCTTAAAGCTAATATCTATGGGGGCTATAACTTTGTAAATAATAGTGGTAACTTTGATGATGATGAAGGTCATGGTACCCATGTGGCAGGAACAGTCGCAGCAGCAAGAAACGGTATAGGCGTGCTTGGTGTGGCACCTAGTGCCAGACTATATGGTCTAAAAGTTCTCGATTCCCAGGGATTTGGCTCATTAAGCAACCTTTTGGCAGCAATAGATTGGGCTATAACCAATAAGCTAAGGATTATCTCCCTAAGCCTTGGTTCATCCCAACACTCAAGAAGTCTTGAGTTAGCCTGCCAGGCTGCCTATAATGCTGGCATACTCATAATAGCTTCATCAGGAAATGATGGCGCTAGTGGTTGTTTAAGCAGAGTTAACTATCCTGCCGCCTTTAGTACGGTTATAGCGGTAGGATCACTAAACTACAATATGACCCTCTCAAGCTTCTCTAGTACAGGAAAACAGGTTGAATTGGTTGCACCGGGACGAAATATTCTAAGCACTCTACCCGGTAATAGTTATGGCTATGCTAGTGGTACTTCAATGGCCACTCCCCATGTTACTGGTATTGCTAGCTTAATTATTCAGGCTAGGCCAGCCTGGTCAAATAGAACTGTCAGGAACCACTTAATGACTACCGCCTATAAGGGTAGACTCACAAGCCGTAGCTGTCTTTATGGGTATGGAATGGCATCAGCCTATCGGGCTATCTTCTTTAGATATCTCAGGTAGAGTGAGATCCCATTCTTTAATGGTATAGGTAGAGAGCTTCTGGATAATAAAAGGATCTCTCTCCATAATCCTTATGGCTTCCTTTTCTGTACTAACTTTTAAGATAACCATACCCCCACTGCCATCAAGGAAGGGACCAGAAGCAAACAAAAGCTCATTTAGACTTTTTAAGTGGCTTACATGTTCATTGATTTGCTCAGGACTCGGTTTAATCTGTCTTTCAAGAATCACTGTATATAGCCTCATCATAACTCCTCCTCACAAAAAAACTGGACCAGGGAAACCTGGTCCAGTCCATATTATCCCTTACATATTGCTGATAATGGCCTGTCCAAACTCAGAACTCTTGAGTTCTTTAGCATTTTCCATCTGACGGGCCAAATCATAGGTGACAAGACCCTGGGTAATGGTCTTTTCCATAGCTTCAATTACTAGGTCAGCAGCTTCCTGCCAGCCTAAGTGCTCTAGCATCATGACACCTGAGAGAATCAAGGAACCGGGGTTAACCTTATCCTTGTTGGCATATTTAGGTGCGGTACCATGAGTTGCTTCAAAAAGAGCAACCTCATCACCAATGTTACCACCTGGAGCCATACCCAGACCACCAACCTGAGCTGCAAGAGCATCAGAGATGTAGTCACCATTAAGGTTTGGTGTGGCAATAACATCATACTCATTGGGTCTAGTAAGAATCTGCTGGAACATGTTATCAGCAATTCTGTCTTTAATAACAATCTTGCCTTCTGGTACTTTGCCGTCAAATTGCTCCCAGAGTTCATCTTCTGTAACAATATAGTCACGGAATTCCTCTATGGCCAGTTCATAACCCATTTCTGTAAAGAAGCCTTCTGTAAATTTCATAATATTACCCTTGTGCATCAGAGTTACTGAAGAACGGTTATGTTTGATAGCATATTCAATGGCCATCCTTACAAGTCTCTTGCTAGCGAATATACTAATAGGCTTAATACCAATACCGGAATCTTCACGAATATTCTTACCCATCTCATTGTTTAAGAAGTCGATGACTTTTTTGACTTCATCTGTACCCTGTTGCCATTCAACACCAGAATATACGTCTTCGGTATTCTCTCTAAAGATAACTGTATCAACCAGGTTAGGTCTCTTTACAGGACTAGGTACCCCCTCTAACCAGCGAACCGGACGGACACAGGAATAGAGGTCTAACTCCTGACGTAAAGCAACATTTAAGCTTCTAATCCCCCCACCAACTGGAGTTGTAAGAGGGCCCTTAATCCCTACTTTATATTCCCTCATAACCTCTAGTGTCTGTTCTGGCAACCAAGAGCCAAAGTTATCAAAAGCCTTTTCTCCTGCAAAAATCTCATACCAGACAATTCTTTTCTCCCCGTTGTATGCTTTTTCTACGGCAGCTTCCAAGACCTTATGAGTAGCATTCCAGATATCTGGACCTGTACCATCACCAATGATAAAAGGTAATATGGGATCATTAGGGACATTCAGTTTACCATTGGTGACTGTAATCTTTGTTCCTTCTTTTGGTGGATTAAAACTGACAGTCATCAGCACACCTTCCTTCTTAGATATTTGTTCCATCGGTCACATATATTTCTCCAAATCTAATCGGTATCCTGCCCAGAAATACACTCTTTATTATTATTTCTGGAGAATACTCCTTTGAAATAAGCTGAAACCCTATACTTTTTACATATACTAGGCTAGACAAAGGATTTTCTAAGGCCATAGAGAAACTTGATATGTTGAAAGGAGCATAGCCATGTCAGTATCTATCTTTGAAATTATCGGTCCGGTTATGATTGGACCTTCTAGTTCCCATACAGCAGGTGCTGTTAGGATAGGTTCTCTAGCCAGAAGAATCCTAGGTCAAACACCAGAGTGGGCCAATATCACCCTATATGGTTCATTTAAGGCCACATATAGGGGTCATGGTACAGATAAAGCACTAACAGCCGGTCTTTTAGGTATGAGACCTGATGATGAAAGGATTAGGGGCGCTTTAGCCCTAGCTGAAAGAGAGGGACTAAAGCTTAACTGGATCCTAAGTGATACAGAAGTTGAACATGCCAATACAGCTAGAATACAGCTAGGAGCCAAGGATAAAACAATAACTGTTCAGGGAAGCTCTCTTGGTGGTGGACGGGTAGCCATCACAAGCATCGATGATTTCCCTGTTTATGTAACCGGTCAGGCACATACCCTGATTACCTGTCATGATGACAGACCAGGTATGGTTGCTAAAGTAGCGCAGATACTAGCTAACAATCAACTAAATGTGGGTGCCTTAAACCTCTCTAGAAGAAGTAAAGGCGATTTAGCCCTGATGGTTGTTGAGACAGATGAAGCCATACCCGCTACCGTAAAAGAAGAACTTTTAAGTGTACCTTTAGTTCACAGACTTGTAAGTATTCCTTTTGAAATGGATTGGTAGGTGTAGCCATGTTAAAACAGATAAGTTCAGTTCAACAACTAATAGATATAGCAACACAAAAAGATGTACCCATAAGTCAGCTAATTCTTGAGTATGAACAATATGTTTCCGATACTAACGCAGAAACAGTCCTTAACCATACCCGCCATATTCTTAAAACAATGTACTCAGCTATTGAAGAAGGGATTCACTCTAAGGAGAGATCCCATACAGGCCTTAGTGGTGGTGATGCCTATCTCTATGATAAAAAGGGCTCTCTTTTGGAGGGTGTTGCTGCAAAGGCTCTAGTTAACGCTATTGCCGCTTCAGAAACCAATGGTCGCATGGGTAAGATAGCTGCGTGCCCCACTGCCGGTGCCTCAGGAGTTACCCCCGGGGCTTTGTTTGCTACAGCAGATAAACTTGGAAAAACCCATGAAGATTTGGTCTATCCCCTTTTAACTGCTTCTGGTATCGGTGTAGTTATTAACCATAGGGCTTTTTTAGCTGGAGCTTTAGGTGGTTGTCAAGCCGAGGTGGGAAGTGCAGCAGCTATGACAGCTGGAGCTATAGTAGAATTGGCTGGAGGTAGTCCTAGACAGGTAGGTCAAGCAGCAGCACTAGCCATGAAAAACCTCCTAGGTCTTCCCTGTGACCCTGTAGCCGGACTAGTTGAGGTACCCTGTGTTAAAAGAAATGGCATGGGAGCTTTGGTTGCCTTAGCAGCAGCAGACCTAGCTTTAGCAGGAGTTGAAAGCACTATCCCTGTTGATGAAGTCATCGATACCATGGCTAAAATCGGCAAAGATATGCCCATAGGACTAAAAGAGACCGCCACAGGCGGTCTGGCAATAACTCCAACAGCACTCTCTTTAACAGAGAAAATCCTAGGTTCTTAGAAAACCTTTCTAAGAACCTTCCCCATCTCTTTTATCTCCTCCATCAGCAATGCAAACTGATTCAAAGTTAAGGATTGTTCCCCATCAGATAAGGCCTCTTCTGGCCTTCTATGAACCTCAACCATGATACCATCAGCACCAACAGCCAAAGCAGCCTTAGCTAAAGCAGGTACTAACTCCCTTTTTCCTGCTGCATGGCTTGGATCAACAATTACCGGTAGATGTGTTTCCCTTTTAACAACAGCAACAGCTGAGAGATCTAGTGTACCTCGATAGGCACTCTCAAAGGTCCTGATACCCCGCTCACAGAGAATAACCCGGTCATTGCCATTTAGCATGATATATTCAGCAGCAGCTAGCCACTCAGAGATGGTAGAGCCAAAACCCCTTTTTAAAAGAACAGGTTTTTCACTTTCTCCCACCGCTTCTAACAGACTGTAGTTTTGCATATTCCTTGAACCAATCTGAATAATGTCAGCATAGCTTTCCACAAGGCTTAATTGATCCTTTTCCATGACTTCAGTTATTACAGGTAGGCCTGTCTCTTCCTTTGCTTCCTTTAAAAGCTTCAAGGCCTCTTCCCCTAATCCCCTAAAGCTATATGGGGAGGTCCTAGGTTTAAAAGCTCCACCCCTTAAGATATGAGCCCCACTAGTTAAGACACCCCTAGCAGTTTCAAAAAGTTGGTCTTTAGATTCAACGGAACAGGGTCCAGCAATTACAGTAAATGTACCTTCACCAATAGGGTTGGCTAACCCAGGCACAAAAACCATGGACTTATCCGTATCTGTTCTTTTCTTTGTAAGTTTCATCTTTCATCACCTATCCAGCTCTGCCAGTCATCATCTAGACCAGCTCTTCTAGCTTTATCCATATGGCTTTGACAGCTACATGTTTTTCCCATATCCTTTTCCTTAAACCCTAAAAGAGTCTCTTCACTGATAGTTCCTTGTGATACTAAAGGCAGGTAGCATAGTTCTAGTTCTTTAGTGAGATAGACCTCTGGTGAAGCACCTCTAATAATTAAATCAACACCCATTCCTTTAAAGGCCTTTAGTTCTGCTTCTGATTCCAACCAGTGCCCTTCCCTTATTAAAAGCACCTCTTTAATAGGGATATCTTCCTCTAGATAGGCGGTTAATGTGGGGCAAAAAACTGGGTCTTGAGCAATAAAGCCGTAGGGCTTGTTTCTAAAAAAGGTATAACTTCTACCCCTGCTAAAATCAATCATATCTCTAGCAGAGACAAGTTTAGCTGTACCATCTATTAGGTCTCTACCAGGATAGATACCAATAACTCTTAAGATCCCAAGCTTTTTGAAGGCATAAACAGAAGCCTTAACATTCTCCCTAGCTATAGCAAAGTCTTCTGTGCTCTCTAGTCTGGCAACACCATAAGGAGTATCAATATTAATGCTTTTGCCCTTAAAGGGAAGCTTCTCCTCAGTTATGACTCCCCATTGCATGCTTCATACCTCCCTATGGCCTCTAGAATTACCTGCATACATCTTTCAGCTACTTCAATGCCAAAGACCATCTTGAGATTCTCCTTAACTCCTGTAGCATAATTACTCACATGACTTAAAGCAGCATACTCTAGGCCCATGCTTGCTGCTATAGGAGCTTCAGGTATCAAGGTCATCCCAACCACATCTGCTCCCCATTGACCCATTAGACGGATTTCCGCTTTGGTCTCTAAATGGGGTCCCTCACTAGCAGCATAAATAACAGCCCTATCTAGTCCTAATGCTTCCTGCATGGCTGTATTAAATACAGGCACAGGTTTGCTTTTAACTAGCCTGTCCTTGCTAAAATCAAGTACCTCTTTTACCACTGCCAGATCGCTAGGCTTAAGCTCAGGGTTTATGGCCCCTACCCCATTCCAGGACCAGACATATATTGCTCCTAGTTCTTTAATAGCCCAGAGGTTAGCCTGATAGTTAATATCAATCGGTAGATACTCTAGTCTTTTTCTTCCGTGTCTAGAGAGAAAGCCAATCCTTTTATCGCCAATCTCTAACTCACTAATGACTCCGGATAAACCATAAGGTGTTTCTAGGACAAACTCTTTGACAAGGTATTCAGTTAGGTCTAGATAGTATGCGGCTGTACCGCCAGTAATGAAGTGTTTCATAGTTCTAAAGGAACTGGGTCATGGTCTTTTGTCAAAAGATACCTCTTAATATCTAAAGGAGAAAAAATACCTCTATCTGTACAGATGGCACTGACAAGACTCCCAGGAGTTAGGTCAAAGGCTGGATAGTATGCCTTTATCTCACTACCTACTAGCCTCTCACCTTTAAAACTTAGAATCTCTTCTGGGTCTCTTTTTTCGATTTTGATGTCACTATCAACTTCCTTTTCCACATCAGGACCATCATAACCTAGGACTATGTAGGGTATCTCATGGTATTTGGCTACAATAGCATACTGATAGGTGCCAATCTTGTTTACAATACTACCATTCATCAAAACAGAATCAGCAGCAGTGATGTATTTGGTTATCTTTCCCTCTTTAAAGAGATAACCTGCCATACCATCAGTCACTACAGTGACAGGTAACCCCAGTTCACTGACTGAAGCTGCCGTTAATCTTAATCCCTGAAAGTATGGTCTGGTCTCATTGGCATAAACACTTATCTCTTTACCCATCTTGGTAGCATAGTACAGAACATAATTGAGAGCAGCCCCTGGAAAACAGTGGGTCAGGATAGTTTCTTCTTCACCCATTAGTGTGGCAGCATAGTACCCAGATACCCTAGCTGCATAATCTCCCCTTTGAACCTCAGCATCAATTTGTGAAACTAATATTTTTTCTGCATCTTCTCCTTGACTTAGGCTCTTTAAGGCAGTGTCTAAAGCTCTGCTTAAGACCTGGTAGAGATCAGCTCCGGTAGGTCTGGTATTTAAGAGAACCTCATAGGCCTCTTTGACATACTCTTTTTGTTTCTCGATATTCTCAAATCTTCTTTGAGCTTCTCTAGCAGCTAGAGCCAATCCATAGCCAGCTGTATAGGCTAAGGGTGGAGCACCCTGAACAACCATATCGATGATAGCCTGAGCTACTTCTTGATAGCTGCCATAGTCCCTATAGACAGTCTCCTTTGGATATAGTCTTCTATCTAAAAGAAATACCCTGCCCTCCTTGTACCAGAGGGTATCACTCCTGTTAGTTAAAAGAGGTAACCGCATACTTAAAACTCCTTAATTATCTGATAATTGGTTCTTCTTTGAGCAGGCCTAAAGCCTGCAACTTTAATGGCTCTAATGATTTCCTCTTGAGTCATGCTAAAGGATGTACCGGCTTTTCTAACCACGTTTTCTTCCATCATGGTTCCACCCATATCATTACAGCCAAAAGCCAAAGCTATTTGTCCGACCTTTGGCCCCTGGGTAACCCAGGAGGTCTGGATATTGGGGATATTATCAAGATACAGTCTTGCTAAAGCGATAACTCTTAAATAGTCATAGGCAGTGGCTGGTTGCAGATGGGCCAATGCTGTATTAGCCGGTTGGAAACTCCAAGCAATGAAAGCAGTAAATACGGGAACCTCATCCTGAAGTTCTCTTAATCTCTCTAGATGCAATACTCTTTCCTCAAGGGTCTCCACATGACCAAACATCATTGTTGCTGATGCTTTCATCTCCATCTTTCCAGCTATTCTCATAACCTCTAACCATTCAGCAGTGGTAGCTTTGTATGGGCTTATCTTTTGCCTGACCCTATCTACTAGGATTTCAGCTCCACCACCAGGCAAAGAAGCCAGACCGGCAGCCATAAGCTCCTTTAATATCTCCTCAACAGGCAACCTATATAGTTTTGAAAAATATATTATCTCTGGAGGTGAAAATGAGTGGATATCAACTTCAGGGAATTCCTTCTTAATTGCTCTTAAAAGATTAAGGTAGTATTCAAAGGGGAGTTTTGGGTGGTTTCCTCCCTGCATTAGTACCTGGGTCCCCCCTATTGCTACCAGTTCAGCTACCTTGGTTAATACCTCTTCAGTATCAAGTACATAGCCGTCCTCTTTACCGTAATCTGTGTAGAAGGCACAAAAATCACATCTGGTACTACAAACATTGGAGTAGTTGATGTTACGGTCAACTACAAAGGTAACCCTGTCATGTCTTGTTTGTCTTTTCAGATCTGCAGCCATTCCCAGTTCAGTGAGGGAGGCGTTTTCTAAGAGATATATAGCTTCCTTGGTTGTTAAACGGCTCTTTTTTTCTAACAGTTCTTGCATGTCTTAGCCTCCTCAGCAAACCTTTCAAGGCCTTCCATTGCCCTATCAGTAAGTTCATAACTAATGTTTTCAGTTAGATATTTCTTGATAACTTCCTCTGGTAGAGTATAGGTTTCACTTAGAGCTTTCAGCTCCCTATCTAAATAACTAAGACCGATTTGCCAACTAGCCTCGAATGCCTCTGTTAATGGTTGAATATTCTTTTTTGCCACAAAGACGCCAAAGACCATGGGAAGTCCTGTATAGAGACTATAGGCTTCACCGAGATCAAGCTTAACCCTCTCTGGATACTCCAAAGCCAATTGAAGGGCCAAATCACCAATGACAAGCACTCTCTGGTTATCCTTGACAGCCTGTATCTGTTCCCTTTTGTTAAGGGTTGTTTCAACCCTTTCACCTAAAAGGAGTTTTAAAAGAGCTATGGAGGTGGCTGACTCATTGGTTGCTCTTAAAGGGCCCTCTTCTCCAAAGAGAAGGACACTACCAACAGCTCCTTCACTGACAATACCAGTACCTAAAAGCTCATACCTATCTCTATTCATTAAATACTCAATTGAAGAAACTAGGGAGATATCTAAGAGATTCTCCTGCATTAACCGATTGAGCTCACTAGGAGTACCACAGACATAGTCAAATTCCATGGGATATATCTCTTTTAAGCCCCGATAGACCGGATATGAATTTAGATAGCTTAATCTACCAACTTTCATCAATATTCCCTCACAATATTATAGATGCTGTCTCGTTCCACCGGTTGATTACCAGAATCCCTAATTAACCTCACTAAAGTCTCAATAGACTGAAAGTGGGGTGATTTTGAGCCGGCA
The DNA here is from genome assembly GCA_020724425.1 of Thermaerobacter marianensis. Classification (GTDB taxonomy): domain Bacteria; phylum Bacillota; class Sulfobacillia; order DVGY01; family DVGY01; genus DVGY01. The sequence continues at coordinate 17,980 of DYGY01000025.1, forward strand.
GCATGATAAATCTTTTCTTCCCGCACTGTACCATCTAGATCATTGGCACCAAAGGCTAGACTAATTTGAGCAAGTTTTGGTGTCAACATGACCCAGTATGCTTTGATATACTCAAAGTTATCTAACATCAATCTGGATACAGCTATAACTCTTAGGTCATCATAACCTGAAGGACCAGCTAGATGGGCTAGTTCTGTATTTTCAGGATGGAACCCAAGGGGTATAAAGCACTGGAACCCTCCTGATTCATCCTGAGCCTCTCTTAACTGTATTAAATGATCTATTCTTTCTTCAGTTGTCTCAATATGACCATAGAGCATGGTGGCATTGGTTGGTAACCCTAAGGAATGAGCCTCCTGATGGATAGCTAAATATTTCTCACCACTGATTTTGCCTCTAGCAATCATAGGTCTAACCCTTGAACTAAAGAGCTCTGCTCCACCACCAGGTAAAGAGGTCTGCCCTGCCTCCTTTAGCTCTAGGAGAACCTCCTTGCTGCTAAGACCTTCCCTTTTAGCAAAATAGTCAATTTCCACAGCAGTAAAGGCTTTTAGAGAGATATCAGGCATCTCAGTCCTTAAGGATTTTAAGATATCCAAGTAGTATTGATAGGGTAGGTCAGGATGAAGGCCACCAACGATATGTAGTTCCCTAACACCAGCTTGATAGTATGCTCTAGCCTTCTCTAAGATCTGCTCCCTATCCATGGTATAGGCGCCTTCTTCATCAGCACTGTTCTTATAAAAATTGCAGAGCTTACAGGTCATAACACAGAGGTTAGAATAGTTTATATGGGCATTGTTGTTAAAAAACACTTGCTTACCTGTCTTTAGTTTCCTAGCCCTATCAGCTAAATACCCCAGAGCAGCCAGGTTTGGATGTTCCATCAAAAAGATGCCCTCTTCTTTAGTTAAGCGTTCCTTGTTCTCTATCTTTTCCGCAATAGGTTGTAAATCCTCAGGCAATATTGACAAGAGTCTCGCTCCTTCAAAATACTGAATGCAAGTTCATTTATATCATCAATCCTAACATTCATTAGTATTAACGTCAAGCAGCAGATGGTCCTTAAAAGTTTAAGCTAATCCGCCATATGAAGTAACAAAGGAGTTATACTAGTGGATAAAGAAGAAATATTTAACAAAAGATATTAAAAATCTTTAGCCTGGGACAAAATATTGTTGTCGAGGAGTGATTTCATGAAAGAAGTGTTCCTGGGTATTGATATCGGCTCTGCTACCGTTAAAGTAGTGGGGGTTAATAAAGATGGCCAAATAGTAGGTGAATCCATATATATACGCCATGATGAGTTCCCTACTCAAACCGATGCTCTTAAGTATGCTTTAGATAAATATCTAAAAGCAGACATCTATCAAGTCTTAGGTGCAGGTACAACAGGTAGTGGGCGTGAGTTAAACCGTAAACTCTTTGGTGCTGATCTCAGTAGGAGTGAGATTTTTGCCCATGCAGTTGGCATTAACTATCTAATCAAAACCAACCAGGTTATTGTTGATGAAAAACCCATTAGCAAAGTCGGTTCAGTGATAGAGATAGGTGGACAGGACTCCAAGGTGATTGTTTTTGACAATCAGGGTGTTCCCTCGTTTTTTAACATGAACTCCATCTGTGCTGCCGGCACCGGTGAATTTCTAAAACAGCTCTCTGATGAGGCTGAGATCTCTTTAGAGGATTTTGGCAGGATTGCTTTAGAAGCAAAACACCCTGTAAGAATAGATGCAACCTGTACGGTGTTTTCTCGTCGAGACTTCAGGCACCTGACCCAAAAGGGTGTCCCCCTCTCTGATCGTCTCATGGGGATATCCCAAGCTCTAGTGAATAACTATGTTCGTAATGTTCTACAGGGACAGACCCTGAAATCACCGGTAATTTTTCAGGGTGGTGTTGCTTTTAACCCGGCAGTCCGTCAGGCCTTTACTGAAAAGCTTGGGGTTAGGATTGTGGTTCCACCCCATAATGATGTGGTGGGTGCTTTAGGTATGGCCATCATTGTTCGTGATAGCTATCTTAATGAAGAAACACCCTGGCAACCAGCTTTTAAAGATGACTTTATGGAAAGAAGCTTCTCTAGCCAGCTGAAATACTGTCATGGTTGTCAGAATGCCTGTGAACTGACCCAACCATTAGAAGAAGTTTATGGGAAGGTAGAGATTCTTGATACCCTTGGTGGTCGCTGTGATAATTCTAAGAACCCTAATAACCTAAGGGATACACCTCAAAGGAGTAGCTTAACTCTAGATATAGTAGAGAAAAATATTAAAAGTACACCAAAAGTCTTAAAGCAAAGGAGAAAAAGAGACTCAGAGGGACTCCTCTTTGCCGGTATTGATGGTGGTTCCCGTGGGACAAAATATGCACTAATCAAGAGTTTAGGAGATACACTAGAGATTTTAGAGGTAGGGGCTATAGAGACAGGAGGGGATGCATTAAAAGCTATCCTCACTGTCACAGAGAAACTAGCAAAGCTAGTTGATGGGCCTCTAGGCGGTATTGGTACCACTGGTAGTGCCGGAGAATTAGCTCAACATATCCTCTCTTTCTCTGAAGAGAATACCTCTGATTATCGCAGCACCGAGCTCATCGCTCACTACACCTGGGCTGCATCCATGCTTCCAGAGGTTAGAACCATCTTTGATATTGGTGGTAATGATTCTAAAATCATTACCATTGATCAAAGAGGATTAGATTTTGCTATGAATGATAAGTGTGCCGCAGGCACAGGCACCTTTTTGGAGTCAGTCGCTAGAAGATTCCATATACCCATAACCGACTATGCCAGCTTAGCCCTTTCTTCCAGAAACCCCTCAAGGATTTCCGGTCGTTGTGCCGTCTTTGGCGAATCAGACATAGTCCATAAATCAAGGACAGGTTTTGCCACAAATGATTTGCTCTTAGGTCTGGCATACTCCATAGCTAGAACCTATCTCTCTGATGTGGGTAAAGGTAAGGTCATTGCTACCCCGATAGTTGCTCAGGGAGGTACATTTCTGAATCAAGCTATACAGCATGCCTTTAGGGATATCTTAAACCTCTCTGAAGAGGAGCTATACATTGCTTCAGATACCCGTCTGGTTTTAGGGGCAGGAGCATTAGGCGCTGCAATCCTTGCTAAAGAGAAATATGAAGAAGGCTATACCCCTACCTTTAAGGGTTTCAATCATGTCTTAAACAGTACCTATGTAACTGAAACAGCTAGCTGTCATTATGGTATCTGTGGCAGACAGTGTGATAATCTCTTAGTCTTAAAAGAGAACAACCAGGTTATTGCCGGATACAAGTCAATAGATTGTCCCTTCGGCTATTACGATGGCCTCTTTTCAAATAATGAGGCGATTAAAGCATCCAGTATAGGTTAGGTGAGAAGATGAAGATAGGAATTGTTTTTGCTTTTACAGGTCACTACAGGTCGGTACGTTTTCTAGCCCGTTTTCTTGAGCTTTTAGATATGGAGGTCATAAAGAGTCAGCGTACCACTCCCTCCATAATTGAGGCAGGTACCACCCTTACTAGTGCCGACTATTGTGTGCCAATAAGGACCTATGTGGGTCATGTTCATGAACTGATTAAGGAACATCCAGATTTAGACTATATAGTCGCGCCAAGGATAATCAGTGAAGATACCATAACATCTACCTGCTCTAAATATAGGGATGTGGGTGGTGTAACTATTCGTTCCTTAGTGGGTCAAACAGCATATAACCTTAAGGAAGCAAGACCTGCTAAACAGGCTAAAGCCAAAAGGAAACTAACAACCATCTCTGTTAATGATTCCATCAAAGCAGGCAAGATGCTACCCCATTTTCTGCAACCAGCAATCCGTTCTGCAGATAAGGAGAGTCTCTTCAATGTCTGTTTTGATCTCTATGCCGATATCTACAAACTTCCCAAGACAACCCGTTTGCTTCGCTTCTTTCCTAAAGCAAAATGGGTTAAGGATGTACAAAAAGCCTGTGAAGAGGCCTATGAGGAAGTTTTCCGAACTCCGCCTACTAGATGGAAGCGTTTCTTAGAAGATACAGAAAAACCCCGCTTAGCCATTGTAGGTAGGCGCTATCTGGTAAATGACCCAGCCTTAACAGCTGATCTTAAAAACTATTTTCTCCATCAAGGAGTAAATGTTATTACAGCTCAGGATGTACCCTTTGAGCAATACCAGCACTTCTATGAAGAGGTTGATGGCTATTATGATACCCATAGGGAAGGCCAAGCCTTTATCGACTGGGCTCTACCCCATGTGGATGGCTTCATTACCGTTGGTAGTTTTGGTTGCCATCCTGATGCCTTCCAGGTGGATACCCTTGCTGAATATGCCAGAAACAAAGGCTCATCTGTCTGGTCTTTCCGTTATGATGAGACAAGTGGACAGGCCGGTTTTGCCACCCGCTATGAAACCATACTAACCTTTATAGAGGAAAACAGAGACTACAGGCTTAAGGGTGTAAAAAGAGAAATGCCCAAATCATCTGTCCAACCCCTACGCCGGGTCAGTGGTAAACCAGGACAGAATTCAAGCTTTATCATTACCGAAGAAAAACCAAAAGACAAGAGAAAACCCCTTTTAATCTGGCCAACCCTAGGTGAAGCAGTTGATCTTCTCATCAAGGAAACTGCCCATCAAGCGGGCCTAACAGAATATATCCAGGTACCACCCCCTCTTGATGAAGAGACTGTAGAAATAGGGCATCAATACTATCCAGAATCCTGTTCACCCTACGCTTTTAGCACAGGTAACCTGATTAAAGCAATCAATTTAGCATTAGATAACCTAGAAGATAACGAACCAAGAAGGATAGTTGTCTTAATGGCCAGAGGAGAAGGCCCCTGTACCTTTGGCTGGTATGCCATCAGCCAAAACCAGCTCCTCCCTACCCTCTTTAAAGACAGGTTAGAAAAAGAGGATCATACCCTAGAGATGGCCACCATGGGTCTAGATGGTATCGGCGAGTTCCTCCAAGATCTTGCCTCTCTAGGTGATGCCAACAAACTCTCAGGTATTGTTACCTATGTGGAAGCTATAGAGAAGGGTATGGATACCCTCCCCTATTATCAAAGACAGTATCTAAAACTAAGACTCCTCTATACCATCAAGAAACTGACTAAACCCCTCTGGGTTAAGTTGGAGGCAATAGAGAAATTAAGAGCACTATCACTAAAACTTAGAGCCCATGAACTAGAAAGAGGCTCTGTAACCCGGGCCTACCGGGAAGGCCTAAAACTAATCGATAATGTTCACACAACTAGAGATATCAAAAAAGCATATAAAGAGGCCCATAGACTCCTTAAAGCCATACCAGTAGATAAGGAAGAAAAACCAAGAGTAATTGTCATTGGTGAGATCTATGTTGCTCTAACAAGCTTTGCCAACAGAGGAACCGTAGAGAACCTCATGGGTAAAGAGGGTATCGAGATTGAAGAAGCAGTAACTATCAGTGCCTTTATCCATCACTCACTAGAAGAGATGAAACGGCGTAGCCGACTAAACTATCCAGTCATAGGACCAATAGTCCGTTATCTAAACCGTTACGGTTTTAACCTCTTAGGTCAAAAGATCCGAGAAGAGAAGGCCCGCCCCTTTATAGATCAAGAGGTTGGTGGCGATGGTCTACCTAGTGTTGGTAAAGCTAGAGAAGCATTAGAAAAGGGTGCTAACGGCATTCTGCACATCTATCCCTTTAAGTGTATGCCTGAAGGTATAGCCAGAGATGCCCTAAAAGAACTCAGTCAGATCTATTCAGTCCGCTATCTCTCCCTCTCCTTTGATAAGGAGACAGATATAGAGAGATTAAAGACGGAAATAAAGACCTTTGCCACCCTCCTACACAGTGAGCAAAGAGAAGAAAAACCTCTAAAGAAGCTAATTCGCCAGTACAGACTTCTTAAACAAAGAAGAGACATAGGCCATCTATTAGATAGCATCTACTATGATGGTCGCAAAAACTGGAGGATCCATTAAAGTGGGCGCTAGATTCATCTAGCGCCTCCTTCTCATATAGCTCAAAAAAACCAAGCGACTCTCCCCCACTGCTAAAAGTGGGGGTATCTATCACCTAGAGGGAAGCCCCTCAATATTAAAACCCAAGGAGGCCACTTAAATCACCAGCAGTCCCCATTAGAAGGTAATATTCATACTAGACATGAGCCTGGAACCATAGACTTAGAGAGGTTGTTTGACCACTGGTTTGTGAGGCATACTGTATTCTCGCATACTTAACAAACCTGCCAGGTACAAAGAAATATAGGCTTTCAGGGGCAATAGTTTGTGGCGAGGTTCCTGGATCATCAATGAAGTTAGTACCATCAGCACTCAACTGGATCTTAGCATTAGCAGCATTACTACCACCCATATTCCTAACCGCGATTGTTGCTGAGCTATAGGAGATGACATTGACTGCAGCAACATTCTTAAAGGTATCATCGCCAGTATCTGCCACAGTATCAGTTGTATCAGCAACCGATCTATTTCCAAGCTGCATAACCAGCGATGCCGGGGTTTCATTGACCATCTGAACCTGCAGACACTCTGCAGTCAGGTTGGATACAGTTGCTAATAGGCATTCAGCTGTCTCATTAGAGACCTGAGCTAAAAGACTAGCTGCAGTTTCATTAGACACTGTAGAGAGAAAACTAGCAGCTGTCTCATTAGAGACTTGAGCTAGAAGACTAGCTGCAGTTTCATTAGATACTGTAGAGAGAAAACTAGCAGCTGTCTCATTAGATACCTGAGCTAGAAGACTAGCAGCAGTAGTGTTAGATACTGTAGAGAGAAAACTAGCGGCTGTCTCATTAGATACCTGAGCTAGAAGACTAGCAGCAGTATTGTTAGACACTGTAGAGAGAAAACTAGCGGCTGTCTCATTAGATACCTGAGCTAGAAGACTAGCTGCAGTTTCATTAGACACTGTAGAGAGAAAACTAGCAGCTGTCTCATTAGATACCTGGGCTAGAAGACTAGCAGCAGTATCGTTAGACACTCTGGTTAAAAGATCAGCAGGTACATCATTAAAGACCTTGTAGTTAGGCAATTAGCGTTCACCTCCCTTACAATACCACTATATGCCAACAAATGAATTTTGTCCCTTCACATCAAGAGGTATATGGACATATTGATATATAGCCAACACTTTATGTGGAGGGGTATAAGATGACAAACATAAAGCAGGCTCTTGAATTGCTTTCTTCCCACAAGTATGCCCAGGCAATTAATCTCCTTGAACAGGCAATAGAGAATAATGAGCAGCAAGCATATTTGCCTCTAGCCGGGATTCATAGAGTCTTAGGTAACTGGGAAGATGCAAAAATGATATATATTAGGTTACATTCCCAGGGTGACCCTCTAGCCTTATACAGGCTAGCAGAAGTCTGGTCTGAATTAGGTGAACCTGACAGTCTTCTTGAGGAACTAGAGGAGATAATGAGACCAAAAACTTTGGAGGAATATCTGCTCATAGCAGATATTCTGATCAGTCAATCATATTATGAACAGGCTCAGAGGGTACTTGCGGGGATGGATAACGAAGATTCAGACCTAATCTTTATGCAGGCTGTTACGGCTCTCATGTTAAGGGACTATGAAAAGGCAAAGAAGCTTTTTCTTTCCCTTGATACAAAAAGTATTGCTGTAAGACAGAAGCTTTTTTTGCTTTATGTTTCTGAAGGAATATATTCTTTAGCAAATGAGCTTGTTGATTATCTCTATCAGGAAGCTGTATTAGCTATTCTTTTAAAGAAACAGGCTAAAGTTCTCTCAAGCCTAGATCAGCTGCAAATCCTCACAATTCTACATAGACTCCTAGAACTAAGAGAACTTGATAAAGCCAAACTCTTAGCAGAATACCTAGGCAAAACATATCCCCATCATATTCCTCAGATCCTAGGCTTCTATGACAAACTAAACATCAAGAAGCTTCCTAGACTAGCACTAAACCCGAAAACAGCCTCAGAGTATCTCCTTTTAGCTCAGTTATCTAGAAAACTAACGGATAGGAAGCATCTCTTAAAAGAAGCATGTCTACACAAACCAGAGAATGTCCAGCCATATCTTCAGTTTGCTAGAACTAGTTTAAAGCTTGCTAAGAACATCTGGTCAAAAAGGAATGAACGCTCATGACTACTAAGTTAACTGCCTGTCTAATTGTGAAAGATGAAGAGGAACTTCTCCCTAGCTGTCTAGAGAGTATTAGGGATATATGCACAGAGATAATTGTTGTTGATACTGGGTCAAAGGATAAAACTAAAGAAATAGCTAGAAGCTTTGGGGCTAAGGTCTATGACTATCAATGGCAGGATGATTTTGCTAAGGCAAGAAACTTCTCATTGGAACAAGCTACAGGTGAGTGGATTCTCTATCTTGATGCTGATGAAACCTTGCTATCAGAAGACAAGGAAAAGCTTAAGGATATGTTAACCACAAATGCTCAGGGATACTTTGTTAGGATTCTTAATCTAACAGAGGATAATAACCCGCTGGCTGTGGAGACATCCATCAGTCTAAGACTATTTCGTAATAGGGAAGAGTATCGCTTTACTGGAAGCTTACATGAACAGATTGCTGCTAACATTCTAGAGATTGAACCAGAAGCAAAACTCTTACAAAGTGATATCCGTATTCTTCATTCCGGCTACCTTACTAGTGTTGTCTCCTCAAAGGCCAAAAAGGAACGTAACCTTGCCCTAGCTCTCAAGCAAGTAGAAGGGAATCCCAAGGATCCTTTTATGCTTTTTAACTTGGGTGTGGAATACCTAAGGTTAAAGGACTACCCTCAATCTGTTCTATACTTTGACCAAGCTAAAAAGCTTGGTAACCCTAAAGCCATGTGGTATAGCAAGATCTATAAGTCCTATGTACTGGCTTTATTAAACCAGAGCAACTGGCAGGAGGCACTAAAACTTCTTGATGAAGGTCTTGAGATCTATCCAGACTATACCGATCTAGTCTTTCTTCAGGGTATTGCCTATCTATATAATGATCAATATCCTCGTGCTGTGGGCAGTTTCTATCAGTGCTTGACCATGGGGCCTGCCCCTATTCCCCCCTATGGTTCAGCAGAAGCAGCTTTAGCAGGCTATAAGGCTCATTATGCTTTAGCACAGACCTATGAGAAATTAAATAAGCTAGCTGAAGCAATTATCCAGTATCAGCAGTGTTTTCAGAAAAACTCTCACTATCTCCAACCACTCTATCATATCGCCGGCATTCTGCTAAAACATGAGGAAGACTCTGCAGTATCTGAATATATGGAGAAATTCTTTAATACCGAAAACCCCAATCATCTAGTTTTTCTAGCAGACATCTTCTGTTCTAATGATGAACTAGAATTAGCTCGCAAATACCTATCTTTAGTTCAAGATGATAAAACCGTTACTAATCAGGTTAACTATCTCTTAGGTCTCTGCTATCTAAAAGAGTCTCAATATGAGAAAGCCATGCCACATCTTAAAGCAGTATCATCAGGGAATCGCTTTTATATTCAGGCCCAAATATATTTGGCATACTGTTTTCTTAACCTTGGGAAGAATGAGGAGGCGGAAAAGGTTCTTGATGCCTTACCTGCTACCCAGAATACCTATGCCTTCCTAGCAAAACTCTTCATGCAGGAAGCAGAAAAGCTATTAAAGGAAGGTCTAGAACTCTATCCAGAATCAAAACTATTACAAAAGGAATTGACCCTAGTTCAGAAAGGAATCAAACAATATGGGTCAATCACTTAGCCTCTGCCTAATTATGCGTGATGAAGCAAGCAATATTGAACGCTGTCTTAAAAGTGTTAAAGATGTAGTGGATGAGATAATTGTGGTGGATACAGGCTCAGAAGATAATTCTATAGTTTTAGCTAAATCTTTGGGTGCAAAAGTATTTCAGTATACCTGGGAAAATGACTTCTCTAAGGCTAAGAACTATGCCATCTCTAAAGCAAGTGGGGATTGGTTGCTTCTTTTAGATGCTGATGATGAGTTAATTGATAGAGATATGGTTCGTCCTTTAATGCAGGAACAGGATTATGATGGTTTTCTTTTTTTGACGGTAAGCTTTTTAGGAAAGTATCCTGGTGAGGCGATGGTGCAGAACCCCCAGGTACGACTTATACAGAATCGGGAGGATATCCGTTACAAAAGGGCTATCCATGAAGTAATTCTAGTTGAACCTAACCGTAAGGTAGCTCTTGTACCCATTTGTGTCTATCACTATGGTTATCTCAACCAAAAGGACAATATCAAAAGGAAGATTACCCGTAACAAAGAGATTTTGCTTGAATCTAAGGATCCCCTTGACTATTTCTATCTGGGTTCAGAGTATCTCCGTGAGAGTAACTACCATAAAGCCCTAGAATATTTCTCTTTAGCAGAGCTTGTGAATGCTCCGGAACTGGCTAAGAAGAAAGCCTTTGCGCTAATTCAACTTGAGGAATATGCTGAAGCTTTAGGTACCCTTCAGGAAGCCATAAGGGAATTCCCTGATTATACAGATCTTTGGTTTCTTAAGGGTTCAATCTCACAGGCAACTGGTGAATATGGAAAGGCTCTTAAAGCGTATACCCATTGTCTCTCTCTAGGTGAAGCTCCCCCCTTCTACCCTACTGATCTAGGTGTAGGTTCCTATCAAGCCTATCTCTATCTAGGTATTACCCATGAGGCCCTTTTGAACTTTAGGGAAGCAAAAGAGGCATATCTAAAGGCCTTAAGTATATATCCTAAATACAAATCAGCTAAACAGTTTCTTTTACGCCTCTTTGCTAACTATCCTCTGCTAAGTGAACCACTACCAGATATCTCTGTATCTCTAGCCCTAGAAGCTAGGGCCTATGATTTAGCATTAGAGATTTCAAAGGATCCTTTAAGTAAAGGGCTAGCCTATCTAGGCAAAAGAGAATATCATAAAGCCCTAAGAGAACTAGAAAAAGTAGATACTCCTCTATCTACCTACCATCAGCTCCTAATTCACTGGCTCACTGGAGAGATGGATAAGGCCAAACCCCTCTTAGATTCCTTAACAACTCCTCTTCATGAAGTACTCTTGGGGAACCTGAATGAACTACCTGATTATGAGTTTCTCCTTGAATTTATGGAAAAGGCCATAGAGGTTGGTGGGTTACAGCTTGTGAAAAAAGTATACTCTACCCTAAAGAATCACTATCTAGACCTAGAAGACTCCTTAAGAGAGATAGCCAATCGTTATGGAGAAAACCTTTTTTTATCTAGACCAGAAGATTTCTTTATTAAGGGAGCTCACCTAATAAATCAAGGACAGATCTATCCTGGTTTAGCTAACCTCTATACTAGCTACCATAAAGGTTTCAAAACACCAGGACTCTATCACTTTCTTGCTTCTGGTTTAGTAGCTCATCTCAATCTAGACTTTCCTAGGGTGGTGGTTGACTCATGAAACTCAGTGTCTGTCTAATTGTCTGTAATGAAGCAGAGGTCTTAGAAGACTGTTTAGAAAGCATAGCTAATGTAGCTAATGAGATTATTGTTGTTGATACAGGCTCAAAGGATAGTACCATCTCTCTAGCTAGAAGCTATACTGACAAGGTGTATCAATATGAATGGGAATATTCCTTTGCGAAAGCTAGAAACTATGCCATCAATAAGGCTAGCCATCCCTGGATACTCTTTTTAGATGCAGATGAAAGACTCAATGAAAAAGACCAGGAAACCTTAAAGGAACTCATTAAGCAGAGTGACAAAGAGGCATACTTTCTTAAGATTATTAATCATACTAAGGCAGGCCACTCCTTTGAAGACCTAAGGTTAAGTCTCTTTCGTAACCATAGAGGCTACTATTTTAGAAACCCAATTCATGAAGAGATAATTTCAAGTATCCGGGAACAAGGTCAAGGAGACTTGGTAGCCCATGCTGATATAGAGATATTTCACCATGGCTATATCCGTACAGAAGAAATTATGCTCAGTAAAGCAAAGAGGAACAAGGAGATCCTAACAAGGCATTTACGTGTCTCCCCTATACCCATCCTGCCATATTTCTGGGCTGCGGAGTTATTACAGGACCATAGATACAAACCTGCTCTAAATGCCTTGTTATATAGCTGGCACCACTCTTCAAAGGATAGCTATTATCTCTCTGATGTGCTTACAAAAATCATCTATACTCATATTCAACTAAAGATGTTTCTTCAAGCAAAGCAGTGGCTTGATAAAGGCCAAAAACTCTATCCAGAACTACATGAGTTAGAGACACTAAGGGCCTTAGTTCTTTTCCTAGAAGGCAAATATGGTGAGGCTCAAGGGTATCTATATCAGAAAAAACATGAAGCTATTGAGCTTCATGTTCATTGTAAATATGCTTTAGCCCGAGAAGTTCTCCTTCTTTCACTCAACAAATTTCCCAAGGCACATATGCTAACAGAGAAACTAGATATCATTACAAAGATCTTCTCTGAGAGGTGAAAACTGATGTCTGAGTCCCTCATTAAAACAGAACTACCCTTTGTACTCCAGGCTAGCATTCTCTGTGAAGCGGTAACAAGAGATCTAGCAGGTAGACTCAGTATTCTTAATCTTCTAGAGAAGATCCCTACAGGGATAATGGAGACATTCATTCTGATTCATATCTGGGTTTGTCTAAGACCTGATACCTCTGAGTATCTTGAAAGGCTCACTCTTATAGGTCCGGATGGTGATCTTTTAGCCTATGGTGAAAGCAATCCCTTTATGTTAAATAGTATTGGGGAAAAGCATATTAATTATCTTCGTTTCTCTTCAATCCCCTTTAAGTGTCAGGGGCTTTATGAAATTAGAACTGAGCTTATTAGGCTTGATGATAAGACTAGTTTTGTCTATCCAGAACAACCTTTAATTGTTTGCTAGTTTCTCTGTAGACCAATAATGAAGCCCCTCATCTGAGGGGCTTC
>DYGY01000026.1 GCA_020724425.1 Thermaerobacter marianensis
GATAGCCTCCCAGAGGCTATGCAAGAGATAAAAAGGGAATTAGGCAATGATGCTATGATTATCTCCACTAGACGTTGGAAAGAAGGAGGAGTTTTTGGTCTCTTTGGTCGCTGGCGTGTAGAGGTGGTGGTAGCTCAAGAGGAAAAGGAAAGACCCTTACCTGAAAAGACTCCGGCCGCCAGTAAGGCGGTACATGAGATAGCTAGAGCGAGTCAACGTCTTGAACAGGCCAAATTGGATGCGATTGTTGATGAACCAATCACTTTCCAGTATGAAGTTAAGGAGAAAGAACCTGTTGAGAAAAAACTTAAAAAGGAAGATGCTCTCCTTGAGTCCATGCTTCATTGTGGGATTGAAGAAGAGGTTGCCAAGCTGATTCTAAATCGTGGCATCAAAGGCCAGAGAACCAATGTCACTTTAGAAACGGTTCTTTTAGAAGCATTAGGAGAACCTGTAAAGATTTCTATACCTGAGGATAGAGAGGGCCCTGTAGTGATTGGTTTTGTCGGGCCTACAGGTGTTGGCAAAACGACCACAGTAGCTAAGTTAGCAGCTAACTTTTCTCTTGTGGAAGAGTATGAGGTTGGTTTACTAACCCTTGATACCTATAGGGTAGCGGCTGTGGAACAGCTTAATGCCTTTGCCAAGATAATGAATATACCCCTAGAGGTTATATATAACTTTGCTGATCTTAGTCAAGGGATAAGGAATCTCTCTGATAAGGATCTGATTTTGATTGATACTCCAGGAAGGAGTCAGTTTGATGCCTTAAAGCTTTCAGAGATGGCTGCTGCCTGGGAAAATGCTAAACTAGATCAAACACATCTGGTAATGGCTTCAGGAACTAGGTTTTCTGATGCTCTAAGTATCTTTAAGGCCTATAAGCTTTTTGAGCCCACAGCTCTTCTCTTTACAAAGACTGATGAAACAAAGGATCTTAGCTTGATACCTTCTTTAAGTGTCTATACCAATCTTCCCTTAAGCTATTTGAGTACAGGTCAGGATGTACCTGAAGATATAGCTTTAGCAGAAACTGAAGTTGTGGTGAAATGGTTGTTAGAAGGGAACTGTAAGAAGCCTCAGGATAACAGGGGGAGGAGGCAGATTTAGGTGCGAATAAATCAGCAAGCTCAGGGACTCCAACAGATGGCAAGTACTCTCAAACAGAGACTAAAGGGTGACCTTCATAACAGAAGAGCTCATATAATTGCCATTAGCAGTGGAAAAGGTGGCGTGGGCAAGAGTAATGTGAGTCTAAATACCGCTATTGCTTTGCAGCAAAAGGGTTTTAAGGTTCTGTTAATTGATGCTGATTTAGGGCTAGCCAATGTTGATATTCTCTTGGGTTCAAACCCGAAACATAATCTTGGTCATGTCTTCCAAGGCATTAAAAGTCTCGATGAGATAATATATCCTGGTCCTGATGGTCTTGACCTAATTGCTGCTAGTTCAGCAGAAATAGATTATATCAATGTGGATAGGGTAGCTTTAGCCCGTTTTCTTAAAGATGTACTTCACTTAGAAAAAATCTATGACTATATTATTTTTGATACAGGGGCAGGGCTTAGCCCTACGGTTACCTCTCTTCTCATGTCTGCCCATGAGGTTATACTAGTCATTACCCCTGAACCAACAGCCATTACAGATGCTTATGCAGTTATAAAGATTCTCTCTAGAGAAGGTTTTAGCTCATCTTGGAAGGTTGTTGTGAATCAAGCTCAAGATGCTAGTGAAGGTGAAGATGCCTTTCAACGTTTTAATAGTGTTACAGAGGGGTTCTTAGGAATATCTCTTAACCTTTTAGGCATTATACCCCGGGATTTTGCTGTTAGCCGAGCTGTCATGGAACAAAGACCCTTTGTGCTCTCATATCCACTTGCTCCTGCTAGTGTATCAGTGTGGCGTATCGCTGAAAGAATTGTGAATAATCAGACGTATAGTCGTGAGAAAAAGAAAGGCCTTGACCACCTGTTCTATCGTTTCTGGCAGGGAATGAAGGGGGAAAGTCAGTGAAACTGGTTAGCGGACAGATCATGCAGATTGAAATTGATGATGAAATATATCTAAGTAGAATTCATAGAGTCACTGATGACCATATAGTTATTGATGCACCCTTAAGTAGGGGGAGAATAGTCTCCATGGAGGTGGGTTCAAGACTTAAGGCCTGGCTTATTGCTGATACGGCTCTTTATGAGTTTTATGCAGAGGTAGAAGACAAAGATATGGGACATCTCCCTACGATAACCTTGGAGAGACCCAAAGAGTCAAGGTGTATTCAAAGGCGCAACTATGTGAGACTACCTGTAAGGTTGTTAGTCCACTTCACCTATGCTGAGGAACTTGAGGATATAGTTGCTGCTGAGGGGAACAGGGGTGAACAACCCAATCTTTTTCCGGATAGTGGTCAGGTTTCATTTTATGCCGGGTATACAAGGGATCTCAGTGGTGGAGGCTTATCTTTAGAGACCAATGTTGATTTGGAAAGAGAACAAAGGATATATTTGCAGGTATTTCTCCCGGATGATAGAGAGGTTAGAATGCAAGGAGTAGTAATACGGGTTGGTGACTACCTTACTGGCAAGAAGACAATTACCCGTGAGTATGGTGTTGCTTTTTATCGGGTTGATGAAAAGGAAAGAGACAAAATAATAAGATATATTTTTGAAGAACAAAGAGAAAGAAGACAGCGAGGTTTGATTTAAGATGGTGAAAACCGACTTGGAAAAACTCTGGAAAGAGTATAAAGATCAGGGCTGTACAGATGCTCGTGAACAGTTAATTACCCAGTATATGTCTCTGGTTAAGTATGCTGCTGGTCGCATGGTTATGAATCTACCAGGGAGTGTTGAGGTGGATGATTTAATCAGCTATGGCACCTTTGGTCTGCTTGATGCCATTGAAAAATTTGATTATCGCAGAGGCATTAAGTTTGAGACATATGCTTATGTTCGGATTAGAGGTTCAATCCTAGATGGTTTGCGGGCTCTTGATTGGATGCCACAGACCTTAAGGAAAAAGGCCCGTGAGATTGAACGTACATATAGGGAGTTAGAAGCTAGATATGGTCGCTCTATTACTGATGAAGAAGTGGCTATGGAACTCGGTGTTGATAAAGAAGAGTTTGATAGACTAGTGATGGATATCAGTCGTTCATCGGTTGTGTCTTTAGATGATTTCTATTATAGTGATACTGATGAAGAAATTCCCTTAAGAGATATGGTTGCTGATCAGGGGATTCCTGGTCCTGAAGCCATGGTTCAGTTTGAGGAAAAGAAGGTGCTTTTGGGACAGGCTATAGATAAATTACCTGACAAAGAAAAACTTGTTGTTTCCCTCTTCTACTTCGATGGTCTAACGGTTAAAGAGATTGCTCAGGTTATGGAGCTTTCTTCTTCTCGCATTTCTCAACTGCACACTAAAGCATTGTTGCGTTTACGTTCTCGCCTAGTCAAGTCAAAAGACGCTCTAATCTCCTAGGAGTTTAAGTTTTTGGATAAGATATCGATACATATGGTATGGAGGTGGTAGATGGTGCAGGAAACAGCCCCCTTGTTTTGGCGTATTCAGCTAAAGGTTGAAGGGAAAGGCCTAGCAGCTTATCTAGTCATGGAAGGTCTAGAGAATTTGGAGAGTGGCTTAAATCCTGAGGACTTTACTTCTGAGGAAGAGCTTTTTGAGTATCTCTTTGCTTTTCTTAAGGAACAGGGTTTGGTGAAACCAGATGAATTACAGGCTAAAGAGGCTGCTAGAATCTTGTGGGCAAAAAAAGAGAAGGCATCACATAAGTTCTTGGTTGCGGAAGGAAGAAAACCAGTTAATGGTGATGATGGTTTCTTACGGTTTCTTTTTGGGCAAGAGAAACGACCTGTACCAAAGGAGTTGGAAGATGGGCGAGTCAACTACTTTGACCTAGGCCTTATTGATACAGTAGCGGAAGGAGATCTTCTTTGTGAGATTATACCTCCAACTGATGGAAAAGATGGTCAGGATGTATTTGGAGAACCCCTTAAAGCAAAGCCAGGTAAGGCAGTTATACCTAGGCTTGGCAGGAACGTAGAATATACTGACGATGGTAAGTTTGTCAAGGCTACAAGAGATGGACAACCAAGAGTTGAGGGAAAGACCCTCCTGTCAGTTGTCCCTGTTTATGAAGTTAAAGGTGATGTGGATTCTAGTACAGGGAACATAGAATTTAATGGTTCGGTGATAATTTCGGGTACTGTTAATACTGGATTAAAGGTTGAAGCAACTGAAGATATCGAGGTATATGGTTCAGTTGAAGGTGGTAGTCTTCTAGCAGGTGGCGATATCATTGTTAGACAGGGTATTCGGGGAGCAGGACGGAGTCTTGTTGTTACCAATGGGGACCTTAAGACCACCTATATAGAGAATGCTCAAGTAAGGGTTGAAGGTGACCTCATTGCTCAAACAGCAATTCTCCATAGTGATGTTCACGTTAGGAAAAGAGTGGAGGTTCTTGGTAAGAACGGCATGATAGCTGGTGGACTCATCAGAGCCAAGAACGAAATTGCTTGTAAGGTTTTGGGTTCACATATGGGCACTAAGACTACAATACAGGTTGGTATAGATCCCGGAATTGCTGAGGAGATAGTTACCCTGCAAAAAGACTTTGTCACCCTTGAGAAAGAACTAGATAAGATGCAGCAAATTCTGGCTCTTTTGAATAAGCAGAAAGAAGCTAATCAAGAACTTCCTGAGGAAAAGGAAGAGCTATTTAACAGAATACTGGGGTCATATAAAGATGGTAAAGAGAGATTTGTACAGATTAGCGCTAGGTTAAAAGAATTAAAGGGAGAGTATGACCAACGTGATAGTGGTCGCGTTGTGGTCATAGAGACCACTCATGCTGGTGTAAAGATTATCGTTGGAGCCTATGAGAAGAATGTCAAAGCTGAGACTCCGGGAGGTACCTGGTTAGTGCAAAATAAGGAGGTCCGTCTTGGACCGGCAACAAACTTAATCTGGGGGTAATGTTCAATGGTTCCTGTGAATCCAATTGACTGGCAAACCGGCATTCAAAAAGCAGGTGAGGTAGCTAAAGTGCAGAAAGCCAGTGAACAGGCTGCTGATAAAGGGCAACAGCAGGCAGCTTTTGTTGTCAAAAAGCAGGAAGCAGAAAAACAACAACAGGTTAGAAATACTCATAAGAGTGAACAGGGTGTTGTTAAAAGAGATTCTCCCCAAAAAGATAGCAAAAGAGATGGAAAAAAGAAAAAAGATCATCCGTTTAAAGGTAAGCATTTAGATTTTGAGGCATAATTTTGTAATAGCTGTAGTGGGATAGGGCATAATGTCTGAAAGAGAGAATCTGCAAAAGAGGTGTATGCAGTTGTCTACAAGACAGTCCCGTTACAGAGAATCTAAAGATCAAATTTATCGCAGTGGTTTCATAGCTGGTTTTTCTACAGTGCTTGCTATGCTCTTTCTACTAGGAATCTATCTAACACAGTTTGCCATCCTTACTGTCTACATTGATTTGGAGGATTTGACCAGCAGTACAGCGAATCTAGTAACCTTAGAGGCCAAGGAGGCACTTCCTGAACTGATAGATCACATCAATACTGAGATTCCTAGACAGGTTGCTGAAGAGCTGTCTGTAAGGCTTGGCAGAGCAAGCCTTACCATCTATGATATGACAGTAGTTTTGCCACCAGAGTCGTTAACGGACTTAAATAGTCAGATTGAAACCCTCCTTGTTGAGGAGATGCAACGTAGTCTTTCAGAGATAGATACTGATACTCTATCAGAGGAATGGGGCATCAGAGCCAAACTACTTATGGAAGAAGAGATTATTAGTCAATACAATGGCATGATTGTTACAACATATTTTAAAGAGGAATGGCCATGGCTGAAGGTCTCTACACGAATTCTTTTTGAAAGATAGGTTGGGAGAGTATGGATAATAATTGTGGACATAAGGACAAAGCATGTGTTTTCCATGTTCCGATTTTTGCAGGACTTAGTGAACATGAGCTTCTAGGCCTAGAAGCACTCTTAATTACAGAGATGTATGCTAAGGGTTCAATCATCTGTTATGAAGGGGAAGATTCTGACCAGATATATGTGATTCAGCAGGGGAGAGTTAAGCTCTTTACCATGACAGAGGATGGCAGAGAACAGATCTTTAGGATATTGGAAGAAACAGATTTCTTTGGTGAGTTGAGTATTTTCCAAACAGAAAAACTTTCTTTTTCGGTTGAGGCTTTGACTGATGTGCGTTTGTGCACTATTAAGCAAAAGGACATGCATCAACTCATTAAAACCCAGCCAAGTATTGCCTTAGATATTTTAAGGACAATGACTAACAGATTACAAAGAGCTGAGGGAATGATAAGGGACCTTGGTTTAAGGAGTGCTGAGGCAAGGACTGCTTCACTTTTGGTTAACCTTTGTCAGGAACAGGGAGGCGATGAACTTGTTCTTTCCCTGTCGCGTAGAGATTTAGCGAATATTATCGGGACTACCCAGGAGACCCTGAGTCGTAATCTCAGTCGTTTTCAAGACTTGGGTTGGATTAAACTTGAAGGACATCGTAAAATTAGGATTCTTGATCATGAAGCCTTAAGAGATATGGTTTAAGGATCCTTAAAGGGAAAGGTCTGACTCCGTGAGATTTGGAATCAGACCTTTATCTATTTAATCAGGGGCAATTCAGATTTACTATTGGTTGCCAACAACAATAAAGAAGGAGAAGTCTGTATCTGCTTGTACTGCATGGGGAATCGCTGAAGGAGTTACCACAAAGTCTCCTGCTTTAGCTGGTATCTCTTCTTCGCCAACGATAATGCTGCCTTCTCCTTTAATGATATAAAAGATTGCCTCAGGTGCAGCATGACCTTTTATTTTCATGCCTGCACTCATGTTGATGATGGTGGAGCGGAAATTTACTGACTCGTGTAATCCATCTGCCACAACTTCTTCAGAGGAGAAACGAATCAATTCATTAAGATTAATTTTCTTGTGCATGTCTTTAACCTCCTAACCTATTTGTTTTATAGGTTATACTAGTCATAGCTATCCTAAAATGATTTACATCAAATTTTCCTAACTGAGTGAATTTTGTTGCTTAATGTGGCAAGGATATGCTAAAATATCCAATGGTGTTCTATACACCAAAAACACACGTCTTGCTGATTGAACTGAGGGTGTTCAGAATTTCTGAATATCAGTTTGAGATGAAGGGGCGGAGGAAAATAACCAGGAGGGAGGTGAAGTCAGTGAGCGTAGTCAGCATGAAGCAGCTTTTGGAGGCCGGTGTTCATTTTGGTCATCAGACACGTAGATGGAATCCCAAAATGAAAAGATATATCTTTACTGAGCGTAATGGTATTTACATTATCGATCTTCAAAAGACAGTTAAACTTATTGATGAAGCATATGAATTTATCCGCGACACTGTCTTCAATGGAGGAGAAGTCCTTTTTGTGGGGACAAAGAAGCAGGCTCAGGAAACCATTGCTGAGGAAGCAATTAGGGCTAATATGTTCTATGTTAATCAGCGCTGGTTAGGTGGTATGCTTACTAACTTTGACACTATCCGCAAGCGTATTGATCGTTTAAAGGAACTTGAGAGTATGGAAGAGTCAGGGGTTATGGATAGGCTACCAAAGAAGGAAGTTAGCCAGCTTCTCCATGAAAAGAACAAGCTTGAGAAGTATCTTGGCGGAATTAAAGGTATGAAGAGGATTCCTGATGCAATTTTTGTTGTGGATCCTCGTAAAGAGCGCATTGCTATTCAGGAGGCAAGGAAGCTTAACATACCTGTTATAGCTATTGTTGATACTAACTGTGATCCTGATGAAGTCGACTTTGTTATTCCCGGTAATGATGATGCAATTAGAGCAGTAAAGCTATTAACTGCAAAAATGGCAGATGCTATATTGGAAGGTCGACAGGGAGTCCAGGTTGTAGAGTAATTAAGAAGGGGTAGGGACCTTAGTTAGGCCTCCTTCCCCTTTTTTTACGGCACAATACATTGAAAAATACCTTTTTTGGTAATACTAACTAAGCAAGAGAAGGAGGCATTGCGATGGCAGAGATTTCAGCAGCTCTAGTAAAAGAGTTGAGAGAGCGTAGCGGGGCAGGAATGATGGATTGCAAAAAAGCCCTACAGGCTACAGATGGGGATATGGAAAAAGCTGCAGAATGGTTAAGGGAAAAAGGTTTAGCAAGTGCTGGTAAGAAGGCTAGCCGTGTTGCGGCAGATGGTGTTGTAGATGCTTATGTTCATATGGGTGGCAGAATTGGTGTCTTAGTTGAAGTTAATTGTGAGACCGACTTTGTTGCCAGAACCGATGATTTCCAGAACTTTGTTCATGATGTGGCTATGCATATTGCTGCAGCCAGTCCAAGGTATGTGAGCAAAGAGGAAGTTCCTGCTGAAGAAATTGAAAAAGAGAGAGATTTCCTTAAGAGGCAGGCTTTAGAAGAGGGCAAGCCAGAACATATTCTTGAAAAAGTGGTAGAGGGTCGTTTAGAGAAGCACTTGGCCAGTCTCTGTTTGATGGATCAGGATTTTGTCAAAAATCCAGATCTAACTATCAGTGATTTGGTCAAAGAGACCATTGCCAAGTTAGGAGAAAATATTCAGATCCGTCGTTTTGTTCGTTATGAGATGGGTGAGGGCTTAGAAAAGAAAGCCGATGATTTTGCTGAAGAAGTTAAGAACATGAGCAAGTAGTTACTTTGCAATTACACCTGCCAGGAGGGGAACCCTGGCAGGTGTCGAATATTTATCCGAGTGAGGAGTTGATGGGATGGGGGAGCCTCAGTTTAAGAGAATAGTTCTTAAGTTAAGTGGTGAAGCCCTAGCCGGTCAAGAAGGTTATGGAATTAGTCCAGAAGTGGTAGAATCCATAGCTTCAGAAATCAAAGAGATTGTGGAGCTAGGGGTTGAAGTTGGTGTTGTAGTTGGTGGAGGTAACTTCTGGCGTGGGTTAAGTGGCAGTGCTAAGGGTATGGATAGAGCTACAGCTGACTATATGGGTATGTTAGCTACTGTAATAAATGCTTTAGCTTTGCAGGATAGTTTAGAAAAACGAGGAATTCAAACTAGGGTACAGACAGCAATAGAAATGAAAGAAGTTGCCGAACCCTATATCAGACGTAGAGCTATTAGACATCTTGAAAAAGGAAGAGTTGTGATTTTTGCTGCTGGTACAGGTAATCCTTTTTTCACTACTGACACTACTGCTGCCTTGCGTGCAGCTGAAATAGAGGCAGATGCCATCCTCATGGCCAAACAGGGTGCCGATGGGGTCTATGATTCCGATCCTCAACTCAATCCTAACGCCCAGAAATTTGATAATATCAAATACATAGACGTCCTAAAGATGAATCTTAAGGTGATGGATTCTACAGCCATATCACTATGTATGGACAATGAAATTACCATCATGGTATTTGACATTACCCAGCCCGGTAATATCAAAAGGGTTGTTATGGGTGATCATATCGGAACTATTGTGAGGGGGGATTCACATGATTAAGGAAATTTTAAGTGAAACAGAAGAGAAGATGC
The DNA here is from genome assembly GCA_020724425.1 of Thermaerobacter marianensis. GTDB lineage: Bacteria > Bacillota > Sulfobacillia > DVGY01 > DVGY01 > DVGY01. The sequence continues at coordinate 9,542 of DYGY01000026.1, forward strand.
AGCATAGAATTAATGTGTTCAGAAAAGATATGGCTGGTGTTAGAGCCGGTCGAGCTACACCCGCTCTGTTAGATAAGGTGAAGGTAGACTATTATGGTACGCCAACACCGATTAATCAGATGGCCAATATTTCTGCTCCAGAGCCAAGATTATTAGTGATTCAACCCTGGGATAAGGGAAGTATTCCTGAGATTGAAAAGGCCATAATGAAATCTGATCTTGGCTTGAATCCAAGTAATGACGGTACAGTGATTAGATTGGTTTTTCCACAGCTAACTGAGGAGAGACGACTTGAGTTAGTGAAGGTAGTAAAGAAGATGGCTGAAGACGAGAAGGTAGCTATTCGCAACATACGTCGCGATGCCAACGATACTCTTAAGAGTTTTGAAAAGAGTGGAGATATACCAGAGGATGATGCAAGAAGGGCTACTGATGATGTACAGAAACTGACAGACAAATACATTGAAGAAATAGATAGACTATTTGCTCTTAAGGAAGAAGATATCCTGTCAGTATAAAATACATCTCTCTAACTTGTCTTTAGGTACTTTGAAGAGAGCCCCACTAAGGGGTTTTCTTTTTCCAGTGAGGAAGGGGTATGTGGTATGGACTCATTGCAGGATAACGGTCAAGTTATTGTGACAAAAGAAGATATGTTATGGGAGAGGCTCATTGAAGCAGGTAAGGAAGGCAAACTACCTCGTCATATTGCTGTGATTATGGATGGTAATGGGAGATGGGCTAAGAAACAAGGATTAGAAAGAATTCAGGGTCATAAAGCAGGTGTGGAATCTGTACGTCGAATTATTCGTCATTGCCGGGAGTTGGGCATTCCCTATCTGACTCTGTATACTTTTTCTACAGAGAACTGGAAGCGACCAAAGGAAGAAGTGGACGCCCTAATGAATATTCTGGTGGAGAGTCTGACGGCTGATACCCATGAACTCATTGGCAATGGGATCCGTATTAAGACTATCGGGGATCTAAGCAGTTTACCGGATAGAACCAGAAGGGTTATGGAGGACACCATTCAAGCCACAGCTCAGAATCAAGAGCTTACATTGGTTGTTGCCTTAAATTATGGTGGCCGCAGTGAAATAATTAAGGCTACAAGGGAAATTTGTCAGGCCATACAGCATAATGATTTAAGGATAGATGAAATTGATGAGGAAGTTTTCGCAAAAAGGCTTTATACTAGTGACATACCAGACCCGGATCTTTTGATTCGTACCAGTGGAGAAATGCGGATAAGTAACTTCTTGTTATGGCAGTTAGCCTATACAGAAATATGGATTACCAAGGTCTTATGGCCGGATTTTGATCGCAATCATTTTTCCTTAGCTTTAGAGGACTATCTAAACAGAGATAGACGCTATGGTGGTATTGCTCCCTGCCAATGAGAGGATGACTTCTATGTTAAGAACTAGGATTTTGACCGCACTTATACTTATTCCCCTTGTCCTCCTGCTTATGTGGTTTGCAGGGATTTATCTTACTATTGCTTTAAGTATTGTAATTGGATTGGCATATCTAGAAGGTAGAAAGCTTTTGGAGCTAAAAGAGGATTCTCTTTTGTATTTAGGTTTATTCTTTGCAGCTCTCATTCCTGTAATCATCTATGCAGGGTTTGAACTCATCTACTGGCTTTCTCTAGGTATTCTTGTCTTGATTAGTTGGGTTGTCATCTTGGCAGCTAGAGATTTGGACCACAGAGGAATGACTAGAGAGACAATTGGTAATACTTTCTTAATACTATATGTTGGTGTTTTCCTTTCAACAACAATTTTTCTAAGGGATGCCGGTGGTTTTTATGTTCTTCTGGCTGTACTTTTGACCGTTTGGGCTAATGACTCTGGAGCATATTTTGTGGGTAGAGGCATTGGTGGCAGAAAACTAGTACCTAATCTATCTCCTGGCAAGACTGTTAGTGGAGCCATTGGTGGCTTGGTTTTTGGTAGCGCTACCTTTACAATAACTATGTACCTTATTGGTTATGGATTTTCTTTTTTATGGTTAGTGTTAGGAATATTGCTAGCCTTTATGGCTCAAATAGGGGACCTTTTTGAGTCATTGCTTAAGAGGCAGTCTGGTGTTAAGGATTCCGGAACTCTTTTGCCGGGTCATGGAGGTATTCTTGACAGGCTTGATAGCCTTATGGTTACTCTCCCAGCTGCTTATCTTTGTTTGAAGATCTTAGAGATCATTTGATAGGGTGGGGCCGATGAACAGACCATTATGGCTTAATTACTTCTACCTAGGATTGTTCTTATTTCTTTCTGTGATATCGATTAAGTTCTTGATGGCATATTTTCTGCCGTTTATCCTAGCAATTGTATTTGCTTTGCTTATTGATCCAGCTGTTAATTTTGTAGAGAGAAAGCTGTCAATTCCTAGAGGAGTTGCTTCAGCTTTCATCCTTATTATTCTCATTTTTGTTAGTACCTTTTTAATTGTTATTGGTGTAGCACGACTGGTAGCGGAATTGGCGAATTTGTCCAAGTCTTTGCCTTTCCTTTATCGAGAAGCTGTAAGATTTATCGAAGGTCTTTTGGATAGTTTAGGTCAATTTAGTGAACAACTCCCAGACTATATCAATCAGGAGCTCACTAGGCAGATTGAGCGTATGTATCAAGCTCTGGGGATGATTATAGATAGTGTTCTTAATGTTTTACAGGGTTGGGCCTTAAGAGATCTACCCTATCTAGTGGTTATTCTCTTGATTGCTGGTATAGCTACATACTTTATCAGCAAGGATAAGCACACTATTTCCAAGATGTTCTTTTCCTTGTTGCCAGAGAAATCTGGTGAAACAGTGAGAGTTATCAGACAGGATATCTTTGAAGGTACCATAGGATTTCTTAAAGCACAGCTATTACTAGTTTTTCTAAGCACCATAGTGACCATAGCGGGTTTGAGTCTTTTTGGGGTTGAATATGCTTTCCTGATGGGTATGATTATTGGTTTGCTTGACTTAATTCCTGTTATTGGACCTGCTATCATCTATATTCCCTGGATTGTCTATCTTATCATTATTGGGGATTTTGGTCTGGCGATTGGACTAACAGTATTGTACATTGCCATAAGTGCTCTAAGAACAGTAGCCCAGGCTTATGTTATGGGTGAAACCATGGGTCTACACCCGCTTACCACACTAATAGCTTTGTATGTGGGTGTTAAGGTTTTTGGCGCTATTGGTATCCTTGTTGGTCCTCTCTTAGCTATAGTTATCAAGAGCTTAGTAAAATCAGGTATTATCACCCTATCACGTTAAAGGAGTTTTGGTTTTGAGAGATCTTGCTATTCTAGGAGCTACAGGTTCAATTGGGACACAGACTTTAGAGGTTGTTCGCAGTTTTCCTAATAGATATAGAGTTTTTGGTCTTTCTGGTCATAATAATATTCAGCTGCTAATAGAACAGGCTAGGGAGTTTAAACCTCAGGTGGTAGTTGTCTCTTCAGAGGAACAGGCAAGAATCTTTACTGAAGAGGTTAAAGGAATTGAGGTTATAATTGGGGAAGAGGGCCTTAATAGTCTGGCAGAGGCTTCTTCAGTGGATATTGTTGTGGCAGCAATTGTAGGTACTGCCGGCCTTACCCCTACCTATAGGGCTATTAGGGCAGGAAAAAGAGTGGCTTTAGCCAATAAGGAGACCCTTGTAGCTGCTGGAGATATTATGATGGCAGCTGTTAAAGAGCATAAAGCTGAGCTTATCCCTGTGGATAGTGAGCATAGTGCCATTTTTCAGTGTATTCAGGGTATTAGGGATGGGGAACTAAAGAAAGTTATTCTAACTGCTTCTGGTGGTCCTTTCCGGGGTTATACTAAGGAACAACTGGAGAATGTAGGGGTAGAACAGGCATTAAAGCATCCTAACTGGAATATGGGAGCAAAGATAACCATTGATTCAGCCACGTTGATGAATAAAGGGCTTGAGGTTATCGAAGCATACTGGCTTTTTGGAATAAGGAATATCGAGGTAGTTATACATCCACAAAGCATAATTCATTCTTTAATAGAGACTGTGGATGGGTCTTTTCTAGCACAATTAGGCCTACCGGATATGAAACTCCCTATTCAATATGCTCTAACATATCCACAGAGGTTAGATAATAGCTTTGAGGCCCTTGATTTGATTAAGCTAAAAGAGATGACCTTTAGTGAACCGGATACTAAGGCTTTTCCTGCTCTAGCCTTAGCCTATCAAGCTTTAGATACTGGTATGACAATGCCGGCAGTATTAAATGCAGCCAATGAAGTAGCGGTTGGCTTTTTTCTTGAAGGCAGGATAGGTTTCTTAGATATTCCAAGATTGGTAGAGCAAACTATGAATGCACATGATCCATATAAAGCTAGATCGATTAGTGATGTGTTGGCTGCAGATAACTGGGCCAGAGAAAAGATTAGGCAATTAGCAGAGGTGGTGTAAAAATGCAAACCTTCATTATCTTTATTGTCATGATTGGGGTATTAATCCTCATTCACGAGTTTGGACACTACTGGGTAGCAAAGAAGGCTGGAGTACAGGTTGATGAGTTCGCCATCGGTTTTGGCCCGAAACTATATTCCTGGAAGAGGGAAGAAACACTGTTTTCGCTCCGTGCTTTTCCCCTTGGAGGCTTTGTACGCATGGCCGGAATGGATACTAGTGAAGAAGCAGAAGAACATGTTGCGGGGAAGGGTTTTTCCGATAAGTCAGTAGCTGCCCGTATGGGCATTATCAGTGCTGGACCAATTATGAACTTTGTTTTAGCCATGATTCTCTTTGCTCTTCTGTTTGGCTTTATAGGTGTTCCGGTAGCAACTCTCACCATCGATAGAGTGGAACCAGGTATGCCTGCTGATAGAGCGGGACTAAGACAAGGTGACACCATTGTGGCTGTAGATGGTACCAGGGTTGAAGACTGGGATGATTTGGTTGCAAAAATTCAGGCTAATGCCAATAATGAGATGGCGATGACTGTTAAAAGGGATGGTCAGGAGTTTATCGTATCGGTGACACCTGAACCCAGAGATGATGTGAATCGGGTCGGATATATTGGTATTGCACCAGAGACTGATAATGTAAGAGAAAAACCGTTAAAGGCGATTGTTCAGGGAGTATACTGGACACTTTTTGTAATTGTTGAGACATTAAGAGCATTTGGTTCTCTCTTTGTTGGTTCTGCTCAGGGTGAAGTGATGGGTATTGTAGGAATATACTATCAGGTTGGTGAGGCCAGTAAGATTGGTGCTGCTTATGTGATCTATCTTGCCGCTATTCTCAGTGCCAATCTAGGTTTAATCAATCTTCTACCAATACCAGCCCTTGATGGTAGTCGTTTAGCTTTCTTAAGCATTGAAGCTGTAAGGAAAAGACCGGTTGATCCAGCTAAAGAGAACTTCATTCATTTTGTGGGGTTTGCTCTTTTGATGGGGCTTGCCATCGTTATAGCATACAAAGATATTATGCGCTTCTTTAATTGAGGGGGAGAAGGTAGATGAGGCCTAGACGACAGACAAGGCCTGTCCAGATTGGTAGTAGTTTTGTGGGGGGTGAGGCCCCTATCTCTGTTCAGGCTATGACTAAGACTGATACGCGTAACATTGAAGCAACCATTGAACAGATAAGGACACTTGAAGAAGCAGGTGCTGAGATTATCCGTCTGGCAATCCCTGATATGGAAGCAGCAGAGGCATTAAAATCAATCAAGAAAGCAGCCACTGTACCTCTAGTAGCTGATATTCACTTTAATCATCAGTTAGCTTTAAAAGCCTTGGAATACGGTATTGACAAGCTCAGGATTAATCCAGGTAACATTGGTGATGAAGTTAAGGTAAAGAGAGTCGTTAATGAGGCTAAGGCTAGGGGTGTACCCATACGAATTGGGGTAAATGCAGGTTCATTGGAAAAGGATCTGCTATATAAGTATGGGAGAACTCCTGAGGCCATGGTAGAGAGTGCCTTAGGTCATATAGCTATTCTTGAACGCTTGTCTTTTTATGACACCATTGTCTCCTTGAAGGCTTCCGATGTCATAACTACCGTTAAAGCCTATGAGCTTTTAGCAGAGAAAGTCGATTACCCTTTCCACCTTGGTATAACCGAGGCGGGAACTAGATGGGCTGGAACAATTAAGTCTTCAGTGGGTATTGGCTATCTTTTAGCACAGGGGATTGGCGATACCCTAAGGGTATCTCTAACAGGAGATACTATAGAGGAGGTAAAAGTTGGTTTTGAGATTTTAGCCTCACTAGATATCAGGCATACAAAGCCAGAGATTGTTTCCTGCCCTACCTGTGGCCGGCTTGAGTATGATATGCTAAAGGTAGTAGAGGAGATTGAACAGCGAATGACAGCTTTAGATATTCCTCTTAAAATAGCTATTATGGGTTGTGCTGTTAATGGTCCGGGTGAGTCCTTAGAGGCTGATTTAGGTCTTGCTGGTGGCTATAACACGGCCATGCTATTCCGAAAAGGAGAGATGATTAAAAAGATTCCACAGGAGAATATGGTAGAAGAACTATGGCAGGAGATTTTGGCTTTAGCTAATGATACTAAGAAATAGATTTTGGGGGTTTATATGGAAAGAAGGATAGTTGCCATTATCCCGGCATATAACGAAGAACAGACTTTGGGGGAAGTAATTAGTGTAGTTAAGAAGGTAGCACTCATTGATGAAACAATTGTTATAAGTGATGGATCTACAGACAAAACCGCGGATGTAGCCCGTGAAAACGGGGCTACAGTCATTGAACTAGAGGATAACCGGGGTAAAGGGGGAGCAATGAAGGTTGGTATTGATACTGCTGATGCCGACATTTTTCTTTTCCTTGATGCTGACCTGATTGGTCTGGAAGTCCAACATGTTGAGCTCTTGCTTCATCCTGTGGTGGATGATGAAGCTGATATGACTATTGGTCTTTTTGATGGTGGCCGGGTAGCTACAGATTTAGCCCAGGTAGTAGCTCCGTATCTATCAGGACAAAGAGCTGTCAAAAGAGAGGTTTTGCAGGGTATTTCAGGCATTGAAATGGCCAGATTCGGTGTGGAGATTGCTTTAACTAGACACATTAAAGAGAGTAATGTGAGGGTAGCCGAAGTTACTCTTCCCCATTTAACTCATAGGATGAAAGAAGAAAAACTAGGAGTATTACGTGGTTTTCTTTCAAGAATGAAGATGTACTGGGAGATAATTAAATATATCGGCGGTAATTAGAAGGGAGGCATTAAGAGATGTCAGAACTGGATATGCTCCTAAGACTGTTTTTTGCAGCTGTTCTTGGTGGTCTCATCGGTATTGAGAGAGAACGTCAGGGGCGTCCTGCTGGACTTCGGACTCATATCCTTGTTGCTGTTGGTTCTGCTCTCTTAATGCTTGTGTCCATAGAGATTGCTAATGGCTATTCAAAGGGAACAGCTGATCCTGGTAGAATAGCTGCACAGGTGGTTAGTGGTATCGGTTTTCTCGGTGCCGGAACGATTCTCAGGGAAGGTGCTAATGTTCGTGGTTTAACCACTGCAGCAAGTCTCTGGGTTGCTGCAGCTTTAGGATTAGCTAGTGGTGCCGGTATGTATTTAGCTGCTTTAATCACTACAGTTATTGTCCTTATGGCTCTAATTCTACTATCAAGAGTTGAAAAAGGGTTTTTAGATACCAAACAACATAAAAGAGTTAAGTTGACTGTGGTGGATAGGCCCGGCCAGTTAGGCAAGATCACTACACTCTTAGGAAAATACAAGATAAACATTGTTAACCTAGAGATGGAATCAAGTCAACATCATGAAGTGGATATCCAGTTAATTCTCAGGGTGCCTGCAGATACAGATCTCTGGGAAGTGCTAGATGAATTAATGCATGTTGATGGTGTATTAGCTGTTGATCATGAGTTCTAGGAGAGATAGTATGTCAGCAAGTATACAACCTGCCCAGACAAATACAATACTTGAAAGAATACTAAAAGAGATACCTAAGGGTCAGGCGTTAGAGAACGCCTTTCTTTTTGCTGTTCTAGTTGATAAAGAAAAGCAGAGCTGGAATCTGGATTTTGTCAGCAATATTACATATGAGATTCTTCTTGAAAGGGGAAAAGAGGAGTTCTGGTCCTATTTGCCAGAACAACTAAACTACCTCAATGTAAGGTTACGTCCAGCCAAAGAGATTTTAAAACAGGAATGGTCATATTTCCTTGATGAAATTGCTAAGGAAAAGCCTCTTAGCCGTACCTGGCTTCAAAACGCTACCCTGGAATGGAAAAATGAGAATACATTAGACATTACAGTAAGGGATCAATGGGCATATTCTCTTCTTCAAAAGAAGAACTGGGCTTTAGATATGCAAAGACTAATTCTTACAAAACTGCAATGGCAGCTCAATATTGAGCTAAGTTATGAGGAGAATTCCAAGGAAGACTTAATGGATCTACCAGAGGAACTAGAGGCCATGATTTTTGAAGCTGTATCTGTAAAAACAGAGAATGAGACAGAGATTCTCTTTGGAGAAGTACCTGATGGCAGTATAGAACCCATAAAAGAAATCACCGAAGAAGATGAAAACATCCATATTGAAGGTTTGGTTCTTAGTATAGAAAAGAGAATAATCAAGGAGACCCGTTTGTTGTACATCCTTGAAGTGACAGATAAGATGGACTCTATCACCTTAAAGCTATTTACCCGTGGAGATGATAATCTTGATAGGCTAGAGAAAGGCTCATGGATAAAAGCTTATGGAGATGTTCGTTATGATACTTTCCAAAAAGAATTAGTTTTTGCTTGTAAGGGTATCTCTTTGGCTAAGGAAAAGATTAGAGAAGATCTAGCAGAAGAAAAAAGAGTTGAACTACACTTGCATACCAAGATGAGTGCTATGGATGCGGTAGGGGATGTGGGTGCCATGATTGCTAGAGCAGCCAAGTGGGGTCATCCGGCTATAGCCATAACTGATCATGGTGTTGTTCAGTCCTTCCCTGAAGCATATCAGCATAGCAAGAAACATGGTATTAAGGTTATCTATGGTATGGAAGGCTACCTTCTAGAAGAAGAGAACTCCAAACCATATCATATTATCCTGCTTGTAAAGAACATGACCGGGTTGCATAACCTGTATCGTTTGGTTTCCTTAGCTCATCTTGAGTATTTTCATCGGGTTCCCCGAATCACTAGGAAAATACTAGAAGAACATCGTGAAGGACTAATTGTTGGTTCCGCCTGTGAGGCAGGCGAGATAATCCAAGCTATTTTAAGAGATGTTCCTGATGAAGAATTACTAAAGAGAGCTTCCTTCTATGACTATCTAGAGATTCAACCTTTGGCTAATAACGGGTTTCTAGTTGAACAAAAAACTGTTGCTAGTGTGGAAGGGTTAAAGGATATTAATCATAAAGTGGTCAAACTCGGTAAGATACTTAAAAAACCGGTTGTGGCTACCAGTGATGCTCACTTTCTTGACCCTGAAGATGAGATATTCAGAAGGATTCTCCTAGCAGGACAGGGTTATAAGGATGCTGAAAGGGATACTCCTTTGTTCCTTAGAACTACCGATGAGATGCTTGAGGAGATGTCATATTTAGGTACTGATGCTTACGATATTGTCGTTACTAACCCCCAGAACATTGCTAGTCAGGTAGAGAACATTAAGCCTGTACCCGATGGGTTGTTTGCTCCAGTAATTCCGGATGCTGATGAGCAGATTCGCTTGATGACCGAAAAAAAAGCCAAAAAACTTTATGGTGATCCTTTACCCAGTTTAGTACGGGAAAGGATAGATCAAGAGCTATCGGCAATAATAGATAATGGATATGGTGGGATATATCTTCTGTCTCAGAAACTTGTGGAAAAGTCCTTGCAGGATGGATATTTAGTTGGTTCTAGAGGTTCTGTTGGCTCATCACTTGTGGCCACACTGACAGAGATTACAGAGGTTAACCCTCTGCCACCCCACTACTATTGTCCTAACTGTCAGTTTAGCGAATTTATCAGTGATGGCAGTTATGGTTCTGGTTTTGATTTGCCTGACAAGGATTGCCCTAAATGCAGTAATACTCTGAAAAAAGATGGCCATAATATCCCCTTTGCTACCTTTATGGGTTTTGAAGGTGATAAGGTGCCTGATATTGACCTAAACTTTTCTGGTGAGTATCAGGGTGAGATTCATAAGTATACAGAGGAACTCTTGGGGAAAAAATCAGTCTTTAGAGCAGGGACCATCTCAACTATTGCTGAAAGAACGGCTTTTGGCTTTGTAAAGGGTTATCTGAGTGAACGAGATATGGTTGTCCGTTCAGCTGAGATGAATAGGCTTATTCAGGGTTGTACTGGGGTTAAGCGTACTACCGGTCAGCATCCCGGTGGGTTAATGGTTGTACCCGCTGAGTATGATGTTCATGAGTTTACACCAATGCAGAGGCCTGCTGATGATAAGTCTAGTGAAACAATAACTACTCATTTTGACTATCATGCCATTAGCAGCAGGCTGCTAAAACTAGATCTTCTAGGCCATGATGACCCTACCGCTATTAGGATGTTAGAGGATCTAACCGGAATCAATGCTAGAGAGATTCCCTTTAATGACCAAAAGACTCTAGATCTTTTCTCAGGGGTTGGTTCACTAGGAGTAACTGAAGCAGAGATTGGTAGCAAGGTAGGTACCCTAGCCATCCCTGAGTTTGGTACAAGGTTTGTTAGGGGAATGCTTTGTGATACCCAACCCAAGAACTTCTCTGAGTTAGTAAGGATTTCAGGGTTATCTCATGGTACAGATGTCTGGTTAAACAATGCCCAGGAACTTATCAAAGACAATACCTGTTCTTTAAGTGAAGTAATTAGTACTAGGGATGATATCATGACATTTCTTCTGCTAAAGGGTATGGAACCTAGCAAAGCCTTTCATATTATGGAAAAGGTAAGGAAGGGTAAGGGGCTAGCCCCTGAGGATGAACAGGCCATGAAAGAGGTGGATACTCCTGAATGGTATATTGCCTCTTGCAAGAAAATTAAGTATCTTTTCCCTAAAGCCCACGCTATTGCTTATGTGATGATGGGCTATAGGATAGCATATTTTAAGATACACTATCCGGCAGCCTTCTATGCCACATACTTTACAGTAAGGGCAGATGACTTTGATATTCTTTTAGTTAAACAGGGTTTAGAACATGTAAGAGAAAGAATCAAAGAGATTGAGACTAAGGGTAATGAAGCAAGTGCAAAAGAAAAGAGTATGCTAACAATCCTAGAGGTTGTGGTAGAGATGTATGTGAGAGGCCTAACCTTTAAGGACATAAGTCTAGAGGATTCGCAAGCAACTGCTTTTAAGATAGTGGGTGAAAATCTCCTGCCTCCCTTTGCCGCTATCCCTGGACTAGGGAGCAAGGCAGCAGAGAACATTGTTAGAGCCAGGGAAGATGGTCCTTTTAGTTCCAGAGAGGATCTCCAGAAAAGGGCTAGACTCTCTCGTTCAGTAATAGAACTTTTAGCTCAAAGCGGAGCTATCACTCATCTTCCTGATACTGATCAGATGACGCTCTTTTGAGTATGAGTTGTACTTTCAGAACCATTATGATATACTCAGTAATTGGATGGTAACGTTAGTGTTGGATTGCCAGGAATCGTAGAGTCGTGCCGAAAGTGGGTTTAAAACCCACTTTTTTCATCACTTAGATGGGTGTATGGAGGTATAGACATGAGTTCAGGACAAATAGTTACAAAGGTTAGGAACATAGCTGAAGAACTAGCTAGTGAGTTAGGGTTAGAGGTTGTTGATGTAGAGTATGTTAAAGAACGGGGAAGCTATTTTCTCCGTATCTTTTTGGATAAGGAGAGTGGAATTGGTCTAGAAGAGCTTGAAGAGTTTGCTAGGCAGGTTAGTCCAAGTATTGATGAAGTCATCACAGGTTCATATTATCTTGAGACAGCTTCGCCAGGGTTAGACAGACCATTAAAAAAGGATCAGGATTATGAGCGCTTTAGTGGCAGTCTAGTTCAGTTGAAGCTTTTTGCGGCCATAGATAACAGAAAGAAGTTTACAGGGACACTAGTTGGCTTATTTGAGGGAGTTGTTACACTAATCGATAATGAGGGTAAGGAGTGGCAGATTCCTAAAGAAAACATTGCAAAAGCAAATCTTTATGTAGAATTTTAACTGGGATGGAAGTGAAGGAGGCTAGGACGAATGAACCTCGAGTTCATTGAGGCATTATACGAGATTGAAAAAGAGAGAGGAATTGAAAGAGAGATTCTGTTTGAAGCCATAGAGGCTGCTCTAATATCAGCATATAAAAGGAATTACGGATCCTCTCAGAATGTAACGGCAAAGGTTAACAGGGAAACGGGAGACATGGAGGTCCTTTCTAGGAAACTTGTTGTAGAAGAGATTGAGGATCCAACTCTAGAGGTATCTTTAGAAGATGCTAAAGAGATTGATCCTTCATATCAGTTAGGTGAGTATGTGGAGTATGAAGTTACACCTAAGGATTTTGGTCGCATTGCTGCCCAGACTGCCAAACAAGTAGTTGTACAAAGAATTCGTGAAGCTGAAAGAACCATGGTATATGATGAGTTCTCTTCTCGTGAGGGAGATATCGTTACCGGTGTAGTACGAAGAGTTCAGGGAAAGAACATTTATGTTGATCTTGGCAAGATAGAGGCATTGCTTCTACCTTCAGAGCAAATTACCAATGAACACTATCGTGCTAATGATCGTCTTAAGGCATACATTGTGGAGGTAAAGAAGACCACAAAGGGACCTCAGATTCTTGTTTCGAGGACCCATCCTGGGCTTCTAAAGAGACTGTTTGAGCTAGAGGTACCAGAAATTCATGAAGGCATAGTTGAAATTAAAGGTATAGCTAGGGAAGCAGGGGCAAGGAGCAAGATAGCTGTATATTCTGAAAATCCCAATGTGGATCCTGTAGGGTCATGTGTTGGTCCTAAAGGTAGCAGGGTGCAGAGTATTGTAGCAGAGCTTAAGGGAGAAAAGATAGATATTATCCGCTGGTCAGAAAAACCAAAGGAGTTTGTCTCTAATGCTTTAAGTCCAGCTAGGGTACTCAAGGTTAGTGTTAATGAAGAAGAAAAGTCAGCCCATGTCATTGTACCTGATGATCAATTAAGTTTAGCTATCGGTAAAGAGGGACAAAACGCCAGACTTACAGCCAAGCTAACTGGCTGGAAAATAGATATCAAGAGTGAATCTGAGTATCGCCAACAGTTTAAGCCAGATGGTAACAGGGATTATCAGCCAACCTTAGCTGAACTGTTAAAACCACTTGAACATTTGATTCTCAATGATGAAGAAGATAAGTCTTAGGAGTGATGTTCTTTGGCTCGCAAACAACCTCAGAGAACATGTACAGGCTGCAAATCAACAAGGGATAAGCGGGATTTGCTCCGGATTGTCAGGCTTCCTGATGGTGAGTTAGTCGTTGATGATACCGGTAAGAGGGCTGGTAGAGGAGCATATGTTTGTCCTGATGAAGAGTGTCTTGATAAAGCTTTTAAGACCAAAAGTTTAGAGAAAACACTAAAAGAGCACTTGCCACTTGAGGTACTAGAGAAACTAAGAGCTGATCTTCTAGCAGTTATTACTGAAAAAAGAAGACAGGAAGAACTGCAAAAGCTGGCCTTGCAACCCAAAAAGAGGGGGAAACTCTAAAAGTGTCAGATAAGATATGGCAGTTAATCGCTTTAGGTATAAAAGGTGGCAATGTGGTATCCGGTACAGCTGTAGTTGAAAGAGAACTTCAAAGAGGTACGGTACAGCTGCTGCTAATAACTGAAGATGCCGGTAGAAATACAGTAAAACGCTTTAACGAGTTAGCGGAGAAGGCCGGGGTTTCCCTGCTCCGTTATGGTAGCAAAGACGAGGGAGGAAAAATAACGGGTAGAAAAAGCAGGGCCATTTTTGCTATCACCAATGCAGCTATGGCTCAAGGTATCTGGAAAATTTGTGGGCAAGAGAGTCCAGATGGAGAAAAAGAGGTGATAGACAATGACTAAAAGTTTACGCGTGTATGAACTGGCTAGAGAACTAAACACAAACAGCAAGGAAGTAATAGATATTCTAAATACGCAGATGAATATTGATGTTTCCAACCATATGAGCACCATCAACGAAAAGGTGGCCAATCGGGTTAGAGATATTCTTAGTGGCAAGGGGGAAACTATGGAGGCAGTGGTCCAAGCTAAAGAAACAGTACCAGTTACGTCAAAAAAAGAAACACCAGCCAATAAACAAGTAGCGGAAGAGAAAAAACCAGTCAAAAAAGAAAAAGTACTTAAAGATATAGAAGAGCTAGATGAGTTTGAAGAGGTCACTAAGGGTGGCAAGAAAAAAACCAAGCCAGTTGATGCAGATGATGAAAAACAGCTGGCTAAACTAGCAGCCAAGAAACAACGAAAATCTATTAGCATAGATCATGAGGTCACTGTAGGGGAATTTGCTGAGCTTCTTGGTATAACCCCAAATCAGCTGATTAGCAAATTGATTGGTCTTGGTCTAATGTTAAGTATCAATGATGTTCTTGATGAAGACACCCTGATCATTGTTGGTGAAGAATACAGGGTTGATGTGGAGGTAGTTGCCCCTAGTGGAGATGAAGAGGAAAACCTTCTTTTTGATGATGAAGAGTCTGAGGATGATCCTTCTCTTTTGAAATCTCGCTGGCCTGTGGTAACTGTTCTGGGTCATGTTGATCATGGCAAGACAACTCTGCTAGATACCATGAGAAATACCAGGGTAACTGAATCTGAAGCCGGTGGTATAACTCAGCATATTGGTGCATCATTAGTGGAGATAAATAATAAGAAGATTGTCTTTTTGGATACCCCGGGACATGAGGCCTTTACAGCCATGCGTGCTAGGGGTGCTCAGATTACCGATATAGCTATTTTGGTGGTCGCTGCCGATGATGGGCTTATGCCACAGACCATAGAGGCAATTAATCATGCTAAAGCAGCTCAGATACCCATAATTGTAGCTATTAACAAGATGGATAAACCTGATGCCAATCCTGATAGGGTTAAGCAGCAATTGGCAGACCATGGTCTTTTGACTGAAGACTGGGGTGGGGATACCATAATGGTTCCCGTTTCAGCTCTAAAGAATGAAGGTATTAATGAACTTTTAGAAATGGTTCTTTTGGTAGCTGAAATGCAGGAACTAAAGGCGAATCCAGATAAGCCTGCTAAAGGAACCATCATCGAAGCTAAGCTTGATAAAGGGAGGGGACCTGTAGCTACTGTTCTTGTGCAAAATGGAACCCTACGTAAGGGTGATCCCTTTGTAGCAGGTCAGGCATATGGTAAAGTAAGGGCAATGCTTGATGATAAAGGCAAGGTCATTAATGAAGCTGGTCCCGCCAGTGCTGTAGAGGTTCTAGGTTTTTCAGTGGTTCCTGATTCTGGTGATGTCTTAAAAGTCACTAAAGATGAAAAAGCAGCCAGAAACATTGCCGATGCTAGGGCTAGAGTAGTGAGAGAAAAGCAAATGGCTGCTAATAAGGCTGTAACTCTTGATGATTTCTATCAGAGAATGCAGGAAGGAGTTATTCGAGATCTCAACCTGGTAGTCAAAGCCGATGTTCAGGGAACGGTTGAAGCAATGAAACAGGCATTAAGCAAACTAGAAAATGAAGAAGTGCGGGTAAATATCATTCACACAGGTGTAGGTGCCATTAGTGAGTCAGATGTGATGTTAGCTTCAGCCTCTGAAGCCATCATTATTGGCTTTAATGTTAGACCAACAACCGGTGCTAGACGTCTAAGTGAAGATAATGATGTGGATATCCGTACCTATAGAATTATCTATGAAGCTATTGAGGATGTGCAGGCTGCTCTTAAAGGTATGCTATCCCCAGTCTTTGAAGAGGTTGTTCTTGGTAGAGCTGAAGTTCGCGCTACCTTTAAGGTACCGGGAATTGGTGTTGTTGCCGGCCTATATGTAACAGATGGAAAGCTTCAACGTAACGCTAGAGCCCGTGTTGTCCGTGATGGTATTGTAATCTATGAAGGAGATATTTCTTCGCTAAAGAGATTCCAGGATGATGTTCGTGAGGTCGCTTCTGGTTATGAATGCGGACTAAGCATTGCCGGGTACAATGACATTAAAGAAGGAGATCATCTAGAGATTGTCATTGAAAAAGAAGTAGCTCGTTAGGGGGATGCTATGTGTATGTGGGTTCCTTACGCCTGGAATTGCATATTCAAAGTTCATATTCCCTAAAAGACAAGCGGAGAGTTCTAAAATCATTGCAAGATCGTCTGCGGAGAACCTTTCAGGTTGCCGTGGCAGAGGTTGGGGATCAGGAACTCTGGCAAAAAGCTGTAATAGGTGTAAGTTGTGTAAGTGGTCATTCAAGTCTTGTCAATGAAACCTTGCAAAAAGTACTCTCTTTTGTAGAGAACATTGATGACCTTGAAATACTCACTTATGAGATAGACTTGTATTGAGGTGAAATGCTATGCGTCAACGTTCTCTTCGAGTCGCAGAGGCAATAAAAGAGGAAGTCAGCGAGATTCTGCAACAGGATCTAAAAGACCCTCGTCTTGGCTTTGTCAGTGTAGTCTCAGTAGAGGTTACAAGAGATATAAGTCAGGCCAAGATCTATGTTAGTGTTTATGGGACTGCTGAAGAAAAGAAGGAATCCTTAAGCGGTTTAAACAGTGCTAAAGGCTATATTCGTTCAGAGATTGGTAAGAGGATTCGTTTAAGACATGTTCCTGAGATGATCTTTATTCTTGATGACTCTATAGAACACGGAGCTAAGATGAATCAGCTCTTTAAGGAACTGGAGAAGAAGAATGAAGAATGAAGTTATTGCTAAACTTAAAGAAGGTAAAACATTTGTTCTCTTCATGCATTTACGCCCTGATGGGGATAGTGTAGGTTCTTCTTTAGCTCTAGCATATATGCTTAGAAAGTTAGGGAAGGAAGTGGATATTGCTCTGGATGGAGAAGTTCCTGAGCTCTATCACTTCCTACCTGGCAGTACCATTGAGTCCTGGTTGAACCTAAAGAACAAGAGTTATGATTTTGCTGTCTTTTTAGATTGTGGTGATAGGGATCGGGTTGGTGAAGCCCAAGCCATTGCCTCTCAGGCTAAAGAATCAATAAATATAGATCATCACCCAACTAATACTCACTTTGCTGACTATAACTGGGTAGATGCCTCAGCCGCTGCCGTAGGTGAAATGGTCTATGAACTAATTAAAGAACTAGGCGAGCTTGATCAGACTCTAGCCACATATATCTATACAGCCATAATTACCGATACCGGCAATTTTATGTATGAAAATACTACAGGCAAGACCCATACAATCACAGCTGATCTCTTAAAGCATGGTATTAAACCTTCAAGTATTGCTCAGGCAGTATATGAGAATGTACCGGTAGAGAGCCTGCTTTTGCTAACTGAGGTGCTAAATACGCTGAAGTTTCATAGCAATCGCTGTATTGCTACAATGGAATTAACTCAGGATATCCTTAAGAGAACAGGTGCAAGTTCTCTTGATGCTGAAGGCTTTATTAACTATGCCAGATCAGTTAAAGGTGTGGAAATAGCTATTCTGTTCTATGAGGATAGTGAAAGTAGCATCAGAGTTAGTTTCCGTTCTAAGACGTATGTGGATGTGGCTAGGATAGCAAGTATTCTTGGTGGGGGCGGACATGCAAGAGCAGCTGGATGTACGCTTAATATGCCTCTTGAAGAAGCTAAGATTATGGTACTTGAAGTTTCTACTAGGGAGTTAAAAGCATGATTGATGGTTTTCTTAATATCAATAAACCTGCTGGCATGACCTCTCATGATGTGGTAGCAAGGACAAGAAGGCTATTTAACCAGAAAAGAGTGGGTCATCTAGGTACCCTAGATCCAGAGGCAACAGGGGTATTGCCTGTTGCTCTAGGCATGGCTACAAGGTTAATAGAATACTTTGATCACTGTTTAAAAAGCTATCAAGCTCAGTTAACCTTTGGTATAAGGACTGATACTGAGGATGCCTGGGGTAGTATCTTAGAAAATCAGGAAACCAAAGGTCTAACTCTTGAGCAGATTGAAGAAATTCTCCCTGAATTTAAGGGAGATATTTTACAAATACCACCTATGTATTCAGCTCTTAAAGTTCAAGGAAAAAGACTTTATGAGTTAGCTAGAGAAGGAAAAGAAGTAAAGCGAGAACCACGAAAAGTATCCATATACTCTTTAGAGATCCTAAACTGGGAAAATCCCAAGTTAGACTTCTCTGTTAGTTGTTCCCGTGGAACCTATATTCGCAGTCTCTGTAGAGATATGGGGGAAAGGCTTTTAGTTGGTGGTCATATGTCCTCTCTTAAAAGAACAGCAGTTGGTCCTTTTCAGCTGGAAGACTCAGTTACACTAGAGAAACTTGAAAGGAATCTACAAGACTATATAATGGCTATAGACCAACCTTTAAGTTTTCTACCCAAACTGTATCTTGATGAGTTAGAAAAACACTTTGTACAACATGGAAAACAACTTGGAGATAAGGATTTTAACGAACTAATTTTTGATAAACCCTATACAGGCAATTACCTGAGACTCTATGCGGGAGATGTCTTTTTGGGTATTGCCAAATTCAATAAAGTAGCTAATAGATTGGAAACAAGGTTGGATAAAATAATACTACCCGCATAGGAAACAAAGGGAATGGGGGCAAAGCAAATGGAGATTCTCAAGGATTTGAGTCAGAAGAGAGAAGGTTGCCTGGTAGCTATCGGCAGTTTTGATGGGGTACATAAAGGGCATAAGGAAATCATTGAAACCATGATAAAGGATGCAAAGCAACAGGGTTTAAGTAGTGTGGTTCTGACTTTCTCCCCACATCCTTTAGAGGTGATTAGTCCTAAGGATAAACCATCTCTACTATCTTTAGACGAGGAAAAAGTCAGGCTCATTGGAGAAATAGGACCAGATACCTTGCTAATCTTGCCATTCGATGAAACAATGGCTGGTTTAACCGCAGAGGAATTTGCTAACAATATTCTGGTAGACAAACTAAATGTAAAGGGTGTCTATGTAGGCTATAACTTCACCTTTGGTAATGGAGGTAAAGGCAACACAGAGGAACTAGCAAAGTATGGGGAGAAGTATGGATTCGCTGTTAGGGTTTTTGACCCTATCTTTGTTGAAGGTGAGGTTGTATCCTCCACACTTATTCGTCAGCAATTAGACTTGGGTAATGTGGGAATGGCTGCTAGATTCCTAGGGCGCTGGTATAGTGTTAAAGGAACCATAGTTGAGGGCAACAAAAAGGGTAGGGAGATTGGTTTTCCCACTGCTAATTTGAGTTTGGCTGGTGAGAAACTACAACCGGCAGATGGAGTTTATGTTGTAAATGTGAAAGTTGGGGATAATAATTATGCTGGTGTTGCAAATATAGGGAAGAGGCCAACTGTAGAAGAACACCGTAAGGATAGTATTCTTGAGGTGCATATTCTCGATGTATCTCTTGACCTATACGGGCAAAAGCTAGAGGTGGAGTTTCTAAAAAGACTAAGGTTAGAAAAGAAGTTTCCTTCCCTAGAAGCTTTGAAAGAACAACAGCTTGATGATATTGAGTTTGTTAGAAAATTCTGGTCTGAATTATTGGCCTAAAGCTTTGCACTAATTTCTTTGTATGTTACAATAAGCAAGGAACTGAACCTTTGCTAGGATATCCGGTAAAACCTCCAGCGGTTTCTTGGCAAAAGGGGATTATATTAAGAGGGGGTGAAGAGCATGGCACTAGAACAGAATGAAAAAGATGCAATCATTAAGCAGTTTGGTCAACACGAAAGTGATACTGGATCTGCTGAAGTGCAAATTGCTCTACTTACAAGCAGGATTAGTCAGCTTACAGAGCATCTAAAGATTCACAAGAAAGACCATCATTCTCGTCGTGGCCTACTTAAAATGGTTGGTAAGAGGAGACATCTCCTAAACTACCTCAAGGCCAATGATATCGAGAGATACAGACGAATTGTTGAAGATCTAGGCTTGCGGAGGTAAGATGAGGGCGGGGATTCCCGCCCTTCTGAGTATTTGAATAAAGCCTAGCGGTGATATGTCAAGGGGGTAGTTTTGAAGAATTGGAAAAAATG
>DYGY01000027.1 GCA_020724425.1 Thermaerobacter marianensis
AGTACAGTATCGTATCAAGGAGGCTAAGACTAGGTGGGTACTATTTGACGCTTACGTTTGTCTGCAGTCTGAGAGCTGCCAAACCCTTATGCATAAGGGTTTGGCAGCTCTTTGCTTTTACAATAAATTGTTGTAGAATTAGCTCTTTTTTGTATCACCTAAAATTTTTCTAATATCCCCATATTGGAGATATTTCTGGCCTAGATCTACCCCTAAGGTTTTCGATATTGCTGTAGTGACCTCATCTGTATAGTCAAAAAGATACCAGTTTTCTTCAAGAAGACTTCCTGAGGTTTTGTTAAGACTCTCGATGATTGTTGTGATTGAATATTTATTGTCTAAGCGTAGAGCCAAGAGTTTTATGATTACGAGCGCAGCAAAGCAAATCAGGAAATGCGCCTGGATGTGGTCATTGGCTGAAAGGTAGATAGGTCGAGTTTCAAGGTCACTTTTTGTGACTTTAAAGGCTTCCTCGATGCGCCAAAGCCCGCGATAAATATCAATAATCTCCTCATCGGTCTTTCTCCATTCGCTGGTGACAATCGCATAGTAGCCATCGAAGTTTTCTACCTCTGGTAATTTGGCTTCATAAAGCTTCTGTTTGTTGTTATAATCTCACCGGTATCCTTATCAAGAGTCAGGTTCTTCACATACTTTCCTGCCCTGTAAAACTTGACAAAAGAATTAGCTCCGCGCTCAATGTTTGCAAGAGTTTATCTGTTTCTATATGTCTGCTGCAAAATTAGGGAATCAATGAGCATGACCTCATCCTTTCTCAATACGGTATAGCTATTTAGGTTAGGGAGGCAAGGATTGTGTATTTTTTGTAGGATTTGTGATAGAATGAGATGAATTTAATATTGGTCTCCGAGTCGTTATCACCTACGGATTAGTCTATGGGATCTCGACCTGGGTTTTATACCCACGGGGTATGCAGGGAAACGTGTATACCTTCCTGTTTTTTTGTAAAGGAGGCGCTTCATTGGTTTTGGCTCATGGAGTCCCGGTTCTTTACGTTCCGGGATTTTTTGTTTGAAGGGGGAGAGGATTTGCGGGAGAGATCGGTTTATCTGGTTTTGTTTGTGGTTCTTCTTGTTTTGTTTTTTATTGCTTTGTCTGTAGGCAGGTATCCTGTTTCTCTTGATACTCTTTTTGCTGTTGCTTACGGCAAGGTCTTTGGTGTGGATATGGGTGTTTCAGATACTGTGGAGACAGTATTGTTTCAGGTGAGGTTACCAAGGATTTTTGCAGCTATTTTGATTGGTGCTTCTTTGTCTGTTGCTGGTACTGCCTATCAGGGAATTTTTAAGAATCCTTTGGTTTCTCCGGATATTCTCGGTGCTACTTCAGGGGCTGCTTTTGGAGCAGCTCTGGCGATTTTGCTTTCTAAGAGTACCTTTATGATTCATGTTTCCTCTTTCCTTTGGGGTTTGATTGCTGTCTTTATTACCTATGGTTTGAGTTTAAGGGTTAAAAAGAGTGATCCAACTTTGGTTCTGGTTTTGACAGGTATTTTGGTTGGTACGCTGTTTTCTTCTTTTGTTTCTTTGATTAAGTATGTTGCTGATCCTTATGATCAGTTACCGACCATTACTTTCTGGTTGATGGGAAGTCTTAGTTCAATTACTTTTAGTGATCTATATTTGGTAGTTATTCCTGTTTTGCTAGGAGCTATTCCGCTGTTTTTGGTGCGTTGGCGGTTGAATGTGCTTTCTTTTGGTGATGAGGAGGCTATGGCTTTAGGGATTGATACTAAGAAGTTAAGGCTGGTAGTTATTCTGTCTTCGACTTTGATGACTGCTTCTGTGGTATCTATCAGCGGTATTATTGGTTGGGTTGGTCTAGTTATTCCTCATCTGACAAGGTTGATTGTTGGGCCTAATTATCAGGTGCTTTTGCCTGCTTCTATTTTGACTGGTGCTATCTATTTGCTGCTTGTTGATACTTTAGCGAGGGTTCTTTTGCCCATGGAGATACCGTTAGGTATCTTAACTGCTTTGATTGGAGCACCTTTCTTTATCTATCTATTGACTAGGTCAAGGAGGGGCTGGGTGTGAAGCTTGAGTTAAGGAATGCAGGGTTTGCTTATGGCAGTACTAGTGTATTTAAGAATCTTTCCTTTGGGGTAGATGATGGAGATATTCTCTGTCTTCTGGGTCCTAATGGGACTGGAAAGACTACTTTGTTTAAAGCCATCCTAGGTCTTTTGAAGCTAGATGAGGGAAGCGTGTTTTATGCGGGTGAGGATATTAGTGGTTTTAGCAGGAGAGATATTGCTAGATTTATTGGGTATGTGCCTCAAAATCATAATCCACCCTTTCCTTTTAGTGTTCTAGATGTGGTATTGATGGGTAGGACTGCTCATTTGAATAATTTTGCTTCACCAACCAAAAGGGATGTTCAGGTTGCTGAGGGTGCCATGGAGACATTAGGGATTATGCATCTTAAGGATAAGGTGTATACCGAGATTAGTGGGGGTGAAAGACAGTTGGTTCTTGTTGCTCGCGCTTTGGCCCAGGAACCAAAGGTTTTGGTGATGGATGAGCCCACATCTAATCTTGATTTTGGTAATCAGGTAAGGGTTTTAAGTCATATTGAACGGTTGGCTAAATCTGGTCTGGTGGTCATTATGTCTTCACATTTGCCTGACCATGCTTTTCTTTGTGCTACTAGGGTGGCTTTGATGAAAGATGGAGGTATCTTTGCTATTGGGGAGCCTGACAGGGTGGTAACTGAGGAAAATCTAAGAGAGATCTATGGTGTGAATGTAAGGATTGTTGAGGCTAGTGATGGTCATAAGGTATGTATACCGGTGTATTAGGGAGGAATGGATTGTGAAAAGGTTAATGGTATTTCTCTTGCTGGTGGTTATGGTGAGTCTAGCAGGGTGTTCTTCAGGGGAAGAGGTTAGGAGTGAGACTAGAACTATTGTTGATATGGCAGGGAGAGAGGTTGAGATTCCTTTAGAGGTTAACAGTGTCTATTCCACTGGCCCCATTGGTACTATCTTTATCTATACTCTAGAGCCTGATAAGTTGGCAGGCTGGAATTACAAGCTTGGTGATGACAGGGAGTATATTAAGTCTGAGTATTATGATTTGCCTATCTTGGGTCGGTTTAGTGCTGGGAGCAGCAATGTGGAGGAGATTTTGAAGGTTAATCCTGATTTGATTATCAATATGGGTGATGTAAATGAGAAATATATAGCTGAGTCTGATGATATTCAGAGTCAGCTTGGTATCCCTGTTGTTATGGTTGATGGCAGTCTTGAAAAACAGGGTGAAAGCTATCGGTTTTTAGGTGAGATTCTTGGTGTGTCTGAGCGAGCAGCAGAGTTGGCCCTATATAGTGAGAGTGTTTTTACTGATATTGTTGCTAAGGAGAAGGATATAGCTAATAGGGTAACTGTCTATTATGCGACTGGTCCTAAGGGGTTAGAGACGGCACCTGCTGGTTCAATTAACACAGAGTTATTGGATTTGGTTGGTGGTATCAATATTGCTGATTCGGGTACCGCTCAGGATGTTAGAAGAATGGATGTATCACTAGAACAGGTTCTTTTTTGGAACCCTGAGTATATCATTATTGGCTATGATGGGGATCCCCATCATGAGGTATATAATACCATTAAGAGTGATTCTAAATGGCAAAGTATTGAGGCTGTAAAGGCTGGCTATGTTTATGAGATTCCCTATGCCCCTTATGACTGGTTTAACAGGCCTCCTTCTGTGATGAGGATTCTTGGGGTGCAGTGGTTGGGTAATCTGCTGTATCCTGATATTTATATCTTAGACATTGAGGAGGAGACAAAGGAGTTTTTCAGACTCTTCTTTGATTATGAATTAACAGATGAAAAGTTAAATGAGATTTTGGAGCGGTCAAAGAAATGAATCTTTTTCTAACCGGTGAGAAGAGAGTTGGGAAGAGCACTATTATTAAGAGGGTATTGGCGGATTTCCCGGGAAAGGTATGTGGATTTTATACCTTGCCGCTTATGGGTATGAAGGGTTTTGTCTTGGAGGATATCTTAACTGGTGAGAGTTTAGCGATCTCTAAAGATTCGCCGGTAGACCTTACTGAAGTATTTGAGGACCTAGGTGTTAAGATTCTGTCAAGGTGTCTAGCTAACAGGCCTGATCTGCTCATAATGGATGAGCTGGGCAGGTTTGAAAAAGAGGCTTATGGGTTTAAGAGGAAGGTTTTGGACTGTCTTGATAGTGATGTGGCTGTACTAGGGGTAGTTCAGAAGGAAACAGAGTGGTTAGAGGTATTTGGGAGAAGGGCTGATACAGTTATTTTGAGGGTAGATGAGACAAATCGGGAAGAGGTTTATCTGCAGGTGAAAGAGATTATGGATGAGGTACCCGGGTAGTATGGGTACCTTATCTTATTCTGCCTAATTTCTTGTTGGTCTCTTCTATTATTGTACCCATATCTGCTTTACCATGGGTAATCAGTTCTCTAACTAGAGTATCAATGGTGTATAGGTTTGCTGAGCCGACATAGAACACAGAATCTAACTTTGTTTCTGGTGTGCAGTATGTATCATATCCTGTGTCGATAATAATCAAATTCCGACTTAGATTTGTGTCAATTTTATTCCAATGGGTGCAGTATGAGACCCATTTTTCTTGACCAAGGTAAGTACGATCAATGATATGGACGATACTGTTATCGCCTAAGAGTTCTTCCATATCGCTACTTGGAAACTTTAGACTTACACAGTGTTCATCAGCAACTCTTTGAAGAATCTCTGCAAGGTCTAGCTGGTTTCCGAGTAAACTGATACCTTTTTCCGGTTGCTTACAGGTATATTTTTGCTGTTCGAATTTGGATAGGGCAACAAGAGCCTTTCCCCTGGTAGTTGAGAACGGTTCTTGCTTAATCAGTTTTCTTAAGGGTCCAATGGATGTGCAATTTCCTATGTGATAGATTGTTTCAACAAGTGCTTCTCTTACAGCTCGTGAACCATCAAACATTGCCTTGTGGATGTCATCTAGAATGTGTTGATCAACGACACCTTGGTAGATTATTGAAATATCTCTTATGATTTCTGCTGCTATCATTCGTTTCGCTCTATTGGGAATGGCCAATGGATGATTAGGATTCTTTCTAGAAATATTGATGGAGTTTTCTAGAGTATTTGGTGATAGATTGTTGTAGTTGACCTGAATCTCATCTAGGGTGGCAAAGCTATGAGAAAAAATAGCTTCAAGAAGTTCTTCTAAGTCTTCTTGAGTCATAGTTCCGATATCTTTTCTGCTAAATCTACTCATTTTCGGACCCTCCCTGAAAGGGTATTAACAGTATAATACATTTATGTAGACATATTGGCCACAAGCCAAGAAACTCCAGCTATGGACTGAGAAAAATTGATAAATTTGGTGAAGGATGTTGAGTCATGTAATTTCAATGTCTCGCATAGAATGAAGTAGGTGGGATGAGGAAGGTTGTAGTGATCTACAATTATCTGGAGAGGTGCTTTGTGCAGGCTGAGTTTCTGGGTACAGAAGTTGATAGAGAATGTATATGCCTTCCTTAATCCTACTCTAGGTTGGACCCTGATAATGCAGGGTCCTTCTTAGTTGTGTTCTGAGTTATCATTGGTAGAGTATGCTTCTTTGTCAAGGTAATAGAGGATGAGTTGGATTGCTTGTTTGAGAGAGTCTTTATCTATGTGTTCTGGTAGGTCGTTTATGGTATGAAGGTAGGTTCTATCATAGTGGATTATGGTGATTGCTGGTATTCCTTTTTCATGGAAGGGGAGACTATCACTCCGTACTTCTCCTCTATAGGTTGTGGGTATCTCGAGTTTTTGTGCATAGGTTGCCAGGGTTTTTTGTAGGTCGTTGTTGAATCCTTCTAGGGAGAGGGGGAGTTTGGAGCCTAGCATGTCTAGGTTGATAACGGTTGTGTTCTTTAGGGGAAAGATTGGGTTTTCGGTGTAGTGTTTGGAGCCTAATAGGCCTACTTCTTCAGCATCAAAGGTGATGAATATGATTGTTTTTTCGGGTTGTTGGTGATTTGTTTTAAGTATTCTTGCTATTTCTAATAGTGCAGCTACTCCTGAGGCGTTGTCTAGGGCTCCGGGGTTGTAGGTGCCGTTTTTGTTGTCTCCAACATGGTCATAGTGGGCTGAGATTATTATATACTCTTCTTGGTTTGTGCCGGGGATGTAGCCGATTAGGTTATGACTTGTAACTTCTTCTAGGGTGTATCTGGCTTCCATGTGGATTTCTTGGGCTTGAGTGAGTTCTTGAAAGGTTTGTTTTGTGACATACATGATTATGGGGCCTGTATCTTTAAATTGGATGAGTTCTTGGTTTCTAATGGAGCGACTGACGATGTAGTGGCCTGAGTTGCGATTATCGATGTTAAGGATGATTCCTGAGGGGTTCATTCTGGTATAGAGGATTCTGGTGATAAGGGGGTCTAGACCTAGTTCTTCTAGGAGTGGGGTGTCAATTAATAGGATGTGGTCTTTTAGATTGGGGTTGTCTAGGTCTTCTTTGGTGAGAAGGTGGGGTGAGCCTATGGAGATGCCGTTTATTTTGCTTCCAGGCCAGATGGTGCGGACTTTGAAGTCAACTAGCCAAGTGTACTCTTTTTGGTCTGTCTTTAAGTGGGCTGGTGCATGGGTATGGATGACTTTGTGGGTGAAGGGTTGTTTGTATTCTTCTTGGGCTGGTATCAGGCCTATGGTCTCATATTGCTTGATGATGTATTCTTGGGTGAGGTGGTTACCTTTTGTGCCTGCTAGTCTACCCTTATATTCCTCTTTGGAGAGTTCATAAATGGTTTCTAGTATCTGTTCTATGTCTAAGAGGGTATTGTCTATGTTGGTGTAGGTGATCTGCTCTGTGTATGGGAAGATCAGAAAGGAAAGGATAAGCAGGGTGAGGAGTATTCTAGACATGGTTATGCCTCCTTATGGTATATTTGATAGGGGGTATCTTTTGAGTGTGTGGTGATTATTATGGAGTTAACTGGTGAGCGGATAGTTCCTGATTTGATGGATTCTCTTAATGGTATGCTATTAGAACATTTGGCAAGATATTATTTTTCTTTTCCCTATGTGGAGGGAAGGGTATTGGATATTGCCTGTGGTGTGGGCTATGGTTCTTTCATGGTGGCTAAAGGTTGTAAGGAGAGGATATCTGAGGTTGTTGGGGTTGATAATGATAGCAAGACTTTAAGGTATGCTTTTAGTAGGTATAATCATCAGAAGGTGAAGTATGTAATGGAGGATGTTTTAAGTCCTTTGTTACCTGAGGTATTAGGGCAGTTTGATACTATCTTGAGTTTTGAGACTATTGAGCATGTGGCTGATTATGAGGTGTTCTTGAAGAACCTTGAGGGTATGCTAAGGCCGGGTGGCAGGTTGATCTTGTCTACTCCCTTTGGACAGGGGATTGGTAAGCCTACCAGTGAGCCTTTTCATGTGCACCAGTTTACTGAGGAGGAGTTCTTTGGGTTGTTTGAGAATTATGGAGAAGTGCAGTCTTTTTATCAACGTGGGGTGGTTTTTGAAAGGGCTGTGAGTGGGAGACCTCCTAGAGATGATGTGAGGTATCCACTGGGGTTAGTTGTGTGCAGAAAGGATTAGGAGAGGAGAATTGGTATGGCACGAAAGATAGATGTGAATGAGTTGGCTGAGTTTTCTAGTGAGGAAGTAGTGAAGAAACTACTGGTAATGGGTGAGAATTACAAGGTGGCGTTTATCTGTCTTGAGGAGGGTCAGGAGATCCCGGTTCACCCTGAGAGTTATGAGGTAGCTTTCTTTGTGGTCTCTGGTAGGGGTATCTTTACTCTTGATGGTGAAGCAATGGAGATGGGCCCTGGTTCAATCACCTATCAGAGAGAGGGTTTAAGAGGAATGAAGGCTTTGGAGAGGTTGACTCTTCTAGGTATCACTGAGAAACATTAAGAGGGAGCCCTGCTTTTGCAGGGCTTCAATATTTAAGGGGGTCTTTTTGGTTCTACTCTTTAGTGTAGGGTTGTATGGTCTGTTCCACATGGATGCCTGTTAGTGGCTCTAGTATTCTGCCTCTATAGATCCAGTTGGTACCGGTGTTGCCGTAGGTGTCTTGCCAAGTCCATAGGGACATAATGTTGTAGGTTCTTGCCATGTTGTAGATTGTGATGGTGGTATATTGATTGGGTTGGGCTGTATAGTTAATCTGAGTCTTACCTTTGTGTTCTAGGTATAGATTTAGTTGGGTTGATATTGTTTCATCTATTAGTAGGAGATCTTTGGTGAGATCTGTCTTGATGTCTTTTTTTAGCTCAAGTTCCTGTGCTATGGGTTGATTGTATTCTATGTCTATGGGGAAGCCGTTTGCTGGGATGTTTGTTGAGATGGTATAGAGCTGTGAGTATTTGTAGATGTAGCCCTGATCGGTTAAGGTAACAGCATTTTGGAATTCTGTTGGTATACGAAAGTATGTTTGAGTATTAGCGTGTGTTGTTGGTGATAGCAGTATGATTAGCAAAAAGATCAGGAGTTTTTTCATAGGTCATGTCCTTTCAAGAAATCTATTAGTCGTTCTAGGAATGTGACGCCTAGGTTTAGGACATCTGTGTCTTTTTCTGTGCCGATGACTAATAGGTTGGTAGTATAGCCGTGGTAGTCAAAGCTATAGAAGACTATGGGGGTGCCTTGGTATTCTAGGTTCATTCTCTGTACTTGGTTGTGTCCTAGTATTGTGGCGGCGGCCCATCTGGGATTGTTTGTAGGTTTGTGAGTGAGTTGCAGCATTATTAAGATGTTTTCTTGCTCGTTGTAGTAGTTTATGGCTCTGGTTTGGGAATAGAAGCTGTCTATTCCTTTTGCTTTAAGGTATTCTGAGCTGCCATGATTGCCATCGAGGTTTACTGGTACATAGGTAATCTCATGGATTGTGGAAAAGTCTTCGAGTATGGTGTAGTTTTCTATGTGGAATTCTGTTCTGACTAGGTCTGCTATCTGGTTGAATTCGTCTGTGGTGATTTCTGTGGCTGTTGTATCTGTCACTATTACTGGTTGCTGTAGGTAGTTAGTACCTATCAAAAGCCCTACTATTAAGGCTACAAAGACTAGGAGGGTGATGGTGAGGTAGTGACGGAATTGCACATAATCATCTCCTTTCACTAGTATTTTAAGCAAGAGAGGTCTATTTTTCAATGATTTTGCTAAGGTAGTTATAGGTTAGGTAGGCTACTAGGATTAGGACTAGGGTGACAAAGGCCTGGGGTAAGAAGAGGATTGATGCTGTGATTGTTACTGCTAAGGCTATACCTAGGGCTATGAAGATGGCACGCAGCATTGTTTCACCTCCTTCTAGGTGGGTGACCAGAGTCTAGCTGTTAGTATAGTGATTAGGAAGGCTGTGGTAACCCTTATTATTAACAGTGGTAGTACCGCTATTCCTAGGGGTATGAAGACTACTGTGTCTTCAAAGACTGCATGGCTTGATACTAAAAAGATAGAGAGGAGATAGAGATCCTTTTTTGAGAGGTTCTCTTCTTTTGTGCTTTCTATGATTAGCCCTGCTCCATAGGCCAGACCTATGATTATCCCGGCTAGGAGGGGGATGGCGGTCTTTTCTGTGGAGAGGCCTAGAAGTTCTGTCATTGGTTTCATTTTCTTTGAGAGATAAGTGATGACTTTGAGATCTTTTAATATTTGTATGCTTAGCATGAGTGGTATGACTATTATTGCTATTTGTAGGATACCGTTGGTTGCTGTTTTTAGGCCTAATAGGGCTATTTCTAGCCATGTTTCGGGTGTTTCGCTGGCGGCTATTGTCATACTGTATTGAGCTATTTCGTTTCCTCCCTGCCAGAGTTTGTTGATGATTATGGCTGAGAGGGTGGCAAGTGTAAGGCGGATGGTTATGATTAGGGTGCCACTGATCCCTATCTTTTTGGCTATGGCTGTCTCTACTAAAAGGTTATGGGAGAAGCCTAACATTACTGCTAGGATGAAGACGTTTTTAACTGTTAGTTCTAGGGTGAGGATTGCACCTATGGCTGCATAGAGGTTAAGTATGTTACCTAGTACAAGTGGTATGGCTGCTTCTCCAGGTAGTCCAATCAACTGCATTAAAGGGGTAAATATGTTGATTAGCCACCCTATTACTGGGGTGAACTTGAGTATGGTTATGATGAATGTTACCGGGAATATGACTTTTGCAAGGAGCCAGGTGGTGTTTAGTCCTGATTGTAGTCCTTTAAGCCATGTCTGTTTGGTTAGCATTAGGGCAACTCCTGTAGTGTTTGTTAAGTGTGTATTTGACGTTTTTTATTAAAGTCCTTTAGGGAGTATTTTTGAGCCTTGTGGCTAGAAGATCTGTTTCTAGCAGGGCTTCTTTATTTGCTATATCAAGATAACATGTTGTAAATTCATGGCTGAAGAAAAGTGGTTAACACTTCAAGTGAGTAGTACCGTTAGTGTTGGAGAGTTCAGTTATATCTCTTTTTAGGGATGTATTAGGGTTTTGCTGATGCAAGAATTGATGCTTGCTAGGAGGTCTGATATGGCTGTTTGTAGTGTTAATGCTAAGGACTTTAGCATGGAAAATAGTTTTTTCCCTGGTATCGCTGCTTTGTCAAAGGAGGTCATAGCATTTCTGTGATATTGTTCCGGGTGGTTTTGGGGAGGCTTGCGGGCCATAGAATAATGTTAAGAGCCGGCAAGCCTCTGCTTACGGGTTCCTTTTAGATCTTGATAGTGGGAGGTAACGGGTTGAGTTTTATCCATTTGATGAGTTCGTTTACCAGAACTCTGTTCCATGGTGCTGGTATGTGTCTTTCGTTTGGGTCTATGTGGTTGGTAATGACTTTGATGAGTTCTCTTAGGATTGATGGGTCATGAGCTTCTGTGGATGTGATGATGTACTGCTTGATGCCTAGGGATCTGAGGTGGATTCTACGAATCATGTCGTTTTCGGCTCTAGTATTGATGATGTGATAAGGACCATCTACTTCGATATTCACTTTGAACTGTGGAAGGAAGATGTCTAGATAGTAGTTGTAGTTTGGGATGTGGTATTGATACTCTACCTTTACTCCTGCTTTTTAGAAGCCTTCTCCTACGAGTTTTTCACTCTGGTTACTAGGCTTGTTGGTCAACAAGATATTCCCCCTTAGGTTAGAGTATGGGTTATCTGTTGTCAGGTATGTGGCTAGTCCAAGCAATTGATAGTCATATTTAGTTTCTAGAAAGACGTTTAATAAAATATCATACATATGATGGTGTGTCAAGTAAAATTTCCCTAGTTTAGTTTTTCTATGGTTCCATTTATCGCTGCTTTGTCAAGGAGGTCATAGTATTCCTGTCTGGATATTGTTCCGGGTTTTTTGCCGGAGGCAGCTATAAGGACTGCTTCGATAACGTTTGTGCCAAAGGATCTGCCTTCTAGTTGTGGTGTTGTGGTGTAGAGGGTGCGGATCCCTCTTTTT
Source organism: Thermaerobacter marianensis (assembly GCA_020724425.1). GTDB lineage: Bacteria > Bacillota > Sulfobacillia > DVGY01 > DVGY01 > DVGY01. The sequence continues at coordinate 11,443 of DYGY01000027.1, forward strand.
TTGAGGTCTTGTTTGTCTGCTGCTGTGACTGTGTTGGTGATTATGTCTTTGCCTTCCATGTTTTCAGGCATGAAGCAGTGGATCTGGTGAAAGTCACCAGCAATGATGTCTGCCTGTTGGAAGTATTTTGGGTATTTTGGGGTTTTCTTGTCTTGTTCTTTTCCAATGGGGTAGAGCATATGGAAAGGTATTTTCCCGACTATGGGTCCTGCTACTCTGGCAAGGTAGTCGAGGCTTTTCATTGAGTGGAGGGGCAGAGGTATGTTTAGGGCAAAGAGGAGATCACCTATGGTTAGGTCTGCTCCTTCTTCGATTAGGGCTTCGGTCATGCCGTAGCGATCTACGGCAGCTGTCATGAGAACCTTTTTGCCTTTGAAGTTGTAGTTGTGTTCTTGGGCTAGGTATTTGATGTAGCGTCTTTCTAGGCTATCTTTTAGGCCTGTTCCGTCTACCATTGGTGTTATTTTGGCTGCTCTGGCAAAGGGTATGGCATCTTTGATAGGGTATTTTCTTGAACCAGCGATGAAGTCTACCTGGATTCCTCCCATACCAAAGGCATCTATCTGACCATCGAGTTCTTTAACTAGTGCGATAGCTTTTTCCATGTTGCCATCTGTCCCTATTCTTTCGATAGTGAATTGTTCACCGAGGATTTCGGTTTGTACTTTATGATCTCTGATAGATGAGCCGAGGCTAACGCTAACAACGTGTTTCAAGACCTATTCCCCCCAGAATATGATTTTTAAGTGTTCGTTAGGGGGAGGGGAAATACCTTCCTGTTAGGGGAGTATACTAAAGCCCATTTGTAAGAAATGTCTGTCTAGGGTTAGGGCTGTATCGATTTGTTCTTTATGCATTAAGGCAAAGGAGGTGGCATCAACAAAGCTAAATTGCTGATCATGATAGGTTTTAAGAATTGCATAGGCTTCCTTTTCTACTTCATAAGAGAGGTGCTGGATTGTTATTTGGGAGCTTCTATCTAGCAGGTCAATGAATGTCCATATTTGTGCTCGGCTGTTTAATGATGTTTTTCTAGATAGGAGGCTATATGTCTCACCTAGGACATGATTAGAAGTTATTAATCTAGTGCCTGAGTTTAGGAGTTCTTTGTATGCAGCTGTAACTTTAGAGTGATTGTTGTCTTGAGAGTTTAGGATGCTAAACCAGGCACTTGTATCTACAAAGACTTTGTTAGTCATTGCTTTCGCTCCAATCAATGTGGTATATATGCTCATCATGGTTTTTGGCAAGGTTTGTCTCTTTGGTTGAAATTAGACCGATAATGTCTAGGGCAAGATTGTGTTCTTTTTTGGTTTTGGTAATGTAGTCTCGCAGGCTTTCGCGTATTACTTCTGCTTTAGAGACATTTTGTGTTTTTGCTAGTTTTTCTAGTTCTTGGTGGAGTTCTGGTTCTAGATAGAATTGGAGTCTATCCATTTTATCCATGGTATCACCTCCTATGTATACATTATATTATATGGTGTATACATAGTAAAGTTTTTTCTCGTATTCTTAACATTGTCTTCCTTTGCTCTTAATGGGGGTAGGGTATGATGAAATTGAGAAAAATTATGGAGGGGATGAAATGAGAGATTCAAAGGCTATTCTTTTTGATATGGATGGTACTTTGTTGGATTCAAGAAGATCGGTAATGGAAGCGGTATATTATGTGATGTCTGAGTATGGTGAGGGCAGGTTTAGTCAGGAAGAGGTTAATGCTAGGTTTGGTGAGCCGATGGATCGTTTTTTAATGCTTTTCCCGGAGGAGAAGCGGGCTCAGATCTTTGAGGAGTATGTTGAGGTTGTTAGGAGTAATCATGATAGGTTGGTTAAGCTTTTTCCGGGGGTTAGGGAGAGTCTAGATTTGCTGAGGAATGAAGATTATGTTTTGGCTCTTGTAACTAATAACGGGAGAGAGTTTGTTGGTAAGGGTTTAAGGAAGTTTGGTCTTGAGAACTATTTCGATTCTATCGTTACTCTTGATGATGTTAGGGCTGGGAAGCCTAGTCCTGAACCGATAAGGAAGGCTTTAGGGGAGTTGGGTGTTAAGGAGTCTCAGACTTTAATGGTGGGTGATAGTATTTATGATGTTCTTGCTGCTTTAGCTGCTGATGTGGATAGTGCTGTGCTTGACTGGTATGGTGTTTATCCGGATAATGGGGTGCAACCTGACCACTATTTTCATGATGTGAAGGAGTTTATGAAGCTTTTCTCTCTGGAAAAAGCGGTATAGTTCTTTTGGTATAGCTGGTTGGGGCTGCTTATGGCAGTCCTTTTTTGTTTGTCTAAAAGGATTGTGTTAAAGTATAGCTAGATTGGAGGATGATGTGTATGAGCTATTGGTTAGAGGATTATATTAATGAGGTTCCGGTGGTTATGATGCGGGATCCTTTTTTGGAGCTTTTGGGACAGGTTGAGGGGAGTATCCCTTATTCATATGGTGAAGTGGTTAAGTTTTCGGGGCATTCCTGTGGGGCTGTGGCTGGAGCCTGGATGATGACTGTTAAGGCGTTGGCTTGGCTTTATGGTGATGAGGTGCCAGTGCGAGGTCGGGTTAGGGTTTTTGCTCCGGGAAGGCCTGATGAATCTACTGTTGGTGTTTTGGGTGAGGTTATCAGTTACATTACTGGAGCTGCTCCGGAGAGTGGTTTTCCTGGTGGGGGTTTTGGTAGGGAGTATAACAGGAGGAATTTGATGGTCTATCCTGAGGTTGAGTCGGGTCTTCCTTTACATAAGATGGTATGGGTTTTTGAGAGGTTAGATACGGGAGAAAAGGTAGGGGTACGGTATGATGTATCAAAGATTGAGCCTGCCTCTACTGCTGAATGGGGAGAAATGGGTGCTAAGGTTGCTAGAGGTGAAGCTAGTGAAGAAGAAAGAAGGGACTGGGTAGAGTATTGGAATGAGAGGGCCAGGTTTGTTTTGTTTAATGGAGATGTACCGGGTTTGTTTGAGGTAGAGAAGAGGCAGCTTTAGCTGATGGGTTAACTAGGAATCAGACATTCTTTTGGAGTCCGGCCTTATTCTAGGCGGAATGAATGACTAAGAGTTACGAAGTTATATATGTATAAGATAAGACCCCGTGTTGATTGTGACACGGGTTTTAATATTTGACCATTAGGGTTGATTGCCCCATAGAGGGTAATAACAGGAAAATGTTGAATTGAGATCATGTGGTTAAAATGTGAGGTGATATTATGGAGGAGCTTGTTAGATTGGCTGCTTTTGAGTGGCTTCAAAAGCAGACCGAGTATGATGATGTTATCTCTAGAAGTATCTTGGAAAGGGGTTTTGAGTTTCAAGGAGTGAGGATAACTCTTGTGGGTCCTTCGGGTATATGGAAGCCAAGAGTGTTTTCAAGTATTCCTCTTTCTATCACTACTACACCTAAGGGTCCGTATGAAGATAGTATTACTGAGGATGGGTTCTTGATCTATAAGTATAGGGGAACGGATCCTTTCCATAGGGATAATGTGGGGTTGAGGGAAGCTATGCGTAAGAAGATTCCACTTATATATTTTCATGGGATTGTGCCGGGAAGGTATTTGGCTGTTTGGCCAGTGTTCATTATAGAGGATGATCCTGCTTTGTTATCTTTTGTTGTGGCTGTTGATGAGAGGAGTTCTATTCAGAGGCTGGTAGAGACTGATGTAGTTTCTGAAGATTATTATCGTCGCAAATATATTACTTCTACAGTTAAGAGTCGGTTGCATCAGAGGTCTTTTAGGGAGAGGGTTTTGGCTGCCTACAGGAATCAGTGTACTTTTTGTCGGTTGAAGCATTCTGAGCTTTTGGATGCTGCTCACATTATTGCTGATGGCAGTGAGTGGGGGCTGCCTGTTGTTAGTAACGGGTTGTCTCTTTGCAAGATTCATCATGCTGCTTTTGATCGTCATTTGGTTGGGGTTAGTCCAGAGTATGATATTGTTGTGAGGAAGGATTTGCTGGAGGAGATTGATGGCCCTATGTTAAAGCATGGGATTCAAGAGTTGCATGGTCAGAGGTTGATTTTGCCTGGTAGCAAGGGAGAGTGGCCTGATAGAGATAGGTTATCTCTTAGGTTTGATGAGTTTAGAAGGGTTATTTGAGCGAAAGCCATAACCATATGGAAAGTTAACTAAAATCCCTGAGGTTGTCATATGCTATTGATAGGAGATTCTTAATTATCAATATAAAGTAGCTTGAGATAACGATCTTTCGGATATTATTAGGAGGTCTTAATAATGAATAATGAACTATTAGATAATCTGCTAAGTAATCATATAGATGAGACTATTACCATAGAAGATTTGGTTGAGAGTGGGATTACTGAAGTAGTTGACGAGCCTGATTATTCTCGTGAACGACTGGTTGAGTATGAAAACAAGTATGGTTTGTTTTCTTATGATCTCTATTGGCTTTATTTGATGGGTGTAGCCACCGATGTACCTATAGATGAGGTTCGTCAGTGGGTTTTCGAGTATGAGGTATATATACGGAATGATGGGGATCCTTTTGAAATTCATAGAGAAGAAAAGACAGAATTTGATGATGGGGGCGGTGCGCCCCCATTTTTTGTTTAGGTCTTTTTTTATTGATGTTTGTGTCTAGAGATTTCTGATTGATTTTCTGGGTTTGCAGATTATCTCTCTAATGTCCATGCCTTCTATTGGATGGAAGAGGAATTTAGTTTGTGTTCCTGTAGCAATTATTGCTGTATCTGCACTCATGGATAGTACTGCTTCTCCTGGTTCTAGTTCTCCGCTATCTGTGGCCATCAGAATTGCTTGAACGCAGAGATTAAATCCTCCTAGTTTGAGTGCATGTTGTATACCCTCTAATTTAGCATCAGCGACTCCTGGTATGATAATACTTTGAAATGGCATGATGCCACGAACAAGAGGTATACCAGCTTCTTTGAGAGTTCTTTTGGTTTCGGGTTTGGAGGTGTCGGGAATGATTGTTTTTTCTTCGCCCGATTCATGTACTTGTGGCGCGGAGACCCGTGACTTCAGTCATGGGAGGAACGCCATCCCTCCGTTCAATTTTTTCTAGTAAAACTAATTTGTTATAAGTAGCCGAGGCGTGAATCTTTGTACCATCTAGCAGTCTTAAATCAAAATAGCCGGTTGCTCTTCTTAGTCCCCAATATGCTTAGTTCCAGCATCAACACCTAAAAATATTGCTTGAACATGAGCTTTGCTGTCATAGGTTAACTGGATTGTAAACGGTGTCCTTTTGACTACTTTAGCTTTGCCCTCTTTTAGCATCCTTCGGACTTTACCAAACCTTTTGGTTGGCATTAAGGGTGTACCTTCTTTTGATAACACATAAACCATAAAAAACACCTTCTTTTATGAAAGTAAGTCAAGACTTTCGTCTTGTAAAAACCTCTTCGCCAATGTTATCCCGTAGTTTTGTGATGGCAACACTGTTCACAACCCATTAGAACTGTTTAATCACCACCCGCAGAGCTTGGAGCTAGAGGAGTACTCCAAGGTGCCTATATATTAACGGGTAACGTAGTCTAGCAAAGCAGACTTAGGCTAGTCAATCAGGGCTTAAAACTATTGCTACTTCAAGCCCGTGACTTTTGTCATGGGTAATTGACATGCAGTTTGAGATTTTAAGTTCCCCTTTTTTTATCTAGCAACGATAGATAAAAAGCTGGGTCGTCGTATATTCTTTGCAGCACATCAGAATACTGCTTTGTTGGCATATTGCCTTCGCAATAACGGTTAAAGGTCATTTCTCCCCAATCTAAAAGCAAAGAGAGTGGTCGTTTACCAATGTTGTATTTGTCTGGAATCTCCAAGATTTTTTCTAGCGAAATGATGTCATTTTTTTGGCGGTAAGCATCGTAGAGTGCTTTCAGATTTTCATCCCCGATTTGAGCTACATATACTTCAGTGCCACATTTAGCACATGTCGCTTTCTTTCCGATATAATTATATTCATCACCTCTTAATGTGCCTTTCATAGAGACAATTTCCAAAGAATAGGCAACATCGTTTCTGCATTCTTCACAGAATGTCTGTTTCTCATTCATAAAGCATTCCTCCCTTCATTTTTTTAACGAACAAGTAATAAACAGCCTTATTAGGCTTATGGAATGATATGACCACTACACGCTTTCCTTTATTAGTCTCTTTCCTCTATTGTTTTGCGGTAGATAGAATGAGGCGGGGAGGAGTTACCATAAGTCTTTTAATGCAATAGACAGCCCAGAAAAAACAGGATGTTCTACAACGTCTTCATCCATTCCTGATGCGACCAGGGCGTATAGTCCCTCTTGTAGAGAGAAGCATTCCATGGTTTTTTCCTCCGGACTTATAATCCAATAGTGCTGCACTTGAGTTTTTTGGTAGATGCGCATTTTTTGCAAGCGATCCTTGCGTTGGCTGGAAGGGGACAGGACTTCCACTATTAGTGTGGGTGGTCCGTCTATGCGGACATCTTTCACTATCTCTTTTTGTTTTCCTGAGATATAAAAGATATCAGGCTGAACTACGGTAATATCTTGGAATGTCACATCTAACGGTGCATTAAAAATTTCACCTTGAGAATCGGTCACCCAAAAGTAGTCTTCTAGAATTCGTTGTAACCTACGAGAGACTCGCTGGTGTATCACGTTGGGGGAGGGGTCTTTGACCAATACTCCTTCGAGAATCTCGTAACGATAACCCGGTTCTTCTGGCAATTCTAGATAGTCTTGATAGGTAGATTTTTTGTTAGGGTCAGGTTCATATTCGGCTTCTTTTTCTTGCACCGTAGAGCCTGTTAGAGACCGGATCACTTCATCAGCTATATAACGGTATTGTTTGTTACCTAGGTCAATGTAGGGAATTCTTTTCTCTCTTGTGTATTTCCAGATGGTCTCTACCGATAGGTCTAGGGCTTTGGCCAGGGTTTGAGCTGTTATGAGTTTCTGTTCTTTAGACATATTATCACCTCGATTCCATTATATATATTTAGGCAAGTGTATACAACTAAAATAAACTAAAAACAATTAAAATTAATGCAGGGCTAATCCTGTTGTGTTGTCATTCTACGTAACTCAACAGATTGCAGCTTAACTTAAGGGGAACAGATATTAGTTTAAAATAGAGGGGAGGTTAGATGTGGTACGGAGAGGTTTCTGGTTGAATAGATGCAGTTGTTGAATGAAGGTGGCGTAATGGTTTTTTAGCCAACGGGAATTATGATCCTTTAGGGAGTACTTACAGGTTAAGGGAGATTGATTGGTCGGGATAATGTATATATTTTTGACTCTGGGGAGCCGATGATAGTTGATCTTTTTGATAGTGGAGACGTGATTGCTCGGATTGTAGGGGCTGGTCATGAAGGGTCAAGGGAGTCTTTTAGCTATTGCCTTTCCAGTTACTATGGCGAATATTTCTTAAGTGGGTGTTTTACATATTCTTGTTAGGGTGAGAGCGAGTATGATTGGTATGCCTCCATACACTTGAGGACCTTAAGAGAAAAGGGTATGCATCTTGGGTTTTGTCACATCTAGAAGTCTAGGAGTTTTTAGAAAAGACGGGGAGTTTTTAAGCCCCGTCTTCTATATTTTCTCCCAGAAATACTCTTCTGTAACCTGGAGTTGTTTGTTTAGTATATGTGACCATAGGCTTTTGCTTGGGCCTCCTGATCCTTTAGATACTTTTGTACGTTTAATATGGTCTGAGGTAACTTTACGATATATTATGTCTTTTGATTTCCCTAACTCCTGCCAACCATCCTTTTCACAGAATTTCCTTATCTGTTTCCATGTAGGTGGACTTTTAGTTGGCATCTATTAGTGACTTAACTTCAACGGTAGTCTCCCTTGTAAGTACGTTTAGGAGGTAGGGGAAATGGGCTCTTCTGTTTGGTGAATTATAATAGAGGGAGAAGTCTTCATAATACTCTTTGGCGTAGTCAATGAGCTGATGTGCCATGTCATCTAGTGCTTCTTCCTTACTTTTACCTATTGCAATAAGGTCAAAGTTATCTAATGTGAGTAACCAGTTTTCTTCTTCATCTTTGGTCCACGTGCCAGTGAATTGATATCTTTCAAGGATTTCAGTTAAGTGTTCTCTTGAGAAGGAGAATACAATATCCCTCTTGTTACGTATCATCACTTGAGGTCTATCATGAACTGCACTATCAATGAATTCGCTGAAGTTGTTCCTAACTTCAGTAGAGCTTAGATATGTTTCCATTAGCATATCCTCTCCTTTCACCTCCCAGTGTACATTATGTACATTGTGTACACAAGACCTTACTAATAGTTATATCTCTAGCAGGGGAGAAAGATGCTTGGTAAAAAAATGTATAGTGCTTATGGGTAAAGGAATGAGATTATATATAAGTATATGGGAACTAATAACTGGAATACTGCTGGTTTGAAAATAGGTGCCACTTATGTGTTTTCATGAGGTTTGTATCTGGTAGTTTGGTCAGTGTTTAAATCCTGCTTCCCTTGTCTTTTATTTGGTTGTAGATGAAAAGAACTCTATTGAGAGGCTTTTCGAAACTGGGGTGGTTGTTGGAGAGACTGGTTATTATTATCTGCGTAAGTACAAAACTTCTATTTGCTCTTATGTTGGTCTCCTAGCTATCACATTCTTTGTCTTTTAAGGATAGTGTTTTTGTCTTGCTCTGATACCCCGGAGAGCCATTTTAGGATGCTTTCTGATGATATGTTAACTCCTGGTTGTTTGTTTAGGAGTCTCCTGGGGGTATAGACAAAGGCGTATGCTAGTAGTTTGGTTTTCTCTTTGTGTTTAAGTGGTTCTAGTTGGATACCTGTTTGGTACAGGTTGTCTTTGCGTTTTTTCTGGTAGATAACTTTACCCTTTAGTTTTAGGAGTTCGTTATCCAGGTAAAGGGTGATATTGATGGGGAAGTCTGTTTCCATTTTGTTTGTTAGGGTGATACCTATGCCTGCGGAAGATAGGTCATAGGTTACACCTTTGAATACGCCTGGTTCGTTGGATAAGAGGATTCTGTCTTTGCATTCTATTGAAAAGGCGGTTTTGAGGGGAAATCTAAAGCTTTGTCTGTGATATCTCATTTTGAATGTATGACGGATGCTATAGAAGATTAAGCCAGCATTAGATATTGACCAGAATAGGGCGACATAGATGGCCAGGATGTTATCATACTGGGCAGTTAGAGGTATAAAGAGATTGATAATACCAATGAGAAAGGCCACAAAGGTTAATATTAGGATTGAATAATGGGTTTTGAGATTTTTTTTGTCATCTAAAGACGCATTGTTGTCTGTGCTCTTGGGTGTAACTTTGAAGGTTAGCTTGGATGGCCAGATGAGGGTAAATGATGCTTTAATAAAGACGAACATTTTTAGGATGTTGAATTTCTCTATTTGCAGATAGTTATAGGTTCCACGTCCTAAGGCTCTGTTGGCTAGTTGGCCTAATAGGAAATAGATTGCCCATCTACCAAGGAAGGAGAGGAACTCTATGTCTATGGGTAGTATTCCGGTAAGTAGTATATAGAGTGGGATAGAGAAGTATATGAGTTTCTGATAGCCTTCAAAGTATGTTGTCATTGAGGTGAAGTATGAGAGTCTCTGGGAGAGGTTAAGGCCTTTCATCCAGAGGGGATTTTCTCCGCTTTTCAATAGTTGCATGCTTCCTTGGGCCCAGCGTAATCTCTGGACGGTAAAGGAATGAAGGCTTTGAGGTGCGATACCGAAAGCCAGTACTTCATCGTAATAGATTGTTTTCCATTTGTTTGCATGTAAACGGATGGAGGTATGGATGTCTTCTGTTATTGTGCCTGTGGCTATTCCTCCGATGCTATCTAAGGCGTCGCGTCGTAGTATTGAGGGACTTCCACACCAGAAGGCGGAGTTTAATGAGTCTTTCCCTGGCTGGATTAAACGAAAGAAAAGGGTTTGGTCATGCCAGATGTCCCGTGTAGTGTCGTTATGTTGAAAAGAGTTTGTGTTGTAGAATTCTTGTGGTAGCTGGACTAATGCTACATTTTGATCTTCAAAGTATCCTAGTGTTTTGTGGATGAAGTCTGGTTGGGGGATCATGTCTGCGTCCAGAAGCACTATATATTCTCCTTGGGTATGTTTTAGGGCATAGTTAATATTGCCTGCTTTGGCATGGGTGTTATCTGGTCTGCTGATGTAGTTACAGCCGAATTCTTCTGCTAGTCTCTTTACTTCTTCCCGATGGCCATCATCTAGTATGTATGTGGTGTGGGGGTATTCGACTAGGTTGCAGCCTGTTAGGGTAGCTTCTAGTATTTGTAGGTCTTCGTTGTATGTTGGTACGAATATATCTACTGTCTTATCAACAAGAGGAGTCTTAGGTGGATGTTTGACTATTTTCCAGGTAATGAAGGTGAAAAGGAAGAAGTTTAGTGCTCCTAGGAGTTCTGCACCCCAGAGGAGCAAGGAGAAAGCCATGGCATCAGCATTTAGGGTGAAGAGGAATCGCCAGGTTAGGTAGTATATGATATATAGCCCGGCTATGATAGCTACAAGGTGGATTAGGGTTTCTTTTTGTCTTTTTACGATTTTCTTGGTTTTCTTCATAGGGATTCCTCCTTTTCTATCTATAGTTACATTATACTATTGTATATTATACCTTTGGGTACCAATATCCTTCCATCAGATGTTGAGTTCTCTAGGAGTTGGCTTAGTCTGGATTAAATCTCTGGTTTCAAAGAGTATTGCAGTTGCTAAGGAATGATAGAAACTTCTTTGGATAATGTATATAGGGAGTTACGGTAAGCCAAGGAATTCCTGATTTTGTGGGGGGACAGAGCAGGTATCATTGAGTTTGAAACCCTGGGTACTAGTTCACTTAAGTAGTAAATCCTGTAAGACTAAAGATGGGTTGATTAAAGACTGTGGTTTGACTAAGTCTTCGGTAGATAAGGCACTAAGGGAAGTGAGACGAACAGATATGATTAAGATAGTAGATGATGAGATTGCTACTAATCTATTCAGGGGTATAGCCTGGTGGAGTTGAAGGTGTCTAACTCAGGTGAGATTAGGTTTGTTGGGGGAAACCGTCTTTGATAGCAAAACTGTTCAGAATTTGTGTATTGATATGATAAGAGTTAGCAAAAAGCTGGTGTCTTTTATGGCTACAATGAGAAAAAAATTGTATTAACTGACCTTATTAAATGAGTAGATGATGTAGCAGGTATTGATTGGCTGTGGTGTCTACTGTTTTTCTAGTTGATGTTGAGTATACCGTGGTGGAGGTAAAGGCATTATGACTAAGTCTGGCTAATTGCTGAACTAAGCTTCAATGACAATAGCTACCAATGCAGCTATATCCTCTAACTGCTCTGAGGTAATAACTCCTCTTATCAGCAACTGAACGGATCTGAAAGGCATCGGCTACAGAAGTTTTGTTTTGTTCAAACAATTGGTATCTGATGGTTCTATTTTGACCATCCATGGACAATCTTCAAAGGTTTCCTTCCAACCAATAACTGGAACTATGACGCGTAATTGGAGCTTTGCAAGATTGTCTAAACTAAGAATGATGCAGGGACGTGTCTTTTTGATTTCGTCTCCTAGGGTCGGATAAAGATTAATATCCCAAATTTTACCTCTCTTCATGTATCAGCTATATCCTGCATATGCAGGCTTATTTGCTATTTGCAGGAAAATTAAAAATAAATCTAGAATTGTAAAATATATACTTACGGTATATAAAAAAATTAACCTATTAAGTCAATAAAAGTTTGACAGGGGAGATTGAATGGACATATACTTTAAGTGTAGTAAGGTTGCAAAGTTATGTAATTCAGAATCTGATGCAAAAAAACTGTTTGGGACTCAAGTGGCTAAGAAACTTAAGCAGCGTTTGTTTGAGTTAAAGGCAGTTGAGACTTTAAGTGATATATATTCGATTAAGGCAGCTAGATGTCATCAATTGATAGGTAACAGAAAAGGACAATTTAGTGTAGATTTGGCTCGAGGATATAGGCTTGTTTTTGAACCTAGGGGAGAAGTGCCACGTAAAGAAGATGGTGGTATTGATAATCAAAGGGTAAGAGAGATTAATATTGTGGAAGTGGTGGACTATCATGATTAAAGAATTTAAACCTGAATATGTTGTCGTTCCAGGACAGACCTTGCAAGAGCATCTGGACTATCTAGGTATGTCTCAAAAGGAGCTTGCTCTGCGTATTGATCGTACGGTGAAACATGTAAATGAAATAATTAAGGGTAAAGCCCCTATAACTGCTGAGACAGCGATTAGACTCGAGAGAGTTTTGAGTATTCCTGCTTCTTTCTGGCTGAATCTTGAGAAGAATTATCAAGAGCTTAAGGCCGAACTGGAAGAAAAGAAGAGGTTGAAAAGTGAAGTTGGAGTGTTAAAGAGATTCCCGGTGAAAGAGATGGTAAAGAAGGGGTATTTATCAGCTCAGGATGATGAATTAGCTCAAGTGCAAGATTTGCTTAGGTATTTAGGGGTGGCTTCTTTTGCTGCTTGGGAGCGGGTGATTGATGAAGAGGTTAAAGGTGTATTTAGGACAGCAAAGGCTTATGTAAGTGAAAAAGAGTCGCTCTCAATTTGGTTGAGACAAGGTAGGTTACAAGCACAGGAGATGGAGTGTAGGCCATTTTCTAGGAAGATATTCAGGGAGTTTGTTAATGAGGCTAGAAAGTTAACTAGAAAGCCTTTACAGGAAGCCTTAGTTGAGCTTAAAGAGATGGGATCTCAAGCAGGGGTCTGTCTAGTTATCGTTCCTGAGATTGGGAAAACTCGTGTTAGTGGTGCTACCTATTGGATCAAGGATAGAGCAGTGATTCAGCTTAGTTTGAGATATAGGTCTAATGATCAGCTGTGGTTTAGTTTTTTCCATGAAGCGGGACATATCTATCTTCATGGTAAGCGTTTGTTTTTGGATGAAGCTTATGAGCAACAAGAGGATATTGAGGAGCAAGCCAATAGGTTTGCTGAGGATGTTTTAATTCCTAAAGATAAATGGTCAGCATTTCTGGCTAGTATTCCGGGTGAGATAGATGTTGAGGATATTGCAAGGGGTAGTGAGAGGCTAGGTATTGCAGAAGGCATTTTGGTTGGTAGGCTTCAATATGAGGGCTTTCTGCCATATAACAGTAGTTTTAATAGGCTGAAGAAGTTCTATAAGGAGGAGGGATTGGAGAAGGTTGTGTTAGAGCAGTTTCCTCCGGTGACTGTAGGTTAAGAGAATCTTTATGTAGATAGGGTTATGGGGAAGGTTGTGTTAGAGGTTACTATCCTATACTAGTGAATCTAAAGATGACATATTATCGCTTATTCACTATGATCCACAAACAATTTACCAGTATAGAGTTTATTCAATAAATAGGTTAGACCACTGATAAAGATGCATGGTTGGAAGAACGGAAAAGCGATATTAGCGGAGTAAAGTGCAAGCAATCAAAAGAGCACCATATGCTGTAGGATATGCCTAAGCTATGTCGTTTCGATCTTAGGAAACGCAGCATTCTTGATAGCAAGCCCTAGAGGATAACGGATAACTCCGGGGCTTTTTCTATGCCTGTATTTTTTAGGAGCAGAAATATAATATTTAGCTAAAGAGTATATATAATAATTAAGGAAAATGATAAATTGATTCGAGAATTTATTATGATGCCAGAGTTTGACAAGATGTGTGCAAAGATTGGCTTAAATGATGAAGATTTAAAAATTCTTCAGCTTGAGATATTGTCAAACCCCAAAGCGGGTGCAGTAATTAGAGGGACAGGTGGACTTCGAAAAATGAGGTTTGCTTTAGAAGGCAAGGGTAAAAGTAGCAGCATAAGAGTATTATATGTTGATTTTGTTATTTTTGAGAAAGTATACTTAATAACTACATATCCTAAAAGTCAAAAGATTAATTTGTCCGAGGGCCGAACGTAAAGATATTAAAAAGCTAATAACTCAACTAGAGAGAACTTTGAAACAAGGGGAGGTATAATGATGAGTGTTTCTAAAAGTATAACTAAAGGCCTAAAAGAGGCAATTGAGTATGAAAAGGGTTCGGTTAGCGCTAGAACTGCAAAAGTAAGAGTAGAGCCTTTGGAAAAGTTTGACAAGGCAGAAATTAAAGCCATTCGAAATAATACTCAAATGACCCAAGTTGTTTTTGCCAGGTTCCTTGGAGTATCGCCTAAAACAGTTGAGGCATGGGAAGCTGGAAGAAATATGCCTGATGGTCCAGCAAGGCGGATACTAAGTATGCTAAAGCAAGACCCTAATATACCAGTGAAATATAAAATTGTTGAAAGAAGTGAAACCAGTACTCCAGACATCAAAAAGTCTTCCAGGAGAGCCCTATAGAACAGTTTAATTTTATGACAATTTTACTTCAGCTATTGCTGGTCTTTTTTTATACAAAAAAAAGGATGATTAAAATGCCTTGGAAACCAAAAACCATCTGCAGCCATCCTGGGTGTCATACCCTCACTCATGACAGGTACTGAGGATGGACACTTTAACGAAGCTGTTAGAAAAGTGGGTGAAAGGTTTGAAGATAAAGTACGAGAGATTTCGGGTATGGAGTCTAGTGGTCGTGATTTGATGGGTAAGGCGTTTGCAGATGGTAGGTACCTAAATCTGAATGGGTTAGAAAAGGAGAACTATGATAGTTTTATTCAAGGATATAAGTTCTTAGCAATGGGTGCTATGGCAGCTATACGTAATGTCTTTAGTCACGGAGATGAGGAGAGTCGTTCTCCGGAAGAATGTTATGAGATGTTGCTTTTCTTTAATTTGATGTTTAGATGGTTAAAGGATAGTTCTAGTAAGAATTCAGGTTAAGTAGTTTTCTTTTGCTCTGTCTATAGCATCTGTGGTATCGTCTAATGCGATTGTTGTTTCTGCTGCAAAATTTAGTAGAGAGCTATCAAGATGTTTGATTAGAGATTCACATAGGGATTTTATTTTCCTCATTCGTCTGTTATTTAGGGTTGTTTGGTGGACTAACCTACAGTTTCCAACAACCTTATTTCAATTTTTATGAATAAAGTGAAATAAAGAATGATATAATATAACTATATTTCATTTTTTTGAGGTGAAGAGAGTGGAGTCTCTAAGAGCTGGACAATACAGAAATCAGTTGCATGGGGAGATGGCATATAAGGCTTTTCATCCAGCTCCCTTGCCCCCTGACCCGCCAATAGTTGTTGATACGGAGATGTTGTTTCTATTAGGTAAGGCAAATCGTCTTTTGGGACAGTTATCTGGTGCAATAAAGCAGATTCCTGATATCGATTTGTTTGTTGCTATGTATGTTCGGAAAGAGGCTTTGTTGTCATCTCAGATAGAGGGGACTCAGGCAACTCTTGATGATATATTGGATCCTGATATAGATAGTAATACTAACCAAGACATTGGTGAAGTGCTTAACTACATCAAGGCTATGCAACTTGCACAGGAGCGTTTGAACGATTTACCTTTATGTAACAGACTACTAAAAGAGATGCATCTTGTATTGATGGAAGGCCTAAGAGGGGAAGAACAGTCACCTGGAGAGTTTAGAAGAAGCCAGAATTGGATTGGTCCGGCGGGTGGTTCTTTGAAAGAGGCGGTCTTTATACCTCCTCCAAAGGATGTAATGGAGATTGCCATGTCAGACTTAGAGAGGTTCATGCATGAAGATGATGGCTTAGATCCCCTTTTAAAGATTGGTTTAATACATTATCAGTTTGAGACTATCCATCCTTTTCTTGATGGCAATGGACGTTTGGGTAGAATGCTTATATCCTTATGGATGACTTTACAAGACTTATTACCAGAACCCATTTTATATATATCCTATTATCTAAAGAGGAATAGAGCGGAGTATTATGATCGTTTAATGGATGTGCGGAATAAGGGGCATTTTGAACAATGGTTGATGTTTTTCTTAAGAGCTATCATTGCTTCAGCAGAGGATGCTTATGAGAGTGTAGTGGCAATTCATCAGATTAGACAAGATAGTTTAGCAATAATAGAAGGCACACAAGGAAGGAAGAAGACACTATCTAGATTGCTAAGGTATCTTGAGAAGAACCCGATTGTTGAGATTCCTCGTACAGCTAAGGATCTGGACTTGAGTTACAATACTGTGGCGGATGCTATAAATCAGCTTGTTGAACTAGAAATTCTTAGACAGACCAATACAAATAAGAGGAATAGGAGATATGCTTATTCTTCATACTTAGCTGTCTTGAGGAAGGAAACAATTTGATGTTGTTATTTAGGGCAATTAGAGAGTGTATGAATTTGTGGTTTAGAAAAAGAACTTGTGTCTAAGGGCCCCTAGGGGCCCTTAGATTAGTTGTGGTTAAGTTTTTTCCATGAAGCGGATATCTATCTTCATGGTAAGCGTTTGTTTTTGGATGAAGCTTATGAGCAACAAGAGGATATTGAGGATTAAGCCAATAGGTTTGCAGAGATATACTCACTCCCGAAGATAAATGGTCAGCATTTTTGGCTAGTATTCCGGGTGAGATAGATGTTGAGGATAGAATCTCAAGTAGTGGTGTAAATTTTGATGGTGGGTATTGCAGAAGGCATTTTGGTTGGTAGACTTCAAGATGAGGGTTTTCTGCCATATAACTGTAGTTTTAATAGACTGAAGAAATTCTATACGGAGGAGGGATCGGAGAAGGTTGTGTTAGAAGTTACCATTAGACCACTGATGGTTGGAAGAACGGAAAAGCAATATTAGCGGAGTAAAGTTCAAGCAATTAATATCCAAAATTAAAGAGAATTGGACGTATCCAATTCCCTTAGGTGTAGTCCGCAGACATCCACCGCTATTCACTATTTATAGTATAGTTTTTTGCTAAACGGTTTATAGCTCTTAACTACCCTATCTTTTTAACTCCCCATCAATACGCCTGAGTTTTTAACTACTTCTGGCTTCAGAGATTGGTCTTCAATGCTTCAAACATGTCCAAGGTAAACTAATGGTTTAGGCCGATATCTTTCTCATGAATTCATCGAAAGATCGTGTCAACCAGTACTTGCCTAGCTCTGGTTCAGTCCTTTTTAGAGTATTAAAATCTCTCGCTCCATAAACATCATAGCTGAGTGATGGAGCTTTCTTTTCAATAGCCTGGGAAACATCTAGAAAGTCTTCTACAGAGTCTATTTCAAGAATGTCTGAGTTGCCGTTGTTTGCTACATGTATGAAGATTTTAGACATTCATATCATCTCCTTGTTTATCCTGAAAGCCTCTTTTGTAAAGGTAATCAACGTAAGATATCACTTTAAGGTTTTCTAGAGGAAACGGTATTTGGCTTAGCCATTCTCTTAAGCTGACCATATACCTGAGTGTTTTTGAATCGTTAATATCTGGATATAGTGTATCACGATAATAGATGTTTAGTAAAGCGTCTGTACGAGTCCGAGTGTGTCAAGTAATATCGGGTGTATTTTCCTTGCTCCAAAAATTTAGTTTA
>DYGY01000028.1 GCA_020724425.1 Thermaerobacter marianensis
GTCATTATGCATTCATTGGACTTAAGAATTTTACACCACTTGACAAGACGTGACCGTTTCTCCATTCAAATGAATGATTAGTTCTCGGAGTTCCCTTGATGATAGGCTTGTTTCAATAATAAGTAATGAAGTTGTATCACTTTCTCTATTCACACTAGAAGTACTGTTATATATCAGAATTCTCATTGCGATAATTGATAATAAAACTAAAGATGCTATAGCTAAACTTTTCTTGCTCATTATTTAGCCTTCTTTCTAAAATGTAGTCTTTCATATACTGTTTTATCCTGCATTTAAATTCGGAGATATTTGAAAATATCTATAGATGAAAGTGGGACATTTTAATGGCCAATGAATATAGCTTTTATTTCGACTATCCAGAAACAAGTTATAGCACAAATCTCTTTAACCTATTGCACATTATTCGCAAAATGAATTTGATTCCCTTTATCTATTACAGTCTCTACAGGCTCATATACAATCTCTTATGCAGAATGTCAGCTGGATTTGATTTTTCTGCTAATTATCCAGTAGAATGGATATAGAAAGTGAGGGATTGGTTAGAGAAATGATTCGCTAATTCTGTTTAGCCAAAAAAGTTGGTCTAGATGGGATTAGTATGTCTAAATAGGATGTATATTTGTGTTTGTTAATCCTCTCTAGAATTCAGGGAGGTTTTTTTATGTTAGTATTGGCGGGTAGTCGGCTTAAGAAGTCTTATGGAGATAGAGAGATTTTAAGGGTGGATAGTTTGATGATTTATGAGGCGGACCGGATTGGGGTTGTAGGTATTAATGGGTCTGGAAAGACAACTCTTTTAAGAATCTTGGCTGGGGATATAGATGCCGATGAAGGTAAGGTTGAAAGAAAGGGTGAGGGTTTCTTCATTAGACAGCTAGAGGATTCAGAGTCAAAGGTAGAGGAGAGCCTTTTAGGTAGGCTTGGGGTAAAGGAAATAGAGAAGGAGACTATGAGTGGTGGGGAAAGGACTAGGTTAAAGATTGCTGAGGCTTTTAGTAGTCAGGCCAGTATTCTTTTTGCTGATGAACCAACAAGTAGTTTGGATATGGCAGGAATAGATTTCTTGGAAGAAGAGCTTAAGAATTTTAAGGGTGCTATTGTGATTGTGTCTCATGATAGGATGCTATTAGATAATGTTTGTAATAGGATTTTGGAGGTTGAGGGTGGTAGGGTAGGGGAGTATCCTGGTAACTATTCGGACTACAAGAGGCTAAAAGAGATGGAACTAAAGCGTAAAAGCTTTGAGTATGAGCAGTATGAGAAGGAAAAGAATCGTTTGGAGAAGGCTATTTATCATACAAAAGAGAGAGTACAGGAGATGAAGAAGGCTCCTAAGAGGATGGGGAATTCTGAGGCAAGGCTTCACAAAGGAAAAGCTAGTCAGAAGAAGGCTAGAGTTGATAGAGTGGCTGATACCCTAGAAGCGAGAATAGAGCGTTTGGAGAAAAAGGAGAAGCCTAGAAAAGAAGATATGGTTCAGTTTGATCTTTATACTAATGAAGAAGTATCAGCTAAGGTTGTTATTAAGGGTCAAAGTGTCACTTTGGGTTTTGGTTCTAGGGTACTTCTTGATGATGTTTGTTTTGAAGTTCCTAAGGCTAAAAGGGTTGCCCTGTTAGGTGGGAATGGTACAGGTAAGACAAGTCTAATGAATCTCATTTATGCAGGAAGCCATGGAATTAAGATTGCTCCTCGGGTAAAGCTGGGATACTTTAAGCAGGGGTTAGAGGATCTAGAAGAGGATAAATCTGTTCTAGAAAATGTTATGCGGGGGAGTATTTATTCAGAAAGTATGGTTAGAACTGTTTTGGCTAGGTTGCTATTTAGGCGTGATGATGTATACAAAAAGGTTAAGGTTTTAAGTGGAGGAGAGCGGGTTAAGCTTTCTTTAGCAAGACTTTGTGTTGGTGATTTTAATGTATTAATGCTGGATGAACCGACCAATTATCTTGACATTGCTTCTCGGGAGGCTTTGGAAGAGGTTTTAGGGAGCTATCCTGGAACCATCTTATTTGCTTCTCATGATCGCAGCTTTGTTGAGGCTCTTGCTGAAAGGCTGTTAATTATTGAAGGATCTAAGTTACAGGTTTTTGCAGGAGGATATAGTGAGTATGTTAGGAGAGGTAGTCTTATAGATAATGAGATGATGGTGTTAGAGCATCGTCTAGCTGAGGTAGTTAGCAGATTATCTATAGCGATTAGGGTTGAGGAGAAAGAGGAACTAGAAAGAGAATATAAGGAGATATTGATGTTAAAGAAGGGCTTAGAGTAATGCTTTCTAAGAAGACAATATCGATGGTTTGAATAATAGATATTATTTCTAAGCAAGTAAAAGAGTCGATGTTGTAGTTAAGGGATAATGGTTTCAGGCTTGAGTAGAGAATATCAAGGTGAGAAGAGTGAAAACCAGAGTATTGCTTGAGGAAAGAGGTTTAAGTGGTGATGGGAGAGGAAAACCTCTCCCATTTAATTCATGTGGTTTTGTTTGATTTTTGAGCTAGGGCAGCACCTGTTAGAACTAGGACGGCTCCACCTATTTGTAAAGCTGTTAGGGCTTCACCTAGTACTAGGTAAGCTGCTATTGCCGCAATTACTGGTTCTATCATTGCTACGATGCTAGCGTTTGATACTGGTACATAGGTTAGTCCTGTTGTAAAGAATACATAGGGTAGGAATGTACCTATAATACCGGAAATTAAGACATATTTAAGGATTTCTCCAGAAAAGTCTAATACTAATACCTTTGTTGGTGGCATGGCTAGGAATAGGAATAGGGAGCCAAAGCCTAGAGCATACACTAATACTGTTGATGGTGGATAGAATTCTAGTGCCTTTTTGCCTATGATTCCATAGAGGCCATAGGCGATTGCTGCACCTAGTCCTGCTAGTAGTCCCCAGGTTGATAGGCCTTCGATTGGTGTGCCTAAGAATCCTGTTACAAAGGCTACACCGACTAATGAAAGGCTTAGTGCTAGTAGTTTTGGTACTGTTAGTGCTTCTTTGTATAGTACTCTTGCTAGAAGGTTTACCCAGATTGGTGCTGTATATAGTAGTACGGCTGCTATAGCGATTGGGAGTTCCTTAATAGCATAGAAATATAGCATATAGAAGAGTGCCACACTAACAAGGCCGTAGAGGGCCATATAGGGTAGATGTTTTCTTTCTACCTTTTTGCCTTCGGTGAAGAATTTCCACCAAATCAGGGTAAGAAGGAAACCGATGAGGGCACGGAAGAACACTACCTCGTTTGTTTCCCAGCCTGCCTGGTAGAGGAATTTTGCGAATAGGCCGATGCTGCCCCACATGGTGGCTGCACCCATAATTAATAGATAACCTTGGTTAAATCTTTGCATATACCTACAACTCTTTCCAGTTCAATTTGTCTTAAGAGACAAAGTCAATAATACAATAAAGTGGGTTATTGGGCAAGATATTTGCTTAGAGGTTATTTGTGGTAGTTATAGTATTAGTTGATTTTTTGGCTTAAGATAGTATTCGGAGAGGTGAACATATATGAGGTTAATACTTGTTTTGTTATGTATTTTCCTGCTTGGTGGAAGTGTTAGTGCTGCTAGTCCGCAGGAGAATATTGATAGAGCTTCTGTGATTGTTGTGGGTAGGGTTGAGTCTGCTGGGATAGAATCAACCGTAAGGGTTTTGCATGTTTTGAAGGGCAGGGTAAATGAACAGAATGTTGTTGTGGAGTATTTTCTTCCTGAGGGAGAAGAGGTTTTCTTGTTGTTGGATGATGGTTTGAGAGTTGGTGAGAACAGTGTAGGTCTGGTTAGGGATGGTCAGGTGTATGCGATAGATAATTTTGAGTATAGGGGTTATGAGGAAAGTGATTATGTGGAAGGGTATAATGAATATTGGGAGAAACGATTGAAGGAATTGCAGGGTAGTATGCCGTTTTATCTGTATGTTGCTTTAGGGGTTGCTACAGGATATGCGGTTTTGAAATATGTAAATGAGAGGAAGAGGTAGGTTTGAAGACTAAGCTAACACATGTTAGGGCTAATGTAAGGGATTTGAGTTCGGCCATTAAGTGGTATGAGGAAATTTTGGGTTTTAAGGTTACAGCTATATGGCCAAAGGATAAGCCTAATTATGTTCACTTTGAGGCTGAGGCGGGAGCTGCTTTTGCTTTGATGGAGGCAGAACCAGTACCTACTGGAGCAAGATTCAACTTTAGTGTTGAGGATGTTGATGCTTTGTGGGAAGTTCTGAAGGATAGGGTTGAGGTGGTTGAACCTTTGCTAGATACTCCTTATGGAACAAGGAAGTTCACTATTAAGGATCTTGATGGCAATGAGTTGGGCTTTGTACAGGTAGGGTAATAAGGGGGTATCTATGGTGTGGGGCTATAGATACCTTTTGTTTTAGGTTGTGGTCAGAAATTTAATCAGTCTAGAGCTGCACTGATTGGATATTATGCTGCTATGAGGGTCTTTTCTGTCTGGATAGCTAGAGGTGATTAGAAGGAATTTTCATGGGAGGAGAGATATGTGATGAAGAGTGTGGTTCTTGCTCCGGATTCCTTTAAGGGCAGTTTGAGTGCTCAGGAGGTTGCCCTTGCTCTGCAAGAGGGTATAAGGAGGGTGTGGCCGGATATAGAGACGGTAATGCTTCCTGTGTCTGATGGGGGAGAGGGTTTCCTTGAGAATATGAAGGTTGCTTCTCAGGCAGAAATGGTTGAGTTGGAAGCAAGTGATCCTTTGGGAAGAAGGATCAAAACAGGTTATCTTTTGATGCATGAGGGTCAGACTGCTTTGATAGAGATGGCTAGAGTGTCTGGTCTCACTTTAATAGATGAACAGGAGAGGAATCCCTTATATACCAGCACTTACGGTACGGGTGAACTTATTAGGGATGCTCTTGACAGGGGTGTGCGGGAGCTAGTTATTGGTATTGGGGGCAGTGCAACCAATGATGGCGGTCTAGGTATGGCCATGGCTTTGGGGGTAAGGTTTTTTGATAGTGCAGGGAAAGAATTGGGGTTAGGTGGTAAAGAGTTAAATAGGCTTGCAAAAGTTGATATGTCTGGTTTGCATACTGGAATTAATGAAAGCAAGATAACGGTTGCTTGTGATGTGGACAATCCTCTTTATGGTCCGAACGGTGCTGCTTATGTATATGGACCACAAAAGGGTGCAACTAAAGAGATTGTTAGAGAATTGGATCAGGGTCTAATGATTCTGGCAGATGTAATTAAGAGGGATTTGGCAAGAGATGTAGCTGATTTGCCTGGTGCTGGTGCTGCTGGAGGTCTGGGTGCGGGGTTAATGGCTTTTTTGAATGCTGAACTTAAGTCAGGTATTAGTGTGGTTCTTGAAGCATTGAGGGCAGAAGAGGTATTTAGCAGGGCTTCTCTGATTGTTACCGGTGAAGGTCGGATTGATGGTCAAACCTTGCATGGGAAGGTTCCTATTGGTGTGGCAAGGGCAGCTAAGAAGTATCGTAAACCGGTAATAGCTGTTGCTGGAGGCTTGGGAAATAATCTGGAACCACTATATATGGAGGGTATAGATGGGTTGATGAGTATTGTGTCGGAACCTATGAGTTTGGATGAAGCCATGCAGAAAGCTAGGGTGTTAGTGGCAGATGCAGCTGAGCGGGTTGCCCGTTTGCTGCTTGTGGGGAGATATTTGTCTTGATTTATAAGTAAGGCTCTGTGGGTTAACTGCAGGGTCTTTATCTATATTATATGGCCTGGGCGTCTGCCCATAGAAAACATATTCCTGTATAATATTGGCAATATGGCTATTATAGTTGAGTATCGGTGCTTAAGCCGGTGGTGTCACATTGTGCAAGTAGGTACAAGTTAGCACAGTTGTGGGGTTTTCGGAATACAATGTATCCACTTTGGAAATGAATTCGGGGGAATTCTTATGACTGGCAAATTGTTCAACAAAGTTGCTTCGGATCTAGTGACTGAGGCTCATGTCTTTGGTTTGGATGACGATGGCATGTGGAAACCGATGCATATTAACAACATAAACGAACATCTACATGTAACTCAGTCTAGTTTGGGGCGATATTTTGTTGGGACAACACCTCGTTTGTCGGTACCAACTCATGTGGCGGTTGTTGTGGCCTTAAGAAATCCGGTTGCTAGCAGCAGGAATATTCATGTGGCAGTTGTGACTTTGTATACTAGCTTGAACAGGGTGATTAGTTTCTATTTTGATGCTACTCATCAACTGGCTGAAAGCATGGTTCAGGGTGTTGTGGTTAATCGGTCTGTGAACAATGTTCCTAAAGGTAGTATTACCTATGCGGTTGGTCAAAATCCTAATGTTTCTGGTACACTGGGTTTCTATAGGGTTACGGTGAAGGAAGGGGCAACCCAGGAAATGGATCAGGATGGCAAGTTCATTTTGCCACCGGGTAGTAATCATCTATTGTATGTTGAACCTAAAAGTACTGCGGGCGAGATGATTGTTGGGTTTGGTTGGTGGGAGGAACCTGTTGCTTGATGAAGTATCTAAAGAGTAATGAGGAGGGATTGTTGTGAGAGAGGCAGCTGTTGCAGTTATGGAGAGGTATTTTGGGGAGCATAAAAAAAGGATTGAGCATGCAAAGAAGGTTTTGACAAGAGCTGAAACCATCATGGCAGGGGAGGGAATTGATGGTGGTTTTGCTTATAATGTGATTACTCTTTCAGCAGTCATGCACGATATCGGGATTGTGGAAGCTGAAAAGAAGCATGATAGGGCATTACCTAAACATCAGGAAGAGGAAGGCCCTGCTGTTGCCCGTGAATTGATGAATGGTATTGGGGTAAGGGCAGATGTTTTAGAAAGGGTCTGCTATATAGTGGGGAATCATCATTCTAAGAGGCAAATAGATGGGTTGGACTTTCAGATACTTTGGGAAGCAGATTATCTAGTTAATGTTGAGGATGGTTGGTTGAAAGTTACTGGTGATCGTTATCAAAAGGTGATGGAAAGGAATTTTGTGACAGAAACCAGCAAACAGATGTTTGTTAAACTATTTAATTAGGTCTTATTAACTAAAAATAATTAGGGTGTAGTAAAATTTTATTATAGTAATTTTTTGAAGAAAATTGAGTGGCGTTATTAATAGCGGAATGCCGGAAACATTGATGGTTAATAGGTGTAGCCAATGGCTACATTTTTTTTATTCTTTGCATATTTTTCATAAAATCTTAATAAAAAAAACATAAAAACAATTTCTGTTAAAGGATTTCGGAAACATAGGGCGAATTAGCGTTGAAAGGTTTTTGCACTTGGTAATTTAGGGATGGTTTTCGGAAGGGGATTACGAATGACGCAACCGATACTTGATGTAAAGCATTTAAAGACATATTTTTTCACTGATGATGGCGAAATCCCTGCTGTTGATGATGTGAGCTTCAGTATTAGTGAGGGAGAGGTTCTAGGGATTGTAGGAGAGTCGGGATGTGGAAAGAGTGTTACTGCTTTATCAACCATGAAACTTGTACCTTATCCGCCGGGGAAGATAGTCGGCGGTGAGATTTTATTTAAGGGTAAAGATCTTGTGCCCTATAGTGAGGCTCAGATGAGGAAGATTCGGGGTAATGAGATTGGTATGATTTTTCAGGAACCGATGACTTCGTTAAACCCGGTCTTTACTATTGGGCGACAGGTTAGTGAAGCAATTAGGATTCATAAGAAGGTTAGTAAGGAGAAGGCGCGAGAGATGGCCATTGATATGATTAAGCAGGTTGGTATCGCTCGTGCTGAGGAGATTGTAGATGAGTATCCCCATAGGCTTTCAGGGGGGATGAGGCAGAGGGTTATGATTGCTATGGCCATGTCTTGTGAACCTGATTTGTTGATTGCTGATGAACCAACTACGGCACTAGATGTAACTATTCAGGCTCAGATTCTTGATTTGATGAAGAAACTTAATAAGGAACATGGTACAGCAATTATGATGATTACACATGATTTGGGAGTTGTTGCTGAGACCTGTGATAGGGTCATTGTTATGTATAGTGGCAAGATTGTGGAAGAGGGGGATGTTCGGAGTATTTTGAAGAATCCTCAACATCCATATACTAAGGGCTTGCTAGAATCCTTACCTAAGGTTCATCAGCAGGAGGAAAGACTTTATTCTATTCCTGGAAATGTACCTAAACCCGGCAGTATTAAGGGTGGTTGTAGTTTTGCTCCTCGATGCAAGTATGCCTTTGATGATTGTTTCAAAGAGAGTCCAGAACTAGTTGAGATTACTCCAGGACATACAGCACGTTGTCTACTCTACACAGTAGAAGGAGGAGCAGAAGTTGGCTGAGGTACTAATGGAAGTAAAGAATTTGAAGAAGTATTTTGATATTAAAGGTGGTATTTTGAGTAAGACTATTGGGTCTGTAAAGGCTGTTGATGATGTTTCTTTGAAGGTTTATAAGGGTGAGGTTCTTAGCCTGGTGGGTGAGAGTGGTTGTGGTAAGTCGACTACCGGAAGAACCATGTTGCGTTTGATAGAACCTACAGAGGGCCAGATTTGGTTTGAGGGTAAAGAGATTACCAAGTTGGAGCATGAAGAGATGAGGAAGATGCGTAGGGATATGCAGATTGTTTTTCAGGATCCTTATGCTTCATTGGACCCTAGACATACGGTTGAGAAGATTGTTAGTTCTCCGCTTAGAGTCCATAAGATTGGGACTGCTAAAGAACGGAGAGATAGAGTTAAGGAGTTATTGGAAGTTGTAGGTTTGAATAGTTATCATGCCAAACGCTATCCTCACCAGTTTAGTGGGGGGCAGCGTCAGAGGATTGGGATTGCTAGAGCACTGGCTATGAATCCTAAGCTGATTGTGGCGGATGAACCGGTTTCTGCTCTTGATGTGTCAATTCAATCTCAGGTCTTAAATCTGATGCAGGATCTTCAGAAGGATTTTGATCTAACCTATATCTTTATTGCTCATGATTTGAGTGTTGTAAGGCATATTTCTGATAGAGTTGCGGTTATGTATTTGGGTCGGGTGGCTGAGTTGGCTAACACTAATGAGTTGTATGAGAATCCGTTACATCCTTATACGGTGGCATTGTTGTCAGCTGTTCCGGTTGTTGACCCTGATTACAAGAAGGAAAGGATTATCCTTAAGGGGGATGTCCCCAGTCCGGCTAATCCACCAAGTGGTTGTACTTTCCATACTCGCTGTCCTAGGGTTATGGATGTGTGTAAGGTTGAAAGGCCTGAACTTAAGGACGTTGGTAATGGTCACTACGTTGCCTGCCATTTATATGAGTAGGTACGTTTTGATAAATATCTTTATTCAAGGGGGATAACGCATGAAAAAGGGAATGATAGTCGCTCTAGCGCTGGTTTTGGTAGCTGCGCTAGGATGGGCATTATTAGGAGGAGACGATTCGGCTACTAAGCCTGCTGATACTCCTAAAGATACTGGAGCAAAAACAGAACCACAGGTATTGATTTTTGCTAGAGGTGGAGATTCTGTCAGTCTTGATCCTGCTAGTGTAACAGATGGTGAGTCATCCCGTGTTACTAAGCAGATTCTTGAGACACTAGTTGAGTTTGACAGAGATTCCTTCTATGTAGGTCCTGGACTTGCTCATGACTGGGATATTTCTGATGACGGTCTAAGCTATACCTTCTATCTAAGAGAGGGTATTAAGTTCCATGATGGTACAGACTTCAACGCTGATGCAGTAATTTTTAACTTTGAGCGTTGGGCTGATCCTGAGCATCCATACCACTTTGCTGAGCATGGTTATAGCTATCCAGTTTACAGGACCCTTTTTGGAGGTCAAAAGGGTGATGCAGGTCATGTGATTAAGGAAATTGTTAAGCATGATGATCATACAGTTGAGTTTGTTCTGACAAAGCCAATGGCTGCTTTTATTCAGAACATGGGTGCTAGCTATTTTGCCATTGCTTCTCCTGCAAGTTTTGAGAAGTATGGCCCAGCTGTTAGAGAGAATCCTGTAGGAACCGGGCCATTTGTATTTAAGGAATGGCGTAAGAATGACAGTATTACCTTAGAGAAGAATCCTAACTACTGGAAGGCAGGTTATCCAAAGTTAGATCAGGTTATCTTCAAGGTAATTCCTGATAACTCTGCCCGTTTGACAGCATTACGTTCTGGTCAGATTGACCTCATGGATGGTTTGAATCCTGATGATGTTGCTGTTATTGAAGCAGATCCAAACTTACAGTTGTTTGAGCGTGCACCTAATAACGTTGGTTATTTAGGGTTTAATACTCAAAAGGCACCTTTTGATGACCCACTTGTGCGCCGTGCTCTGAATCATGCGGTTAACAAGGATGCTTTGATTGACGGTTTGTATAATAACTTGGCTGTAAGTGCTAAGAACCCAATTCCTCCGGGATACTTGGGATACAATGATAGCTTAGAAGAGTACACCTACAATCCTGAGTTGGCAAAGGAATTGCTAGCCCAAGCAGGATATCCTAATGGATTTGAGTTTGATTTATGGACCATGCCTGTAGCACGTCCATATATGCCAGATCCACAGAGAGCTGCTGAAGCATTGCAGGCTGACTTTGCTCGTGTTGGTCTTAAGGCCAACATTGTTACTAAAGAGTGGGCTGTATATCTAGAAGAGACCCAGTATGGTTATCAGGATGTGTTTATGTTAGGTTGGTCAGGTGTTAATGGTGATCCTGACTACTTTGTCTACAACCTGTTACATGGTGATGCTATTCCTGGTGGAAACCGTACGTTCTATGACAATCCAGAGGTTAATGCATTACTGGAATTAGCTCAGAACGTTACAGATGTTGATGAGAGAGATGCAATCTACCAAGAGGCTCTAGCTCTTATCCATGAAGATTCACCTTGGATTCCGCTTGTACACAATAGGCCAGTACTAGCAGGTTCAAGCAAGGTTCTAAACTATATTCCACATCCATCAACAAGTGAAGCATTGACTTACGTGGAATTGGCAAGATAAAACCTCCTTATTTGAATTGGGGAGTAGGGCGTAAAGAGACTCTCATGAGCTCTACTCCCCTTTATTAATTGACATCCAGTATTGAAGAAGGTGAAACGATGACAGCTTATATAATGCGACGATTATTAATGCTCATTCCTGTTCTTTTTGGAGTGACTTTAATTACTTTTTCAATCGTTCACTTAATACCCGGAAATCCAGCCCAGGTTATTTTGGGAGAACAAGCTACTCCAGATGCGATTGCAGAACTTGAAGAAAGATTGGGACTTAATGAGCCGTACTGGGTGCAATATAGTCTTTATGTAAAAGGTTTGTTGAGTGGAGACTTGGGTACATCATTAAGAACTAAGAAACCGATTGCTGAAGAGATTAAACCTTTTTTGGCAGCAACGATTGAATTAACTTTATTTGCGATGACATTTGCTATTGTGGTGGGGGTAAATTTAGGTATTCTTAGTGCCTGGAAGCAGAATTCGATATTTGATTATACGGCTATGATTGTGGCTTTGATTGGTATTTCAATGCCGGTGTTTTGGTTAGGTTTGATGCTGCAATGGATATTTGCTCAAGAGTTACAGTTGTTGCCGGCGTTTGGACGACAAAACCCTAGAGATGCGGTAGAAATTGTGACGAATTTTTATCTGATTGATACGCTGATTAAAGGGCGTCTTGATCAATTTTGGACTGTTGTTAAGCATTTGATTTTACCAGGAATCACTTTGGGGACTATTCCTATGGCTATTATCGCCAGAATGACAAGATCGAGTATGCTTGAAGTATTGCGTTCGGATTATATTAGAACCGCTAAAGCAAAGGGTGTTCATCAGTTCTGGATAATCTATAGCCATGGCTTTAAGAATGCAGCTATTCCAGTATTAACGGTTGTGGGTTTGCAGACGGGTGCTTTGTTAGGTGGTGCGGTACTAACCGAAACGATTTTTAGTTTCCCGGGTATAGGTTGGTACATATATGAAGCCATTTCTCATCGAGATTATCCGGCTATTCAGTCAGGTATCCTGATAGTGGCGATTATATTTGTTATGATTAACCTTCTGGTTGACATACTCTATGCCTACATTGATCCAAGGATTGAATATAGATAGGGGTGATTCAGCATGGAACCAGCAAAAGATGTAGAGATAAAACAAGAACAATTTGAAGTTACTTCTCCTTGGAAGGATGCAGCGAGAGCCTTCCGTAAGAATAAGGCAGCAATGGTTGGTGTTTTCATCATCTTGGGCTTTGTGCTAATCGCCATTTTTGCTCCGTGGATAGCACCATACTCTTATGATGAGCAAATATTTAATGAAAGAAATCTCTTTAGAAGATTAGAAGCCCCTTCTTCAGAGTTCTGGCTTGGTACGGATTATCTTGGTAGGGATATCTTCTCTAGAGTTGTATATGGAGCACAGATATCATTGAGGGTCGGTTTTTTCGCGGTTACCGGTGCTTTAATTTTTGGAACACTTTTTGGTCTGATGGCTGGTTATTATGGTCGTTGGGTTGATATGCTTATATCGCGAATATTTGATATTATGCTTGCTTTCCCGGCGATTTTGCTAGCCATCGCTATTGTTGCTATTTTGGGTCCGTCTCTTGAAAATGCTTTGATTGCCATCGCTATCGTTAACATACCGATTTTTGGGAGAATTGTGCGATCTAGGGTCTTAAGCCTTAAGGAAGAGGAATTTGTTATGGCTGCTAAGGCTCAGGGCATGAAGGATGTACAGATTATCTGGGAACATATCTTGCCAAATAGTCTTGCTCCAATCATTGTTCAGTCCTCATTGAACTTCGGTAAGGCTATTCTAGAGGCAGCGGCTCTGGGTTTCCTAGGGTTAGGTGCTCAGCCACCTCTACCTGAGTGGGGTAGAATGTTATCTGATGCCAGGGCATATATTCAAACAGCTCCCTGGACTGCGGTGGCACCAGGTGTATCGATTATGCTTGTGGTACTTGGATTTAACTTGATAGGTGATGGATTAAGAGATGCCTTGGATCCAAAATTGAAGAGTTAGAAAAAGAGACCCCGTTCAGGTTACGGGGTCTTCTATATACTAGAGTTCTTATTAATGCATTAGGAAGCGGAATCGATATAGGTAAAGTCATTTAAGTGGTAGGGAACTTGACTATGATAGCTTAAATTCAAGTGGTATAGATATTCCTGAGTTTCCCTGAAAAATTCATTGGTCAAAAGGGGGTACTTGACAGTCCTTATCTGACTATAGGGACTGTTGTCTTTAACTACTATCTCGATAGAGGTTAATATTTTCTCCTGTAGCCTTTTGTTTAATCTAACTCCGAGAATAGCTTGATAGATATCCTGGTCTTTTATGGGGTCTAGGAGATGATACGGTAGTTTCATGTCGATATGAAAGCCGCTTACAAGCTTATGATTAAGGAGATACTCAATTTTTTCGGGGTATGTCCCGTTAGTATTGATGATAATATGCCCAGAGAAGAGTTCTCTTAGGTTATTTAGGAATCTTTCTAGTGATTTGAGATCTTCAATCAGGAATTCACCACCACTAAAAATTACTGCATCGAACATGAAGCCGTTTTGAGCAATTTGCTTTAGTATCTCTGCTTCTGTGTAATAGTTTGGATGTTTTTTTGCTACAATCTCACTGTAGTTGTGGCAGCCAAAGCACTTAAGGTTACAGCCAATCAGGGAGTGGATTAACAGGGAGCTATGATTGGGTAAATCATTGAATGTTCTGATGATGTTTTTGTAGAATTTCATGAGCTATGTCTTAGAGTTTCTAGTTTGATACGGCTGTTCCAATCATAGCGTCTGGCTTTACTCCAAAAGTTTTCTTCACCTGTATAGAAGCCCTGTTCAACCCGAATGTTTTTTCGAGAGATCATCCTGACATAACCTATTACTCTACTGAAGGTAGCTAAGTCATCACTGTCACAAACTGGACAAGTGTGTATGTCTCTGGCATCCTGAGCAATCACTTGCTGACCACAGTTTAGACAGCTTGTTATTGTGGGTGTCAGGGTAATGTAGTTAATGGGTTTTTTGAAGATGTTATCAATATATTTGGCTAATTGAGGGGGTTCTACTTTGCTTTCTAGGAAGTGATGGAGCACACTACCTGAAGTAGCATAACCCTGGAATTCAGCACTGTTTTCTAGTTGTTCTAAGAAGTTTTCTTCACTGAAGGGTAGCATACAACCTGATGTTAGATAGATATCTTCGTCAGCTCCTTGAACAAAGATATCTCTTTGCTGCTCTTGGGCCCATTTAAGATCATGTCGAGCTAGTTTAATGCCGGCATTTTCTGCTGGGGCATACTCTATTCCACAGGCTACCTGGTCTTTGGCTATAAATTCATTTACTATCTCTGTCATGTATTGCATGATTTCATGGGCAAGTTTTTTGCCATTGGGATCTGTTAGACCGGTACTGTAGCCAGTGTTAATTAGGCCTTCGTGCATTCCCGTAAGGGAGAAGACGTTGAAATAGTTTTTGAGATCCTTGTTGAAGGCAAAAAAGGTTGGATACAGTTCTTTGTGGTCTTCTATCCATTTCCTTTTAGCCTGATGACCATTCTGCATGATGGTTAGGTATTCTTTTAGTTTTGTGAACAAGAGTCCTTTGTCATGACCATACTCCATTAGAAGTCTATTGGCATTGAGATTGAGTACTTGTACTGCTCCGGTAGAGCCCGTGGAACTGCCAAAGATACCGCTACCTATGCGTGTGAGAAGTTCAAGATCGATTTGTAAGCGGCAGCAGAGACTGCGGCTGGCTTCAGGATCCTTGGCCTTGAGATAGGGATTCAGTTCTTTGTAGTATGAATCTTCAAAGGGTTTGGTCCGGAAGTTCTCAAAGTATACACCACCCCAGTTATACATCTTCTCTAAGAGGTAGAGGAATTGGGAATTGGATAGATCAAAGTTATCATCAATCTGAACTGTGATGAGGGGGAAGGTAAAGGGGATGCCTGTTCCCGGACCCTCTGCCATTACATCAATGATTGCTTGATTGATGCGATTGAAGTATATTGTAGGGATCTCTTGATACTTGATTTCTAATGTTTCTCCGGCAATGACTATGTATTCATCTCTAATCTCTTCAGAGGGCTTACCAAACTCCAAGGTAATGTTGGAAAAGGCTGATTGGGAACCGGCTCTTAGGGGCATATTCATTTCCCAGATGAGGCTTTGAAAGAGTTGTTTTAGTTGATCAGCTGAATGTGTCTTGTTGCCATATTGTTCCTCATAGTACAGGTATGAGGCTGAAATAGTTGACATTTGTGAAAGCATGACAGCACCGGATACCTGTTGAGACATTAAAACGATGACATTGCTAAAATGTCTAAGCAGGGTATCTAGTCTCTTTGCTGGTTGGGAGGCCAGCATATTTTTTGCTTTAGTGGGGATACCGAAGGTAGCAATGTCACGACAGCTGACACTAAGGCAGTATGGGCTTAGTTGTCTATCATGAATATATACTATACCTTCTTCATATAGTTCCTTGAGTTCTTTAGGCAGGATGCGATTGAGAAGATAGTCTTCTTCTGCCTTGTTATTGAGGTTGTGTCTTAGAAGGGGTAGGGAATACACGTAGTTGCTGTTCTCGTGTTTTAGGTAGTCTGTCTTTTTGTTCTCTGCTGTTGAGAGAAAGGTGTTGATGATTTGGGTTGAGTCTTTAAACATTTTTTGACCTCCTTAGAATATAAAAAGTCCGCTCAGGAATTTTGAGCGGACGGAACGAAGGTATAGTTTGGCTATACAGTCATCCCATCTACTCAATGCCCGAAGAAGATGAAACAAGGTGTAGTTTGGCAGGTCTCCTGACTTGTGCTTCCCCCTACTCTGAGCCCTTCCCGTACTTTAATACAGTGGTTTGCTCATTTTGTCAGCACTTACAGTTGCGGGTACAGTTCTGGTTTTTCACCAGATTCCCTATTAAGTCCGATTGGACACCATACTATACATAGTTAGTATCTCTAGAAAGAGATACTATATATTGTGCTTAGGAATATTAAACCACAGAAGCTGGTTTTTTGCAACAGGAAAGTGAGGTAGAATGTATTGTGAGGGAGTGATTGTATGTTAAAGGCCTTTGTGTTTGATTTTGGTGGTACGCTGATGTATCTAGATGGCAATATTGAGGAGTTAGTTGCAAAAGGTGCTGAACAGCTAAAAGGGTTTCTTAAGGGAAAGGAGTTAGGGGCAGCAGAGGAAATTGTCAGGGACTTCTTGAGGGAAAGAGAGAATCAGTTGAGTGAGGAGACCTTGATTGAATATCCAGCTGAAGAGACTCTAGGAAGAGTTATTAGGCAACATGGATATGAGTTGGGTTCCAAGGAGATTCTAGAGGGTATTAAGGTTTTCTTTGGTCCTGAATGGGAGGCCTGGACTCTGTTCCCTAATAGCCATAGAGTGTTACAGCATCTAAAGGGGAGGGGCTTTTCTTTAGGGTTGTTATCTAACGCTACTTCTCATTGGTTAATTGTATCTTTGGTGGAGAGATTTGAGTTGGGTGAGTATTTTGATGTTATTGCCACATCTGCGGAGTTAAGGAAACGTAAGCCTGCTAGAGAAACTTTTGAGTATGTGCTTAAGAGGCTTGGTTGTGAGGCTCAGGACGTTGTTATGGTAGGTGATAGGCTTAAAGCTGATATTGTCGGGGCTCAAGTTCTAGGGATGGAAACAATATTGGTGACAATGAAGGAGCCTTTTGAGAATGATTTGTATCGGGGAGAGATTGTTCCTGATGTGGCTGTTGGTTCTTTGTTTGATATTGTGGAAATGGTGGAGGGAGCCTAGGGCTCCCTTTATTAGTGTTCTATGACTGCTATAAAGTCTGGCAGTATCCTGAAGTTAATCTCTGTACCTGGAGGTATTACTTCTTCTGGGTGGAGATGGGCTAAGAGTTCTTGTTCACCTATTTTGACTACAGCATCAATGGTGTCACCACCATAGGTAAGGTGCTCTATTATTGCTTTGAGTCGACCTTGAGGGTCTTGTTCTAGGCTACTTGGTCTAATGGATACAAAGACCTTGGTTCCTGGTTTGCTGTTATGGGTATGGTGACAGGGTATTGGTCCTATGTCTGTGTGGATTGTCCTGCCATCTTCGCCGATGATGCCTTCAAGGATGTTTGATTGGCCAACAAATTCAGCTACGAATCTTGTATGGGGATACTGATAGATCTCTCTTGGTGTTCCTAGTTGTTCTAAGGTGCCGTTGTTTAATACAGCTATTCTATCAGAGATTGCTAAAGCATCCTTTTGATCATGGGTGACAAAGATGGCTGTGGTGTTGGTTTCCTTGATTATCTGTACTACTTCTAGGCGCATTTGTATTCTAAGGTCTGCATCTAGATTGCTAAAGGGTTCATCAAGAAGAATTACCTTAGGGTTGCTTGCTAGTGCTCTAGCTAGGGCAACTCTTTGTTGTTGGCCACCAGAGAGTTCACTAGGCAAATGTCTGTTGTATCCCTTTAGGCCTACCAATTCTAGCATCTCAAAAGCTTTGCTCTTATCTTTTAGGTTAAAGGCTATATTGTCTTCCACATTGAGATGGGGAAAAAGGGCGTAGTCTTGAAAGACCATACCGATACCCCTTTTTTCAGGGGGTATCCAGGTGTTCTGACTTACTATAGTTCTGTTGTTTAGGAGTATGGTTCCTTTGTCTGGCCTTTCAAAGCCGGCAATTAGTCTTAGGGTTGTGGTTTTCCCACAACCACTGGGACCTAAAAGGGTGAGGATCTCTCCCTGGTTGATAGAGAGGGAAAGGTCTTTTAGGGCTGGTTTTGTGGTGCCATGGTATGTCTTGGATATATTTTTCAACTCAATTACTGGCATGTTTTTTCCTCCTAGTATTTCTCTAGCATCCATTTGATTGGGAGAATGGATACCAGGATGATTAATAGGGCTAGAGGTGCAGCCATATCGTAGAAACCTTCACTAGCTTCTATCCAGATGCGCACTGAAAGTGTATCGTATCCTGCTGGTCTAAGAAGGAGGGTTGCAGGTAGTTCCTTTAGGGAACTGATAAAGACCAGTGCTCCTCCGGCTAATATTCCAGGGAGGATTGTAGGGAAGGTTACCTTCCTTATCACTCCTAGTGGTGTACTGCCTAGGCTCCTAGCAGCATCATCAAGTTTTGGTGATACTTGATTTAGGGCTGAGCCGCTGGCTTGAAGACTCTGGGGCAGGAAACGGATTATATACGCTAGGACTAGCATTGCCGGTGTGGCATAGAACCAGGGTAGGTAGGTGTTGAAAATGAAGATTACTCCTAGAGCTACAACTACTCCTGGTAAGGCATAGCCAGCATAGACTATTTTATCTATTAAGCTAGTTATCTTTCCGGGGTATCTGCTTTTTAGGTAGACTACTGGCAGAGCAAGGAGCATTGCTAGTATTGCTGCTAGGGCAGATACCTTGAGACTGTTTAGAGTATAGTTTAGGAAGTTCTGGTTAAGGGCCCCTTTTGCTATCCCTTGGTAGCTCCAGTATGTTAGGACCGATAGGGGTAGCAGGAGGGCAAAGGTAGTTATTAAGATAATCAGTATTAGTGCTGGTGTTTTCCACTTGCCCAAAGATATTGTTGAGGGTCTTCTATATGAGTTTGTTTGATAGTATTTTTGTTTTTCTCTTGTTTTGTGTTCTAGGTAGATAAATATCATGGTAAGCATGATAAGCATGGTGCTTAGTATGGCTGCTCCGGAACGATCAAAGCGTCCTGTTATCTGAAAATAGATGGAGCTTGAGAAGGTGGGGTAGCGTAACAGGGCAACCACACCAAAGTCAGATAGGACATAGAGAATGACAAGGATTGCTCCAGCTCCTAGGGCTGGTCTTAATAGGGGCAGGGTAACTTTAGGGAGAACCTGCCAGTATGGAAGACCTAAGGATAGAGCAGCTTCTTCATAGTTTCGGTTCATCCTCTTTAGGGAGGATGAGGTAATAAGATAGACATAGGGATAGGTAAAGAGGATAAGGATAAAGGCTACTGGCCAGAAAGTATAGATGTTAAAGGGGGCAGTACCCAGGATTTCCTTTGCCCATCCCGTTGGTCCAAAGATGATTATATAGGTTATTGCTCCCACATATGGTGGAATTACTAAAGGCAGTGCCAGAAGCCATTGCCAGGTTTTTTTTCCTGGGAGATCAGTCCGTACTACCAGGAAGGCAGACAGTGTTCCCAATAGTATTGCTCCCATAGTTACTACGAAAGCTAGGGTAAGGGTACTATACATGAGTTCGGGGATGCGCTGGTTTAAAAGAAGAAGCCAGCGTTCTTTTCCTCCCTGTATAGCTCTTAGGAAGACATAGAGAATGGGTATGGCCATTATTAAGGCAGTGATTGCTGCCAGGGTTAGAAGAGCCATACCGGGAGGTCTACCATTCCAAATATTAAGCCAGAGGGCCCGGGATTGTTCCCGGGCTATCTTTAGTGTATTCATTCAGAAAAACCTGCTCTTTCCATGAGATCTACGGTGTCTTCCCAGACTGTGCCTAGGTTGCTAAGGGGCATACTCATGTGTTTGTATTCATCTATCTTTTTGGCATAGTCTAGGGTTGGTACATTGGCTACCAGAGGTGTTTCTTTGCTGTTGTAGGCAAAGAGTTCTTGTTGTTCTGGTTGCAGCAGAAAGTCAACAAAGGCTTTGGCATTATCCATGTTTTTGGCGTCTTTAACTATGGCCACACCTGCCACATTGACAAAGGTTCCCATTTGCTGTTCTCCCTGGTCAGGGTAGATTACGCCTACGTTGTTGTGGGTTTCCTCTTCTAGCTGTAGGTGGAAGTAGTAGTTGTTGACAAGGCCAAAGGCTACTTCCCCTGAACCTACGGCTTTACGGATATCGGTATGGCCGCTAGTTATTATAGGTTTATTGGCAAGGATACCTTTTAGGAGCTCTGTTGTAGCTTCATCTCCTAGTTCAGCTCTTAATGCTGAGATATGGGAGATCATTGATTCGTTTCCTGCTCTGGTGATTGCAAATTGACCTTTGTATTTTGGATCTGTTAGGTCAAGGATTGATTGAGGCATTTCTGCTTCGGTTATCAGATCCTTATTGTACATTAGGACTCTGCTTCTGGCTGAGAGGCCAACCCAGGAGCCATCTTCTGCTCTAAAGTTAGCAGGAATGTTAGCAAGCTCTTTTGAGTTGTTGGGTTCTAGGGCTCCCTGTAGTCTTAGATACTCCATTACACCGGCGTCATT
This sequence comes from Thermaerobacter marianensis, assembly GCA_020724425.1. Taxonomy (GTDB): domain Bacteria; phylum Bacillota; class Sulfobacillia; order DVGY01; family DVGY01; genus DVGY01. The sequence continues at coordinate 20,142 of DYGY01000028.1, forward strand.
GGCTAGGAAGATGTCTGCTTGAGGGTTTCTTTGTTCCTCCATAATCCGATGCGCATATTCTATGGCATTGCCTGAGAGGAGTTGAACCTTGATTCCTGTATCTTGTTCAAATTTCTCTATGAGAGGCATGACGAATTGTTCTTTTCTGCCTGAGTATATGACTAGTGTTTCTTTTTCGGTTTGGTTGCTACAACCAGCAAGAGGGGTAGCTAAAAGTATGAGAAGAGATACTAGGGCAATTATTTTTTTGTTCATTTATCAAACCTCCAAGTGAAAATTATTCTCATTGAGAATCTATCTCAAGTATAACTCGTTAGTAGTATTGTTACAAGAAAATTTTTCATTGAGTTATTATATAACAGTATATATACTAGTATATAGTGGGGTGATATTATGTCGGTTCAACATGGTTTACTAGGGTTGTTATTGGAACAACCAAGACATGGATATGAACTTAAGCAGGCCTTTGAGGAAAAGGCGGGGACTTTTTGGGAGTTGAATTATGGTCAGATCTACTCTACTCTGGATCGGTTGAACAGAGCTGGAATGGTGGAGTGGGAGAGTTATCTTGGTGAGGGACCGGAGCGGAAGACCTATAGGATTACCAAAAAGGGGAAAGAGGAGTTTCATCGTTGGTTAAAGGAACCGGTCAGCAAAAGGAAGCCTTTAAGGGATGAGTTTTTCTTGAAGCTTGCTTGGCAGAGTGAGGATAGTGAAAGCTTATTGGAGCTAATTAGAGAACAAAAGCGGATGTATTTACAAAAGATGAGTGAGTTGACTCAGCAGAAGCTATCCTTTGGGAAAGGGGATATGATGACTGATCTTTTGATGGATGCAGCATTGTTCCATGCGGAAGCTGATATTCGCTGGTTAGATCATGCCGAGGGTAAGATTAAGGCTTGGATAGGAGGTAGGGCTGGTGATAAGGATTGAAGAGGTATCTAAGGAATATCAAAGGGGTACTCAGGTGGTAAGGGCATTAAACGATGTTAGTTTGGAGGTACAACCGGGAGAGTTCTTATCTATTATGGGTCCTAGTGGTTCTGGGAAGAGTACCCTTCTGCATCTGGCCGGTGGCCTTGATATGCCTAGTAGTGGGGAGGTGTATTTTGAGGGTAGGGCCTTAAGTGTGATGAAGGATAGGGAGATAAGTGAGCTTAGAAGAAACAGGATTGGTTTTGTTTTTCAGTTCTTTAACCTTTTGCCAACTCTGACTGCTGAGGAGAATGTGGCTCTGCCGTTGTTGTTAGGCAACAGAAGAGATGTTGATACAGATGTTGATAGGGTGTTGGCTATGGTGGGTCTGAGTGGGAGGAAGAGACATAAGCCAGATCAGTTATCTGGTGGTGAGATGCAGAGGGTTGGCATTGCTAGGGCTCTTGTTTGTAATCCAGCACTGCTTTTGGCAGATGAGCCAACAGGTAATCTTGATTCTAAGACTGGTGAGGAGATTTTGACCCTATTAAGGGAAACTAATCAGGAATTGAATCTGACTGTCATTATGGTGACTCATGATCCTAAGGCTGCTGCCTATGGGGATAGGATAATCACCTTGAGAGATGGCAGGATTGCAGAGGATCTGAAGGTGGGGAATGGCCATGCTTAAGCTAATGAGGGGGTTTAGTTGGCCTCATCTTAAGAGCCGTAAAGGGCGGTTGTTCTTGACTCTTATGGGAATTATGCTTGGTGTGGCTATTTTTAGTTCTATAAGTGTTGTAAACAGGAGTACCTTGGAGTCATATTATCAGCTGATGGATCAGATGAGTGGTAGGGCTTCTTATCAGATCGTGAGTCATGGGAACTCGGGCTTGCCAGAGGAACTGGTTTTTGAGTTAGGTAGTGTTGAAGGAATAGAGGCTGCCATACCAACTGTGCGCAATCACAGCATTATTGATGGTGAAGCTAATATCCTGGTATATGGGGTAGATTGGGAGTTAGATGGGCTGGTAAGGGATTATGAGTATGTTGGGAAACTAAGTGGGAATAGAGATATTCTCTTGACTGAGAGTTTGGCTAACCTGCTAGATGTCAGGATAGGTGATGGGGTTTCTCTATTAACAGTTAATGGGTTTGAAGAGTTTTATGTTAGTGGACTTATGAGTGATAAAGGTGCTGGGAGGACTAATCTTGGCCTTTTTGCAATTATTCCTCTGGAGTCTGCTCAGGAGGTCTTTCAGAGGAATGATAAATATGATGTGATCGATATTGTCTTGCAAAGAGATAGTTCTTTGTCAGCAGAGGAGATTCAGGTGATGGTAGGGAGTTTAGGTCTTGTGGAGCGGCCGGCTTCTAGGGGTAAGGATGTTGAGAGTATGCTGGCTGGTTTGCAGTTTCTCCTGGGTCTTGCCGGTTCCATAGCTCTTTTTGTTGGGGTATTTCTGGTCTATAACAATATGAGTGTGAGTGTACAGGAAAGAAGAAAAGAGATTGCCTTGTTAAGGTCTTTGGGTATGACTAGAGGGGGAGTCTTAAGTCTGATCCTAAGTGAAGCGGTCATTATTGGGCTTTTGGGTTCGTTTTTGGGGTTTGCTCTTGGTGTTATTTTGGCTGGGACTGTGGCTTCGGGTTTGAGCAGTACTTTGTTATCTATGTGGAGATTCAATATTGGCGAGTTGAGTGTTAATAGTTTTGATATTATGGTTGCTCTGGGTTTAGGTACTACTGTAGCTATTTTAGCAGCGTTCTTTCCGGCTAAGAGGGCTATGGATATTAGTCCGGTTGAGGCTTATATTGGTGATCCTTTAAGTGTTGATGTGGAAACTGGAGATGGAGGGTTAAGGAGTTTTAGTGGAGTTATAGTGTTTTTAATCGGTTGCTTGTTGCTATTGGCTTTTCTGTTTCCAGAGGTTTTAGAGGGGTATAATGGTGAAGTTTTGGGGAGTATTGGCGTGGGGTTATTGCTTTTAGGTACTCTACTTCTACTACCGAAGATGATTAGAGGGTTAAGTCGTGTTGGCAGGGTGGTATTAAGGCCACTTGGGTTTTATGGGAGGTTGGCGGCGGATAATCTTGGGCGGAATATTGGTAGGACTACGGCTACGGTAGCGGCTCTGGTTATAGCTGTGACCATGCTCTTGGGTATGAGTGCCATGTCTGTTAGTTATCAAAAGGAGGTTGAGAAGTGGGTTGACAGTAATATTGGTTGGGATATGCTTGTTACTTCTAGCTGGTTTGGTCTTGGTTCAGATGTGGGTATTTCCCCGGAAATTGTCGGCGAATTGTCAGAAATTGAAGGGGTAATCTTAGCTTCACCTGAGCGGTTTACTTCAATAGTTCTGCCGGAGATGGATGTTACTGCAAGTTTACAGGTGTTTGACATGCGAGATTTTGGTCAGTTTGCTGAGTTTACTGTGCAGGAGGGGCCTGATAGTGAGACTCTGATTAAAGAACTACATGAGAATGGTAGTATCGCTATTTCCACACAAGTTGCCATGAGGATAGGGCTTGGTGTGGGGGATCATCTCTTGCTGCCAACTCCCCAAGGTGAACAATGGTTCAGGATAGCTGGTGTTGTTAGTGATTTTGGTACGGGCATGGGTTCTATCTATATGGATAGGGGTGAGTATATCAGATACTGGCAGGATGAAAGAGTTGATGCTGTGGCAATTAATGTTGAGGATGGTAGGGTTGATGAGGTTGCTCACATGATTGAGAGCCGTTGGGGTCAGAGTCATAATCTTTCTGTTAAGACTCATGGTGAGTTTCGGGCTGATGTGGATGCCTTGGTGGCTGAGTCTTTCTTGTTAACTGATAGTATGGCTATGCTGGCCTTGTTGGTTGGAGCTTTGGGGGTAGTTAATACTTTGCTAATTGCTGTTTTGGAGAGAAGACGGGAGCTGGCTATTTTAAGGGCTACTGGTGCGACTAAGAGAAATATATATTGGATGGTTGCCGGGGAGTCTTTGATGATGGGATTGGCTGGTGTTATATTGGGGATTGTTCTAGGTTCTTTGGTTGGTATGAGTATGGTGGCAGCTACTTTTGTCTCTTCAGGGGTGCTCTTGGAGTTCTGGTGGCCGATTGAGGCGATGGTGAATGCTGTGGTTGTAGGTCTTTTGTTGCTACCTTTGATAGCTTACATCCCTGCTAGGATTGCTAACAGGGATGTATTGAGTGAATCACTAAGGTTTGAGTAGTTGCTGGTGCATGGCTGTAGCTGTTTTTGGGCAGGCACCATTTAGTTCTGCTGAGGGGATATCTGGTAAGTCATCCCAGGTTATCTCCTTAAAGCCAAGACGGGTGAAGAAGTCTCTGGCTGTTGTGGTCAGGAGGAAGACATCCTTTATGTCTTTTTCCTTGAGCTCTCTTAAGAGGCTTTTGGTGAGGAGTATTCCAAGGCCTTGGCCTCGATAAGCCTCTGAAATTACTAGGGAGCGCAAGAGAGCTTTTTGGTTATATATTTCCGCTGAGATTGTACCCGTTACCTTGTTACCATCAAGGGTAACTAGGGTGTTTTCTAGGTGGTCTAGCCAGCCAGCTAGGGGTAGGTTGGCTGTAGCTAGAAGTTTTTTGGCTTCCTCAAGATTGCTAGGGTTAAGATTTTTCAGCATAGATAAAGGCATCAAGGGCTTGATCTCCACAGCAGCCTTGCTGGTGTTCTACTTCTATTTCAATATTGATGAAGCCTATCTGTTCGAGTATTTGTCTGTACTCGTCTATGGTGATTGCGCCACCTACACAATCACACCATAGTTCTGGATCTTTTCTGGCTTGTTGTGGTAGGGGGTTTAGAGTAACTTTGTCAGTAATCTGTATACGTCCTTTTGGTTTTAATACCCTAGAGATTTCTGAGATGGTTCTTGTTTTGTCCAAGGAGAGATTGATGACACAGTTAGAGATAACCACATCTACTGAATTGTCTGGTAGGGGTATGTCCTCCATCTCTCCCTGGAGAAAGGTAGCATTAGTGATGTTTAATTTCTCTCTGTTGTGGTTTGCTAGTTTTAGCATGTCTAGGGATATATCTAGACCATAGGCTTTGCCTGTGGGGCCCACTTTTTGGGCTGCTAGCAGTACTTCACGTCCTGGGCCTGAGCCTAGATCAAGGATGGTTTCTCCTGGATTTAAGTTCTCTATTGTTTTTACACTGCCACAGGAGAGAACCGGGAAGGTGTCTGAACCGTTGTTCAATGCCTTTTGAGCAATGCTGCTGTAGTGTGTGTTGATTTTAGTTTTAAGATTATCCATCTTAGTCACTCCTCATATCAAAAATTCTTGATGAATTAGGGTAAAATTTTTAGCTGAACTGTTTTTGTATTTCTTGAAGGTATGCTTGCAGTGTATGTTTGTTCAGGGTATAGTAGTTCCAACGACCGATGGCTTGTTCTTTGATGAGACCGGCGTTTTTTAGTTCACGTAGGTGATATGAAATTTTGGATTGACTCATACCCAAATGGTCTACAAAATCACAGACACAGAGGCCTTTTTGAGAATTGGTGTTCATTTCTTCGGCTACACTGCAGCAGACGTTAGTTCCCTGGTGTAATAGATTGAGTATATCTATTCTGATGGGGTCTGCTAGAGCTTTGGATACCTTCAGAATGTCAGCCAAGTTAGTTCACCTCCTAGTAATGGTAATGTATCAAAAAATATTGATATGTGTCAAGGGGAAAAATATGTGGGCAAAGAGAGATATCATTATTGAGTATGAAGTGAGGAGTTATGTCTGGCAGTATTTGAAGAGGCTTGGATATTCCCGGACTCTGATTCGGAAGATTAAGAATCAGGGTATGGTTTTTGTTAATGGGATGAGGTGGGAACCGGGGGTTTCTCTCTATGAGGGGGATAGGGTGGAGATTCTTTTGCCTAATGGGCCGTCTTTGGGGGTTGAGCCTGAGTATTGGCCCTTTGAGATTGTTTATGAGGATGAAGACGTTCTGGTGGTTAATAAGGAGAGTGGGATTGTTGTTCATCCTACTAAGGGGTATGGTTTTGGTACGCTTGTTAATGCTTTAGCAGGATATTATGAGAAGCAGGGTTATGGAAGGGCTGTTAGGCCTTTACACAGGTTAGATAAGGAGACTTCGGGGTTAATTTTGTTTGCTAAGGATCCCTTTGTTGATTCTTTTCTCTCTAATGCTATGGAACAAGGTGAGATTATCAGGGAGTATTATGCACTTGTTGAGGGACAGGTTGCTGTTTCTGAGGGTGTGATTGATTTGCCTGTGGGCAGGGGAGAGGAACCATATAAGCGGTATGTGACTGAATCTGGTAAGGATTCTGTGACTAGGTTTAGAGTGATAAAGAGATATGAGAATTGTACTTTGTTGTTGCTTAATCTTGGGAGTGGCAGGGGGCATCAGATTAGGGTACATTTAAGTCATATTGGTCATCCTATTTTGGGTGATGTTCTTTATGGGGCTAAGGAGTGGCAACGGGTTGCTTTACATGCCTTTAGGTTAGTTTTTCCAAGGGAAAATGGTGAGGCAGAAGAGATTGTATCTCCTCTGCCTGTCGAGTTTAGATTTTGAAGCGCCAGGCACAGTAGTATTCGTCGGGGTGTGCATCGGGTGGACAGGCAACTATTTCTGTTTTGATTCTTGGGTCAATTGTCTGAGCAAAGCCTGTATATTCAACAATCCCTACTGGTTTGCAGGGGAAGTCGGGGAGCCCTTTTCTTTTTCTGGCTTCTTGGACCCGGCAGCGATTCATCCGGAAGACGATGGTGTTTTCATCTTCCTCTATTATTTCTTGTTCGTTAATTAGAGCATACAGTCGGAATTTTAGGGCCTGTTTTAGGGCTTGTAGGCCTCCGTTTGGTTCTAGGTTTAGTTGTTTTATGATGCGGTTGGCTTCGTTGACGGTGAATTTTTCCCAGGCTAGTCTGTCCATTTCGATGGCTTCTTCCATGCCGTGTTTGTTTTCTATGGCTTGAAACCAGAGGCCATCATGGGCCAGCCAGCGTTTGGCTGCATCTGTGACGAATTCTAGGAGTTCTTCTCTTGAGAGATCAGAAATCTCTCTTAGTTTTTCAGCCATGTTTTCCCGCCCTTCTTTTTGCTGGTTGAGGTTATCTTCTCTTTAGAGGATGGATTTCCCTTTGCTGTGGAGAAGGAAATGGTTGTCTACTTGCCGAACTATTGGGTTGATACAAGGAGGGTTAGCTATGCGGGATGAGAGCAAGAAGTCTTTATGGCGACATATGTTTATGTTTTTAGGTTTGATGGCTTTAGTTATTTTGAGTGCGATATATAAAGGTATGTGAGTGGATATGCCCTACTGGTGTAGGGCTTTTTTCTTGGGTATAATCGAGGTAAAGGGGTGATAGCTGTGAAGATTGTGGTTCTAGGTGGAGCTGGAGATATGGGTAGTCGGGCGGTAAGGGATTTGGCTAGAAGACCTGAGGTGGATGAACTAGTTATTGCTGATTTGAATATTGACGCGGCAGAGAAACTGGCTAAGGAGTTGGGTGTAAAGGCTATTAGGGTTGATGCTAATCGGCCGGAGACTTTGGTGGCTGCCATGAAGGGTATGGATGTGGCTGCAAGTGCCATTGGTCCTTTCTATCGCTATGAGAGGGTTGTGGTGGAGGCTGCTTTAGAGGCTCGTGTTAATTATGTCAGTATCTGTGATGATTTTGATGCGGTGAGCAGTATTTTGCCTTTGGATGAGAGGGCTAAAGAGCTTGGTTTGAGTGTTCTAACCGGTATGGGCTGGACTCCTGGTTTAAGCAACGTTCTAGCACGTAAGGGTGCAGACAATCTTGATGAGGTTGATGAGATTAATATCTATTGGGCGGGTAGTTCTGCTGATTCTACGGGGTTTGCGGTGGTTTTGCACACTATTCATATCTTTACGGGTAGGGTTGTTAGCTTTATGGATGGGAAAGAGGTATTGGTTCAGGCTGGTAGTGGGAAAGAGAGAGTGGAGTTTCTAGAGCCAATTGGTAGGGTGAATATGTATCATTTGGGTCATCCTGAGCCTGTTACATTACCTAAGTATATTCCTGGAGTTAGGACAGTTACCCTTAAGGGTGGGTTGACTGAGGATTTCTTAAATACTTTAGCCATAGTGATTGCTAGACTTGGTCTGACTAATAGTGGGAAGAAAAAGCAACTAGTTGGTAAGGTTGTTAAGGCTCTGCTGCCTGTCTTGGAGAAGATAGGCAAGCCTAGTGTGCCCATGTCAGGTATCAGGGTAGATGTTTTGGGGAGTGTAAATGGGGAGAAGCAGCATTTGGTTTATCAGGCTGTTGATCATATGAACAACCTTACTGGTGTACCTTTGGCGATTGGTGCTTTGCTCTTAGGTAGTGGTGAGATTGGTAGGAAGGGTGTTTTTGCGCCTGAAGCGGTGATTAATCCGGATCACTTTATTGAGGCTCTGGCTGAGAGGGGTATAGAGGTTAAGGAAGGTTGAATGGATACCTGCGGGTATCCTTTTTTTATAGATAAATAGCGAGTCCACTGGACTCGCT
>DYGY01000029.1 GCA_020724425.1 Thermaerobacter marianensis
CTTTTCTGTCAATACCCGCCATCAAAATTTACACCACTACTTGAGATTCTAACAGGCGAGGCACTTCTTTGGTGTTAACGAAGAGGAATTAAAGATAGAGATACTGTCTGAACGCAAGGTCGCAAAGAATGGACAGTGGATAAATGAGATGGTCGTTAAGGTCTTTACTGTAGATGATAGTGAGACTGCATTAGATGGTATGGCGTGGCTAGAGGAAGGAGTCTTAAAGGTAAGCAATCCTGAAGGACTTGGTAGGTATCCAACTATTGAGGTTAGAGAACCTCTTAGGATTTCTATAGATGGAGCTAACCCTGCTTCAGGTTTGTTTGTTGTATCTGAAGAGACCAGTGTAGACTTTCAGATACCTGTAGATGTTGAAGCTGAAAGGAACATTAAGATTAGGGTAAGGGACCAGGGATTAAATGCGGAAATAAAAGTCGAAGAAAAAGAGGGTATTGAATATAGACTTGTTGACAAGAAAGAGGGTCACAACCTAATTCTCCAGGTTGCAGGTGTTTCTAAGCCTTTGAATTCCCTAACAGTTGAAGAGGCAACTAAGAAGCTTGTAGATGAAGGAATAGTTTTTGGCATTGATGAGGACTCTATCAGGAAAGCTATTGAAGCTAAAGATGGTAAGTGGCATCAAGTAGCTGTGGGTCAAGAACCCGTTAATGGTGAACATGGTAAGGTTAATCTGCTATATCCTAAAGAGAAGGAAGAAGAGTTCTCTGATCTTTTAGATCATCGCAAATTGGATTCAGTAGCTGCGGGTGAGGTTATTGCGCATAAGATTCCTGCAGTATTAGGGCAACCTGGAATTGATGTTAGTGGCAATGAGATTGCACCACCAAAGGTTAGGGAAGCTATCTTAAGAGCCGGTGATGGTGTATTGATTCATGGGGATAAGGTGGTAGCTGCCAGACCTGGCCGACCTGAGTTTAGGGGTGGGGTTTTAAAGGTCTTCCAAGTTTTTACCTCTTATGGAGATGTTGATGCCAAGAGTGGGCATCTAAAGTATGAAGGTGATGTGGTTATAGCGGGTAATGTTCAGGATGGAATGAGGGTTCATGCCAGTGGGTTTATTAAAATTAATGGTAATGTCTACAAATCCGATATCTCTGCTGGTGGAAGTGTAGAGATTCTTGGTAATGTGGTTGGGTCTCATGTAAGGGCGGGAGGCGAAACTGCAGTCTATCAGAAGATATTGTTTAAGATAAGGTATCTTAACAGACAGTTAAGAGATCTTCTAAGTATATTAAAGAACATTCCTAAAGCTGATGGCAGAGCGTTGTTAGCGCTTGTGGAAAAAAACTATCGCAATGTTCCGAGAGTGTTTGCTGAACTTGAAAAAGAGATTAGTGAAAAGAATCATCTAGATACTAATTTAACCCACACTATTTTGGAAGTTAGCAGAGCCTTTAAACCAAACAGATTAGTCGAGATTAAGTTTGAAGAGTTTGTTGAGTTGGTGCAGGAACTATTGCTTCAGGAAGAAGAGTTTGAGGAACTAGGTCTTAGAAACTTGTCAGATATCAGGGTAGGTTCTATTCAAAACTCATATCTTGAAGCTAGTGGTGATGTTTTGATTTTAGGTAAGGGCAGCTTCAATTCGTACCTCTCTGGGGGCATGAGGGTTAGGGTGACCGGTAAACCTGGAATTGTTCGAGGTGGTCAGGTGTCAGCAGGAAAAGAGGTAGATGTGAATGAACTGGGTTCTCAGGCATTAAGCCTTACTCAGGTTAATGTGGGTGATGAGGGTGTCATCAAATGTCGAAGGGTATATCCCAATGTGGTCTTAAGAGTGGGGCGATATGTAAAACGTTATGAAGAAGAAAAGGAGTTTTTGGAGTTAAGGAAAGAGGATTTTTGAGAGCCATATAGGCTCTTTTTTTTTTGCAGGGTTATTAGGAAATATTAGAGAATATTGGGTTGAATAGGCTATGAAGGGGTGTGCTCTTTTTGAATGCTCTTCTAAACAGTTTATCAGAAGTTCTTAAGGACAATAGGGTTGAGAAAAAGTATCTTGTTGTTCCCTCAATGAAGGCTGGATATTCCCTTTTGGAAGCGGTAGTGAAAGAGAGTTCCTGGTTTAATGTTCATGTAAGAACCCCGATACGCTTAGCAGAGGAACTAACTGGTTTAAAGGCAATTAGTGATGGTAGAGAGCTATTCCTTTTAGAGAATGTTCTTTTTGAGATGGCTGCAGATGGAGAACTGCAATATTTTAAGGAGATATATGATAGTGGTCAACTGGCAAGGGTTCTTCATCCAGCTTTTAAGGAGATTAGATTAGCGGGATTGCTTAGTGGGGATTTGGCTACAGGGTTCTTTGTAAGTGAGAGGAAGGGTTTAGAAATACAAAGTATGGTTAGGAGATATGAGTCTCTTCTAGAGAGTCAGGAATTGCTAGATGAAGCACTGATTTTTAGAAAGGCAATGGATGAAGATTTGGATGGTCTTCTTCTCATCCCTAGTGAGCTGGGTTGGAGTTTGTTGGAGTATGAGTTCTTGGAGCGGGTGAGCAGGGATAGAAGGAATGTTCTAGCTGCAGAGCCGGTATATGGAATACAAAAGCCTGAAGGTATATTTTTTCAAGGAAAGACCGGAGAAGCTGTATCTGCTTTTTCCTGGCTCTACAAACAAGAAGAGAATACAAAGGATGTTGAGCTTGAACTCTTTCATAGCTATGGGATTAGCAATGAGGTAAGAGAAGTGTCAAGGAGGATCATTCAGCAGGATATTCCTGTTGATAGGGTTCATCTGGTATATGGGTCTGGAGAAAGATATATCCCATATGTCTATGCTGAGATGTTAGGTTTGGAGATTCCCTGTACTTTCTCATCGGGAATCCCACTTATGTATACTAATCCTGCAAAGCTGATTCTGCAGCTTTTAGCTTGGATTGAAGAAAATTATTCAGCCAGCAGGTTAGCTAGGATCTTAAGTGATGGTTTGCTTTTTTCTGTTCCCCGGAGGGTGGCTAGAGTCTTACGGGAGAGCAATATAGGTTGGGGTAGGGATAGATACTTAAGGATTTTGGATGGTCAGCTACTTGTTTTGAAAAGAGAGAAAAGAACTGAAGATACAGACAAGCTTGAGTGGCAGGAGAAAGCAGTAGGAGAAAGTAGAGAGTTAATACAAGAGCTTTTTAAGTATATCCCTGCGGAAGGGAAGGTTTCTGTCTTAGAGCTTTCTCAAGGTCTTTTAGAGATTCTAGAGATTTATGGCTATGTAGGTAATGACTTTGATGGAGCTGCTGTAGCAATCTTAAGGGAGCTATTAAGTGAGCAGATAGATATTGAGCTTAGCCAAAAAGAGGCGGTTAAGCGTATTAGGGCAGCTATTGAAGATGTAAAGGTGGGGGCTTCTGGGCCCAAACCAGGGCATTTACATGTCTCAGGGTATACAGCGGGTGAATGGGTTGTAAGACCATATACATATGTGCTTGGTTTGGATCAAGGTTTTCCGGGGAGTGATTTGTCTGATCCTGTTTTGCTTGATGTTGAAAGAGATAAACTTGGTCTACCCTTGAGTTCTTTGAGGTTGCAGGAAAATACTTTTAGTCTTACACGGTTTCTTGCCTCAAGGAGAGGTCATGTTACCCTTAGTTTCTCTTCTTTTGATGTTGTTGAGGGGAGGGCTGCTTCACCGGCAGCTATTTTCTTGCAGGCTTATAGATTGCTACATGGGGTCAAAGCCGACTACTCTGAATTAATGGAGGCTTTGGGGTTACCTGTTAGTTATCTAAATGCTCAGGCAGTGACTATAGGTGAATGGTGGCTAGGTTTAGATCAGGTTGAATTAGATCTTGTTATGTCCTGCTATTCTAATTTAAGTCAGGGTATTGATGCTGAGCTTTTACGTATGTCTTCAAAGGTAACTGCCTATGATGGTAGAGTTATTGATGTTGAGTTTGATCCTAGGGTTAGTGGTAAGGTTCTCTCAGCTACTCAGTTGGAATATCTAGCTAGTTGTCCCTTTGCCTATTTCTTAAGATTTATCTTAAGAGTTAATCCTGTAGAAGAGCTGGTTTGGGATCCTAGTGCTTGGCTTAATGCTTTGCAAAGAGGATCCTTTTTGCATGATCTTTATGCTAAGTATTTAAAAGAGGCTGAACCTTCTAGGTTAATGGAACTAGCTGATGAGCTATTGATTGATCTTAAAGAGGTCCTACCGCCTCCTAGTGAGAGAATCTATGAGAGAGAGAAGGAAGAATTAAAAAGAGGTCTTGAGGTTTTCTTAAGGATGCAGGAGGAACTTGAAAGTGAGGCTTTGTTTCTTGAGGTACCCTTTGGTTTTGGTGATGAAGAGGTTAAAGAGGCTGGGCTTGGTCTAGCTGACCCTGTTTTGATTTCTTTAGAGGATGGAAGCAAGGTGGCTTTTCGAGGCAAGATTGACAGACTAGATAAGGGCTTAGAAGGATATTTTGTTTGGGATTTTAAGACAGGTAGTACCTATGATTATGATGACAAATCCTATTATCGGCAAGGAACTCAGCTGCAGCATGCTTTATATGCTCTGGTTGCTGAAGAGATACTAAGGCAGTCAGGCTATGATAAGGCTTCAGTTGCTGTGGCTGGTTATCTTTTCCCAACGGAAAAGGGTAAAGGACAGATTATTAGAAGGGATAGGTCAGGAAGAGAATGTTTTACAGAGCTCTTGGGAGTCTTGTTTGATACTTTAGCAGAAGGTCTCTTTGTAGCTAATAATAGTGGAAAGTGTCCTTTCTGTAGCTACAGGATTGTTTGCCGTAGTCCTCTGGCTGTAGAAAGATTAAAGGAGAAGCAGGAGTTATCTGTCTGGAAGGAGCTGAACAGGTTTGAATAGTCTATCAGATAACCAGGCAAGAGAGCTAATCAGGAAAGAATTGAAGAGAAATTTCTTAGTGGAGGCTGGAGCTGGCTCGGGAAAAACCAGCAGTTTGATTAGCAGACTCGTAGCGTTGATTGTCTCTGGTGAAGCACAGGTTGAGAATATTGCTGCCCTAACTTTTACCAGAAAGGCTGCAGCGGAATTAAAAGAGAGATTTCAGTTAGCATTAGAGGAAGCATCAAGAAGTGAAAGTGGTGTGGAGAGGCAGAGAGTATCAGATGCTCTAAGTACTTTAGATCGAGTATATATAGGGACTATTCATTCCTTTTGTGCTAGATTGCTAAGGGAACGACCTATTGAAGCGGGGATAACTCCAGACTTTAAGGAGTTAGAGGGTTTAGAGGAGAGGTTTTTGCAAGAGAGAGCCTGGGAAGAATATTTGCTAAGGTTAAGGGTAGAGGGACCAGAAAAGCTTGATATGCTTAGAATCCTAGATGTTTCAGAAAAGGATCTCCAGGAGGCATATCATATCTTAAATATGTATCCAGATGTGGAATGGCCAGTCATTGAAGTACCTTATCCAGATTTAGAATCTGTTAGGGTGGAATTATATGGGTTGCTAAAGAAGGTATCTGAGCATCTGCCTATAAAGGAGCCAGAGGGTGGTTGGGACAATCTCCAAAAGACTATCCGTATGGCTAGGCAATGGAGAAGAATTTTTGACCTAGAAAAGGACTTCTATCTGTTTAGACTTCTTGAGTTAATGGATAAGGAGATCAAGGTTACAAAGAAGCGCTGGGAAAAGCCTGAAATAGCCATACAGATGGAAAATCTCTATGAGTTATTCAGGGAACAGACCTTAATGCCAGCTTTGAAGAGCTGGAGGGAATACCGCTATAAATATCTAATGGAGATTATTGTTCCGGCAGGCAGGTACTATCAGGAGTTAAGGATAAAGGAGAGTGTGGTTAATTTCCAAGATCTCCTCCTAAAGACTAGTGGGCTATTGCGGGATCATCCAGAAGTGAGGGGGTATTTTCAAAGAAGATATACTCATCTTTTGGTTGATGAGTTTCAGGATACAGATCCGATTCAAGCTGAGATTATTATGTATTTAACAGGAACGGATTTGCTTGAAAAGGACTGGACTAAGATTGTACCCATTCCTGGTTCTCTTTTTGTGGTAGGGGATCCCAAACAGTCCATTTATCGTTTTCGACGGGCAGATATTGATACATATTTTCTGGTTAAGAAGCAGATTGAGGCTACCGGAGGCAGTGCTTTGTATTTGACAGCTAATTTCCGCTCTTTGCCTGAGGTTGTTGATTTTGTGAATATTACTTTTGAAGAGATGTTTAAGCAGGGTCCTCCCTATCAAGCAGAGTTTGTGTCCATGGAAGCTCTACGGGAAGATGAATCTAGGTTAGCTGGTTTATATTTCTTTCCAGTAGATAAGAAAAAGAAGAAAGAAGATTTGGTAAAAGAGGATGCTAGGCAGATTGCTGTTTGGATCAAAAAGGCGATTGATTTTGTACCTGAGGATTTTTTGATTCTTGTTCGGTATAAGAAGCATATGTCTGAGTATGGTAAGGCTTTAGCTGCCTATCGAATTCCTTTTAGTATTGCTGGTGATAGTGATCTATCAAGTTCTCTTGAGTTAAAAGAACTGTACTATCTCTTGCAGGCTCTTAGTGATCCCGATGATCCTGTTCCTCTGGTAGCTACTTTGAGAGGCATACTGTTTGGTGTAAGTGACCAGGAGTTATATTTATTAAGGAAAGCTGGTGGGGTCTTCTCTTTTCTAGCTCCTTTACCTGAACTCTCTGAAGATTTTGAACCTATCTGGATTAAGCTAAGACAATACTGGAAATGGACAAAGGAGATGCCACCAAGTACAGCTATTAACCGTATTGCCGAAGAATCAGGGATTTTAGCATTGGCTATACAGAAAGATAACCCCGGGTCTATTATTCAGATGATTGAGTTAATAAGGGGGAGGGAAAGGGCTGGTCAAACCAGTTTTGCTGATGCAGTTAAGTTTTTTGGTCAGCTACTTGAAGAAGGCATTGAGGATCAGCTAGATGTGGAGGGGAGATCCTCTGGTGTTAGGATAATGAATTTGCATAAGGCCAAGGGGCTTGAGGCTAAGGTAGTTATTCTGGCAAACCCCAGCAAGGCTAACAATCATCCTCCTAGACTTCATGTGGAACGGCAGGGAAATAAGGCGAAGGGCTATCTAGAAATAAACAAGAAGAAGGGTTTTCAGAATATTGCTCTTGCTCAACCGGTTAACTGGGAGTTATACAAGGTAGAGGAGGAAAAGTATCAGAAGGCTGAAGAACAAAGGCTTCTCTATGTGGCAGCTACAAGAGCTAGAGATACATTGTTTATTAGTACTGCAGCACAAAAGAGTGCCTGGGAAGGTTTAGAGCTTTATGTTCTTGAAAAGGATTTTGTCAAGTTGCCTTCTGGTGAGGCAGACGAGCAATCGGTTAGTATGGAACATGATAGGACAGAGTTTATCAACTTTGAAAAGACAAGGACAAAAAGGTTTGAGAGTATAAAGAAGAGTAGCTATATTAAGAAGACAATTACTGAGATTAGCAAAGATTCGGGGGATACTCCTTTAAGAGAGGAGACGGGTAAAGGTTTTTCTTGGGGTACAGTCATGCATAGGGTTTTAGAGTTAATTATTAGGGAAAAGAAGTTTTCAGTTAGAGAGATCCTTGTTGCTGAGGGTAGAGATGAGTCTGAAGAGGATGAGGTTATAAAGATAATTGAAGAACTTAGGCAGTCCGATATTTGGGAGAGGATTCTAAAGGCAGAGATAAAGTTAACAGAGGTCCCTTTTGGGATGTTTGTTGATGATACATACCTTGGTGGTATCATTGATCTAGCCTTTTTGGAAGAGGATAGCTGGGTACTAATTGATTATAAGTCTGATCATATTGTTTCAGAGGAACACTTGGGTCAACTATATGGCTATTATCTGCCTCAGATTGCTAGTTACAAGGAACACTGGCAAACAATCACTGGAGAAAGAGTGAAAGAATATGGGTTATTGTTTACCGCAATACCTAGTTATTTAGGGGAAGAGATATGATGATTAGAACATTCGCTGAATTAGATGATCTGAAGAGGAAGGAACTGTATGAGTTCTTGAAGAAGTTTGGCAAGAACTGGTTTTATAAAGATTATGAAGAGATGATAAAGGTTTTTTCTGGAGGACTTTTTAACCAGGGAACCACGTACTATTCATACTGGCTTGCTGGTGAACCCAAGGGCACTCTAGGGGTTATAACTAAAGAGATTGCTGTCCGGAAAGAGATATTTATGACCAATGTTTATGCAGATAGTGAAGAAGTTGTTAATCTGCTTATTGAGAGGGGACTAGTTGACATTAGGGAGTTATGCCCCTGTAGTGTTAAGCTTGGCTTAAGAGATGATAGATTTAAGGTTGTGGTAGAAAATATAGGTTTTGCTTTGGGTTATTCTGCAGTGATATTAAGGTATGAGGGTAGAGAAGTTGAGCGAGTTTCATTAGCTGTTAGAGAGTTGGATCTTAATACTGCTGAGGACTTCCGAATTGTTCATAATGAGGCTTTTCTGACTTCACCTAATGGGGCTGTACTAGAAAAAGATGATATGTCTGAAGTTCTAGAACAGTATGGGGGAAATCTTGATAAGGCAGGCATCATCTATCACGGCGATAGACCTGTTGGTATGTATCAACTGGCTTTGAAAGATGATATAGCCTGGATAGAGGTTATTGCTGTAGTTCCTGAGCGTCAGAGCCAGGGTTGGGGAAGAGATATTTTGCGATATTGTCTCTGGAGATTGAAGGATAGAGATTTGATTAAACTTATTGTGATGAGTTCTAATAAGTTAGCTTATGATTTCTATTTTCGACATGGTTTTATTAAAGAAGAGGTACTTTCAAACTGGTATGCATGTGAACTCAGTTAACATTCTGTTGGTGTCCTATATCACAGTCTCCGTTGGGCATACTATGTACAATGAGTCTCAAGGAGTGTGATAATTAATGTTAAACATAAATAAGAAAACAAAACTATCAGATGCAATGAAAGAGTATCCTGGGCTTAAAGATTACCTTGTTACCTTAAGGCCTGAATATAAGCTTTTAGAAAACGTTACTGTAAGGAACCTATTGGCACCTAGAATGGATATGGTTAAAATTGCTAAACGTGGTGGTATGTCTGTAGAGGAACTATTAGATTTGCTTGAAGCAGGTGCAGAACAGATTATGGCTGGTGAACCTGAGGATACTGCTCAGTCAGAGAAGTTTAAAGAAGATATTAAATCGCTGATGAGGAGAATGAACTCTGGTGAGGACCTAGAAGAAATCAAGGTCCAGTTTAAGGAGTTACTGAAGAAAGTAGATCCTGTGTTGATTGCTGTAGCTGAAGCTGAGTTGACTCAGGAAGGATATACTATTCAAGACCTCATGAATGCTTGTGATGTGCACCTAGAGTTCTTTGCTGAAGGACTTGCTGAAGCTAAGGTTGATGTACCTGAGGACCATCCTCTCTGGAGATTCTCTAAAGACCAGGAAGTTATCTTGAACTGGTTACAGGAAGCTAGGGAACTGGTTAAAGAGATGGCTCAGTTTAACAGTATGGAAGAAGCTAAGGAACATGTGGCTAGGCTAAAAGAGTTAATGATTAAGATTGATGTGACTGACAATCATGATGTACGGCAGGAAAATACTCTCTTCCCTATTCTAGAGAAGTATGGGGTTGAGGAACCACCACATATTATGTGGGAAGAGCATGTGCGGATGAAGGGTACAAGAAAAGGAATTAAAAAGGCTCTTGAGAATCCTCCTGCTGGATGGGATTATAAAAAGCTGGTAGAATATCTAGATGGGTTGATGATTACCCTTGTGGAGACATTTATTCAGCACAGTATGAAGGAACATCAAATTCTTTATCCAACTGCTTTGGATCTATTGAGCAAAGAGGATTGGGATGATATTGCTGAAGAGTCTACCGAGTTAGGATATTTCGAATTGCCAGAGGAGGTCAAAAAGAGTGAGTGATGCATTAGTTGAGTTGCTAGAAGAACTACCTTTTGAGACAGTGACAAGGATTTTTGATGCTTTGCCTGTTGATATTACTTTTGTGGATGCGGAAGATACAGTCATCTATTTTAATTCTCCACCTGAAGGCAGATTGTTTCCAAGAACTAAAATGGATCTTGGGAGGACAGTGCAGAAGTGTCATCCACCTAAGAGTGTTCATCTTGTGAGTAAGATTCTTGATGAATTTAAGGCTGGAACAAGAGAGTCTGCTGATTTCTGGATTAATTTTCAGGGAAGGTTTGTTTTGATTAGGTACTTCCCTGTGAAGGGTAAGGATGGTACTTATTTGGGTACTCTTGAGGTTACTCAGGATATTACTGATGTACAGAAGCTTAAGGGTGAAAAGAGGCTTCTTGATGCAGATGTTACCAAAGGAGATAGGACATTAAAGGTTGATTAGTGGAAAGAGCCGGGGTATCCCCGGCTCTAAGCTATTCTACAATGTGGTCTGTAACCATTCGCTCCTTAACTACTGGGATTAGGAGTATTACAACTATACCTAGACCCATCAAGCCCTGATAAAGGTAGTCATAGGTAGCGGTACGTACATATTGAGTTGAGAATCCGGTGACCATGGCTGCCAAGCCTCCGGCCATTGCTAGGTACCAGCCGATTTCCTTACGTAGAGACATGAAGTATATGGCTGCAATCAGTACTATCGCGGCTATCCAGGCTACGTTTCTTGCTGGTGTTAGTATAAAGATTCCCTCGGCATAGATTGGTATGGCGGGGTGACCTGCTAAGACACGGTGAGCTGCATGACCATTAGCAAAGGTTTCTGCAGCTGTGACTCCTAGCATTAGGAAGATATAGAAGTCAAGGACCTTTTGCATGAGATCATTCTTTTCTACCAAAACAACTGTGAAGTATGGGATAAGTCCGAATGCCATAATGATTAAGGCTGGTGGTATTCCTTCTCCTACGAAGTTTAGGTAAGGTACCAGCATATATGCTCCACCGATTGCAGGCATTGACAGGCAGACAAGTGTTAGAGCCCTAGCCCATTTAGCACCATTATATAGAGGTTTGGCAATTAACAGGAGTACTAGACCTGCAAACATTGCTAGGGACATCCAGAAAGGATAGAAGAAGCCGGTAAGGTAGGCTGCTGGTTCCACAAGAGGAGCCTGTGGATTACCCTCAGCTGTGAATTTCTCAAAACGTGCTACTTGAGCAGGTTGAATCACATCTAGCATGGCGTCGACTAAGAATGGTTCTACAGCAATCATAAATATTGCAGCTATGAGGACTAAGGCTAATACGATCTGTCTTGTTTGTTTAGGAATGCTTTGAGACATAACAATAACCTCCTTGTTTTTGGCGTGTTGAGTACGGGCCCTGTACCACAACCTCTATGTGAAAAATATCACGAAATTTGCATTATAAACTTTGACTGAAGTCAAAGTTAGTCATCAAGTTTGACACTATTTTTTTGGACACTTATACTTAAAAGCAAAGGAAGTCGGAAAATGTGTTGTCTATCGTCAATTTAGACCCAGTTAGAAATGTGAAAAGCATCCCAAGAAAGGAGGGAGAGAATGGCTGAGTTAAAGGACTTAATAGAAAAGCTACCTGTCTTGAATAAACTATCAATATCAGAAAAACAGAAAATTGTACAGGGAGCTAAGCGTAGAGAATATGAAGAGGGAGAATATCTTGTTTTCTCAGGCGAAGTATGGCCTTATGTAATTCTTATTGAAGAAGGCATGATCGAAATATTAAAGGAATCAAAGGAAGGACGTTCTTTAGCCTTAAGAACTCTTGAGGCTGGTGATATGTTTTGGGGACATGCATTGTTTGATGGCGAACCGACACCTGGTACTTTTCAGGTGGCAGAAAAGACTGTATTGTATCAATGGCATGGTGATATTATCCTACCAGTTGTGCAGGATAACAAGAGGGCTTTATGGGATCTGTCCATCCTTTTGATGAAGAGAATGAGACAGGCTAGCAAAACCATTGATGATATGGCTTTTCAGCCCGTGGTAAATAGGTTAGCTAAAGTGTTGTTGGAACAATATGATGTTGCAGAAGGAATACCAGTTTATCGTTCATTAACTCTTGATGAGATGGCAATAAAGGTAGGTACTACTAGGGAAGTAGTTTGCCGGTTATTGTATAAGTTTTCGGATGCAGGGTTGATTGAGGTAACTCAAACTCATCTCACATTTAAGAACAAGACAGCGTTAGAGAGGGTAGCTAGTGAGTGAATCTCTAATTGGAATTGTTTATATCTTCTTATGAATCTGCTTTTCTTTAAAGAGTTGTTGGAAGAAAGTACAACAACTCTTTTTGCTGTATAATAGAAAGGAATAAGTCGAAATTTGTAGAATGCTAGTTGCTAAATGTATATTTGTGGAGGTACTGATATGAAAAGGCAAAAGAATCTTGTGGCGACTATGATTATTGAACATGAAGGCGAACTGCTTATTGATTGGTTAGAAGAACGTTCTAGGCGTAATACAAACTTGATGTTTAATAGTGGTTTGTTTAACAAAGAGGAATTTGAAAGACAGGCAAGCGACCTTCTAAAGATTTTCACTAAAGGCCTGAAAGAAGACACGGTTTTGGATATTGCAACTGATGAGTGGGCGGAGATGCGTGATTATCTTTCTGAATTATCTAATGATAAGGCTGCAAAGGGATATAGTGCTACAGAGACAGCTATCTTTGTTTTCACATTAAAGAAACCCCTGTTTAAGTTGCTAAGCCGAGAGATTCAAGCACATCCTGAGCAGTTAACTAATGATGTTTGGGAAATAACTGCATTGATTGATCAACTGGGTTTATATATAACTGAGAGATTTATTAAGAATAGGGAGGAGATTATTGCTAGGCAACAGGATGAGATGCTTGAGCTATCGACTCCTGTTGTGAAGCTCTGGGAAGGTATTCTTGTGTTGCCTCTAATCGGAACCCTAGATAGTACTAGGACCCAGATTGTTCTTGAGAGTTTGCTAGAAAAGATTGCTGCTACAGGGTCTAATATAGCGATTATCGATATAACTGGAGTTTCAGTTATTGATACTTTAGTTGCCCAGTATCTCTTGAAGGCGGTAACAGCTGCTAGGTTAATGGGTGCTGAGTGTATCATTAGCGGCATTAGTCCTCAGATTGCTCAGACCATGGTTCAGTTAGGTGTCCGCTTTACTGATGTGTCTACTAAGGCTAATCTGTCAGATGCCTTTGCTGAAGCTCTTAAGCGTTCTGGGGTGGTTGTTACTAAGCGGCAGGAATCGTTTTAGGAGGAGATGTTGGTGGAGAAGATTCCGATAATCAAGATAGATAGGTTCTTGCTGGTATCGATTCAGGTTGATATGCATGATAATCTGGCTTTGTCTCTTCAAGATGAGTTGTTGACTAAGATTACTGCTACCGGAGCGAAGGGTGTATTGATTGACATTAGTATGCTTGATATTGTTGATTCTTTCATTGGTAGGATTCTTGGTAGCATTGCTGAGATGGCTAAGATTTTGGATGCAGAGGTTGTTGTGGTGGGAATGCGTCCTGCTGTAGCGATAACGATGGTGGAGCTTGGTCTTTCCCTAGAGGGGATTCGTACAGCTTTGGATGTAGATAAAGGTATTAAACTGTTAAATACAGTTTTGGATGAAAGGGAGAATATTGATGGACGTGTTACGCGCTAGGGAAGTTCCTCTTACCTCAGAGTATGATATAGCGCGTGCACGTCAGATGGTTAGGGCGTGGGCTTTAGAGATAAGCCTTGGTCTGGTTGATCAGACCAAGATTGTTACGGCTGCTAGTGAACTTGCTCGCAATACAGTAGTTCATGGTGGCGGGGGCGCTATGTTTCTTGAATTGATTTCAAGTGAGCAACGTAAAGGTCTGAGGTTAACTTTTAAAGATAATGGGCCAGGGATTCCTGATATCCAAGTAGCAATGGAAGATGGATATACCACCGGCGGTGGATTGGGTTTGGGTTTAAGTGGGGCTAAACGTTTGGTTAATGAGTTTGTGATTAAATCAGCAGAGGGCGAGGGAACGGAAGTTATCCTGATAAAATGGAAGTTAGTTACCCATGACTAAAGTCACGGGCTTGAAGTAGCAATACTTTTAAGCCCTAATTGACTAGCCTAATTCTGCTTTGCTAGACTACGTTACCCGTTAATATATAGGCAGCTTGGAGTACTCCTCTAGCTCCAAGCTCTGCGGATGGTGATTACACAGTTCTAATGGGTTGTGAACAGTGTTGCCATCACAAAACTACGGGATAACATTGGCGAAGAAGTTTTTTCAAGACGAAAGTCTTGACTTGCTTTCATAAAGAAGGTGTTTTTCATGGGTTATGTATTATCAAAAGAAGGTACACCCTTAATGCCAACCAAAAGGTTTGGCAAAATCCGAAGGATGCTAAGAGAGGGCAAAGCTAAAGTAGTTAAGCAAACTCCTTTTACAATTCAACTAACGACAGCAAAGCTCATGTTCAAGCAATATCTTTAGGTGTTGATACTGGAACTAAGCATATTGTGTATCAGCTACCACTAAAGAAAAGGTTTTGTTTGAAGCAGAGGTTGATTCACGAACTGATATTGTAGATCTCTTAGCTACTAGAAGAAGTTATCGCTCTAGTAGGCGAAACCGCAAAACTCGTTACCGTAAAGCCAGATTTCTTAATCGAAAAAGACCTGATGGCTGGTTAGCACCTAGCGTTCAAAATAAAGTAGATACTCACTTAAAAGTTATCAATCTAGTAAGCAATATCTTACCTATTAAGAATATAGTAATCGAGGTAGCTCAGTTTGATATCCAAAAAATCAAAAACCCCGATATTGAAGGGGTCGGCTATCAAAGAGGAGAACAGTTAGGTTTTTGGAATGTTCGTGAGTACGTATTTTTTCGTGATAAACACACTTGTCAATTCTGCAAAGGCAAATCAAAAGATAAAATCCTTAATGTACATCACATCAGAAGTCGTAAAACCTATGGTGATAGACCCAATAACCTTATCACTCTATGCGAAACTTGTCATAAGAAAATTCACTCTACTCCTAAAGACAAAGGTTTTAAAGATGAAAGTCAGATGACTATTATACGTTGGTTTTTTTAATAAGATTAAAAAAGTTTTTCCGAAGGTTAACCTAACTTACGGTTATATCACTAAGAACACAAGAATCACTAACAATTTAGAGAAATCTCACATAATAGATGCTCGCTGTATTAGTAGGAATCCCTTGGCAAAACCAGCAGATAACACTTACTTTATTAAACAAGTGCGTAGAAATAATCGTCAACTCCATAAAACCAATACTTTAAAAGGTGGTGTTCGCAAGAGCAATAAAGCCCCTTATTTGGTAAAAGGTTATCGGTTATTTGATAAAGTATTATTCGATAACAGAGAATGTTTTATCTTTGGCAGAAGAGCACCGGCTATTTTGATTTAAGATTGCTAGATGGTACAAAGATTCACGCCCCGGCTACTTATAAGAAATTAGTTTTACTAGAAAAAGCGAAACCTTTTTAATTGAACGGAGGGATGGCGTTCCTCCCATGACTAAAGTCACGGGTCTTTGCGCCGCAAGTTCATGAACTGTACATACAGAGTAGATATAAGAGAGAAGAGCCAGGTGTATGAGGCCAGGAATATAGCTTTACGCTTAGGCACAGAAATGAATGAGACCAGTAAAGGGAAGGTAACCCTGATTGTAACTGAAATGGCCACAAATCTTTTGAAACATATAGCTGATGGCGGATATATTCTCCTGAATTCTAGGAGTTGTGGGATAGATATCATCTCTGTTGATTCAGGAGATGGTATGGATGTGGAGGTTTGTCTAGAGGATGGGTACTCTACGGCAGGGAGTCCTGGTATAGGGTTAGGAGCGATTGCTAGGCTTTCATCCTTTGTTGATATATATTCGGTACATGGGTCAGGGACTGTTATGGTGTCACATGTCTGTGAAGGGAAGACTTGTTCTAGGAGTACCGGTTTTGTCTGTTTACCTAAACCCGGAGAACAGGCTTCAGGGGATATGTGGGGTTTAGTTAGTGACAGAGTGATGGTTAGTGATGGTCTAGGACATGGTATTGAGGCGGCTAAGGCTTCTAGGGAAGCTTTGGCTGTGTTTGTAGAGGATGCTAGCCCACAATCTCTGTTAACATCAATGCATGCTGCGTTAAGGAGTACTAGGGGAGCTGCTATTGCCATTGCAAAACTAGATAAAGAGAATGAAAAGCTAATTTTTGCCGGGGTGGGGAACATTAGTGGTGCTATTATCTTTAATCAGGAGCGTAAGAATCTAATCTCTCATGAGGGTACGGTTGGTTATCACTTGCGAAGGATAGAGGAGTTTGTGTATCGCTGGCCTAAAGGTGCACTACTAGTCTTACATTCAGATGGTATATCTAATAGGTGGTTACCTGAGAATTATCCTGGCTTATGGATGCAGGACCCTACTCTGATTGCTGCAGTGCTATATAGAGATTGCTTTAGAGGTCGGGATGATGTTGCGGTTATTGTGGTACCAAATGCGTAAGGAGAGCTTCCTATGCTGTTAAGAGAGATCACACTAGAAGCACCTAAAGATATTATGGTGGTTAAAGAGACTACTAGAAAGACTATGGATTCTCTAGGTTTTTCGGTAGAGGAGCAGCTAAGGGTCGTGTCTGGGATTTCGGAGGTCTGTTGGTTTTCTTTAAGTGCTAGGCCGGTTGTCGTTATATTCTTAGATAACTACTTAAAAGTACAGATTATATCTAAGGGCTTAACCTGGAATGAACTTGATTTTTTTGCCGGTGAAGATATTGTTACAAACATTAAAGAGGGTATATATGAGATTAATATTCCCTTGAATGAGGGTAGCAAGATACCGGACAAATCAGATGGATTGAGTCTTGATATATGGGATGAACTCAGACTACAAGATCAGCATATCCTCTATTTGCTCAAAGAGTTGCAAGTCAGGGAACACGATCTTATTGAGATGAGTCGGGAGTTGGATGAGACAAACCGAGGTGTTATTGCTCTGTCCATAGAGTTGGAGGAAAAGGCGGAACATCTTGAAAGGGTTAGTGACTTTAGGGGAAGATTCTTATCTAATATGAGTCATGAGTTTAG
The DNA here is from genome assembly GCA_020724425.1 of Thermaerobacter marianensis. Lineage (GTDB taxonomy): Bacteria > Bacillota > Sulfobacillia > DVGY01 > DVGY01 > DVGY01. The sequence continues at coordinate 16,989 of DYGY01000029.1, forward strand.
AACTCCAATTAACTCAATTATTGCTCTGGTAAGAATTCTTCTAGATAGAGTAGATGGTAGTCTTTCAGCTGAACAGGACAAACAGGTACGCTTTATTCAGAGTTCAGCTGAAGAACTATTAGAGATGGTTAATGATTTGCTTGATCTTGCAAAGGTTGAAGCAGGTAAGGTTACCGTTAACCCTACAGAAATCAATGTTAATGAGTTCCTTGCTACACTTAGAGGGATGTTTAGGGTTTTGTTTGGTTCCAAATCAGTTGAGCTTGTTTTTGAGAAGTCTAATGTTGAAACCATATACACAGATGAAGCTAAATTATCGCAAATATTACGCAACTTTATCTCTAACGCTCTTAAGTTTACCGAAAGAGGAGAAGTTAGAGTAATTGCAAACCTTTCTGAAACTGGCAAGGAGATAGTTTTTTCGGTATCAGATACTGGTATTGGGATTAGTGAAAGAGATCAAGAGCGGATATTTGAGGAATATGTGCAGGTAGATACTTATTTACAAAAGGTTCATAAAGGAACGGGTCTAGGATTGTACTTATCTAAAAAGCTAGTGGAGCTTTTGGGAGGTAGTGTTTCTGTTACTAGTGAACTAGGTAAGGGATCGATGTTTTCTGCTACAATTCCGTTAAGGTATGGTGAGGAATCGGTAGATCTACAGGGTGGTTATGGAGTATCGGCAGGGAATGATAGATTGATTCTCTTAGTTGATGATGAAGAGGTTGATAGATATATTCTGAGAGACTATTTAAGTGAGGACTACTTGGTGGTTGAAGCGAAAAATGGAACGGATGGCCTTTCTTTAGCTAGGGATGTTCGACCTGCGGCCATCTTCCTTGATCTAGTTATGCCAGGTATGGATGGGAAAGAGGTTTTAAAAAGGTTGAAGGGTGATGAAACTACTGCCGATATTCCCGTTATCATAGTTACTTCTCAAGAGTTAGATTCTGAAGTGATGTGTATGGCTACAGCCTTTATATATAAGTGTAATAGAGATAGAGAAGTGGTACTGTCAATGCTTGAGAAGATCTTAGAAAAGGAGAATAGTTTATAGATGTACAGGCCAGAGAGGATATTAGTTGTAGATGGTAGTGCTGCTGCAAGGTATGCCACATGCAGGGTGTTAAGTCATGCAGGTTTTCAAGTTGAGGATGTGGCAAGTGGAGAGGAATGTTTACACTTAGCTCAGGAAATGCCTGACTTGATTATTATTAATGTGAATTTGCCTGATATGGATGGCTTTGAGCTGGTCAGGTTACTTAAGGATTCAGATAAGACTGCACGTATTCCTGTCTTGCAGTTGTCTAATACGTATAAGGATACCGAGGACAAGGTTAAGGGGCTTGAGAGTGGAGCTGATTCATATTTGAATCAACCAGTCGAACATACTGTCCTTATTGCTACCATTAAAGCATTGCTGCGAATGAAAAAAGCAGAACAACACAATGCTCTTATGGCCAGCCAATGGCAGTCTATCTTTAATGCCATTAGTGATGGTGTCTTGCTTTTGGATAATGAGGGTAGGGTAGTGAGCTGTAATAGTGGGGTAGCTAATATTTTTAATGAATCTTGTGAACACCTTATCGGCAGAGTCCATTCAGATATTTTACCTGTAAAGCTGTTAAAGGATCTACCTAGATTTATAGATTTGAGACCATTAGTTGAAGAGATTTATTTTAGAGATCAATGGTTTGAGATTATTTTAGATCCTTTGTATGATGAGTCTGGGGACATAATTGGTGCGGTAGAGATGATACGGGATGTGACTAGTAGGAAGAATAAGGAGCAAGAGACAGCATTGTTAGCGGAGAAGTTCCGGCAGGCTATTGAAGGTATGAGTCTTGCCATGGGCTATACTCTGCAAAAAGGTGATCCCTATGTTGCTGAACATCAGTTGAGGGTGGCCAGGCTGGCTGAAGCTATCGCTAGGGATATGGGGTTAGCTGAGGAAAGTATTCAGGCTGTGAAGCTGGCAGCGGCCATACATGATATTGGAAAGATTTATGTTCCGTCTGAGATTCTTATGCGACCAGGGCCAATTGATGATAGAGACCTAGAGGTTATTAGGAAGCATGTGCAAACAGGTTATGAGGTAATTAGAAGCATTGATTTTCCCTGGCCAGTAGCAGAGATGATAGCTGAACATCATGAACGTATGGATGGGTCTGGTTATCCTTTAGGTCTGTCTGGAGAGCAGATTCGTCTTGAGGCTCGGATTATTGCAGTGGCAGATGTTGTGGTTGCCATAGCTTCCAAGAGACCTTACAGGCCAGCTCAATCTATTGAGAAAGCTTTAGAAGAAATTACTGTTAGTAGTGGTATCCTGTATGATTCACTTGTGGTGGATGCTTGTTTGAATCTCTTTTCTAAAGGATATCAGCTATAGGTGGGTGATGGATAATGGGCAATAAGGTGCGGATTTTAGTAGTAGATGATAATCTAGCTGGTCTATATGCGACCAGCAGAATTTTGCAGCATCATGGTTATGAGGTAGAACAGGCCATGAATGGTAAGGAGTGTCTAGAGAAGGCTGATGGGCAACCAGATGTTATTCTTCTTGATGTAAGGTTACCAGATATTGATGGTTTTGAAGTTGCAAGGCGATTAAAGCGAAACCCAATGACCATGCATATACCCATACTTCAGTTTTCGGCATCTTATCGAGGTAACGAACATATTGTTGAGGGTCTAGAGAGTGGTGCTGACACCTACCTTACTCAGCCGGTTGAACCACTTGTTCTTGTTGCAACTATTAAAGCTTTGTTGAGAATTGGTAAGACAGAAGCCCAAATACGGCGGGAAAGAGATAGAGCTCGAAGATACTTTGAGAATGCCGGTATTATGATGTTAGTTGTTAACGAAGATGAGACAGTACAGCTCATAAACAAGAAAGGTACTAAGGTTCTAGGCTATGAAGAAGAAGAAATTATTGGGGTAAATTGGTTTGATAAATTTGTGCCTGAACATTCTCGTGAGAAGATCAGACAGGTTTTTAATCAGCTTAAAGCAAGTGATAGTGAAGAGAGTCATTATCATGAAGGTGTTGTTGTAACTAGGTCAGGTGAAGAACGTTTAATAGCCTGGTATACAGTGATCTGGGATGATGGTGGCGTTAAGTCGGCTTTAAGTTCTGGTGAGGATATTACCGAAAGAAGATTGTATGAAGATAGACTAAAATATTTGAGTCTCCATGATCAGCTTACAGGTACCTACAACAGAACCTATTTTGAAGAGGAACTAAAGAGACTAGAGGGTGGCAGGGACTACCCTGTTTCAATTATCTCAATAGATATGAATGGCCTTAAGCTTATTAATGACACCATGGGTCATAAAGCTGGTGATGAGATGCTGAGGACCTGTGCTAACCTATTAAGGAAGCCTTTACGTAAAAGTGATTTTCTAGCCCGTATCGGTGGAGATGAGTTTGTTATTGTACTTTCAAATACTGATGAGAAAGCAGCCGCTCTTGTTCTTTCAAGAATAGGGAAGGTGATTGAGGAACATAACAACCAGTTACATGGCTTACCTGTGAGCATGGCTTTAGGAACTGCAACAACCTATGGATCTGATAAGATGCTTGATGAGGTTTTAAATCAGGCTGATGCAGTTATGTATGAACAGAAATATGCTACGCGTTCACAAGTTACCAAGCAGTTGTTGGATGCACTCCTGAGGAGACTTGCTGAAAAGGACTACTGTACTGAGGGACATGTTCAGAGTGTTGAAGAACTGAGTCTAAAATTAGCAGAAAGGATTGGGTTGTCTTCTGAGCAAATGGACAAATTAGGGCTGCTTGCTAGAGTGCATGATCTGGGCAAACTGAGTATCCCAAGGGAAATCCTTGAGAAGAAAGAGCCTTTAAGTATGAGTGAATGGCAGATGATTAAGCAGCATCCAGAGCGAGGTGCCCGTATAGCCAAAGCTTTTCCTGAGCTATACTCAGTGGTCAACCTTATTCTTGGTCATCATGAGCGCTGGGATGGATTGGGATATCCTCTTGGACTTAAGGGTGAAGAGATTCCCATTGAATGCCGGGTTTTTTCAATAGCTGATGCTTATGATGTTATGACAAGAGTAAGGCCATATAGAGATGCAAAGAGTGAAGCAGAAGCTAAAGAAGAACTAAAATCTAATGAAGGCACTCAGTTTGATCCAAAGTTAGTCAGGGTGTTTCTAGAAATATTGGAGGAGCGACATTAGGTCGCTCCTTAATCAAATATTATTGGTATCTCACTAAGCTCTTCTAGAGCATATGCTAATCTTGACATAGCTCCTCTATCAGACCCCATAACTTGATGCTTGATTTCTCCTTCCGGGGTAAGGAAATACCAGTGGGGAACACCATCGGCATCAAAACTATTGTATGATTCCATGTTGTGATCCAACCCTACTGGAAAGGGAATCTTATCTAGGTTGATCTCCTTTTTGAACCAGTCATCGGTATTGTTATGGATTTGTATCGCTAGGAATCTTAAAACACTAGGATCCATGTGGTTAAATAGGTTAACCATGTTAGGTAAGGCTGAGAATATACAGCCATGACATTTGGGTGAGTAGAAGAGCAAAAGAGTATGTGCTGAGTTGTTTTCTTCTAGTTCTCTACCATTTAGCCACTTTTCAATTTTTATTTTGTCTAACATGTTCATTCCCTGACCTCCTTGTCTCTAGAGATAATCCTCCCGTGCTATTATAACCTAACCCTTACTTCTAAGAAAGATAATTCTATAGTATGAGGTGTTATGTAGACTGATAAATGTTGGTCTTCCTAATCATACTATAGCTAGATTGTTAAGGGGAGGATAATTGTATGCAGACAGTTACAGAGAGCAAGAGTCTGGCAGTATGGCAGGGTGATCTTAGAGTTAGGAGTTCAATAAGGCAGTATTCTCTGGATATGGATGAACCCCATGCTTTTTCAGGAACTGATACGGGAGCTTCTCCACTTGAGGTTATGTTGCAGGCATTAGGGGGCTGTCTTGTTATCACTACAAGTTACCTAATCAGAAAAAGAGGACTCACTCCGCGAAAGATAGAGTTTGAGGTTATTGGCGAATCTAATTTGTCTGGTAAAGTTATTGGTTTTACAAGGATTCAAGTTATACCTCGAGTGGAAATTGAAGAAGGGGAAAAGTTAGCTGAGATCCTAACAGAGGTAGAATCTGTTTGTCCTGTATCTTATGCACTTAAGCATGAGATTCCTGTGTTAATGTTGTGATTTTGTGAGCACCATGCTTCTTTAATATCTCTGGTCCTTTTTCTTTATCTGGAGTTTCTATGTATACGGCTGTATATCCTAAGGTAATGAGGTCTAGGCTTTCTGAGATGTCATTACCGGTAAGGCCGTAATCTGTTAGCCTTTGTGTTATTGAGGCAGAGTGGTAAAGGCTATCACTACCTGTGATTGCAAAGAGGCTATGTGCTGTGTGGTCAATAGTTGATAGAGAGTTATCTGTATTTTTAATTGGTATTTTTAGGTACGGGGTTAGGTTAGGATAGAATCCTTCACTGCCATCAAAATGTTGGTTTGAGTAAGTGGTTATATAGGAAACAACTGTTGGTTGTTTCATTTCCCTAGTTGCTTGTCTAGCTGAATTCTCATCAGGGAAGAAAGCGAGAAAAGTAGTCATGGTATCAGCTCCTTTTCTTTAGCTTTCCATCAAACTATCTAGGATATTCGGTAACCACTGGTTACATCGATGATGGCTCCAGTGATATGATCTGCTTCAATGAGGAATTCAATTACCCGGGCAATGTCTCCACCAGTTTGTGTTTGTTCCTTTGCAACGATTTCTTTGTAAGGGGCACGGATGTCACCAGGATTAATCATATTGACGGTGATGCCATGATTTAGTTCTTCTTGAGATAGTGTTTTTGTTAGAGATACCAGGCCAGTTTTAGCTATAGCGTATACTGAATGGCCAATCCAGGCAGGAATCTCTTGGACATGGGCATAACCGATGTTAATGATTCTACCCCATTTTCTTTGTCGCATTTGGGGTATTAGTAGCTGGCTGAGATAAATAGGAGTAATGAGATTTGCAGTAAGTATGTCTTGCCATTCTTTCTTTGGCATATCTGTTAATGATTCTTTTCTAAAGTTAAAGGGACCACCCATGTTAATTAGGATATCCACTTGAATCTCTTGTTTATTGAGATTTGCAACTAGTGTTTCTAAGTCTTGTTCTTTAGTGAGATCTAAGGGGAATAGTTTCAGTTGTTGTAGTTTTTTCTGTAGTTCTAAGGCTTCTTCTTGGTTTCTATAGGTCATCACCAGGTTATAGTCTAAGTTAGCAAGGTGTCTTGCTGTTGATTTAGCTAAACCTTTTGGCCCCCCTGTTATTAAGGCTGTTCTCATCCTAATCACCTCTAGTATATTCTAAGCTATTCTCTTGACAGATACAAACATAGGGTAGATACTTATATTGAGCATATGCTCAAAAAAAGGATTACAAATGCCTTGTGGTGATGGTAGAGGACCGATGGGTCATGGACCTAGCAGCGGGAGAGGTAGAGGACGTTGTGGAGAGAGATCTCGTGGAGGTATGCCAGGAGATGAGATGTCTCATCTACAGAGGGAGATTGATGTGTTGAATTATCAGCTTGAAGCTCTTAAGAACAGGATCCAAGAGTTAAAAGAAGACTCCTGAGAAGAAGAGGGTAATGGCCTGATTAGTTTCTCGGGTAGAGACGCACTAAGAGGTTCATTATCCACCGTTTCTTCTAGGAGCCTTTGGTTAGTTATTTGTGTCTGGGGAGAAATCTATTCTCCCCTTTTTCTTTGTCTCTCATGTCTGTTTAGCATAGCTTTTCTGATTCGAATCCTTTCTGGTGTAATTTCGACTAGTTCATCAGGGGATATCCATTCTAGAGCTTTTTCTAGTGTGACTTGTCTAGGTGGTGTAAGATGAACTGTTTCTTCTGAGGTTGATGACCTCATGTTGGTTACCTGTTTCTTTTTGCATACGTTTATGTCTAGGTCTTGTTCTCTTGAGTTTTCACCTATTACCTGTCCGGTATATACTTCTTCTCCAGGTGAGATGAACAGGGTGCCTCTTTGTTGGGCGGTTAATAGGGCATAGGTGGTGCTTATGCCGGTTTCCCAGGCTACTAGTGCTCCCTGTTGTCTGATAGGGATTTCTCCTTTGTATTCTCCATACTCTAGAAAGCTATGGTACATGATAGCATGTCCTCTTGTAATGGTTAAGAGTTCTGGTCTTAGACCGAGGAGTCCTCTAGCCGGTATAACTATTTCTAGTTTGATTCTGTCACCTTGATGAGTCATGTTTTGCATTTCCCCTTTGCGGGGACCGATTCTCTCCATAACCTGACCTAGATATTGTTCTGGAGTGTCGATAATCAGGAGTTCTAATGGTTCTAGGATACCCTTTTCGGTGTTCTGCATTATGACTTCCGGTTTTGATACGGCTAGTTCGTAACCTTCTCTTCTCATTGTCTCAATGAGGATGGAAAGATGTAGTTCACCTCGACCGCTAACCTTAAAGACATCAGGGTGTTGGGTATCTTCTACTCTAAGGCTCATGTTGGTTTGTAGTTCTTTGTAGAGCCTGTCGCGTAAGTGTCGTGATGTTAGATAGCGACCATCTTTGCCTGCAAAAGGACTGTCATTTACCCTAAAGGTCATGGTAAGGGTTGGTTCATCTACTTTGATTGCTGGTAGTGGTCGTGGGTTCTCTCTATCTGTTAGCGTATCACCGATGTTGATGTCTTCTATTCCGGCAATAGCTACTATATCACCGGTTCCTACTTCATCTGTCTTGATTCTATTAAGCCCGGAAAAGGTATATAGAGATGTAATTTGAACTTCTTTTTGTTTACCGTTCTGGTAGCTAAGGGTAACAAGGTCACCTTTGTTTAGCTTACCATTCTTTATTGTGCCGATGGCTATTCTGCCTACATAATCATCATAGTCTAGCGCACTGATCTGTAGCTGGAGTGGTGCCGAGATATTGCCTGTTGGTTCAGGGATGGTCTCTAGTATTTCGTCTAAGAGTGGGTAGATGTTTACCGATGCACTGTTTAGGTCTTTGGTTGCTAAACCATCGCGACCGTTAGCATAGATTACCGGGAATTCTATCTGTACTTCGTCTGCTCCCAATGAAATAAAGAGATCAAGGACTTCGTCAACAACTTCCTCTGGTCTTGCATCAGGTCTATCCATTTTGTTAATGACTACGATGGGTTTTAGCTTGAGATTTAATGCTTTGCTCAGTACAAAACGAGTTTGTGGCATTGGTCCCTCAAAGGCATCGACAACTAAGAGGACACCATCAACCATTCCTAGAACTCTCTCTACTTCCCCACCAAAGTCAGCATGTCCGGGTGTATCGACGATGTTTATCTTACATCCCTGATATTCAATGGCGGTGTTTTTTGAAAGAATTGTGATTCCCCGTTCTCTTTCTAGGTCGTTGCTATCCATGATTCTTTCTGTAACGACCTGATTGGCTCTAAATATGCCTGTTTGTTTTAGTATGGCATCAACTAGCGTGGTTTTGCCATGGTCTACGTGTGCTATGATTGCTACGTTGCGAATGTTTTGATTCATGTAATCGACTCCTGAATTAATTTGCTTTTCTAATATATCCTAAGGATGGTGTTCCTGCAATCCTCTCCATAGATATCCAGTATTATATTTTTTCCATTGTTACATCTTAATTGATAGAGGTGATATTATTATGGATGAGAAAGATAGACAGGATGGTGCAATTGTAGGCTCTGAAGCAGTTAAATGGTCGGCTATTGTCATTATTGTGGGAGCTGTTTTATATTTCCTTGCTCGTTATGTCATGCCTCTATTTTATTAGGGAACTTTTTTCATATGGCCTCGTCTAATGGATTGAGGTGAGATACTATGAAAAAAGTAGGGGCAGTGATATTAGTTTTGTTTTTAACTATGGCTTTATTCGCCGGTTGTGGTAAACAAGAGGAAGCTAAGAATCCGGATCCCACTCCAATTGTAGATGTTCCAGGTATAGATGAGCCAACAGATGATCTAGATGAACATGAGATCTATCCAGCACCAGTTATGCAGTGGATAGAGCAGACAAAAGATGTCTTCATGGCGCACTACATCGAATATGGAGATCAGACCTTCTTTGTAATTACTTGGGGCGAGAAGACTTCTGGCGGCTATGTGATTGAGATTGTCGATATCAAGGAAACAGATGAGGAAATTACTATTGAGGTTTCCTTTACAGAACCTGATGGTCTAGCTGCAACAGTTATGACTTACCCATACACTGTGGAGGTCATGGATGGAAAGGTTGATGACCGTCTAGTAAATTTCGTTGATGTTGATAATCAGCAATTCATCTATCGTGTTTATGGGTTGTATGGTAGTCATCCTTTCTTAAAGGAGAGTTCGACAAACCTTAGAATCGTTGAATGGATTACTGATCCAACACTCGTACAGGTATCTGGAATAGCTAGAGCTTTTGAAGCTAATATTAACTGGGTATTTGCAGATATTGATGGTAACGAGCTCGGTTCTATCGGTTATGTTACTGCAGCTGCAGGGAACGGGGACTGGGGATATTTCCAGTTGACACTTGATGAGATTCCTGAGAAGGCAGAGTATCTGGTGTTGTTTTTACCCAACATGGAAGATGGTTCACGGTTTGAAGAGGTATGGTTACAGTTTCATTTGAAATAGGGTGTCGAAAAGCTAATAAATATGATAAAGAGCCATCTAAGCAGAGTAGATATCTGATTGATGGCTCTTTTCTTATAACTAAACCTGTGGGTATCAACCTACCCCACTTATATGACATGTTGGGGGCTTCCGGCTAGCCAAATCATATGGATCATGGGAAGCTTGAGTTCAAGCTTCCCCACCTAATAGGTGTTTTGGTAAAGGCGGCAACAGTATGCCGTTTAGGCCTACTGCCTAGGTCCATCTCGCATTAGGCGATCTATTGCTCAAAAACAGAGATTTGTAGACGAATCCCTTCGCTTGCTAGTTAAGATAGGTTTGAGTCCGCCCGAACTGCCATTGAGACACTTTCTGGTTTCGGTTAGTTTGTTTTTTTCTTGGGGAGGTTGTTGCGCTGTATTCTTCTAGATCACCGCTAACAACTGGGTTTTATGGACCAGTTAAAAAGTTCTAGGGTGTCTTGTGGAGAACATCTCTTAACTGGGCTTCTTAAGATATACTGGAGTGATGTCCGTATTTCTTCCACTGCAGAGAACTTTTGACACTTGGATAATTTCCTTTATAGTTCCATGGTTTTCTTATTGCGTAGCCGTTTGATAGTGTGAAGTTTGCGCGCTGTAGTAATGATGACCCTTATGTGAAACGACAGCAATGGAATGAATCTTAGCAACCCCGTGAACGCTATTTTTACCTTGATTTGGCTCTTTGAGACTCAATCCGTCGTCATAGGAAATGGCTCTTGAACATAGATGAGTTCAATCTTCTAACCTTACCTTACGGCAAATGCTTAACCTGCATAACAGACGGTTTCTGCTATTTTCCCTGGATTAGTCCGAGACTCAATTCGATTTTTCTAAACGCGTCTTTTTTTCACTATTTTTCCACTAGGTATTAATGTTTTTCTTTATATGGGTGGCGGATGTGGTGGTGCCCTAAGGTTCTGGTATTTTCTCTGGCATCTAGGTATTGCCTGGGCTGACTGTCAACTACCCATCACCTAAAGGAAATGGGCTTGTAACTGATACGAATCCTAACCGTGAAAACAGGCGAAAATACAGCTTAAAAGCACATATTGTATTAGTCACCAAATATAGAAAACAACTACTTAAAGGCATCATATCGGAAGATATCAAACATCAAATACTGTTAGAATCTCAAGTAGTGGTGTAAATTTTGATGGCGGGTATTGACAGAAAAG